>DATFNR010000055.1:0-30960 GCA_035266285.1 Candidatus Sulfotelmatobacter sp.
GCCGCCTTCACCCGCTCTGTGCCTCAACATGCGGGCCATGAGGAATCCGGTCATGCCGACATAAATAGCACGGCTTCGACTCGAAAGAATGTAGACGTAGTAGAGCTTCTCGTCAGGCATCGTGCCCTTCCCTGGGCAAACAGCAGGTTCCTCACCGCCGCTTCGCGCCGATTCGGAATGACATCACGTTAGAGCATTACGGGAGACAGAAGCTGTGACAGCTCTCACACTGCGCCTGTGGAAAAACCGAAAACCCTAAAACCTGAAAAACCGATGTCATTCCGAACCGGGCCAAAGGCCCGGTGAGGAACCTGCTTTCCGTTAGTCCCAGGGCAAAGCCAATACTTCGCGATAAAATTGAAGTCACCATGCCGTCCTACCCCGTCAAAACCTGCGTAGTTTGCGGCGAAGAATTTGAGCTCAAACCGGGCAAGCCCGGCTTCGCCAACCGCTGTCCGTCGTGCAGCGAAGAGGAAGCCGATGCGAAGACGAAGCACGATGCCGACGTGTTGAAGACCGACAAGCAGGCCAACGCCGCCCGCCGCGAAGCCATGCGCAATCTGCTGTACCGCAAAGATAGTTAAGCTGCTGCCAGCCGCACCGTGCCAGCTTGTCGAAGGGAGTGTCCGCCCCGCACCCGCTCAGCAGTTTCCCGACAGTTGCGACGCATTGCATACCGCGCCCATGATCTGGACTACGATCGCATCGGTGTCGGCATTCTGATCGTTGGTCAGCACCACCACAGTGAACCCGCTGTCGAGGAAGACGGCGTTCTCAGCGGTAAATCCGCCGATCTGGCCGTTGTGCCACACCACCTGCCGGTGGTTGAACGTCGACAGAACCAGCCCGAACCCATAGGAACTTCCGTCTGGCATAAGGAAGCCGTTGGGGGTTGTCATGGCTGTGAAAGAAGCTGGAGAAACGACTCTTCCGTGGGTCAGGGCATTGTCCCAGGCAACCAGATCGGACACATTCGAGCTCAACGCCCCGGCGGCGAACGCGGCAGAGCGATCCCACACGATTGCCGGAACCAACCCCGCTCCGTTGTCGGTGTAGCCGGTTGCTGCCTGGCCCGCCGGGGGAAGAGAGTAATAGGTGTTCATCAATCCCAGCGGCTGAAAGATGGACTGGGCGAGGCTAGCCGCGTAGGACTGCCCGGTAAGCCTTTCGATGATCGTTCCCAGGGCAAAGAAATTACTGTTGGAGTACGAATACTGGGTGCCCGGCTGAAATACGAGGGGCGCCTGGCTTACTGCCGTCAGCACAGTGGCTTCCGACACTCCATGCTTTACCCAGTCTCCGAGTTGCGGGAAATTGGTGAAATCGGCGAGGCCGGAGGTGTGGGTCAGCATCATGCGCAGGGTGATGTTGGCCGGAAAATGAAACTCCGGCAAATAAGTTGTCAGCGCATCGTCCACGTGCAGCCGACCCTGCTCCTGCAACTTCATGATCAAGACAGCCGTGAACTGCTTGGTGATGGATCCGATTTCGAAGATGGTGTTCGGTTGGGGTGTCTGGTGCGTGGTCAGATCAGAGAGCCCGTATCCCTGGACGTAGAGCAGGGAGCCTTTTTTCGCGAGGGCCACGGTCATGCCCGGAATACCCTGTTGCTGCAGGGCTGCCTGCGCGATTGCGTCCACGGTGGCGCCCAGGGATGTTGGTTGCCGTCCCGGCGAGGAAGCGTTGGAGCCACATCCCGCGAGGGCAAACTCGAGCGCGATGACTAGAAATAATGAACGCCGCGGGCCAAGAGCTTGTGTCATACCGCACCCCGGGGACATCCAGAAAGTTTAGACCTTTCGGGCACTGGCAAGCTAGATCGAGTTGATTTCTGCAGGTTTCCCATGCCGCCAAGAAACCCTTTGGGACCTCCTGTCCTCCGCGATAGAATGAGCTTCGCGTGTCCGCTCCCCACGCTTAGCCGCTCCCCGGACCTTCCCCGAAGTTGAACCCATGAAGCTGGTTTCTACATGTTTGCTGGTTGTTCTGATAGGCGTCAGCGCCGCAGGGCAAGCCCCTGCGGGCGCGGCTAAACCGGCGTCCAGGGCCGTGATCGAAGGCATCGTCACCAAAGAGCCTGGCGGCGAGCCGGTGAAGAAGGCGCTAGTCGAACTGATCGCCGAAAACCAGGCCGAGGGCGGCGACTATACCGCGGTCACCGGGGCGGAGGGCACCTTCCACATCGAAGGCATTCTGCCCGGGCGGTATCACCTGTTCGCCGAGCGCACGGGATTGCTCGAAGTTGACAAGCACCGCGCCCGGACCGACGGCCGCGTGCTGGATGTGGCGGCAGGACAGGAACTGAAAGACCTCAGCATTCGCTTGCAGGCGGCCGCCGTCGTGCGCGGGCGCGTCACCGACGAAGACGGCGAGCCGATGCCCAATGCCCAGGTATCCGTGCTGCGGCATACGTTCGCTTCTGGGCGCAGCCGCTGGGAGCAGGCAGGCTCGGAGCGCACCAACGATCTCGGCGACTATCGCATCGCCAACCTGGCAGCAGGGAACTATTACCTCTCAGTCAGTCCACCGCCGGACTTCAAGAGCCTGATCGAATCGGCGGGCGCGGCTGCGGCTGAGACACAAAAAGCTGGAGCATCTGGCAAGGAGGAGATGGCTTATCAACAGACGTACTATCCCGGCACGGCCGATCGCGGCCAGGCCGCTCCCATCCCATTACACGCGGGCGACGAATTCCCCGCGAATTTTTCGCTGACCCCAAGCCCGAGCCTGAGCATTCGCGGGTCAATCGTCAATCTGCCGCCGCGATCCCAGGCAGCGATCATGCTGCAGTCGCGCGATTTCAGCTCGACCCTGAGCGGCGCCGACGTGCGCAAGGATGGCTCCTTCGTAATTCGCGATGTCTCGCCCGGCGCATACACGATCCTGGCGACAGTCGAGAATGACTCTGTACCGCTGATGGCGCGGCAATCCCTGCAAGTGGTAGCGAGCAACGTGGAAGGCCTGCGGCTGGCGCCGCAACCGGGCGCGTGGATTCACGGGCGCCTGCGCCTCGAGACCAAGGGCGCCCTGGGCCGGTTTGATCCGGATGCGATCTTTCTCGCCTTGCGTCCGTCCGACGCCGAGGACGAGATTCCGGGCGGATTCAGTCTGGGAGAAGGCTTCTCCCAGCTCGCCCACGTGGCCCCTGATGGAAGCTTCGAGTGGAAGAATGTTCCACCGGGAAACTACTACGTGCAGTTTGCCGGGGACGGTGCGGGCAGCGGTGACTGGTTCCTGAAATCAGTCGCCGCGGCAACCCGTGACGCCGGCGATGCCGGAATCAGCGTGAACGGTGGAGCGGTTGTGCTCGATCTGGTGGGGAGCGCCAACGGCGGTGTGGCGAATGGCGTGGTAACCGACGCCAAGGGCTTGCCGGTCGCGAATACGGTGGTGGTGGCTGTGCCAGAGGCGCGATTGCGCGGGCGCGTCGATCTGTACCGCAAGACGGTGAGCGATCAGAACGGGCGCTTCACGCTGCACGGAATTCCGCCGGGCGAGTACACGCTGTTCGCCTGGGAGAGCTTGGACGGCGAGGCCTACTACAACCCGGAATTTCTCAAGAGCTGCGAAGCACAGGGAACCCCCCTGCACGTTGCTGAGGGCGAGCGAAAGAGCGTACAAGTCTCGGTAATCCCAGAGGCGGACGAGCAGCCGTAAGGGATGCCATCAAGAGACAAGAGATGCCATTAAGACAAGAGATGCCATTAAGACAAGAGATGCCACTAAGACAAGAGATGCCACTAAGACAAGAGATGCCATTAAGATTAAGAGATGTCATTCCGAACCGGCGCGAAGCGGCGGTGAGGAACCTGCTTTTCCGCCCCGGACACTGTCGCCTGTCCTACTCACCACTTGTGCGTCTCCACCACCGGAGAGCTGCCGTCGGCCGCCTTGGTCTCGTCACCGTGAATCTTGCCGTCATCCTCGGCGTAGAACGAACGGTGCTGCGCGTCCATGTTCTTGGGCGTCAGGGTGAGGATGTAGCTGTCTTTCTTTCCCTTGTAGCCGACCGTGTAGTCCCCGCGGTCGGGATTGACCATGCGCTGCGTGAAGGTTCCGGAGTGCACCAGCTGCGCCAGCGTATTGGCATAGTGACCGTATTGCTTGTAGAACCCTACCTGAGCCCGCATCACAACCCGCATGTAGGCGAGCGCGGCGAATTCCGAGTCGGAACGAGCGGGATCGGTTTTGTACTTGGGTGTGTAGGCGGGCGCCTGCGCTGGAGCGGGGGAAGCCTGACCGGAGGGAGCCGGCGGCTCAGGTGCGCTCGGCTGTGCCGGAGGTTGCTGGCTCAGTAGAGGCGTGACGACTATCAGAATCAGGGAGCTGACTAGAGCGGCGAGTTTCATTTTCTCTCCGGAAGGAGCCACTGAGCGGTGCCGTGTCCTGCGACGGAACGCGAAGCCGTTTTCGTTTTGAGTTTTCATGCCAGAAGTCCATCCTGGCACCGCATTTCCATGTTACTCCGGTAATTTCACTTCGGTCACGTTCTCTTTGCATCACGGCGATTTACTACTATGCTGAGTAGAAGAATTCAGAACCCTTAGGGAAAACTATGAAAGCAGCAGTCGCCAGAAAACCAGTCATCCGAATTGCGGTGGTGGAAAGCGATCCTTTGCGCTTCGTGGGCTTCCGGGCATTGTTCGACTCCGAGCCCGAGTTCGAACTGATCTCCGCCGCCCTACCTGAAATCAGCACGCTGCAAGGCATCGACCTGATCCTGCTCGGCAACCGCTCCGGACAAAATTTGTTTGACGTGATGGCCAGCCTGAAGGCCACGCGTCCGGATTTGCGCATCATCGTGACCGGCTCCGGCATTGACGAAGAAACGATTCTGAAGGCGATTGCATCCGGAGCCAAGGGTTATGTGGACGAAGCCGCCACGCCGGCAGAATTCGCGCAGGCCATTCGCATCGTCAATCAGGGATCGGTATGGGCCCCGCGGCGCGTCCTGTCGTTGTTCATTGAGCGCGTGTCGTCGGCTCCGGGGAGAATCTTTCCGGCGGGCCGAGTGACCTTCACCGACCGCGAAAAAGAAGTTCTGGAAATGCTGGTGGCCGGACGCTCCAACAAAGAAATCGGCGGGCAACTGGGAATTGAAGAGCGCACCGTGAAAGCCCACGTCGCCAAACTAATGCGCAAAGTCGGCGTGCAGAACCGCATCGCGCTCTCGGTGCATGCCATCACGCACTCGCTGGTGACCACAAAGTAGAGCAGCTTCTAGCTCTTGGCTCTTAGCTTCTAGCCAAGAAGCACCGGGCGGGGCAGGAAATATGAGGTCGCGCGTAGCACTGGGGCTGTTGATTTCAGTTCTCACAGCGCTTGTGACTCCTGCCGCCGCGCAAGCCAACCAAACTGCGAAGTTGAAGTTCTCATTCGGGCGGTATTGGAACGGGTGTGGCCCCGTGGACCAGCCGGAATCAGGGATTACACTCACCACCGTTCGGGTGAAATGTACCAAACGGATCGAACTGCCGCCGCCTCCTTCCCTCAACGTGCCGCCGCCTCCTTACCTCAACGTGCGATTCTCTGACGCCGGAGACAGCCAGGGGGGACCAGTGAAAGTTTTGCGGTGGAGGAATCCGGCACAGTCAGCAACCGTGGTCCGCTGCCTTAACGCGGAATCCAAGTGCGATCAGGCGGTCAGCGGAACCATTGATTTCGGCAAACCAGGACTTTCCAAGATTCAGCCGACCTACGAACTGCAGTTTGCCGACGGTTCCTTCGAGCGCGGGACATTTATGGCGCACAGTAGCTGCCATAGAGTCCAGTGCTGGTGAGCGTTCAAAGTCCAGAACCAGAACCGCCGCCCAGACCCGACCAACCAAGGGTCACCGGCAAGCCACTTACCTTCGTAATCTTGTCGCCTCGGCGGGTGTGTCCCATACTCGCTTCACCTACCACAGAACCTGGGAGACGGGGTTGAGAGTGGCGATTAGGGTCACTGCTTTCAGCCCCGCATTTTTTTGTCCACCGAATTTCCCTTAGCCGCGAAGCGGCGCAAGCATACAGCCCACGGCGCAAGTCGTGGGAGCAAGTGGGAAATTGCCGAGCCCCAAAGGGGCGAAAGAAAGATTTTGACACCGCCTCCGCAAGGGACGGCGGACTCGTACAACCGCTCCCATGCAACTGCACGATTTCATTTACAATCCAAGTATTAGATCCCAGTGAATTCTGTTTTGTGGTGAGGAACCATGAAAAAGCTTGTGCTGTTGGCACTCGTTGTGTCGCTTTGCGGTTTTGCGGCCGCAGCCGATGATCAGCCGAAGGAGTCGAAGGCCACGGACCGCGTCCAGGCCGCGGCCGATGTATTGGACGAAATCCAGGCAGCACCCGACAAGGGTATTCCGCAGCAGATTCTGGGTTCGGCCGAGTGCGTGGCCGTGGTGCCATCGATGCTGAAAGGCGGATTCATCTTCGGGGCCAAATACGGCCGCGGGATGGCCAGTTGCCGCACGCCCAAAGGCTGGAGCTCCCCTGCATTTTTCAGCGTCGAGGGCGGCAGCTTCGGACTTCAGATCGGCGGCCAGGCAGTCGATTTGATCATGCTCATCATGAATGACAATGGCATGAAGAATCTGCTCTCGAGCAAGTTCGAACTGGGCGCGGATGCTTCGGTCGCGGCGGGCCCGGTGGGCCGGCAGGCCGAAGGCAACACCGATTGGAAGATGCGCGCCGAAGTGCTCACCTATTCCCGCGCCCGGGGCGTGTTTGCCGGAGTAACGCTCAACGGCGCCGTGATCAAGCAGGACAAGGACAGCACGCGCGAGTTTTACGGGCACATGGTCACTTTTCCCGCAACCCTCAAAGGGGAAATCGATCCGCCCGCCGCGGCCGGTCCATTTCTGACCACGCTGGCCAAGTGGGCGCAGGAGGCGGCGAAGTAGCTGGAAACTGCAGAGGCTAGAGACCGCAGGGGCTAGAGACTAGGGGATAGGGACTAGCAAAAACTCTTTCTCCATGAACTAGCCTCTATCCCCTAAGCCCTAGTCCCTGACCCCTGGTCCCTGCTCTCCCGATGCGGCGGAAACTCGAATACGCGGCAGCCTGGCCGTTCATCAAGATTCTGGGGATCCTGCCGCGAAGACTTTCGCGCGCGTTCGCGGTCGGCATCGCGCTGGCTGTTTATCTTCTGCACGTTCGCCTGCGCCGAGTCGGCATGCGCAATCTCGCGCTGGCATTCCCCGACAAATCTGAAGCCGAGCGCAAACGCATCCTGCGCGCAGAGTTCACTTCCCTCGGGCGGCAGCTCGCCGAGATCTGCCAGTTTCCTCGCTATACCCTGAACAACATCGAGCAGATCGTCGTGTACGACGGGCTCGAGAACTACGAGCGTGCGTACGCGCGCGGCAAGGGCGTGCTGTTCGTGACCGCGCATTTTGGGGGATGGGAGCTTTCCGCGTTCGCCCATTCTCTGCATGGGCACTGGCTGCATGTGGTCATGCGGCCCATGGACAATCCCTATCTCGACCGCCTGCTCCAGAGCTACCGCACCATGCATGGCAATAAGACCGTCGCCAAGGACGACTTCGTGCGCGGCCTGCTCGGCGCGATGAAGGCAGGGGAGACCGTCGGTATCTTGATGGACACGAATATGACGCCGCCGCAGGGGGTGTTCGTAGATTTCTTTGGCATCCCGGCTTGTACGGCGAGCGGCCTGGCGCGCATTGCTCTGCGCACGGACGCGGCAGTAGTGCCGGGCTTCACCATCTGGGATGACGCCCTGGGGAAGTACCGGCTGCGGTTTGATCCCGCTCTGGAGCTGATTCGAACCGGGGATTTGGAGGCGGACATCGTCGCCAATACGCAGAGATTCACAAAAGTGATCGAAGACTATGTGCGGAAATATCCGGAACAATGGCTGTGGGTGCACCGGCGATGGAAGACCCGGCCGGAGGGCCAGCCGCCGCTGTATTGATCCCTGACCTGCGACTTCAGCAGGCTCTGAAAAACTCGCTTCGCTTGGATTTTGGGTGGCGCCGCGCTTAAGTGTGCGGGTGACCGCTAGATTTCGGGAAAAACGGTGGACCGAAACCTACGAAAAACCAGCCGCGAAGTGGCGGAATATAATAGCCCGGCACGTTAGTGCCGGGAAAAAGATGGGAAGGGAGCGGGAGTCCCGCAGGGACGACACCAGTACTCACGCACACACTTCAGCGCTGCGATAACCGGCTTACTCTCACTGCCGGCTTCAGGAGTTCATCTGAATCAGCGCCCCCACCATCAGAATCGCCATATTCACGAAGGTACCCAGCATCAGCCCCAGCACGAAGCGCGTTCCATCCTGCCTGCTTTCGAGCGGCACGTCGGAGCGCTTGCAAACCATCGTATCCGCCCACTGGTCGCCATAGCGCTGATGTTCCGCTTCGTCCTTCATGGCGAAGTAACCGATGATCCCAAAGAACAAGGCGTCGACGAAGTAGCCCAGTTCGCGGATAATCGCCGACTTCAAACGGCAGCGCGAACCATCCTCCTGCACCACCTGCATCGAGAGCACTAACTTTCCGAGCGTGCTCCCGTGAACAGTCTCACAGATCACGAAATACGCAAACGAGCCCAATACCCCGGCGATGAAGATTGGCACGTGTGTTTGCGAGAGCCGATGCAGCACCGCCAAGGGCACGCGCCCGCCCGAGGCGATGGCCAGCAACACCCCAAACAGGATTCCGGCGGCCCTTGCCACGATGTAGTTAAAAAAGAAATCGATGATCCTCGCCAGGAGCCGTGGCCCGAACGGCACGCCTCTGAGACCCGGCAGGGACACGGCGGCGTATCCGCTCAGCGATGGCATGTTGAGCGAAGGAATGCCCAGCCGCCCGGAGAATGAGGGAGCAGGGTTGATCGCGCTGCGGCTTATGCCCGCGCCATCCGAATCGGCGAGCTGCACGCGATAGTACTTGGCGTTCGCGTCTCCGGCTTTGCCCCGACCCCAGGCAGGACGCAGGCGATAAAACGCCTCTGCCTGCTCCCTCCAGTCGCGCCAGTCAGAAAGCCCCACGATGGCGGCGGTGCCGTGAGCCGCGAAGCCCAGGACATTGTCGAGCGTCGAGCCCAGTTCCGGTTGCTTCGCATCCTCGGCGAATCCCACCACCAGCCCGCCCCGCACCAGGGCCACCTGCGCCGCAACCTCCCAGAATTCATCCGCCGTTGGCATACCGTTCCTGCGATGGGCCATCATCGTAAGGGAGGGCAACTCCTCAGTCAATGAGGGGCGAGGAGGCGAGGCCAATGACAAGCGCGGTGGCTTCACAGGACCGAAGACCGTAAACTAGGTGGTCAATCGTATCGGCGGGGCGGCCCCTGCTTGCGGCGCCACTGAAGAGGGTGCCCCATCCTTCGCGTTCGTTGCGAAGGGTGGGAGTACTGGACCCGCATGGAAATCGGAGGCGCTGATCGCGCTCGTGACGGAGACGCATCCACTATGAACGACTCCCCATCCAACCCCTCCCGCTCCAACCCAGAGCCCGACTGGGGGAAGCACGGGCTGCGCATTGTCCGCAGCGGCGAACTTGACCTCAACACGCCGCAAACGCCCGGCATGACCCGCGCGGAAGCCATCTCGCACGCCCGCGTCGGCGCGCAGAAGCTGTGGGCGGGAACCGTCGTGGTCCACCCTAATGCCAAGACTGGACCGCATCATCACGGCGAATTGGAGACCGTGATTTATGTTGTCCGCGGCCGCGCCCGCTTTCGTTGGGGAAACCAGCTGGAGTTCGTCGACGAGGCTGGCCCGGGAGATTTCGTCTACGTTCCTCCTTACGTTCCGCACCAGGAGCTGAATGCCCGCAAAGACGAGCCGGTCGAAGCGGTGGTGGTTCGCAGCGGCCAGGAACCGGTGGTCGTCAATCTAAACATTCCCAGTCCCGAGGACCGGCCGGGAGACGCCGGATCGGACGCGCCGGGAGATGATCCGTTTCATTCCGCGCTGGCCAGGCGTTGATTTTTCCTTCCTGTGTGAGACTAGAACTTGTCAACTTGTCTCACAAAATGGCTCGTGCCTCACTTCAAACTGAGGCACTGCACATAAATGGCTTTGAAACAAATGGCTTTGAAAGGGTGCGGCTTCCAGCCGCACCGCCTGAGTGCCAAAGAAAAACGCGGCTTCAGCCGCTGCGGGGAACTGGCTTCCAGTTATCCGGACGCTAATTGCGCATCAGGCCTTGCGTCTGGCTCACTTTGAGGATTGCGGTCTGCGCCAAACGCTCCACCACAGCGAGATCTCCTTCGTCAAAGGCGAACGAGTGCGGAGAGCAGACCTCCAGCAACCCGACCACATCCTGCTCGTAGCGCAGAGGCGCGGCCACGATGGAGCGAATGCCCAGCCTGCGGCAGACCGCGGCGGCGACGCGGGAATCGGTTTCGGTGTCATCACAGCGCAGGGCTTTGCCGGAGCGCACGCATTCGCCGGAAAAGCCGGAAGCGACGTCGACGGGCGTTCCCAGCGGCGGGCAACCGCTTCCGACGCTGGCGCGGCAGATCATGCCGCTGCCATGGTCGACCAGCGCAATCGCCGCTCCGCCGCCGCGCAGCAGCGTGCGCGCGCGTTCGCTGATGGTGCGCAGCGCGGCATTCAGATCGGAGGAAAGCGGGTGAAATTCGTACTGCATTGTGCTCGAAGCCGGCGGCTGGGCTGAGGAGTCTCCGGTTCCGGCCTCCGGGCTGATGGATTCCAGGCTGATGGATTGAGGCTTGCGTTTTTCAGCTTCACCGCGAGCGACAGCCGGGTTCGGCTCGAACGTTGGATACAGAGTAAGTTTCGGCGCTCGGTGGCTAGGCGCTTCCTCGTGCACAGCGAGCCACTGATCAAGCCGCTGGCGCGCCTCCGGGGGCAGTTCGGAGAAGCGAATTCCGGCGCGGCCCAGCGCGTCGGCCCAGGCCACGTAGCCAGTCGTTTCCAGCGCTTCCGTGTCGGGAAGATCGAGCCGCAGATGCACTTCCTGATCGGCGGCGACGGGGACGGTGGTTTGCATCGCCAGACCCTGTTCGCTGAGGTCAAGGATCATGCCGCCGGTCACGCCGTCGAAGCTGGCAAACACCGGGCCATGCACTTCATGCCGCAGGCAACTGCGTCGTTCAGTGAGCATAGGTCAGCCTTGGCCGCAAAAAATGGGCTATTTCTGATGATCGGAGCAAACTCGGTCGCCGGGAAGTGCATGACAGGGTTCGCCAGATCCGAGGTTCGTATTAGGGCATCGCTTCACAGGCTGCGGAAAAACTCAAGAACCGCAACGAAACGGGAAGGGCACGAGTTCACTCGTGCCGTTAAGTCGTTGAAAATGGGTCAGCGCTTCAGCGGCTGAGGTGCGCTTTTTGCGCTATCGATGAATGCTTCCGGAGCCCGTTCAGCGATGCCGCTCGCGGGCACGAAAAACAGGCGGCTTCAGCCGCCGGAACTTAAACGCGCCGCGGCAGAGCCTTCCGGTAAAATCGAATCCTTATGGATACCTTGGAGCAAATCGCGGAACGTGAGCGGAAATATCTGCTGCAGACTTATAACCGATATCCCCTCGTGCTGGCGCGCGGCAAGGGCGTGTTTTTATACGACACTGAGGGGAAGCGCTACCTCGATTTCGTCGCCGGCCTCGGGGTGAACGCGCTGGGACACGCGCATCCCCGCATCGTGAAGGCGATTCGCGAGCAGGCGGCGAGGCTGGTGCACGTTTCGAATCTCTACTATCACGAATATCAGGGGCCGCTGGCGGAGAAGCTGTGCGCGTTGTCCGGCCTCAACCGCGCGTTCTTCTCCAACAGCGGAACCGAGGCGATTGAAGGCTCGATCAAGCTGGCGCGGCTGGCAGGGCATCGCGCCGGCGGCGAGGCGAAGTCCCGGCTGGTGGCGCTGGAGGGGTCGTATCACGGGCGCACCTTCGGCGCGCTCTCCCTGACCGGTCAGGACAAGCATCGCAAGGGGTTCGAGCCGCTGCTCGAAGACGTCACGTTTGTGAAGCAGAACGATCTCGACAGCCTGCGCGCAGCGGTGAACGACAACACCTGCGCGATTGTGCTGGAGCCGATTTTCGGCGAGGGCGGAATCTACGAGTGTTCGACCGAATTTCTGAGCGAGTGCCGTGCCGTAGCCGACCGGCATCGGGCAGCGCTGATCTTCGACGAGATTCAGTGTGGCCTCGGACGCACGGGAACGATCTTTGCCTTCCAGAGTTTCGGCGTGACCCCCGACATGGTGGCCATTGCCAAGCCGCTGGCCGCAGGCCTGCCGCTGGGAGCGTTCATAGCGAAGGAAGAATTCGCGACCGCGATCTCGCCCGGGCAGCATGGCACTACCTTCGGCGGCGGGCCACTGGCGTGCCGCATTGCCCTGGAGTTTCTGGCGATCGTGGAGGAAGAGAAGCTGCTCGACAACGTCAGCAAAGTGGGAGCCTATCTGAATCAGGAACTGAACACGGTTGTGGAGAAACGTGCCGCGGCGACCGGCGTGCGCGGGCGGGGATTCATTCAGGGGATCCAGCTGGAGATTCCGGCGCGGCCGATTGTGGATGCGGCGCTGGCCGAGGGCGTATTGTTCAACAGCACGCAGGATACGGTGGTGCGCTTCCTGCCCCCGTTCCTGCTGGAAGAAAAGCACGTCGATAAAGGCATTCGCGTGCTGAAAAAGCTGCTGGGTAAAAAGAAGGAGAAGCAGGCGGCATGACAGGATTGTGTGGACAGGATTGTGTGGGCAAGGTTGTGTGGAGCGGGCACTCCTGCCCGCTAAGTCATGCCGATGCTGCCAGGTCCAGCGGGCAAGAGTGCCCGCTCCACACCGAAAAAAGTGGGGAGCCGAAGCTCCCCAAAGTGATGCGACAGAGGCGTTGTTTCAGTTAAATAGAATCCTGCGGAGAGGAAAAAGTTGTCCCCGGAACTGACAATTCTTCGACCATGAATGGCGTTCAGGAAATCCCGCCGCACACCCTGCCCGGAGCCGGAATCGGCACCAGCGAAGGGGTAGAAGAGCGCTGGATGGAGATCGATGGCGCCCGCATGCGCTACCTGCAAACGGGGTCGGGCCCGCCGCTGATTCTGCTGCATGGACTGCTGGCTTACTCGTTTTCCTGGCGCTATACCATGCCGGCCCTGGCGCCCTACGCAACTGCATTTGCGCCCGACTTGCTGGGGGCCGGTTTCTCCGACCGGCCCAAGGGGCTGGATCATTCGATGCGCGGCACGGCCCTGCGCGTGTTGCGTTTTGCCGACCAGTTGGGACTTGAGACATTCGATTTGCTGGGGACCTCGCGGGGCGGGGCCGTCGCAATGGCAGCGGCCGCGGAGCGCCTGCATGCGGCGCCCGGTGGCCAACCGCGCGTGCGGCGGCTGGTGCTGGTGTGCCCGGTCAATCCGTACTCGCCGCACGGGCGCTGGCTCGCGCCATTTTTTGCCACCCGACCCGGCGCAGCGACGTTTCGTTTCGCGATGAACCGGATGTCATTTCTCTATCCCTATTTCCACCGCCGCCTGTATGCGAGGCGCAGCAATATCCCGCAAGGTTCCCTCGCGGGCTACAAAGCGCCGCTGGCAATTCCGGGGCTGTTCGAGCACGCGCTCAGCATCGTTGAAACCTGGACTGCCGATCTCAGGGAACTGGAAGCGTTGCTACCGCGGCTGGCCGCGATTCCAACCCTCTTCTTGTGGGGAGAAAAGGACCCAGCCGTGTACGTTTCGTCGCTGGAACCGCTGGCGCGCCACTTTGACAACGCTCGCAAGATCGTTTTTCCCGGAGTCGGGCATCTTCCCTATGAGGAGTGCATCGAGGAATTCAACCAGGCGCTGATCGAATTTCTGACAAGAGTCAGGGGCTAGGGATCAGGGGCTAGGGATCAAGACCAGTCTGTCACTAAGCACTGTCGGTTTGCTTCCTGGCCCCTACCCCCTAGCCCCTAGCCCCTGATCTCTAGTCCCCGCATCTATGGCTCATTTCATCCTCGACCTGCTCCGCGGTGCGCTGGTTCAATACGGATATTGGACCGTCGCCATTGCGCTTCTATTGGAGAACGCGGGAGTGCCGGTGCCGGGGGAGACGGTGCTGCTGCTGGCCAGCTTTCTCGCCTATTCCGAGCGCCACCTGCAACTCCCGTGGATCGTTTTGATCGCAACCATCGCTGCCACCGTGGGCGACAACCTGGGCTTTGCGGTGGGTTTCTATGGCGGGCCGCCGCTGTTCGCCCGCTACCAGTCGCTGTTCCGGATTCAAGCCAGAACTCTGGCGCGGGGCGAGAGCCTGTTTGCGCGCTTCGGCGCGGTCACAGTTTTCTTTGCCCGCTTTGTGTTCGGCCTGCGCATCATCGCCGGCCCGCTGGCGGGCGTGCTGCGTATGCCGTGGCGGAAGTTCCTCTTGTTCAACTTTCTGGGCGCGGCAGTCTGGGTGTCGGCAATTTCGGGTGCGGGATACCTCTTCGGCCGCAACTGGGAGCACCTGGCGCAAAGCGTGAAGCGCTTCGACGTCGGGGTTGCAATCCTGGTGCTGGCCACGGCCGCCTACGTGTGGTGGCGAAACCGGCGCACGAACTAGCTGGAGCATCTGCCCGGTAACAGTAAATGCTGGTTGCGCTATCCCGCTGTGCTGCTATCCTGTCCGATGTCGCGGAGGCTATGTCTTTCTCAGTCAGCCGCGCCAGCAGGCTGGAATGTCCACCGTCAACGAACCACCACACCGGTTGATCCGGGCCGTAAACCGGACGAGGAGGAACACATGAAGAGAATAGGCTTTCTGGCGTTTGTGATCCTGGCAACGGTTCTAGTGACACTCGCCTTCACGGCGGCGGTCTCGCCCGGGGCGGCAGCTCCAGTTCTGGTTTTGGCGGCCGCTCCTGCGACGCCGGCTGCCGCAGCAATGCCCGAACCCCATCCCCACATTCAGGCAGCCATCAAAGCGATGAAAGCTGCCAAGGATGAACTCTACGCTGGCGAGCATGATTTCCACGGGCACCGCGCGAAATCCATCGCCCATTTGGATGAGGCTATCAACGAAGCCGAGTACTGCGAAAAAGAACCGTAGTCCCGGCCCAGCGAGGGAACACTTCAGCAGCGTCGAAACGGACGCTGCTTTTTCATTTTATGCTGAATCCGATCGAGGCTCCCAGGCGCAGCACGTTGCCGGAATTGAACTCGTGATTGTCGATTACCCGGTAGTAGTTGGCCTCAGGACGGATGAACAAGCTGTGCCAGAAGTTGTAGCGGATGCCTCCACCGAGATGAACCAGGAAGTGGGTGCTGTTGACCGAGATGGGACACACTGAGCTGACGCAGTTGTTGCTGAAACTGTTGTAGAAGATCAAGGTCTGCCCGCCGATTCCGGCCATGAGATCGCCCTCGATCTTTGCGTGCAGATGGCGGGAGTACACGCCGTTGACGTCATACAGGATGGGGCGGAAGTGCTGAAAGCCGTTGTAGAGCCCCTCGTGGTAACGGAAGGCTCCTTCGGCGCTGTACCCGAAGTGGTTGTCGCCGATGTACTGAACGCTGGCGCCGAACAGCGTGCCTTCTTCCGCAGGCGGCAGAAAAGCCAGCGACGCGCTGGTGTTCCGGGGGGAGAATAGCGCGCTTCCATTGACGGCAATATCCAGTTCCTGAGCCCGAGCCAGGCCGGCGAGCGCCAGCAGCGCGGCTGCGCATGTGATCCAAACGAGCTTTCTCAATGCACCCCCTGTAATCCGGTTCCGTTCAGCCAGCGACCTGCATGCGACAGGCGAGCGACCAGCGCACCGGTCGCTCGAAGTGAAACATCTTAGCGTACCGCCGCGGAATGGCCTAGAGCGGTGCGCCGGGAAGGGAACCGGTCTAGTCTGGACCGATGGTGTATCCGATCGAAGCGCCCACGCGAATCACGTTGTTGTTGGTGTAGACGTCAGTGTTATTGAGAATGTGATAAATGTGAACCTCTGGCCGGATGAAAGCGTGTCCATAGACGTAGTAGCGGATGCCCCCGCCAACGTGCACCAGAAAGTGATTGGTGCTGGTGTAGCAGGCGCCGAAGATCTGGCAGTTGCTGCTGTTGTTGAAGGCATAGAAGCGGGTGTCCTGCCAGCCAATGCCTCCCAGCAGGTCGGCGCCGATTTTCTTGCCGAAACGTGGCTGGAAATCGCCGTTAAAGTCGAACAGGATTGGCCGGTAGAACTGGGCGTTATTAAAGCCTTGGTTATCCAGGCCTTGCTTTGCTCTCCAACTTGCCTCGAAGTTGAAGCCGATGCGCCGATGGAAGATGACGTCGCCGCTGAGAGTCGGGAACAGGCCGCCCGTCTCGCGTCCAACGCAGTTCTGCGTGACGACGGAGCAAGTCGAGTTTGTTGTGCTCGTGGCGACGATCGTTCCAAATCCGATCATGGCATCGGCCTGTTGAGCCGAGGCCACGTTGGCCAGCGGGAGGAACGCGAAAACGGTCATTAGCAGGAAGAGCTTTCTCAAGAGGTACCTCCTGTAAGAGTTGCTTGGCGGTAGGATGCCTTCGCCAAAACGTTTGGATGCAAGCATATGAACGTTGTACCCATGATAATTTGCGAGGCCTTTGGATTCAAACGGGGGTACACGGCGGGTCAAGGCTTGACCGCGGTGACGCGTCGGCCAGTCCTGTAGCCCCACCTCTTTTCGGGCAAATACCCTGGTAACCCGCGGCAAGAGAAAAAGTTGCGCCGGAAATGCGGCGGAGGAGCTTTCCCCGCTTTCCTGGCGAGCACTAGAGATCAGGAACGCTTGGAGGCTCCAGAGCCGCCGCCGCGCAAGACATGGTCGAGTGCGATCGGGCCGCCGCCAAAGAAAATGAGCGCGAAGGCCAGGGCCGCAGCGGCCAGCGGGAATTCATACCCGGGATGATCGGGCGATCCGAGCAGCCCGTTGTGCCAGTGCACTTTCCAGATGGCGACGAAGAGATCGATGCACACGGCAAAGGCAGCGGCTCGAGTGAAAAAGCCGGCGAGAATCAGCAGGCCGCCCAGAAACTCCGTGAACGATGCAACGTAGCCCAGCCAGGCGGGCACTCCCATGCCGGAGACCATCTCGGAAAAATGGTGCAAGCCTCCGAAAACCTTATGGTAGCCATGAGCGGTCATGATGACGCCCAGCGCCAGGCGCATCACGATAAGTGCCAGCGGCTGCAGACGATCGAGATAGCGCAAGCAATCCTCCTCGCAGATTCGTGCCAACCTACTGCAGGGATATCCGACCCTGCATTGTAAAGGTTCGGACCAAAGACTTTAACTTGACAATTGAAAGCGGCAGATTTCTAATCAAGCTCCAGTTTGCTACGCACGTCCCCCAGAGCGTCCACCCCAAAACATACAAATGCACGGAGGTATCGTGAAGGGAGCAAGTCTTTCGATCGTCCTGCTGCTGTTGTGTCATGGTCTCGTCGCCCAGACCGGCAAGCGCGTCGCGTTCCTGCCCGCGAACAGCAAATATGCGGAGCTGGAGAATCGGGTTGCCGATCGCCTGATCGAGAAGTTCGCCGGACGCCCGGGTTTGACCGTGACCGACCGCCAGAGCATTGAAAAGATCATCAGGGAGCAGAATTTCCAGAACAGCGACCGGTCCTCGCCCGATACGGCCGCCCGCATCGGAAAGATCGCCGGCGCCGGACAAATCATTCTGGTCCAGGTCGACACCGGCAGCTACACTGCCCAGCCGCAGAAGTCCGGCAATACCACCACCGCCGTAGGCACGGTCATTCTGCAGGCTCATGCCCGCATGATCGACGTCGAGACCGCCGCCATCCTCACCCAGCCCTCTTCCTCGTTTCAGGACAGCGCCGAGATTGCGAAAGTCGTTGATCACGCCGCCATCAATACCCCGCTGTATCGCCGCCCTGCCAGCAAGGAAGTCGTTTCGAACACCGATCCCAAGGTGGTTGAGAATAACGAGTGGACGAAAGCGGTAGACGCAGTGTCGTCCGAATTGGGGGCCAAGCTGTCGGACGCGCTGGCTTCGGCGCCGGGCGCAAAAGTCGAGCCCGCGCTCGTCGCCGGCATCTCCAATGGCAGCGTTTATATCGACGAAGGGACATCCGCCGGAGTTAAAGTTGGCGATCGCTTTCAAGTGACGCGCCGAGTCGATACCGGGCTCGTCGATCCCAAAACCGGCAAGCCGATTACCCGAACCACTCAGGTGTGCGTGCTCACCGTGACCAGCGTCGATGTGGACAACGCCTCCGGAACCTGCAAGGGCGGTTTGCCGCAAAGCAAAGACGTCGCCGAACTGATCCACTAGTGGGCAATGTAGGGGCGGACGCATTCGTCCGCCCCGCCAAGCGTAGCAAGGCGCACTCTAGCCACACTTCAAAGCGAACGCTTTCACAGCGACAGCCCGCAAGCCGTCGGCTTGAACGAGGCGCGAATCGCACGGAGGATCGAACATGACCCTGGATACCAACTCCATCGTGCCCCATTCCAAACCTGCGCTCATGTTCGCCCTCTGCCTGCTGGCTTGGACAGCTGCCGCTCGAACCGCCTCCGCCCAAGACTCCGCCACTCGCCTCCGGATCTGCGAATCGGCGGACCAGTCCTGCCTTCAACCCAATCCCAATTACGCGTCGGAGTGGTCGTTCGACGGAACCACCGGCGTGGTGACCGCGCCCGCCTCTCAGTCGAGCACCAAACTCACCATCGAAAGCATGTCGCAAGACAAGATCGTCATCCGCCGCGCGGATCCTGGCCGCTCGGCCACGTATTCCGGCACCATTCATGGCAACACCGTGACCGGCACCGTCGAATGGATTTCCAGCGCACATCCCGACACGCCCACCGCGGGAAGCTGGTCAGCCATATTCCAGAACCTGGCCCCCGCTGCACAGAGCTCTGCCAAAACAAACACCCCAGAATTGCCCCAAGGCCTGCCCCAGCGCCTGATCGAGTGTGAGGGCGGTGGCCCGTGCAACGGTGCCTGGACCTTCGACGGTCTCAGCGGCACCGCTACCTGGTATACCCAGTCGCCGATCCACGCCAAACTCACAGTTGTTCGTGTCGATCCCGACGAGATCACCATCCGCCGCACTGACCTTACCGACGGCAACTCGGCGGTGTACCAGGGCACGCGCAAGGGCGATACCTACTCCGGCGCCGTCATCTGGAGTGGGCCCAACCAGCCCGGAGTTTCTTCCGGGCACTGGGTGGCATCCATCCCGCAAACGACTTGCGATGCTGGCGCCAACATGTCCGCGGCCGACGCCATGCGGGTCGGCCAGAACGCGCTCATGTTCGATCTGGAGCGTGCCGCCTTCGATTGCTACCTGGTGGCGGCGCAGGCGGGTGAGCCCATGGCTCAGACTGCTGTCGGTCTTATCTACTACCAGGGGCGCACGCGCGAAGTCCCGCAAGACTACAAGCAGGCATTCCTCTGGCTGCGCAAGGCCGCCGATGCCGGAGTCTACGCCGCCCAGCGCACCGTCTCCGACATGTACATGCTGGGCCAGGGAACGCCGAAGGATCGCGAGCTTTCGCGCTTCTATGGCGACAAGGCGGCGGAACAGAAACGCGACCGCGAACATCAGATCGAGCGCGCCGAAGATCGTGCCGACCGGGCCGCCGACCGCGCCGCCAATGCCATGACCGGATTCGTGATGGGCGCCGTGTTCGGCGCCCTGCTGTTCTAACCGCGCCGCTGAAAAACCAGAACTCGTCTCATAGATGGTTTTGGGAAGGGCACGACTTCAGTCGTGCCGTCAAGGCCCACATAAATACTGGGCTTCAGCCCCTGAGGTCGGACTAGTGGGCAGAGATTACAGCAGTTTTCTAATGAAAAGCCTCTCAAGCTCCGCCGAAACAACAGTTTGGCCCAGCGGCATAGTACCTCCGTACCGTCTCTAGTACTTCAGTTACCGTTCTCGGGGTGACTTCAGGCGATCTGCACAGGGTATACGTCTGGTTGTGCTCGCTCCGCGCTAGCCCACAACATATAGAGATTCCCTCCAGCCAGGGCTTTTGGCCATTCCAGAAAACCCGCCAAAAGCCCAGCAAGACGCGGGGATTCGCTTGGAGCCGGGGCTTTTCCGGGCTGATATATGCTCAGGACACCGAAAGCCCTCGGAGCCGATATTGAGGGTGAGGCCGTATCCAGAGAAAAACCCCGCAGGCCGGAACCGCGGGGCGGAGCGACCGGCGGAAGGCACAAAGGAACTATGGCGGACTCGCGAGAAGTGATGAACATTCGCCAGGCGTCGCAATATCTCGGCGTGAGTCCGGACACGTTGTACAAGTACGTGGGCGAACAAAAGATTCCCGCGTTCAAGCTGGGCAATCGCTGGCGTTTCAAGAAGTCGCGGCTGGACCAGTGGATGGAAGAAAAGTCGAGCCAGATGGAACCGGCGATGAAGCGGAAACCGAAGGCAGCCGCGAAAGCTGCCGGAACGCAGTAGACGAAAACATGACGCGGGCAAGTGCCCGCGCCACACACAAAGGTGGGCACATGTTTGGATTCGGATCGAAGTCGATTGTTGGCCTGGATGTGGGCTCCTCGAGCATTAAGGCGGTGGAGCTCAAGAGAAAGGGTGGGCTGATTGAAGTGGCGCACCTCGGCCTGGAACCGTTGCCGTCCGACATCGTGGTCGACTCCATGATCGTGGACTCGGGCACGGTTTCCAGCGCGATTTCCAAGCTGTTCCTCGACAACCAGATCAAGACCAAGGCAGTGGCTACGGCCGTGAGCGGTCACTCAGTGATCGTAAAAAAGATCTCGCTGCCCTCCATGAGCGACCAGGAACTGGCCGAGACCATCGAGAAGGAAGCGGCGCAGCACATTCCCTTCGATCTGGCCGACGTGAGCCTCGACTACCAGATCCTCTCCGACGAAGTGGGCAGCCCGCAGATGGACGTGCTCCTCGTCGCGGTGAAGAAGGACAAGATTCTGAATTACACCAACGTGCTCTCGATGGCGGGAAGGACCCCCGCTATCGTCGACATCGACGCCCTGGCGCTGCAGAACTGCTACGAGTACAACTACCAGCCCGCGCCGGGCCAGGTGGTGGCGCTGCTGAACCTGGGCGCCAGCGTCATGAACATCAACATCGTGAAGGGCACGACGCCCCTGTTCCCGCGCGACGTCAGCGTGGGCGGGCATCAGTACACCGACTCCCTGCAGAAGGAGCTGGATTTGAGCTTCGATGATGCCGAGTCGCTCAAGCTGGGCCGCAAGGTGGGCACGGTCAGCGAAGACGCCAAGCAGCCCATCCTGCAGCAGGTGACCGAAATCATCGTGCTGGAAATCCAGAAGACGTTCGACTTCTTCCGGGCCAGCGCCGCGGGCGAACATATCGAAAAGATTTATCTGGCTGGAGGTTCGTCCAAGGTGCCGGGACTGGTGGAAGCGTTGCGTCAAGAGTTCTCCATGCCGGTCGAGCTGTTCAATCCTTTCCAGCGGGTCACACCGCCGGCGGAAGGACTGGGAGCGGAACTGGTGGAGCAGAACCCGGGCCAGATGGCAGTAGCGGTGGGCTTGGCCCTGAGGAGCTTTGAATCCCTATGATCAAAATCAACCTGCTCGAAACAGCCAAAGGGAAAGGCAAGCGCGGCGGCGGCGGTCCCTCCATGCCCTCGATGGAAATGGGGGACATGGGATCGCCCAAGCTGAAGGTCCTGGTCGTGGTGGTGCTCTTCGGGTTGGGCAACCTGATGTTCTGGTACCACCTGGATCGCCAGGGCAAGGTGATTGCGAAGCAGATGGCAAATGCGGAGGAGCAGAACCGCGAGCTGGCCGACGTGAAGGCGCGCTTCCTGGAGCGGCAAACCCAGGCCGATGCCTATCAGCGGCGCGTCGACGTGATCAAGCAGCTGCAGGCCGGGCAGACCACCGGGCCAGTGAACCTGCTGGCCATGATGGGGGAAACGGTCAACAACACCGAAGCGGTCTGGCTGACCAAGATGGACGACACCGGTGCCACCGTGAGCGTGGTCGGCACCGCCTTGAGCACCGACGCGGTGGCCAACCTGATCGCCAACTTGCAGAAGACGGGCTTCTTCAAGACGGTCGAGATCAAGGAGACGTTCCAGGACGAAGGCTTTAAGGACATGCAGGCGTTCCAGTTCACCCTGAACTGCGACAAAGCCGCAGGGGACACTACAACCGGGAAGGGAAAGTCGTAAAGGCGGACCTATGGCGAATTTCAGCGAATTGTCGGGCATCAAGCAGTGGGGGGCGGTGATCGTCGGCGGAGCGATTCTGACCGCGGCTCTGTACTTTGGCGTATTCAAGAGCCAGACCGAAAAAAATGCCACGGCGCAGCATGCCCTCGAAGACAAGATCCGGGAAAACAACGAGCTCGAATCCTACCGGCCCAAGCTGAAGCAGATCGAGCAGCAACTGGCCGAGCTGAAACAGCAGCTGGAAATCGAGGCGCGCATCGTTCCCGATGAGAAGCAGGTCGACCAGTTCATGACCACGCTGGACGAGGAAGCCCAAAAGGCGGGCGTGGAACTGCGCCGCTACACGGCCAAGGACGTGAAGGCGCAGCAGTATTACACGGAAGTTCCGTTCGAAATGGAGCTGGACGGGCCGTACTACTCGGTGCTGAATTTCTTCGACCGGGTGAGCAAGCTGGAGCGCATCGTCAACATCAGCAGCGTGCTGGTCGGCACCACCAAGAACCCCAGCGACGCCAAAGCCAAGCACACATATCAGTACGCGCCCAATGAGAGCGTCATCGCGACGTACACGGCGACGACATATTTCAGTCACGATTCGCAACCTTCAGCGGCGGCTGCCGGGGCAAAGCCCGGAACGCCGGCGGCGAAGTAGGTACAACCCATGAAGAAGGCTATGAAGCTGAATCTCGGCATTCTGGCAATCGCAGTCACGATGGCGGCGGGTACGACGCTGGCTCCGACAGCAGCGGCGCAGAACCCGGACGCCATCGACAACGCGCGCAGCGTGGCCAAATCGCTGCAGCAGAAACAGACCAACGACAGCAACGCGGCTCTGGACGCCGCTGGGGTTCCGGAGCCGTCGAAGCCGGCCCCGGGCGCTCCCGCTCCGGCGGTCAGGCCCGCGGTCATTCCCGGCTCGAACCCGGCACCGGCTCCCGCGCCCAAAGCGGCAGCAACCGCCAAGCCCGCGGCGAAAACCGCGGCGAAGCCGGCGGCCAGCTCCGACCAGAACAACCAGCTGCAGAGCGTGAAAGTCGCGCAGGGGTCGGGCCAGGTTCAGATCCAGATTCAGGCCAGCGGATCGGTCACGCCCAGAGTGAGCAAACTGAGTTCGCCGGCTCGCGTGCTGGTCGAGCTGCCCGAGACCGCCCTTGCCACCGCGCAGACCAGGATTCCGGTGAACAGCGCCGGGGTCAAGGGCGTGCGCATCGGGATGGATGGCAAGACGCCTCCGACCACCAGCGTGGTGGTGGACTTGGAAAAGGCCTGCGCCTATGAAATGGGCTCGGGTCCTGCCGGCCAACTGATTTTGACCTTGCACACCGAGGGTGCCAGCCAGGAAACGGCGCAGACCAGTTCCGCGCCGGCCAAGGCGGCTCCAGCGGCGCAACTGAAGACCGTGGCCGGGAAGCCGGGAGCAGTTCCGGCGCCCAAGGCAGCCGTTGCCAAGGCGACGACGGCCAAGCCCGCAGCGGCGGCCAAACCGGCGGCTCCCGCCAAGGCGGCGGTGGCGGCGGATTCGGGCAACAGCGCAGCGGTTCCCAAGGCGCCCGAGCCGAAGAAGGAAGACAAGAAATGGGCCATGAGCGGGAAGCGCGATCCGTTCTTCAGCCCGGTCGTGCAGCAGCCCACCGGTTCGGGATGTTCCACGGGCAAGAAGTGCCTGGAAATCGGCAACATCAACCTGCGGGGCGTGGTGAAGTCCGAAAGCGGATTTATCGCGGTCGTCACCAACAACCTGAACAAGGCCTACTTCCTGCGGGAGAACGATCCGGTGTTCAACGGCTACGTGGTGAAGATCACGGGTGATTCGGTGGTGTTCCAGGAGACGGTGCAGGACAAGCTGGGCAAGCCGTTCACGCGCGAGATTGTCAAGCGGATCTTCACGCCGGCGGTTTAAGGGAACGGCGAAGCCGGGTAACCGGAGCGCCGAATTCAAGTTTGACGAAGGACACGCGGGTTTGGCCCGCGGGTTGGGGAGAGGCGAAATGCGAAAGCAACAGCTGACAATGTTCGTATCGGTGCTGGCGATGGCGGTGGGGGCTGCGACCGCGCAGACGCCCACGGGCCAGCTCGATCGAGTCAACGTAGTCCGGGGCACGGACGACATCCGGGTTGAGATGAGCTCGCGGGGCGCAATCACGCCCAAGCTCACCACACTCGACTCACCCGCCCGCGTGGTGGTGGATCTGCCGGCGACCGCGATGGTCACCGCGCAGAAACACATCGCTGTGGCCGCAGCCGGGGTCAAAGGCGTGCGCATCGGCACGGACGGGCAGAATCCGCCGACCACGCGCGTCGTTGTCGACCTCGAGCAGGCCTGCGCCTACGAGTTGACGCCCGGTCCGGCCGGCAAGCTGGTGCTGACGCTGCACGCGAATGCCCTGGCCAAAGCCGCCGCGCCGCCCGCCAGCACGACAGCGAGTGCGACGGTACCGCCCCGGCCCCTGTCGCCGTTTGCGCCGCGCGTCATCGACACGCGCTCGGCGGCAGCGCCTGCGACTCAGAGCGCCCCGGCGAAACCGATCGCCGCGGCCACGCCGAACAGCTTTGTCGTGGTCGAGCCCTCGTATCAGACCAAAGCCGCGGCCCACGACGCGCAGAACCCTGCGGTAGCCGACGAGCCTGCAGCCCGGGCCCAGGGAGCCGCCGACCGCTTTGCCGATAAGACAGCGGCGGAGCTGCTTCCGGTCAGCATGAACGCCGCCCAGGGTTCGCAAAGCGCCAGCACAGGTTCGAGCACCGGCTCCACGCCGGCCGTGAATCTGGCGGCGGAGCAGAAAGCCCAGGCCAGCCAGCAACCTGCCAATGCAGGTCCCAAGTACACCGGCGAGCCCATCTCGGTCAACCTGAAAGACGTCGATCTGAAAGATTTCTTCCGCCTCATTCACGAAATCAGCGGCCTCAACGTCGTGCTCGATCCCAACGTACACGGCACGCTGACGGTCGTCCTCGACGACGTGCCGTGGGATCAGGCGCTCGACATCGTGCTCAAGAACAACGACCTGGCGCGTGAGCTGGAAGGCAACGTCCTGCGCATCGCCACCGTCGACACCCTGAAGCACGAAGCGGACTCCCGCCGGGCGCAGATCGAGTCGGAAGCTCTGGCCGTCGAGAAAGTTTCGGTGACGCGCTTCCTGAGCTATGCCAAGGCCAAGGACGTCATCATCACGGTCAAGAAGTTCCTCTCGCAGCGCGGCGACGTAGTGGCGGATGATCGCACCAACGCCGTCATCATCAACGACATCCCGAAGGTGATTCCGGTCATCGACCGCCTGCTGACGCAGCTGGACCGCAAGACGCAGGAAGTCGAAATCGAAGCCCGCGTGGTGGCCGCGACGCGTTCCTTCGCCCGCGACATCGGCACGCAGCTCGGCTTCGGCTGGGGCGATGGCCACAGCGCCATCGGCGGCAACTCCGCAGCTGGTTCTTCTCCCACGACGGTGGGAGGCCTCACGCCGGGTTACATCACTCTGGCGGGGTCGGGCTCAACCACGGGATCGACGATTCCCTTATTCTCGAACCTGGGCGTCACCCAGCCGACCAGCGGTTTGACCTTCATCAACGCCAGCAACACGATACGAATTGATGCGGTTCTCTCCATGGCGGAGTCGCGCGGCCTGTTGAAAGTTCTGTCCCGTCCGCGCGTCGTCACCCAAAACAACATTCAGGCCTTGGTCAAGCAGGGCGTACGCGTGCCCATCGTGACCCAGGCGCAGTTGGGCGGTCCTCCGACCGTGACCTACGTCGACGCGTTCCTGCGGTTGACCGTGACCCCGCAGATCACGTCGGAAAACACCATCTTCCTGAACGTGGACGTGGAAAACACCACGCCCAACTTCGGCCAGGAAGTCCAGGGCAACCCCGAACTGATCACGCAGCAGGCCACCACGCAGGTGCTGGTAACCGACGGCGGCACGGTGGTGATCGGCGGCGTCATCCAGACCCAGAACTCGATCAACATCGATCAGGTCCCCTTGCTCGGCAACTTGCCGATCCTGGGCAACCTGTTCAAGCACACCCACGTGACCACTTCGAACCAGGAGCTGATCTTCTTCATCACTCCGCGAATCATTCAGACATAGCTAGTACCCAGTACTCAGTACCGAGTACCCAGCTAAGAACGCCGCCGGCCCTGAAGAACCTGTCAGGCCGGCGGTTTTGTTTTCAGTACCCGGTACTCAGTACCCAGTACCTAGTACTCAGTGCTCAGAACCCTGGTTGTTCCGTTGCTTCCCGAACCGGGACTCATGATTGCTTTTCTATCTTTTGCGCCGCCACCTGGGACGACGAGGATGCGAACATCTGGCTAGGGGTGTCGAATGGCGCAATCGTACCGGCAGCTGGTGGCATGGCAGAAGGCAATGGAGTTCGTCAGAGAAATCTATCGCGTCACCAGAGCCTTTCCAGGCGATGAAATCTATGGCTTGACGAGCCAATTGCGGCGAGCCGCTGTTTCTGTCCCCAGCAACATCGCCGAAGGACAGGCCCGATATTCGCGGCGCGAGTTTTATCGATTCCTTCAGATTGCGCGAGGATCGGTTGCAGAAATTGAAACTCAAATAGAGATTGCAACGTCTCTTGACTATCTGACGCCGGCAAGTGCCCGTTCCTTGCTCTGCAAGACTGCGGAACTCGGTCGCATTCTGAACGGGCTGATCGCTGCGACAAAGTCAGCAGCATAATCTGGAGCTGCTTTTTCTGGGTACTGAGTACTGAGCACTGCGTACTGGTTTCTGAGTACTGAGTACTGAGTACTGAGTACTGAGTACTGAGTACTGAGTACTGAGTACTGAGTACTGGGTCCTCCAGCGCTGCGTCTCCTGTTACACTCACCAGCAATGGACTTCCCGGCGCGCCAGCGGAAACTCCGCGAGCATCTGGCCACGACCCGCTTCGACGCCCTGCTCATCAGCCATCTGCCCAACATCCGATATCTTTGCGGTTTCACGGGGAGCACCGGCTTCCTCCTCGTCGAAGAATCGGGGAGCGTGTTCTTCACCGACTCCCGTTACGACACCCAGGCGCACGACGAGGTCAAGGCGGCGAAAGTCGTGATTGCGAGTAAGGGCTTGCTGCTGTCCGTGGCCGCATGGCTCGGCCGCCGGCGCAGGCGACGATGGGACATCGGCCTGGAGGCGGAACACTTCATCCTGGCCGACAAAAAGCGGCTCCATGACCTGCTGCCTTCGGGAACGCGGCTGCGGGATGCTCCGGCGCTGGTCGAGCGTCTGCGCATGGTTAAGGATCACGATGAACTGGAGCGAATCCGTGCTGCGGTGAACCTTGGCGCCAGACTCTACGCGCGCGCTCTGAAGGTTCTGCGGCATGGGTTGAACAAGGCGGGGATGAAGGAATCAGAGGTGGCGGCAGAAATGGAATTCGCCGCGCGGCGGGCCGGAGCCGAGGCCATGTCGTTTCCGACCATCATCGCCTCGGGGCCGCGCTCGGCGCTCCCTCACGGGCGAGCTTCAGACCAGCCCATACGGCCGGGCGGATTCGTGGTCTGCGACTTCGGTGTTATACTCCGGGGTTATTGTTCCGACCAGACGCGCACTGTGTGGGTCGGAGCTGCGTCCAGGCGCGCGCGACATGTGTATGAAGCGGTGCGCGAGGCGCAGCAGGCGGCAGTGGATGCCGTTCGGCCGGGCACGCGCGTGGGTGACGTGGACGCAGCAGCCCGTAACGTGTTGCGTAAAGCGGGGTTAGGACGCTATTTTACCCACTCCACGGGCCATGGGGTTGGTCTGGAGATTCACGAAGCCCCCCGAGTCGCAGCCGGGCAGCGGGAGATCCTGCAGCCGGGCATGGTGATTACGATCGAGCCCGGGGTATACTTCCCCGGCCACTGGGGTGTGAGGATCGAGGATATGGTGGCGGTCACGGCCGGCGGCCGTGAAGTCTTGACGCCGACGAGCAAGGATTTTCTGGCCGTCTAGTCTTCTACACCGAATATGCAGCCGGGCGGGATTCAGCCCGGCTTATTCGCACTGCAGGGTTCGGGGAGCGGCAAGCGGTCCCACCGGATACGAATGAATCTAAAGGAACTGAAAGAACTCATCGAGTTCTTGGAAGAAAAGAACATTGCCGAGTTCGAGCTGGAACGCGGCGATGTCAAGGTGCGCATCAAGCGGGCGGGAGAGCACACCGTCGTTCATACGCACGGCGACCCGCGCTTCTTTGCCGTTGCTGCAGCCCCTCCGCCAGCGCCTGAGCTGGGCTCGGCGGCAGCAGTGCCCTCAGCTGCTCCCGCCGTCAAGCCTGCGGCCGAAGAGACGCTCCACATGGTGAAGTCGCCGATCGTGGGCACGTTCTACGAGGCGCCGTCGCCGGGAGCGCCGCCGTTTGTGAAACCGGGAGACACGGTGGAGGTAGGGCAGGTGCTGTGCATCGTCGAAGCCATGAAGCTGCTCAACGAGATTGAGTCCGATGTTGCCGGAGAAGTGGTCAAGACCCTGGCCACCAATGGGCAGCCCATCGAGTACGGGCAGGAGCTGTTTGCCATAAGGCCGAGGCAGTGAGAACAAGACTTGGTTTTTGAGGGCGCGCCGAGCCGCGCCTTTTTGTGTCTCGCGTCTTCATCGATCAGAAGATTTGTTTTGAAAGGGCGCGGCCTCGGGCCGCGCCGACGCAGACGCAAATGACGACCTGGGCCTTTAGGCCCGAGGCCCCAGCGACTGAAGCCGGTCCTGAGTGGAGTTCAGTTGCGGCACGGCTTGAAGCCGTGCCCTTTCAAAGCTCAAAGCTCACAGCTCGAAGCTTGTTCCAATGTTCAAGAAGATCCTGATCGCCAATCGCGGAGAGATTGCACTGCGGGTCATCTGCGCGTGCAAGGAGCTGGGCATCCGCACGGTTGCGATCTATAGCGAGGCGGATCGGAACTCCTTGCATGTGCGCTTTGCCGACGAGGCCATCTGCATCGGCCCGCCGCAGCTGGCGCAGAGCTACCTGAACATCCCGGCGGTAATCAGCGCGGCCGAGATCGCCAACGTGGAGGCGGTGCATCCCGGCTACGGGCTGCTGGCCGAGAACGCTAACTTCGCGGAAGTGTGTGAGACCAGCGCCATCAAGTTCATCGGCCCGCGTCCGGAAGTGACCCGGCTGATGGGGGAGAAGGAAAAAGCCCGAGGCGCGATGAAAAAGGCGGGCGTGCCGATCCTGCCCGGCTCGGATGGGATCATCACCTCCGACGGCGAGGCCTTGGAGTGGGCGCGGCAAGTCGGCTTCCCCGTGATCGTGAAAGCGTCGGCGGGCGGCGGCGGGCGCGGCATGCGCATCGTGCGCAACGAAGAAGAGTTGCCCGCATTGTTCAAGGCGGCGCAAGCCGAGGCGGCAGGCGCCTTCGGCAACGGCGACCTCTACATGGAGAAGTACGTCGAGCATCCCCGGCACATTGAGTTTCAGGTGCTGGCCGACGAACACGGCAACGTGGTGAGCCTGGGCGAGCGCGAGTGTTCAATCCAGCGCCGCCATCAGAAGCTGCTGGAGGAATCGCCTTCGACACAGGTCACGCCCGAGTTGCGCGATCAGGTGGGAGCGATCCTCTGCAAGGCGTTGGCCGCAATCGGATACACCAACGCCGGCACCATCGAATTCCTGATGGACAAGGACCGGCGCCTGCACTTCATCGAGATGAACACGCGCATTCAGGTGGAGCATCCGGTCACCGAGATGGTCACCGACGTCGACCTGGTCAAGAGCCAGATCATGATCGCCCTGGGAGCGAAAATGAGCGACGTGCTGATGGGGCCGATCGTGCACCGCGGGCATTCGATCGAATGCCGGATTAACGCTGAGCATCCCGAGAAATTCACGCCGTCGGCGGGGAAGATCACTGCATTTCATCCGCCGGGAGGAACGGGAGTACGCGTGGATACGGCGGCTTATGCCGAAGGAATAATTCCACCGTACTACGACTCGCTGATCGCCAAGCTGATCGTCCGCGGCAAAGACCGCAACGAGGCCGTCTCCCGCATGGCGCGAGCGCTGGAGATGTTTATCGTAGAAGGTGTGTACACAACGATACCGCTGCACCGCAAGATTCTGGCCGATGAAGATTTCCGGGCGGGAAAGATTGATACGGGGTTCATCGAGAGATTCCTAAAGAAGAACGGACACACGTAGGGGCGCAGCTTGCCCTGAGCGCAGTCGAAGGGTCCGCCCCGCGGAGCGAAGCGACGCGTATTGGCCACGATTCACTTTCCTGGATGCGTTGATGCCTTCTGAATCTTTTCTAGGAGCACCCCGGACGAGGCGTCCGGGGCTACGCGGGCTGCCTACCACGGACGAGGCTGCCCCACCCTTCGCGATTTTCGAAGGGTGGGGCACCCCGATTTATACTTGCGGGGCCAACGGTGGGTCACACCTTCCCCTTGTCGCCTTGAAAGGATGAATCGTTATGAAGGTTGGCAGCCTCTTCAAGCTACTCGTTGTCTACGTAGTGCTCGCCGTCCCGCTCCACGCCCAGACCAGCGACAATCCCGCAAACCTTCCTCAGCGCGATGGCTCGCATGACTTTGACTTCCTTATCGGCGACTGGAAAGCTCACGTCCGCCGCCTGCCGGACCGGCTCAACAACTCGAACCACTGGGACGAGTACGACGGCATCTCGAACCATCACAAACTCCTCGACAGCAACGCGAACTTTGAACAGTTCGAGGTCACCAGCACCGACAAGAAACTGCACATCAAGGCGCAGACGCTGCGGCTCTACAATCCCGCGACGCGGCAGTGGAGCATCTATCTGGTGGATCTGGATAACGGTACGCTCGACGCGCCTCCCGTGGTGGGCGCGTTCAACGGCAAACGGGGCGAGTTTTATCATCAGGAGACGCTCAAGGGCCGCACCATCCTGGTGCGCTACGTCTGGCTCGACCTTTCCCCGAACTCGTCGCGGATGGAGCAG
>DATFNR010000056.1:0-106581 GCA_035266285.1 Candidatus Sulfotelmatobacter sp.
CAGTTCGGTGGCCAGAGCATGATCAGGAGCGGAGAGGCGCTGGTAGCCGGCGGAGTGCAGCAACTCGGATGCGTACGAAGCTTCCCGCTCGACGCGGAGCAGGATGTCGAAGGCGGCAGCGCGGGCGGGGGAGACTGGCATGGCTGGGATTCTAGGCTAGGATGAAAGATCTTAACCACAGAGGGCACTGAGGAACACAGGGTTCAACCCAGCTTCTCGCCCGGGCTCGTGCGATAGCCGTGGATGAAATCACGCCCTGGAGTGCGTTTCTTTCCTTCCAGTTGAACTTCCAGCAATTCGAGCGAGGTGCTGCCTCCGCAGCCAACCAGAAGACGGCCCTCGTGGACGTGCAGTTCGGCGGGCGGGAATTTCTCGCTGGCCGGGCGTGCGTTGATGATTTGCAGATTCTTCCCGCGGAACTTCGTGTAGGCTCCGGGCCAGGGCTGGAAACCTCGAATGCGGTTGAAGATTTCGGTCGCGGATCGCCTGAAATCCACCAGCCCATCCTCCCTTTTGAGAATAGGAGCCAGGCTCGCCTGCGAATCGTCTTGTCTGCGGCGTTGAATGGTTCCCGCGTCCAGGCCGCGCAGAGTTTCAATCATGAGATCAGCCCCCGTCGTGGCGAGGCGCGCGGCTATAGTTTCGGCCGTGTCGTCCGAAGCGATGGAGAGTTCCTGCTGCAGGAGGATGTCGCCCGTGTCGAGGCCGGCATCGAGGCGCATGGTCGTAACGCCTGTGATCGTTTCACCATTTGCGATCGCCCACTGAATCGGCGCAGCGCCGCGGTACTTGGGGAGCAGCGATGCGTGCAGGTTGATGTTGCCGAAGCGCGGCAAGTCGAGCATCCACTGCGGGATCAGGCGGCCGTAACCGACGACGATGATGGCGTCGGACTTCAGGACCGTAAGTTGGGTGCGGAATTCCTCGTTGGTCTTGATGCGGTCAGGCTGGCTGATGGGAATTCTCAGTTTGAGGGCAGACTCCTTGACGGGAGATGCCACGAACTCGAGGCCGCGGCCCTTAGGCCGGTCCGGCTGCGTCACGACGAGAGCGATGCGAAAGCCTGCCGCAGCAAGCTTCTCGAGCGTAGGCACGGCAAACTGAGGCGTGCCGCAGAAAACGAGATGGAGCGATTGAGGCATCGACGCATTGAGTCATTGAATCATTGATTCAATGACGAAATGATTCAATGTTTACCATTCTCCCGCCTTGATCAGCTTGCGGATTCTGCGCTTGATCAGATCGCGTTTCAGCGCGCTCAGATGGCTGATGTAGAGTTTGCCGTTCAGGTGATCGGTTTCGTGCAGAAGAGCGCGAGCCAGCAACTCCTCTCCCGTCTTTTCGAAGGTTTTTCCGTGAACGTCCTGGGCGCGAACTGTCACCTTGTTGGGCCGAGTGACGTTCTCGCGAAAATCAGGAATGCTGAGGCAGCCTTCGCTCTGGGTATGTTTGCCTTCGCTGCGAACGATCTCGGGATTGATCAGTACGAGTTTAGCTTTAGGGTCTTCCTTGAACGTGACGTCAATGACGGCGACGCGGCGCCCGATGCCGATTTGCGGAGCGGCCAGGCCGACACCATGGGCCGCATACATCGACTCGAACATGTCGTCGACGAGCTTCTGCAGTTCTTCGTCGAAGACAGTCACGGTTTCCGAGGGTTTCTCGAGGACCGGATTGCCGAACTTCACGATGGGGTAGATCATGCAGTGCGATCGATCATCAGTAGTTCTTTAGTTGCTGGCAGTAGCCTTGGAAATTCCGCAAAGTCTCGGTCACGGAGTCACCGCCGAATTTCTCCAGAGCGCAGCGAGCGAGAGTCAGCGCCACCATTGCCTCGGCGGCGACTCCCGCCGCCGGAACGACGCAGACATCGGAACGCTCGTAGGCGGCCTTGACCGGCTCGCGCGTGGCAAAGTCGACCGACTGCAGCGGCCGCCGCAGCGTGGAAATCGGTTTGAGGTATCCCCGAACGCGGATTTCTTCGCCGTTGGAGACGCCACCTTCGATGCCGCCGGCGTTGTTGCGGGCTCGGGAGAACGCAGTATAGCCCTCGGTGGCTGAGTAGCCGATCTCGTCGTGAACGGTAGAGCCGGGCGCGAAGGCTGCTGCAACGCCAGAGCCGATTTCCACGGCCTTTACCGCCTGCAAAGACATAACCGCGGCAGCGAGTTGCGCATCGAGACGCTCGTCCCATTGCGCGTAAGTGCCGAGCCCGGGCGGAACTTGGTGGGCGACGACCTCAAAGACCCCGCCCACCGAGTCTCCGGTTTTGAGAACTTTGTCGACCTCGTCTTTCATGCGCGCTTCGGCGTCAGGATCGGCGCAGTTGAGAAGAACTTCCGCGCGGGAGCGCAGGGTCTGAATTTTCTCCCATTCCACGGGAGCAGAGACTGTCACGCTGCCCACTACCACGACATGACTGAGAACTTCGATGCCGAGTTCCCGCAGGAAAAGCTTGGCGATCGCCCCGACCGCGACGCGGGCTGCGGATTCCCGCGCAGAGGCCCGCTCCAGCACGTAACGAGCCTCGGGGAAATTGTATTTCAGCGCGCCGGCGAGATCGGCATGGCCGGGCCGCGGGGAAGCGACACGCTTGTGTTTGGCGGCATCGCCAGCTCCAACGGGCAACGATTCGCCCCAGTTCTTCCAATCCTTATTTTCCAGCAGGACCGAGATCGGCGAGCCGATGGTCAATCCGTGGCGCACCCCGGAGAGAATATGAGCCGTGTCGCGCTCGATTTTCATGCGGCCACCGCGGCCGTAGCCCTGCTGCCGACGCCAGAGCTCCCGGTCGAGAAAGGCCTGGTCAACTTTCAATCCGGCGGGCATACCGGACAGGAAAGCGACCAGAGCTTCGCCATGGGATTCTCCCGCAGTGAAGTAGCGCAGCATAAACGCTCGATTGTACCTGATGGGTGGCGCAATCGGGATTAGGCCGGAACGCGTAGGCCAACTGATTCCGAAATCCGCACTGGATGCGGATTTTCACAGTCCGCGCACCTTCGCCAAAGAGTACAATGACGTGAGCGTTCAGTTTCCAGTCATTCGTCCGGGTCGATGGCCCACGCTGCATTACCAAACTTCTCTGGCCCATAAGGAAAAAACTGTGTGCCCCCACGCACAGATTCCGCCGGATGCGTCTGGCGACACGAAGATTCGTTGTCTCCTGGTGCATGACCACGTTCTGCTGCGCCAGGGTCTGAGACGTCTGCTCGAAGACGAGCCCGACCTGGAGGTCAGCGCCGAGGCTGGAAATGCCGCAGAAGCGCTCCAGAAAGTTGGCGAATGCCTTCCCGACGTCGTCATTACGGATGCACGCGTTTTCGACTATCCGGCCGATCAGGTCGAGCAGTTGATTCTGCAGGGGTCTCCCCACAGCAAGGTCCTGTTCCTGACCATGCACGAGCACGAAGAAGACCACCGGTCTGAGGATGGTGCCGGCGAGACGAATTGCGCCGTGCGGCGAACCTCGGCGGAGGAACTGGCAGAAAAGGTAAGGAAGGTTCACTCCGGTGAACGCACAGCCGTGCGGGAGATCCCGCGTCGATGGCGCGGAGAGGTAATAACGGGAGCATTCCTTCCACGGAAACGTCTGTTGACGGCGCGGGAGCGCGAAGTGCTGAAATTGCTGGCCGAGGGCAGAACCGTGCGGTCTGTCGCTGGCGTTCTCGGAGTAAGCGCCAAGACAGTGGATGCGCACAAGTTCAATCTGATGCGCAAGCTCGGACTTCACAACAAAGCCGAGCTGGTGATGTGGGCCATCCAAAAAAAGGTCGTAAAGCTGCCGGTCAACTTCTAGCTTGTGCCACCATCGCACTCCGGCAAACGAAACTAGCCGGGCTTCATCGCTTCACTTCATCGCGTCACTTCATCGCTTCACTTCGACTGTCTGGGTGAGCTCAAAGGTCACATCCGATTCGGCGGGCAGCACGATGTCTTTGTTTCCCGTGAAGGCCGCTCCCCCTGCGCCCGCTCCTCCGCCGGCGAGCATGCCGATAGCAGCACCTTTGCCTCCTCCGGCGATGGCTCCAATGATTCCACCCACGGCCGCGCCTCCGCCCGACATGACGGCCGTACGTTTACCTTTTCCCTTGGCCGAGAAAGAACGCGCCGCGGATTGAACCGGCACATCGGAGCCATTCAGGTGGATAGAGTCGAGGCGCACCTGGAGCACCGCGCCCCCGGCAAATCTGCCCAGCGGCTTGGCGTCGCTGACCGTGCCGCTCACATTCGCGCCGTTCGGAATCGCAATCTCGTTGCCCACCATCACATCCTTGGCCACGGTGCCGGTGAAGGTCTGCCCGGCCTGGCTCAACTTGGAGCCTAGAGCCGAACCCAGGCTGATCGTCACGCTGGTTCCTGCGGGCACAACCAGCGGCTCCTTCTTTTTTTCCTCTCGGGCTTCTTTGCGTTCCTTGCCGCCCGGCTCCTGGGCCGCGTTGCCGGTCGTGGCTTGAGGGTTGGCGGGATTGGTGTTGTCAGTCGCGGGCTTGCTGGTGCAGCCGAGCACGGCCAGCGCGAGGTAAAAACTCAGGGGAAATAGAATCACGCGTGAACGCATACGCACCTCCATCGCTGCCACTGTACCGGAGTCAGCAGGCAGGAGCAATGGCTGATACACATGGTCGAGAATCAGAGGTGTGCCGGTCCATCTCACGACAGCCAGGTCCGCGGGAGTGTCAGCGCGTCGAACCTGCGGCGATTGCGAATTTCGCTCGTGGCTCCGCTCCTGGGGCAGGCGCGAGCTCAATTAGCCGCGAGGACCCACCCCCGGCAGAGTGGGAGCCCGCTCGGCTGGCTCCTCAACATCCGGGTCGAGCGGAGCCGAAGAGTCTGGCGGAGACGGCTTTTTCGGCGCCAGAAATTTTTCGGTGTTCAGCAACGGCCGGCCCAGAGACGAGTTGTAACTGGTCCACGGGCCGTCGAGCGCCGCTTCGCGCTCGAAATGGGCGCGCATGGCTTCCATCTTGGAGTCGAGGTCGTCGAGGTAGTGCAGCATGAGCGCCTCGGGAAACATGGGCAGCTTGGGCGAGCCGAACTCGTATTGTCCGTGGTGACTGATAATCATGTGTTCGACCAGGGTCTTGAGCTCTTCGGGAAAGCCGGGCACAAGCGCCAGCTTCGCCTGCAACATCTCCAGTTCGATGACCATGTGGCCCAGCAACTGGCCCTTCGTCGTGTAGGAAAACGAACGGTTGTAGGTTAATTCGTGAATCTTGCCGATGTCGTGCAGAAACACGCCGGTAAGGAGGACATCGCGATTGATCTGGGGATAGTTCTGGCACATCAATTCGCAGGACCGGCATAGGGACACGACGTGATCGAGCAAGCCTCCGATGTAGGCGTGATGCAGCGTCTTGGCAGCAGGGGCGCTGCGGTAGGCTGCGGCGATTTCCGGATCGGCCATGAAGGCCTGTACCAGCGATTTCAGATGAGGATTCTGGAAAGTGGCAACGTAGTTGGACAGCGTCTGCCAGAGCTGATCGATGTCCTTCGTAGTCTTGGGGAGATAGTCGGCGAAATCGATTTCTGATTCGCCCAGCTTACGCACCTTGTGGATGGTCAGCTGGAAGCGCTGCTTGTATTTGTTGATCAGCCCTTTGATTTTGATGAAGTCGTCCTGTTCGAAGGCCTCCAGGACATCTTCCACGTTGTCCCACATCTTGGCTTCGAGCTGGCCGCTGCGGTCGCCCAGGGTAAGAGCGAGATAAGGCTCGCCGGTCTTCTTGGGCTTGATCTGCTTGGCCACCACAACGAAGCTGGAAGTGATGACTTTGTTCTCGTGGCAAGCGCAATTGCCGATGTAGAAATCCTTCATGGCTGTGCTGCTTGAGTATAAAGCACCCGCCGAACCTCCACTGGCTCACACAAGAAGCTCAGAGAACGCCCAGCTTCTTGTGTTTCTTCTTGAGCTTCTTGGCGTCAGATTCCTTGGCCGTGGCGGTTTCGACCGGCTTGGTCTGGTTGGGGCTGGCGCCGGTATCCACATAGCCGGGCTTGTAGTCGATGTAGGCTTCTTCGCGCAGTTTGGTGAGGTAAGCGCGAAGCGCAGGCTGCAGCTTCTGGTAGTACAGCGCATCCTGAATCTTGGGCAGCGCTTCCTTCATCGGAGGAACGCCGGCCATCTGATGATCCACGACCTTCAGGATCACATACCCCTGCTTGGTCCGGATGACATCGGTGATATCACCCGCCTTCATGGCAAATGTCTTGTCCTCGAGTTCCTTGGCAAGCTGGCCGCGCTTGAACATTCCGAGCGCTCCGCCGTCGGCCGCCGAAGGGCCATCAGAATATTTCTTCGCGATGTCTTCGAAGCTGGCGCCGTCACGAATCTGTTTCAGCAGATCGTTCGCCTTGGCTTCCGCGGCGCTAAGGGCTGCGGCCTCGCCAGCCTGGCGATCGGCCTCGGCTTGAGCATTCGGAGCAGTGCTTGAGGGAGCGTTAGCGTCAGTTGCAGCTGGGGATGAAGCCGGGGGCGTCACGGGTTTCGGCGCGACCAGAATCTCGCTCAGCCGGATGAACTCCGGTTGCTCCATCTCGTTCTTGTGCTCGTCGTAGAATGCCTGCTCCTCCTCCTTGGTGATGCTCAGGTGGCTGCCCACTTCTTCGCCGATCACCTTCTGGGTGATGATCTGGTTCTTTTTGTTCTGCTTGAAATCCTCCCAGGGAATACCCTGCTTTTGCGCTTCCTTCTCCAGTGCTTCGAGCGAGTCGAGCTTCATATCCTTGCGCATCTGGTCCAGTTCCTTGATGAGCTCGGTTTCGCCGGTGATGTCCAGGTCTTTGCCTTTTTCCAGCAGAAGTTGCTGGTCGATGAGATCGCGGAGCACGTCTTTTTCGCGCTCGGCATAGACCTTGTCAGCGTTGGCGGGATCCTGTTGCTTCGTTTCCTCGCGGAGTTGGTCCTTGCTCCGGTCGTACTCCGAACGCGTGATGACCTGGTTATTTACCCGCGTGACGATTTCTTCGACAACGGTCTGCCCCAGCGCCAGCGCGGACAGACAGAGCACAACCGGGAAAACGAGGGAGATTCTCTTCATAGGATTCATGCGGCCACTCCACCTCGCGTTGGGGGCATGCGGCCGGCAATACGCACTATTTTACTCCTTCGGATCGGCCGGCCCGAACCATTCTGACTGATATGACGCGCGCAGCGAAGGAACTGGTTGGCTGCCTGGAATCAGGCGTTTCGTATCAAGGCGAGGGCGGTCCGGTCGTCGCACAGGGGAACGCCGGCGCCGAACTTGCCGACTGCGTCGAGCATGGAAACGCAGAGCGCTTGCGCGTTGCCCTGAGGAGCACACTCAAATTGCTCCTTCACCCGCTCCAGGCCAAATTCGCCGGATGACCTGTTCCGGCGGCCCTCGCATTCGATGAGGCCCCGGGAGACCAGCAACAGCGAGGAGCTCTTTTCCAGACCTATTGTGGGCGCTTCGCAGGTCGTGTGGGAAAACAGTCCCAGCGGCAGGCCGGTTGAAGGAAGTTCCGAAACGCCGGTGCCGTCGCGCAGGAGCCCCGGTGTATGTCCGCAATTGGTATAGCACAACGTACCGAACTTCTCGTGGTAGCACCCGATGAAGGCTGGACAGGAGCGCACTCCGGCAGATGCCTCGATCAGACCGCGATTCATGCGCAGGCAGAGTCCAGTCATGGCTTCGGATTCGTTGATGTCGGTACCCGAAAACAGCTCGCACCCGAGCTTGCGAAAGATTTCCTGGGCGGCGGAAAGGATGTGACGCGTGTCGTCGCGGCGTCCAGCCACATCGAGAAGACCGAAAAGAACACGCTCCGGACTTACGCGGACTGAGTCGTAGAAATCTCCCGCCACGCGTTTCCCGGCAAACACGGCAGCAATGTCCGCCCCCGCGATCTTGGGAAATACCGTCGGGACCGGCTCCGCCACGGGCTCGGGTTCAGGGGTCTGGGAGCGGAAAAGGGAGCGCATAACTTGGCCGGACGACCCTCCGAAACTAGCACATGAAACGACGGCGGGCAATCGGCAGATTGCACTCTTCTGGGACGTAGTCTGGACGCAGTCTGCCCGGCCGCGCCGCCCTAGTTTCCGTATCTGTCAGCGAGGTATTTGGCCAGATCGGATTCCATCTGGCCATAGTCGGAGTGGATCGTAGCGCGCAGAGCCGCCTCGGTCGAACTGCCCTCGCTCAGGCGTTGCAGGATGCGCTGGATGTCGCTCATGCCGTAAGAATCGTTGATATAAGACACAGCAGCCAGAGATTCGGCATAAGCCACATAGGCTTCCACGCCGGAGAAATTCATAAAGCTGCCCTCGAGGACATTCAGCGGGATATTGCGTTGGGCCTTGAAAAGCATGGCCAGTTGATGGCCATCGCCGCCCAGATTCTTCGGCTCGAGGAATTGCGCGATCCCTTCATTCAGCCAGTGCGGGCAGCGGCCGCCAGAAAGCTGATTGATAAAAGAATGAGCCAGTTCATGCTTGAGAACGCGCGCCAGCTCGGGTGAGACCGAACTCAGACCGCTTACCGGAATGCGCAGCTTGCCGTCGTTGATCGCTCCCGACCAGGTGGGAGCATGGGTGACATCGAAGAAAGCCTGCTCGGTGTAGAGCGTGACCAGGATGCTGTCGCGGGGCGGGTTGCCCAGGTTGCGCGCGAGGTCGTCATAGTCGGATTCGAGCGCGGTCAGTATCTGGGAGCGGAAGGTCTCGGAAACCTGCTTACCCTCGTAGTGCAGAACGAAGTGGCTGGTTTCGTGCTGGCTGAAATCCGATTCGACCGCGTCTTCCCGCTGGGCTTTGGCCAGAAGCTGTTGCACAGTCGCGTCCGGCCGCAACTCCAGCGAGCGTTTCCAGGAAATTACGGCATCTTTGGTGCGATCGGAGGCAAACTGCGCATAGCCCAGCATAGTGTAGGCGTCGGGCGAGCTGGGCGCCGAGCGAACTGCGCGCTGGGCATACGGCAGGGCCTCGGCTGCGTTTCCTGTCCGGACCAGCAGTGCCGCATAGTAGATAAGGATGGTGGAATTTTCCGGTTGAAAGCGCAGAGCGGTCTCGAAATAGCGCCGTGACTGATCGATGTTGCCGTGCTCGAATTCGAACTTTCCCGCGATGAAGTCAGCGGTCGCGCTCAACTCGGCCTTACCTTTGCCCTCCAGGCTGGCCAGCACGTCCGGGTCGACCTTGCCATCCCTGACGATCTTGGCGAAGACATCGCCCTCGTTGGCGAGGCTGTCAGCGGGAGTGAAAGTCGGGAGATCGGCGATCCTGGCGCCTGCGGCGGCGGCGGCGGGCGTCGGCACGCCTCCCGCATCGACGCGATCGACCATAGACTTAGGGATGGCGTAGGAGTCGTCGCCAATATCGTATTCGTAGTGGTTGCCGTCTTCGCGAACGTGGTCGGCGACAATGGTGCGGCCATTCTTCAGGTGGATCGTGTCAGCCCGCGCGCCGTACAGGCTCAGCACAAGCCATACAGCAAGGATCAGAAGGAAAGTGACACGGACCCGCATTCAGGCGCATTCTAGCAACTGTGGACAGCCGAACCACGTGACGAAGGTACTACTAAGAACGCTGCGCTCGCGCATCGCGCCCGCGATCTGCATAGCGGTTTGCAGTGTGGTGGCAGCTCAGGCGGCAGGCAACACTCCCGCCGAAAAGCCGGGGGAGACCCTGTATCTGCAACTCGGACAGGTCGGCCTGGATGTGGCGCGCGTGTACCGGGTTAGAGACGCCTCCATCGATCGCCCTTCCCTCCACATCACCCTCGAAGATGGCACCATCGCCTTTGCCCAGGATGTCATGGGCCGCATCACCGGGGCGTTCTTTGAGGGCGACGGCGAAGTACTGCTAACGCCTCCCAACGAGGTGGAGAGGAAATCCCTGACCCTGTTTACCGGAATGGCCATCCTCGAAGAGCACTTTGCCACCGCATATTTTCGTTTCAATGAAGACCTGCCGGCCGAGTTGCGGCCTGATTTGCGATCCCCAGACAACAGTCAGGAATTTGTAGACCGTTGGGGACCTACCGCGAAGAACCTGGCCAATGTGGATGCCATGAGGTTGTTGCTGAGCTTCAGCCGGATGCTTCCGGCAAAGGGCAGCCCGGACCCGGTCGCGGATACGGGCGCGCCCGGGAGCAACGGCGATCGATTTTTCCACGCGCGCGTGCAAGGAACCCGGCTTGGTGTGTTTGATCTGTATTTCGATTCAAGAGCCGGAGAACAGGTCGAGGCTGGGCAGGAAAAAGCGGCTCAGGATGGGTTGACCTACTACGACGTGTGGACCTCGTTTTCCCCGCTCGTCGGATCCATTCTAAAAGCCGGCGAAGTAACCCATCGCGATCCCCAAAGCTTCCTGGAGGATTCGGTTGCGGCTCCTCGCTATACCATTACGACCGAGGTCAAGCCCCCCAACGAAATCCACGCCGTCGCGCGGCTGCAGCTCGAAGTGAAACATGCGGGTACGCGTGCGCTGCCGTTTGAGCTGTCGCGATTCCTGCAAGTGGAAGCCGTCAAGCTCGATGGTCAGGCGGTGGAATTCATTCACAATCCAGCAGTCGAGGGAACGCAACTGGCGCGCCGCGGAAACGATGTAGTCGTGGTGATTCTGCCGCAAGCGGCACAGGCAGGCCAAAGGATTGACCTGGAGTTCAGTTATGGAGGAGAAGTGCTGGCCGAGGCCGGCACCGGTCTTCTGTACGTAGGAGCCCGCGGAACCTGGTACCCGAACCGCGGCATGGCTATGGCCGATTTCGACCTGGAGTTTGCCTATCCGCAAGACTGGACTCTGGTAGCGACGGGCAAACCGGCAACTCCGACCCGCACAGCTGACAAGGCTGGCGGAATGCAGACCTCGCGCTGGATTTCAGAGCGGCCGATTCCCCTGGCCGGGTTCAATCTGGGCAAATACAAGGTCGCACGCACGCAGGCCGGTGGGGTCCTGGTCGAGACCTACGCCACTCCGAATGTTGAGCGGGATTTCCCCAGCGCGCCCGTCCAGGTGATCAACCCCAATGTCCGCGATCCCATGGACCAGCCGCCGGTGATCGGCCGCGAGCGGCCTTCGCCGGCGCGGAACGAATTGACGGTGGGGGAAGCGGCCGCGCGGGCTATTCAGTACTACGCCGACCGTTTCGGTCCCTATCCCTATAGCCGCCTGGCGCTGACCCAGTTGCCGGGGCGAGAAAGCCAGGGCTGGCCCGGATTGGTATTCCTATCCTCATATGCGTTTCTTAAAACCGAGGAACGCGAGCAGTTGCGCTATGCACCCTATCGGATTTTGTTGGACCAAATGATTCCCGCACATGAGACCGCGCACCAGTGGTGGGGCGACCTGATTACCTGGAGCAGTTACCGGGACCAGTGGTTTTCTGAAGGTCTGGCGAACTACTGCTCCCTGATGATGCTGCAGGAGAAAGATCCAGCCGGGTTTCGCAAGATCATGGACAAATACCGGCAGGACTTGATCGAGAAGAATAAGGATGGCGTATCTCCTGATGATGCCGGCCCGGTAACGCTGGGTGGGCGGCTGTTGTCCTCCCACTTTCCGCAGGGGTACGAAGCGATCAGCTACGGCCGGGGGACGTGGCTCTTCCACATGCTGCGCACCATGTTGAACGACGCCGCGATGCTGCAGGCCGGCCAAAAGGGCCATGCCAGAAGCGGTCCCGATGAGCCTTTTGTGCAAGCGCTCCGCAGAGTTCGGCAGCGGTACGAGGGCAGATCCATCTCTACATCCGAGTTGCTGAGCGTGTTCGCCGAAGATCTTCCGCCCGCGCTGCGCTACGAAGGAAAACCTTCTCTGGACTGGTTCCTCGACGGATGGATCAACGGCACGGCTCTTCCGAAGCTGGAACTAAAGACGGTCAAGTTCACAGCTAAGGGTTCCGGTACGGTCGTGAATGGAACGATCGTGCAGACAGAGGCGCCGCCGGATCTGGTCACGTCGGTCCCAGTTTATGCCGTCATCGCGGGCAAGCAGCCCGTGCTGTTGGGGCGAGTGTTTGCCGACGGAGAAGAGTCCTCGTTTCAGCTTTTCGCCCCCGCGGAGACACACAAGATCGTGCTCGATCCAAACCAAACGATTCTTACCAGCCCAAAGTAGCGGGAAGTCAGCCGATTTCCGCGTCCCGGATCAGGCTCTGGCTCCGCCCCCGCTTCCCGAATTGGAACCAAACTATACGGCGTTGCCCATCAAAGCGCCCACCCTCCCGCCCTAAGTACCGCATCTCCAGCAACGCCCGGCACAAGAGGCAGGAAAAGCCGCGTGGCCATCGATCTGCTGAAGGGAGTGGCGGAATTGGATGTGAGATATGGCCAACGAAGTAATAATCGAACCAATGATCCACGAAGGCGTGATTGCGCAGGCTGCCACGATTGAGAGCAAAGCCGTCATCTGGCACCGCGACTGCGCAGAGAAACCAAACGCCGACACGATTCTGTTGGTCGAAGATGAAGCGTTTGTGCGGCAGGTCACCTGTGAGGTTCTTCGCGCGGCCGGGTATTGGGTCCTGCCCGCCAAGAACGCGGAGGAAGCGAAACAGGTTTACGGTCTGCACCGCGACAACGTGGCGCTGCTGTTGTCCGATGTCATTCTTCCCGGGGAAAATGGACGGACGTTGGCAAGAAGCTTGAGGCACGAAAATCCAGAACTCAAGGTCCTGATGATCTCCGGATACGCCGAGCAGATGGGTGCGTGCGCAGCTCACGAGGAATGCCTGGCGAAGCCGTTTTCTTCAGCAGCACTGCTGCGCAAGGTCGGGCAGATGCTCGATGTGCGGAGCGCCAAAGCAGCCCAGCGGCGGCCTGCCTAAGCGCGTTTTCGGCGTCGTGTCGCGTAAAGGATCTGAGCGGGTATCTGAGAAAGCGGGACCATGCGATCGAGGATCCCTAGCTCGGCGCAGGCTCGCGGCATGCCGTAAACGGCGCAGCTCGGCTCATCCTGGCCTATGGTGATGCCGCCCTCGCGGTGGATGGCCGCCATCCCCAGGGCGCCATCGGAACCCATCCCTGTCATGATGACTCCCATCGCCAGGCTTCTGAAGGTTTCGGCAACCGCGTTCATCGTGATGTCGACGGAAGGGATGTGCAGGGAATCCTCCGGCCGAGTGCCTAGACAGATGAACGCTCGGGAGTTCGAAGGGCGTTCCACGGTCATGTGCCTCCCGGCAGGCGCAATGTAGACGGTGCCCGGCTGCAGCCGGTCACGGTGAGCCGCCTCGCGCACCGCGATGGAGCACAAAGTGTTCAGCCGCTGCGCGAAGGGCGCAGTAAACCCCAGAGGCATGTGTTGCACGACCAACACGGGTACCGGAAGATCGCGCGGAAGCTGGGGCAGGATTTCCTGCAGAGCCTTGGGGCCACCGGTGGAAGTGCCCAGAACAACGATTTCAGGGGCAGGAGAACAGCGATCAAGATGCGCGACCGGAGCCGGCTGGGGAGGTTTTCGTGGCGGAAATGACGAGGCATGGGACCTGCGCCAGGATGCTGCGGCGCGAATCTTGGCCAGCAGATCGGGCTGGATGTGCAGGATGTCGAGCGACGTTGAGGACAGCTGCTTGGGCACATAGTCGTCCGCGCCCGTGTCCAGGCACTGGACGCGGTCCTCCACCCGGTTGCGCTGGGTCAGGATCAGCACCGGCAGGTTGGGCTTCTTCAGCCGCACCTGCCGCAGCACGCTCACTCCATCCAGCTTGGGGAGGTTGAGGTCGAGGATGAGAAAGTCATATTCGTTCTCGACCGCCGCGGCACGGGCCTGCTCGCCGTCGGGGAAAACATCGACGCTGTAGTGCTCGTTCTCCAGCCCCAGGCGAACGAATCTGGCCAGTGCTTCATCATCTTCTGCGATGAGAACTCGCATAATGTGAACCGTCCTTAATCCGAAAGCCCAGTCTAGTTAGAAAGGGCTCAAACGCAGCCATAACTCCGCTGCACGAAGGTCTGTGCGTGCAGAAACGGTGCTCGATTTCGAATCGGGAGGACCGCCCTCATGCCGGCTGCCTCATTTCTCGCGCGTTCGCTGCGCGAGAAGTGGGGGTCTACACCCCCTCCGAACCTCGGCGGCCAATTCCTTGGCTTGGGTTCGCGGATTGATAATTTCTGCTGGAGACTTCCGGCGGGGGCACGTTCTTTGCGCGATTGGATTTCCACCACCCTGAGACCACTGGTCGTACCGGGAGGAATCCTACTTCTTGGGGTCACGGTGGGGGTGTACTCAGGCTGGCTGACCCTGACGCTCCCCGCCCTGAGCTTTCTCTACTACTGCGCCCTGATCGGTGGCTTGCTGCTGGCGTGGAAGTTCCATTCCAGCCGGGTATTCCTCGGTTTGCTGGTTCTTTTTCTGGCCTGCCAGGCCCTAACCCTGTTGGCCTCTGGCCGCACCTCGACGGGGCACCCGGAACTGACCGCCTTCGACGTTGTGGTGGCCCTGGTGCCGCTGAACTTCGTGCTGATTGCGTTCATGCGCGAGCGCGGGTTCACCCAGTCCGGCACTGCCCCCATGCTTCTTTTTCTCTTCGTGCAGTCCGTGATCATTGCCGTGCTCGGCCGGAGCGAGGAACCGTTGCGCCCTTTACCCGCGCGGGGCCATCACCTGGCCGCAACCGTTTCTTTGCCGGGCTACGTGCAACTTGCTGTTGCGGCCGCGCTCGTGCTCCTGCTGATGCGGTATCTGATGAGCCGCAAACCCCTGGACAGCGCTCTACCCTGGTCCCTGGCCGCTTTCTATCTGTCCGCTCACTTCACCGGAACCGCCCGGCTCTCGATCCTGTACTCGGCGACAGCGGCGTGTATTCTGGCGGCTTCGATCATCGAGAATTCCTATCTTCTGGCTTATCACGACGAGCTCACCACCCTGCCCTCGCGCCGCGCCTTCAACGATGCCCTGCAGCGACTGCAGGAGACTTATTCGATTGCCGTCGTCGACATCGACCATTTCAAGCGCTTCAACGACACCTATGGTCATGACACTGGAGATCAGGTGCTCCGCCTGGTTGCTTCCAACCTGTCGCGCGTGAGTGGAGGAGGGCAGGCCTACCGCTGTGGCGGCGAAGAGTTCGCAATTCTGTTTCCTGGAAAGGCCGCGACCGAGGTTGTCGATCACCTGGAGCGCCTGCGATTGCGCATCGAAGGCTCGGAATTCCACATGCGCGGTGCCGAGCGTCGCCAGGTTCCTCGCGGTCCGGAGCGGCGCAACCAGCGCGGTCGCGGCCGCTCGCGAACCGGGCACGCAATTCGCCGGCTCGCCCACGGCAGTGCTCCATTGCCACTGTCGGTGACCGTCAGCATGGGGGTCGCGACCTCAGCAAAGGAACAGCCTCATCCCGACCTCGTATTACAGGCCGCGGACAAAGCGCTCTATCGCGCTAAAGCGAACGGACGAAATCGAATCGAGACCGCGCCCGAACGCCGCCGAGCCCGCGCCAAGACTGCGGGCATTGCCTGATCCCGGCGCGCCTCGAATCAAATCAGAACCATTAGGATGGAAGCTAGGGGAGTCGCTACGTCAGGCCCGGACCGTCACAATGGGGCGGGAAGTGTGAGAGGCCGGGCCCGTCCGTTTTTCGCAAGCACCGCAGGCCGTGCGGTCAGCCTGCAGCCTTCGGTGGAGTTGGGCGCTTCCGGCCCGTGCCCCCGCAGACAGGACATTTCGAGCGGATGAAGGCGATGCCGTCTGACCTGCCATTCAGGTCCACCGGCTTCGCGACGTATCCTGTACCGCCGCAATTCGGGCAGTCGTCCGGACTCACCCCTCTCCCCCCTCGGTAGTAAGCGTATTCTCCACGACTTCAGAAGCAATCTCGCAACAGACTGGTTTGTGTTACGAAACACGAACAAACTTTCGTTTGGACCGGGCCGGTTGAGCGGAAGAAATGCGACTCTCGCAGAATTTCAGATCGCTGGGAAGAAAGGCTTGGCCTCTTGCGGTTCTGCAGTGTGGTTTCGAACGGGAGACAAGGTAAAACTCACCACCACGGCCTTCGACGTCGGAGTATTGCTTCGCAATGCGACGCTGCTGATCGGCACCAGCACGTTGGCCTCGGGAAAATACGCGGCCACACAGCGCCGGGGAATCTCATAAGACACGGCCACGAACTGCTCCGCCGTCCGCAGTTCCTCTGTTCCCTGGTTCCAGAAATGGCTCGTGATATCCAGACGGTCACCCGTCTTCCACCCGTTTTCGAGCATGTCTTCCCTGTTGATCAGGACGACGCGGCGTCCATGAAAAACTCCCCGATAGCGATCGTCGAGACCATAAATCGTGGTGTTGTACTGGTCATGGCTGCGCAGCGTGGTCAGCAGGAATTGTCCGAACGTGAGAAGGATGGGCTCAATCGCCGAAACCGTGAACTGAGCCTTGCCCGTTCTGGTTTTGAACTCACCGTCGCGAGCTGCGTTGGGCAAGTAGAAGCCGCCCCTGTGCCGTACTTTTCGGTTCATGTCCTCGCAGCCCGGCACGATGCGCGCAATCAGGTCGCGAATGCGGTCGTAGTTCTCGATCAGCGGCAGCCAGTTACCCTGGGCTCGCTGACCCAGTGTGGCGACAGCCAGACGCGCCACGATCTCAGGCTCACTCAGAAGTTGATCGGAGGGAGGATCCAGACTTCCCCGCGACGTGTGCACCACGCCCATCGAATTCTCGACGGTGACGAACTGCAGTCCGCTTTTCTGCTCATCCCGATCCGTACGGCCGAGACAGGGCAAAATCAGCGCCTGCCTCCCCGGAACGACGTGGGCCCGGTTGAGCTTGGTGGAAACGTGCACGGTCAGATCGCAGCGCGCCAGGGCCTGCGCCGTGAACTCCGTGTCCGGTGTCGCCGACAGAAAATTCCCTCCCATAGCGAACAAGACCCGGGCATCTCCGCGGTGCATCACCTGGATCGAGTCCACGACATCCCATCCGTGCTTGCGAGGAGGCTCAAACCCAAAAGCATCGCGCAGCTTGTCCAGGAAGCTGTCGGGCATCCTCTCCCAGATGCCCATGGTGCGGTCGCCTTGCACGTTGGAGTGGCCGCGCACCGGGCAGACTCCGGCGCCCGGCCGTCCGATGTGGCCGCCCAATAATATAAGGTTGACGATTTCCTGAATCGTGGCCACGGCCTGCCGTTGCTGCGTCAACCCCATGGCCCAGCAGGCGATCATGCGCTTGGACTGCATCACAACTTCTGCGATCTCCCGAATCGGTGACCGCGGGACGCCGCTCTGCTCGACAATCTCACCCCAGGACACAGCCGCCATAGCTGTTCGAAAATCGTCGAAACCAAATGTCTTCTGCTCGACGAACGCCTGGTTGATCACCTGCCCCGGCCGTCTGCCCTCCTCTTCCAGAATCTCTTTGCAGAGGCCCTTGAAGAAGGCCAGGTCACCGCTGAGCCGAACCTGAACGAAATGGGTGGCGATCTTCGTACCCGGCCCCAACAGGTGCAAGACATCTTTCGGATGTTTGAAACGGGTCAAGCCCACTTCCGCCAGCGGGTTGACCGCGACAATCGTGGCACCCCGCCGGGCAGCCTTCTGCAGTGTCGTCAGCATGCGCGGATGATTGGTCCCGGGATTCTGGCCAATAATAAGGATGGTGTCGGCGCGGTCGAAGTCCTCCAGTTTGACCGTTCCCTTGCCCACGCCTATGACTTCTTTCAGTGCCAGCCCGGACGACTCGTGACACATGTTGGAACAGTCCGGCAGATTGTTGGTGCCGAACTGTCGCACGAAAAGCTGATAGAGAAACGCCGCTTCGTTGCTGGTACGGCCGGAGGTGTAAAAGATGGCATGGTCGGGACTCGCCAGCGAGTTCAGTACGCCGGCGATCATCGCGAACGCATCGTCCCAGGAAATCCGCTCGTAGTGATCGCTCCCCTTCCGCAACACCATGGGATGGGTCAGCCGGCCCTGATGTCCCAGCCAGTAGTCGGATTGCGCCGCCAGTTCAACCAGGCTCCGCGAGCGGAAGAAATCAGGGGTGCAGCGTTTGGCCGTCGCTTCTTCGGCAATCGCCTTGACGCCGTTTTCGCAATATTCGTTCAGTGATCGATCATGATCCGGATCGGGCCACGCGCATCCCGGACAGTCGGTGCCGTCAAACTGATTCAGATGCGATAGCGCGGCAAGGCCCCGGACGAGCCCCGGCTCTTTCAGAGTGAACTCAGCCGCTTTGAGAACGGACTTCAGCCCCGCAGCCACACGGGCAGGCGAGGTGATATGAACCGGGTCGGTTTCGATCGGCGGCTGCGCCTGCGCCCGGCTGCCGTCCCTTTGATCGCCCGGCTCAATTGCAGTACCAGGCTGGTTCGATCCAGATCGCGCTTCCGCCACAGATCCCCCTCATCAGTCTACGACAAGGGGAGAGCCGCGGCCGCACGGGCATCGAGCAGGCCGGTGAAGCGCTCGCTTCGGTGCTTGATTTTGGGCGCGTCTTGGTTGTGGCGTGGCGTTTTGATTGTGGCGTGGCGTTTTGATTGTGGGTGGCGTTTTGATTTTGGGTGGCGTTTTGATTGTTGGGTGGCGCAGCGCTTCAGCGCCGCGATAACAAGGTGTTGTGGAAGAGCCCGGCTTCAGCCGGGCGTTAAGCGCGCAATAAGACCGCGGCTTTAGCCGCTGAGGTTGGACTGGTGGGCAGAAACTACTCTTTCAGCAGCCTGCTAGATCGTGGCGGGAGCGGACACTGCGGTGTTAACACTCTGGTCGCCGCACAGATGTTTGGCAGGACCAGCGATCTGTGTCGCCAGATAAGCATCAACGCCAGCGGCGGCCTTGCGGCCTTCGGAGATGGCCCACACGACAAGGGACTGCCCGCGCCGCATATCGCCCGCCGCAAATACTCCGGGGACCGAAGTCATATAGTTTGCGTCGGTGGCAACATTGCCGCGGTCGTCGAGTTGAACTCCCAACTGTTCGATCATCCCGTTGCGCACCGGGCTGAGAAAGCCCATGGCGATCAGAACGAGATCGGTGTCCAAGATGAATTCGCTGCCCGCGATCGGCTCAAACTTTGGGGGAGGGCCGACCTTTACCGCGTGAAGGCGCCTGACGTTACCTCTGTCATCGCCCGTGAACCTGGTGGTCGCAATGCTCCAGTCGCGCATTCCGCCCTCTTCGTGAGCGGCCTCGGTCCTCAGCTGCATCGGCCAGAGCGGCCACGGAGTCTGCGGGGAGCGCTCGTCAGGCGGCTGGGGCATGATTTCGAACTGGTGAACCGACAGCGGCTTCTGGCGGTGACACGTGCCCAGGCAATCGGCTCCGGTGTCGCCGCCTCCGATGATCACAACGCGCTTGCCGGTGGCGAGAATCTCGACCGCAGGATCGATGGTGTCTCCAACGCAGCGCTTGTTTTGCCGCGGCAGGAACTCCATCGCGAAGTGAATTCCCTTCAACGCGCGCCCCGGAACTTTCAAATCGCGCGGGCGCTCCGCACCGCCCGCCAGCACGATGGCGTCGAATTCACGGCGCAGGTCTTCCGCCCGAATTTTCGTGCCGACCTCTGCATTGGTGATGAACTTCACGCCCTCGGCAGACATTTGCTCAAGCCTGCGATCGATGATGTGTTTCTCCAGCTTGAACTCCGGAATGCCGTAGCGGAGCAATCCTCCGATGCGGTCCGCCTTTTCATAGACCACGACTGTGTGGCCGGCCCGGCACAGTTGTTGGGCGGCGGCCAGACCGGCCGGACCGGAGCCTACGATCGCCACTTTCTTCCCGCTCGCAACTTTCGCAGGCTCAGGACGGATCCAGCCTTCCAGGAAGCCGCGCTCCACAATGTGTTTTTCGTTTTGCTTGATCGTAACTGGCGGCTGGTTGATGCCGAGAACGCAAGCGGCTTCGCACGGTGCGGGACAAATGCGCCCGGTGAATTCGGGGAAGTTGTTGGTCGCGTGCAATTGGCGGACTGCGTCGGCCCATCGTCCGCGATAGACCAGCTCATTCCAATCCGGGATGAGGTTGTTGACCGGACATCCTGTCTGGCAGAAGGGCACGCCGCAATCCATGCAGCGTGCTCCCTGCTTGCGCAGCTTCTCTTCGGGAAAATCCTGATAGATTTCGAACCAGTCGTTGACCCGCTCCGCCACCGGCCGGCGCGGGGCCAACTCGCGCGAGTAATCCATGAAGCCGGTGGTCTTACCCATGTTTTTCAACCATGTTGCACCTGTTCCGCTTGCAACCGCTCGAAGGAGTCGTCTACGGAGACCAGTTCACCCGGTACATACACATGCTGGCTGCGCTCCACTCCGAGCACGCGCTTGAACTCATGTGGGAATACCTTGATGAAGCGCGGCAACAGCTCATTCCAGCTGTCGAGAATCCTCTGCGCGCGGCGGCTGCCGGTCAGTTCGAAATGGCGCGCGACCAGATCGTGGACGAACTCGACGTCCTGCTCGCCGAGCAAAGGCTCCAGATCGACCGACTCCAGATTGCAGCGTTTTTGTGGGAAGTCGCCGCGTTCGTCAAAAACGTAGGCGATGCCGCCACTCATACCCGCCGCAAAATTCCTGCCGCACGAGCCCAGCACTACGACATGGCCGTTCGTCATGTACTCGCAGCCGTGATCGCCGACGCCTTCCACCACAGCAACGGCTCCCGAGTTGCGAACCGCGAAGCGCTCCCCGGCCATTCCGTTGAAAAAAACCTCCCCGCTGGTGGCGCCGTAGAGTGCAACATTGCCGAGGATGATGTTCTCTTCCGCCGCAAAGCTGGAGCTGCGTGGCGGATACACGATGAGCTTGCCCCCGGAGAGACCCTTGCCGACGTAGTCGTTCGCTTCGCCCTCGAGCGTGAGCGTAACGCCCTTGGCCAGAAACGCTCCCAGGCTCTGGCCCGCGGAGCCGGAAAGGCGGATGCGGATGGTATCGTCGGGAAGGCCGGCAGAGCCGTAGCGGCGCGCAATTTCTCCACTCAAGATGGTTCCGACCGAACGATGCACGTTGCGCACCGGCAAATTGACTTCCACGGAACTCAAACTCAGCAGGGCATCGAGGGAGTGCTCGACCAGTTGATGGTCCAGCGCTCGCTCCAGTCCGTGATCCTGCGACTGCACACAGCGGCGTGCGACCCGCGAGGGCAGGGGCGGAGCGTAAAGAATCGCCGACAGGTCGAGGCCCCGGGCCTTCCAGTGATCGACCGCGCCATGATCAACCGCAGTTTGCATCTCGAGCCTATCGACGCGGCCTACCATTTCGTCGAAGGTGCGGAAGCCCAGTTCCGCCATATACTGCCGCACCTGCTCGGCCAGGAAGAAGAAGAAATTGATGACATGCTCGGGCTGTCCTCGGAACTGCTGGCGCAACACCGGATCTTGCGTCGCGATGCCGACCGAACAGGTATTGAGATGGCACTTGCGCATCATCACGCAGCCCATCGCGATGAGCGGGGTCGTGGCGAATCCGAATTCTTCCGCCCCGAGCAGCGCGGCCACGACTACGTCGCGCCCGGTTTGCAGCTTGCCATCGACCTGCACCCGGATGCGGCTGCGCAAATCGTTTAACAGCAGCACCTGCTGGGTTTCGGCCAGTCCCAGTTCCCAGGGAATGCCCGCGTGCTTGATCGAACTCAGCGGCGAGGCGCCCGTGCCGCCGGTGTCTCCACTGATCAGCACTACATCGGCGTGCGCCTTGGCTACGCCGGCGGCAACCGTTCCCACGCCAACCTCGGCCACCAGCTTGACCGCGATGCGAGCCTGCGGGTTCACGTTCTTCAGGTCGTAGATCAGCTGTGCCAGGTCTTCAATCGAATAGATGTCATGATGCGGCGGTGGCGAGATCAGCCCGACGCCGGGAATCGAGTGCCGCAGCCGCGCGATCGCTTCATCGACTTTGTGGCCGGGCAATTGACCGCCCTCGCCAGGCTTCGCGCCCTGCGCCATCTTGATCTGCAACTCGTCGGCGTTCACCAGATAGTTTGCCGTCACTCCGAAGCGCGCCGAAGCCACCTGTTTCACCGCGCTGCGCCGCAGGTCGCCGTTGGCATCGGGCTTGAATCGTTCCTCGTCTTCTCCGCCCTCGCCCGTGTTGGATTTGCCGCCGATGCGATTCATGGCGACGGCCAGCGTCTCGTGCGCTTCCTTGCTGATCGACCCGAACGACATCGCGCCCGTGGTGAAGCGCTTGACGATTTCCTTGGCCGGTTCGACCTCTTCGAGCGGAACCGGCTTCTCGCTCTTCTTCAGCTTCATCAGCCCGCGCAGCGTACAAAGGTGGCTGCTCTGCTGATCGATGAGATCGGTGTATTCCTGAAATGTCTGGAAGCTCTCTTGCCGCACCGCCTGCTGCAGTTTACTGATGGTCAGCGGATTGAGCAGGTGATACTCGCCGTTCACCCGCTGGTGATAGTTGCCGCCGACGGCGAGTTCGGTCTCGAATTCGGTCAGCGGACGGAACGCGTACTCGTGCTTCAGTTGTGCCTCACGCGCCAGGACTCCCAGGCCAATGCCTTCGAGCCGCGACGTTGTGCCGGCAAAGTACGCATCGACTAACTCGCGGTTCAATCCGATCGCTTCGAAAACCTGCGCTCCCTGATAGCTTTGCAGAGTCGAAATCCCCATCTTGGAGAAAGTCTTGAGCAGGCCCTTCTTGACTGCCTTCATGAAACGCTGGACCGCAAGTTCGGGCGCAATGTCTTCTCCCAACTCGCCGCTCCCGGCCAGCTTCTCCACGCTTTCGATGGCCAGATATGGATTGATGGCGCTGGCTCCATAGCCGCTGAGCAAGGCGAAATGCATAACCTCGCGTGGCTCGCCCGACTCGGTGATCAGCGCCACCTGCGTCCGCGTTTCCTCGCGCACCAGCAGATTGTGCACCGCAGCCAGCGCCAGCAGGCAGGGGATGGGTGCATAGTCCTTGTCGACTCCACGATCGGAGAGAATGAGCAGCGAGTACCCCGCTCTCACCGCCCGCGAAGCTCGCTGGCATAGCTCATCGAGTGCGCGGTGCAGTCCAGCCTCGCCCTCACTCACGCGGAACAGAGCCGGCAGCGTCGTGGCCAGCAGATCGCGGTTCGACACCCGGCGCAGCTTTTCCAGTTCGCGATTGCTGAGCAGAGGATGCGCCAGCTTCAGCATGTGGCAGTTCTCGGGCGCTTCTTCGAGAATGTTGCGCTCGCTCCCGATGTAGCTGATCAGCGACATCACCATCTCTTCGCGAATCGGGTCGATCGGAGGATTGGTCACCTGCGCGAAGAGCTGCTTGAAATAGTTAAACAAAGACTGTGGCTTGTCGGAGAGACAAGCCAGGGGCGTGTCCGTACCCATCGAACCGTTCGGTTCTTCTCCCCTTGACGCCATCGGCATCAGTATCATCCGCAAATCTTCGTCGCTGTATCCGAAGGCGCGCTGCCGGCGGAGAAGCGTCTCCGCATCAGGAAAGTGCATGCGCGAGGGCTCGGGCAATTGGTCTATCGTGATCTGGTTCTCTTCGAGCCACTGCGCGTAGGGCTGTTGTGACGCTAGTTTCTGCTTGATCTCGGCGTCGGAGATGATGCGGCCCTCGACGGTGTCGACCAGAAACATTTTCCCGGGCTGCAGGCGGCCTTTTTTCTTAACCTGTTCCGGAGCGATGTCGAGCACGCCGGCCTCGGAAGCCATCACCACCAGATCGTCGTGGGTAACCACGTATCGCCCGGGGCGCAGGCCATTGCGGTCGAGCGTCGCTCCGATGACCCGCCCGTCGGTAAACGCAATGGCTGCCGGTCCATCCCACGGCTCCATCAGGCAGGCGTGATACTCGTAGAAAGCTCGCTTCTCCGGCTTCATGTGCGGATTCCCCGCCCAGGCTTCGGGAATCAGCATGGCCATGACGTGCGGCAAGCTGCGGCCTGTCTGCAGGAGCAACTCCACCACATTGTCGAAGTTGGCGGAGTCGCTGCCGTCGGGAGCGATGATCGGATACAGCTTCTTGAGATCATCTCCAAAAAGCGGAGACTGCAGCAGCGATTGCCGGGCCTGCATCCAGTTCACGTTGCCGCGCAACGTGTTGATCTCACCATTGTGGGCGACATAACGATAAGGATGCGCCCGCTGCCAGCTGGGAAAAGTATTGGTTGAGAAGCGCTGATGCACCAGGCACAGGGCGCTGACAACTTCCGGATCGGCAAGCTCGCGGTAGAAGTTTGTAATTTGCGGCGCGAGCATCAGCCCCTTGTAAACGATCGTGCGGCACGAAAGCGAAGGGATGTAGAACATCTCCGCGCCCGCAATGCCCGAGTCCCGGATCTCGTTCTCGGCCCGCTTGCGCACCACATACAGCTTGCGCTCGAAAGCGTCTTCGTCGACACCCGCGGCGCGCCGGACAAAAATCTGCTGGATGTAGGGCTGCGAAGCCCGCGCCACGCGGCCGATCGCCGAGGCATAGACCGGCGTGTCGCGCCACCCCAGCAAGGTCAGCCCTTCTTCGCGTACGATGCGCTCCAGAAATCCTTCGCACTGCAGCCGCTGGTGCCTCTCCACCGGCAGAAATGTCATGCCCACGCCGTATTTCCCCGGCTCGGGAAGCGTGAAGCCCAGCTTCTCGCACTCGCGGACGAAGAACTGGTGCGGGATCTGGATGAGCACTCCGGCCCCGTCGCCCGTCTCCGGATCGCAACCGCACGCGCCGCGATGCGCCAGGTTCAGCAGGACCTGGATTCCCTTGCGGACAATGTCATGACTCTTTCGTCCCGAAATGCTGGCGACAAACCCGATCCCGCAAGCGTCATGCTCGCAGCGCGAGTCGTAGAGACCCTGTGCGTGCGGCAGGCCGGTTTTCAGGTTTAGACACGTCACCACAGTTATCTCCACGCCGACAAATGCTGGTTCACGGAGCAGTCAATCTGGGGTCTCGCTGGCTGGGCAACCGCGGTCGCACCCCGGCGCTCCGACGACACTCGGACTCACTCTTTCATATCGCTTGCAGGCGGGAAAAGTACAACGCGGAATTTTGATGCAAGCTATGGAAATTTCAGAATCCACGCGGAACCAGATCGGCAAACGCCAGGCTTGGGAACGCACGAGTTGGCAAAGCCCCGAAGGCGTATGCCGCCTTCACGAAGTGCAGGGATCCTGCGGACAAGCGCACGTTGCGAAAAGCATCCTCTAAAATTGCTCAGATTTAGTGCCAGTCGCCGGCGGCAACGAAAGCGCCCCAGTAGAAAGGATGGGTGCTCAAGTGCTGCATGCGCCGCTGACGGAGGATATGCAAACTGGCGGCGCGGACAGATTCTCTCGTGTCCTTATGGCTCACCAGGCGCTCATGGTAGAGACCTGCCATCCATTGCCGGGCGGCTTCATCCTCCACACGCCAGAGGCTCATAATCACGGTCTTCGCACCCGCCACCTGAAAGGCGCGCCTCAGCCCGAAGACTCCTTCTCCCGCCTTGATCGTGCCTATTCCGGTGTCGCACGCCGAGAGCACCGCCCAGTCGACACCTTCTAAATCGACACTGGCAATTTCTTCAGCCGTAAGAATCCCGTCGTTCTCATTCGATTTGTTTTGGTCACGGCGATTGGCCCCGGCAAATGCGAGGCCTGAGAGCAATAGCGGATTTTCTGCGGTTGCAGGCGGGAGGGCCTGGTCCCGCTTCGGAGTAGCGGATTGTTGTTGCAGAGCCGATTCGCAACTGCCTTCCATAAAGAATCCGTGAGTGGCCACATGCAGGACGCGCTTGCCCGGAGCATTTTGCTCGAAAGCTTGCGGCGTGGCTTCCGCCCCGGTGAGCTCAAGAAAGGCGGCGCCGGGCTGCATCGATGAAACCGGTTCTGCGCTGCGCGTTGTCGAGACGGATCTGTTCCATAGAGCCGAGATGTTTTCCACTTCTCGTTGGGAAGCAGGTAACGATGCGAAACGCAGAGTTTGAAATGCTCCGCAGGCGGAACGTGTGCCGCGCAAGGTTTTTGCCGGACGCTCCGCTGCCCCTGCATTTGCGGCAGATGGTTGGTTCGAGGCAACCGTGGTTTTGCCGATCTGATCGAACGCGGGGTTGCCGACCACAAGAATTCCTTCCCCGTGGCCGGATTGTGCAGGGACCAGGTCGCGCTCGGTGGAAAGATAATGGATCAATGGTCCGGTTTCGATCAGGTATTGCGAACTGCCGCTCGGCAGCGAAGCCAGATTAACCAGGTGCAAGGCTGCATCCGGGACTACGAAGATTTCTCGTGCATTGCCGATTGCCGGCAGCAGAGGATCCCAAATCCTGCGGCGCAGAGCTGCGGCAACGCGACGATAGGAGTCTTCATTCGTTCTTGCGGAGGGATCCAGCGCTTCCGCTTGTTGCCCGATGTTGCGGCGCCACGCGGCCACCAGGGTCTCGATCTCTCGCGCGGGTCCTAAAGTCAGAAAGTCCGGTTCGCGCTTCTCCGCTCGCAGCACAAATGCCGCATACCAAAGAACCAGCTCGGGCGCACCTTTGCCGGGCACGGCCTTCTGAACGTCGGCTTTGAGATATCGAACGAACGACACCAAGGCAGCGCCCTGCGGCAGAGCCGCTACGATATCTTCTGCGCCAAGCTGGGCACGGGCTTGATCCTGGCGGAACGCGACGCTGGCCTGCGCCAGTTCACGCTCGACCGTCTCTTTCTGCTCACGGGTGTCGTCCAGCAGTTTCCGGTAAGTTTCGGGGGGCGTGTCGCCGGCGCCGCGGAATACCAGCGTCGCTAGGCGAGTACGGGAAGAGAGTAGCTGGTCGGCAAGCTGGCTGACGTGAGGGTCCCCGCTTCGATAGCTGGAGCGGTGGCGCGCTGCCAGTTCGTCGAACACCACGGCCCGTGAGCGGATTACGGCATCGAAAACCTGGGCGCGGGCTGCAGGAGGGTTTGAGCGATTGGCGGCCAACGTGAGCGCAAGATCCAATCCTGAAGCCCGGATGTTCTCGTAGGCGAGCGCTTGCCGCTCGGACAATGTGCGGACCGACACACGCAAGTGGTCCGTACCGATTTTCTCCGCCCGCAATGCGGTGTCCAGCGCCTCAGCTGTTTTGCCCTGAGCCGCGACCGTGAGAGCAAGAGCATTCAGGCTGCGAGCCAAATCGGGGTGTGCGGGGCCGAGGCTCTTCTCTCGCACATCTGCCGCACGGCGCAAATAGCTTTCGGAGTTGGCGAGATCCCCTTGTTCGTAGGCGATCTCTCCGAGATCACTCAGAATCCCGCCGACGCACCAGAAATTGGGACAAGATTTTTGCCCTATGTCGAGGGCGCGGCGATCGTACTCCATGGCCAGGGCAGTGTTCTTCTGCGCCTGCGCCACCTTGGCCAGCGCGACCAGACTCTGCGTCACACTCATGGAATCCGACGCGATCTTCTGCTGCATATCCAACGCTTTGTGGTAGTAAGTAGCCGCCTCGTCGGGCTGCCCCTGGGCCAGCAGGATGTCTCCCATGCCGTCGAGATCATTGGCTTGTTCCAGCGAATCGCCCAATCTTTCCTGCATGAGGGCAAGAGAACGCTTGCGATATTCCAACGCAGACGCAAAGTCTCCTTCGCGGAACAATGTCTCGCTCAGATTTCCCAAAGCAATCGGTTCGCCAGCAGTTTTGGATTTGGCCTTGATGAACAGATCCAACGCCTTCTGGAAGTAATCTCGTGCCGAGGCGTAATCAGACTGGTCGAGCGCCACGGCGCCAAGGTTAATGAAGGTTGGCGCCAGATTTCCGTGTATCGCTTGGTTGATCGCCAGCGCACGTTCCAGGCCGGCGCGAGCGGCGGCCAGATCACCTTCGTCGTTTTCGACGTTTGCCAGGTTTTCCAGGCTGCGCTCGTAGTCCGGAGAGGTGGGTGCGAGCCGCTCTCCCAAGGCCACTGACTGTTCATAGTCGGTTTGCGCCGTTGCGAAGTTTGATTGAGTATTTTCCAGAACGCCAAGTTCTCGCAGGATGCCTGCTTGCTCCATCGATCCCATCGGTTCGATCTTCTTGTCGATCTGTAAGGCAGCCAGGAAGTGCTCCCGTCCGTGGGCAAAATCCTCCAGCAAAAACTCAGCTCGGCCCAGCATGTGCAGGCTTTGAACCTCGTTGAGGGTATCTGGAGCCACGTGGTGACACATCTCCGCCGCTCTCGCCGAGTAGTCCCGCGCCAGGTAGTAGTACTTTGGACCGGCGTTCTGGACGGCGCGGTTCGTCGTCACACCAGCCAGTACGATCAAGGTGTTGACGAGCTTCAGTGATTCGGGAGCTTGTTTTTCCCAGAGAGGCACGGCTGCGGTGAGATAGTCCCAGGCCGTCTCGATCTGCCCTTGCGATTGCAGAACGAACGCTGAGTCGTAGAGCGCTTGGGCGGCTGAGGCAGGATGCTGGGTTTCAGACTTCCCGAGCGCCAGAGCTTGAGCATAAAACTTCTCTGCTTCGTCTTTGTGATCGGACGGAGTGAGCAGGCCAGCTTGAACCAAGGCGTTGATCTGCCCCGGCGCGTCGCCGATCTTCTCCCAAATCTGTGCCGCCAGCTGCCATGCTTTCGAAGCCTCGTCGGTGCGCCGCAAATCCTTTAAGGCTTTCGCGCGGGCTTGCTGCGAGAGTGCCTCCCCGGGGGCATCGTCGGCGTGGTCCGCGGCTTCCAGTGCCTTCTCCGCTGCCGCCAGAGAGTCGAGCGGTTGCTTGGCCTCGAGCAGGCGTTGAGCCTCTTGCAGCTTCTGCTCGACAGCGGAAGAAGGCTTTGGTCTGGATTGCTCCTCGGCTGTGATTTGTGGCGCGCCCGGGCTAGCTTGTGCGGGCAGAGATATGGAGTATGCAAGCAGTAACACACCAAGTTTGACGGCCCTGAGCAACATGGGCCCGCACCTCCAATCTTGAGACCGCACGGCGGTCACATCCCGAGCCGTCGAAGAATCTCCTCCGCCTCGGCCTTTCGGCTGCCGCCAAGCTGCACCGTTTCTTGAAGTTCGGTTTTCGCCTCCGGTATTCGCCCATCTTTCAGATACGCTTTAGCCAGATAGAAATGCGCTTCTTCGGAGTAAACCGAGTCCCCAAGAGCGATTGTTTTTCGAAGGGACTCGATTGCCGATTCGGTTTGACCGGTCAGCAAATAACATGCGCCCAGATAGAAGTTTGACCTCGGGTTTTGAGGGCTGGATCGCTCTGCCGCACGCAGGCCCGGAATTGCACTCGCATAGTCACCCTTCGAGTAGTGCTCCATTGCCTTGCGGAAGGTTTGGGCGGATTCATCTTCCGCGCCACGCAGCACAACCGGTTTGTAGGGCGGCGGTTCAACCTTGGCCAGTTCGTCGAGCGGTGACGGCGAAGTAAAGGGCGGTGTGGACTGCGGGGATGGCTGAGGTTGAGTTTGAGATTGCGCCGCCAATGGAGGCTGAGGCTGCCTTCGTGTCGATCGCCACCACAATCCGACGGCCAACAGCAAAACCAGTGCGGCCAAGGCCGGCGTCCAAGCCCACGTCTGGCGCAGGAAAGCGCCGCGTGCCTGGGCGCCCAGCGAGGGCTGACTCCGTAGTCGCTCCTGGATGGCAAGGCTGGTCTGAAGCTGGGAAAAACACGAATCGCATTCGAAGAAATGCTTTTCGAATTCTTCCCGCTCCGGCTCGTCGAGCCGGTTCAGCAGGTAGCGCTCCCGAACGTCCCGCTCTTCAGCCTCTTTGCAGTTCATTACTCCCCTTGTAACTAAGTGGCACGTTTACTGGCTTCGTGACATCTTCTTTATGAGGTCAGAAACCTTTTTCACTGCGCGTAGCTTCCGAGTTCGAACTACCTCTGATGTGAGTCCAAGCGCGGCCGCGATCTCGCCGGGTTTGCGGCCCTCCACCAGGGTCATCAACAGAATTTTGCGATCTTCCGGACCTAATCGCTCCAATGCATGATGAACCAGGCGTACCCGCTCCGCATCTTCCGCCGGCTCCGCCCAGTTGGGGTGAGCGAGATCTTCGGGAAGCGGTTCCAGCGGCGGAGTCTGTCGTTCGGAGCGCAGCCGGTTGTTGATCAGATTTCGCGCCGTCCCGTGCACGAAGGCGGCCAGTTTCTCCGGTGCCTGCAGCTGACCCTTGCGAAGCGCGCCGATAACTGCAATCAAGACGTCTTGTACGAGTTCCTTCGCAATTTCCCGGTCGCGGGTGCGCACCACTCCCATCACGAAAATCCGCTGGGTAAATTCACGCACCAGCTCCGTTTCCGCCGAGGTGTCGCCCTGACGGATACGTTCGGCCAGATTTCGCGATTCCCCGACCGTAGCGCCTGACACGGTCCACTCCCTGCTGCACTATGCGGCGGATTATACCCCCGGCACTCTTATAGGTTGTAACCGTCTCGATCCTGAAAATTTCTTCAGTGAACCCTGTCACGTTTGACGTTTCCCGACCACTCTTTCAGCAACAGGACGATGCCGCTGGTGCACTTCCCTGTTGCTCCGTCGCGCGGAATCTCGGGGATCGAAAGGATTGGTTATGAGGCGACCACTGTGTGTCTCAATTGCGATATGCGTTTCGGGTCTCCTCGGGAGTTTCCCGAGTTTCGCGGCAACTGGTAGCTTCACGGCGACCGGAAGCATGGCGTTCGCCCGCCAAAGCCACACGGCAACCTTGCTCCCCAATGGCAGCGTCCTGCTTACAGGCGGAATGAATGCCACGGGAGCGCTCGCCACGGCGGAACTCTTCCATCCTGCCAGCAACACCTTCACGCTGGCCGGCAACATGAGAGCGGCGCGAGTTGGGCACACGGCAACCTTGCTCCCCGATGGTAGGGTCCTGATCACGGGCGGGAGCAACGCGTCCGGAGCCCTCGCCACCGCAGAATTTTTTCACCCAACCAGCGGGACTTTCACCAGCGCCGGAACGATGAGATCGGCAAGAGTCGGGCACACGGCGACCCTGCTCAACAGCGGCAAGGTGCTCGTGGCGGGAGGAGGAACGGCGACGGCGGAGCTCTTCGATCCCAGGACGGGGCAGTTCACAGCGGTGGGCGAGATGAGCGCAAGCCGCAGCTATCACACCGCGACCCGGCTCATTAGCGGCGAGGTTCTCATAGCGGGCGGCACTGCCCTCGACGCCGGAGGAACCGCGTTAGGAGAGTTGTTCAATCCGACGACCGAGAAATTCACGCCAACGGCAAACCCAGGAACCGCCGCCCTTTTCGTCGCAGCCGCAATGCTCGCAAATGGCAACGTCCTGCTTACGGGCGGTGAACTGGCGGGACGCTCTTGCGGTTTCTGCGGCGCTCCCCTCATTTCCTCCACGAACGTCGCATTCCTGTTCAATAACGGCACCGCGAAGTTCTCTGAAACCGGTTCCGTGTCCAATTCGCTCGCCAGCCACACCGCGACTCTCCTTACTAGTGGCCAGGTGCTCGTTGCGGGCGGCAGGTTTATCAACTCGTTCTGCGATCGGGGTTGTCCGCGCGTGCTCACCAAAGCTACGACCGTCGCCGAGCTCTACAACCCTGCTACCGGAAACTTCTCGGCGACTGGCAACCTGAAGACCGCGCGCTCGTCCCATACCGCGACTTTGCTAGGCAATGGAAAGGTGCTGGTCGCCGGAGGCGTCGACGTTAACGGCAACGCGCTGGCAAGCGCGGAGCTATATCAGTAGCGCCGGCGGCGATGCCTGCGAATCCGACGCCAAGCCGGCAGTCGCAGAAGGAGACACTATGAAAAGATATCTCGTCCTGATGCTCGCCGGGCTCTATGTGTTCAGTGGCTGCGGTGGCGGGCCATCCGGACCGCCGCCCACGCCTCCAAATCTGCAGCTTTCGCCTTCGAGCTTGAGCTTTGGCGTAGAGTTGGTCGGAGCCGAAAGCGCAATGCAGGGAGTGACCCTCACCAACACCGGCGGTTCAGAACTGTCCGTCAGTAACGTAGCGATCACCGGCGCCAACGCCGCAGATTTCAACCCGAGCAGCGCGTGTGGTTCGAGCCTAAGCGCGGGAGCCACTTGCGCGATCAACGTGACCTTCAAGCCCAGCCAGATGGGCCAGCGCAGCGCCTCGATGACCATTAGCGGCAATGGCACGGATGATCCGCAAACACTTTCCTTGAGTGGCGAGGGCGGGGAATCCGGGGCCAATGCTACTTTGTCCCCAACCAGCTTGAACTTTGGCAACCAGAAGACCGGCACAACCAGCGCCCCGCAGGCCGTCACGTTGAGCAACTACGGTACGGCGACGCTCAGCATCACCAGCATCACGGCGAGCCCGAACTTCGGGGAAACGAACACCTGCACTCCGACTCTCGCGTCCGGGGCAAGCTGTACCGTGAACGCGACTTTCTCCCCCAGCCAGACGGGCGATCTGACCGGCACGCTCTCCGTCGCTGACAGCGCGGGCGATAGCCCGCAGACAGTCTCGCTAAGCGGCACCGGCACTGCGGGCGCATGCCGCACCAAGGGAGAACAATGTTATTCCGGTCATCCGTGTTGCCTTGGGCTAGTATGCGCCGCTGAAGGAGACCGCGATTTTTGTGTGTCTGGCGACTTTGTGCTACACGAGCCCTAAGATATCTTACCCTCCCAGAGGTAGAGGACATGGCAGTTCGAGTCCGGCATCAGCGGACGATTTCGGGGAGACGCAGCGCGGCAACACGCGCGCTGGCGGTAGTGATGCTGCTCCATATGGCTCTCACCGCGAATGCTCGTCTAGCAACCGAGGTCCCAGCATGAGGAATAGAAGGGAATCGCGGCAAGTGAATTCCGAATTGCACCGGCACCCGCTCCGTGATTCGGCCGTATTACAGCTGGCCCTTATGGCGTTTATTCTCGCGGCGGGGCCGGCGCGAGCGCAGAACTACAAAGTGCTCTACTCGTTTACCGGCGGCGCTGACGGCGGAGAAGTTCTGGCGGGCGTAATCTCCGACGGTGCGGGCAACCTCTACGGTACAACTGAGTCCGGCGGCATCCTCACCGGTCTTTGCGCTCCACAGGGCTGTGGGGTGGTGTTCAAAATCGATTCAACCGGAAAGGAGACCGTGCTCCACAGATTCACCGGGGGAGCGGACGGAGCATTTCCCGCGGCAGCTCTGGTGCGGGACGCCGCGGGTGCCCTGTATGGCACCACATTAAGCGGGGGTGCTTGTTCGTGGATCTATGACGCTATGGGCTGTGGGGTGGTCTTCAAACTCGATCCTACGACTGGCCAGGAGACGGTTCTGTACTCCTTCACGGGCGGCTCAGACGGCGCCGCACCCGAGGCTAGCTTGTTTTTCGACAATGCCGGAATCCTGTACGGGACATCTTCCTTGGGCGGCGGCGACGCCTCCGGCCAATGTCAGGCTATCGGGTGCGGCGTCGTCTTTAAGTTAGACCCCTCCACCAGCACTTACACCCTGCTTTACTCCTTCACCGGAGCAGCAGACGGCGGACAACCCATAGCGGGTTTGGTCCAGGACTCAGCAGGCAATTTCTATGGTGCGACCAGCAGTGGAGGTTTGAACGTATCGGTGTGCGGCGGGTTCGGGTGCGGAGTGATCTTTAAGCTCGACCCAGCCGGCACCTATACCGTGCTCTACACCTTTACCGGGCAAGCCGATGGCGGAACGCCTGTGGCGGCTTTAATTCGGAACGCGGACGGCAATCTCTACGGCACCACCCAAAATGGCGGCAATTATGGCTGGGGAGTGGCGTTCAAGCTGGATCCAAGCGGCAACGAAACTGTGCTGCATGAATTCACGGGCGCAGCCGACGGGGCAACTCTACGCGGAGGCCTGATTCGGGATGCAGCGGGCAACCTTTATGGCGCCACTTTGCAGGGCGGTACCGGCTCGTTTTTTACCAACGGAGTCATTTTCGAAATAGACAGCAGCGGTACTTACGTCGTGCTGCACACCTTGGCGGCGAGCGGAGCGGAGGGAATGAACCCCTACGCTGGATTGCTGATGGACTCGGCCGGAAACCTCTATGGCACGACCTCCGAGAACGGCCCCTCCTGCCCGATCAACCCCGTCTATTGCGGAGTGGTGTTCGAAGTCGCTCCCGCGGCCGTCACAAGTTTCAACATCTCGATTATCGTGAACGGCAACGGGAGCGTGGAAAGCAATCCCGCCGGCATCGATTGCGGCTCCACGTGCTCGGCGAATTTCGCCAACGGAACCAGCGTCACTCTTACCCCAGTCCCTTTGACGGGCTTCACCTTTGTCGGATGGAGCGGGGGATGCTCCGGCACCGGTAATTGCGCCCTCGCTTCAGGCGCGGTCGTCACTGCAGCGTTTAGTTCAGTGGGGGCGGACTTCTCACTCGCGCCAGCCTCAACCACCCTTGCGATTCAACCGGGAGCACAGGGCACCGACGTCGTCACCATCACTCCGCAAAATGGCTTGTTCGAAAGCGACATCCAACTTTCTTGCGCGGTTGCCGGACCAACGCCGATGCCGGCTTGTGCGCTCTCTCCCTCTTCGATCACGCTGCCGGGCGAGAACTCCGCTACTTCGACACTGACGATCACCGCGCCCACAAGGACGGCCGTGCAGTCGCAAAAAGGACGCTCATCCTTCCCGCGATCCTTCCTTGCCCTGGGTGTTCCCTTACTGCTTGGCATCTCGGTGATTAGACAATCCAGGACGAAAAGGGCCCGTACGCTGACCTTGAGCAGCTTGCTTCTGATCCTGATCATTTTGCAGATAGGATGCAGCAGCGCTCTCAACGGCGGCAGGACGGGAAGCCCGACAAATTACACAGTGACGGTCACAGCTTCTTCTGGGACGATCCAGCATATGACCCAGGTGACAATCACCGTTCAGTAAGCCAGCAGCGCTGATCGCAACCAGAAACTTCCAACAAATCAGGATGCAACCCCAAGCGAGCAATGCTTCATGGATGTCGGCACGCCTCCCGTAACGGACGCGCAGTCGGTGAAACTGGTTGAGGGAAAGAGGGAAAGGGTCGAACTAAAACCGAGCACGGCGAGGCATCATTCGATCAAAGCCCGATCCAATCAGGTTGGAGAGCAAGGCTCCTGAGCTTGACAACGGGTTCAAGCTGCAGCCCCGGCGAACCGGCCCTTGGGGAGCAGTAGACCATGAAACCGACTTAAACACCTATGACTGAAGCGGTAACGGCGGTCATTCCGAGCGTGGTAAACTGTTCGCAATCGCCGCGGAGAGGTGGCAGAGTGGCCGAATGCGGCGGTTTGCTAAACCGTTGTACGGGCTAACACCTGTACCGAGGGTTCGAATCCCTCCCTCTCCGCCAGCTCACTCACACTTTCCGACTCCTACTGTACAGAGCCTTTGACCTCGACTCCGCCATCTGGAGCACAATAGGGCTTCGGAGAACTGCCTCATTGCTGCGATCCCAGCGGGCGATGCGGTCTTGATGTAGTGGTTCTACTCAACGTTTTCAAACACTTGCGGGACTCGGGTGGCAACCCTAGGAGTCTTTAGAACATTGAGGGGCCTCCACGGCTTGCTTCTTAGCAGATGCAATATCTTGTTCAAACGAATCTGCTAAGCGTCGCAGGTTCGTTTCCGCGTCATTAATGAAATATTCCGCGCACCCGCCTGTCCACTAGCTTCCATCCCTACGCGAACCCTTACTCCTGTTCTTTCAGAGCGCGGTAGAACTGCTCTCCTTCTTGGCGATGTCCCAGTCGGCGTTCTTGCAACTCGCCAGTTTCCGTATCTACATATGCGATTTGTTGGAAGCCCGGGTGATAGTCACATCCTATGATCAACATGTTCGGCTCCTTTCTCCCGAGCCTTGGTTGGATTGCACCACCAAAGCTTACTCGGGCACTGGAGCCAACATTGTCATGGAATCAATTTGGATCTCGTCGAGTAGTGCATCCGCCTTGTGGCTCCAGGTTTGAGATTCGCAGTGTTCGATCTCGCCTTGAGCAGCATATTCGACTACTTTGTTACCGAATCGTCAGATTCGAGAAATAAGCGTCAGTATCCGAACCAGTCCAAAGCGCAACTTGGCCACGAGTCTCGCCCAGCTTCAGATCGTTCACAATCAAACAGGGCTGATCGGCCCCATTCACGTAGAGTTGGGCCTTGCTGCCGGATACGACGATCTTGATTCGCGTCCACGCGCCCGCGTCGAGATCGACGTAGGATTCGTACACCCCAGGATTTTCCTGGCGCAACCGCTTCCACGGGAAGTCGGGGTGAGACACATATTGCGCCGAGTGGTTGCGCTGCAACTGATCGTCGGCGCGTCCATTGGTCATGCGCAAATAGAATGCTTCATACCGGGAACCATGATCCTGCACGCGGAAGGCGATGCCGACAAACCCGCGCGTGTCAGGCTTCGCTCCCTGGCGCGGACTGCCGGCCACGTCGGCTTCCAAGGTCCCATCTTTGAAGTCCGATGTCTTGACGATCGCAAGAACCTGTTCTCCGGTCTGCACGCCTTGGCCCTCAACGTTGACGATACGCACGGCACGCCGTCCACGATAGGTGACAACTTCGCTCTGGATCTTGACGGGCTCTGCGCCTGGCTCGTTTATGCCCTGCAGTTCCAGACCGTCCATGGAATTCAGGGGAAGCGTCGAGCCCTGCATCCCGGTCTTGTGACCATCTCCTAGATTCTTGGCGCGTGATGCCTGCACACCCCCGGCAACCAGAAGGCATGCCAGCCCAGTTATGGCAATCAGCCGCTGCTTCGATCTGTCCATATTTTGGCTCCCAAAAAGTTCATCGCTGACTTTAGAAGGCATTAGCGCCTGCGCTGAGAAAACACCCACTTTGCCAGGGCTGGTTCGGTGAAGCCCAATCTGGCTACACTATCGTGATCTGCCCCAGGGTACTCGGTATAGAGAGGATGCCCTCCCGCTTTCCGTCTAGCTGCGATCCGATCTCGCGATGAGGACACGGGAACGACCTCGTCGGCGTCACCGTGGAAGTCCCACAGTGGCGTGGCAACCGAGCCCGTGCCGTCATCAGGGGAAACGCCTCCACAAGCAATCACCGCAGCTGCGAAGAAGTCCGGGCGATTCGCAAGCGCGTTCCACACGCCCGCGCCCCCCATGGAGTTTCCTGCTATGTACATGCGCCGCTCATCGATAGCGAACTCGCGGCGCAGGGCATCGACGATCTCCAGCGCCAACCGCGAGGCATCCCCGAAACCGGCGAGCTCCAGCGCCGGCTGTTGCGAAAAATCGTATCGGATCCATCCCCGGTCGGTCTGCGGTGCGACGACGTAGCAGGGAAAACGCTTCTGGTTTTCCGGAAGCAACCAGACGCGCGTGCCGAATCGATTGCCGAATGTCAGTTGTTTCAGGTTGTCATCGCCTAGACCTCCGCTCCCATGCAGATACAACACCAACGGCACTTTCCTGTGAGTTGCTTCCGGCCGGAACAAACGATAAGGCATCTCCCAGTCGCTCTTATGCGTCCGCGCCTCGAACTTATCTTGCAGACCCTCGGAACGCTTTAAGAACGCTTGAACCAAGGCCAGCCTTTCCGGGGAGTTCGGCGCACCGGGCGCCAGCGGAGGAGTAATGTCGCGCTTGGAAGCAGCAGCACTTGCTAACAGCGAGGAGTTGAAGCCGATGGGTGCAGCCGCGAACCATGCTGCGGCTGAGGCCAAGCCCAATAGCCGAATTGCGTCACGTCGAGTAATCATCTGCGTTGTAACCTCGTGCTCGCTGGAGATTTGGGTGAATACTCGAAAATGTGGACGATTTGACCAAAGAATCAGTAGCAACCGCGCGCAAATGCCTTTACCGCTTGCCGGAAAATAAGAAAACCAGCGCTGTTGGAAAACGTGCAGCCCAGGCGTCATCATCGTGATGGCCGGGCCTAATATTTATCAGCATTCTCTCCGGGGCAACACCGTTGGCTTGAAGCAGTTTGACCGCCTTGGCTATCCCCGTCTGCGGGAACGGTTCGGGATCGTCCGGCGGAGATTCCTCCGTTCCTCCACCAAAATAAATGCGAGATGGCCAATCCTTGTGCTTTGCGGCGTCCTTTATAACTGCATAGTCCTTTACGTCAAACGAGGGGCTTTCAATGAGGATGCGGCCAAAAACGCCGGGCGCGTGCAGCGCCACGTAAAAGGTAATTAACCCTCCATAGGACGATCCCCCCAAGCCCGTATTCTCGGGACCGGTTTTTACGCGGTAGTTTTCTTCGATAAAGGGCATTACTTCACGGGTGAGAAAACCCGGGTATTTCTCACCATGAACGACCGGGAGAGGCGGATCCAAGCCTTCGTCGGGGAATGGAAGATACTCGTCAGGCCGCGATCCCACCAGCGGCTCTTCCTGCAAGCGTTCTTTCTCATGCCTGCCGGCATTGTCAATACCGACGATGATCAATGGTTCGACCTTGCCCTCCGCGATCAGTCGATTGGCAGTCTCGTCCACTTTCCACTCTTTGGGGCCAAACATCGACGTGCACACGTCGAACAGATTCTGGCCGTCATTCAAGTACAGCACGGGGTATTTCGTATGTGCGTTTTGCTTATCGCGGTAACCCTCGGGTAAAAGGACTCGGAGTTTTCGCGCGTTATGGAAAATAACGCTATGGAAATCTCGAATTTCGAGGTCGCCCGTGGCCGTGGACGTGCAGTGCCCGGGGGTTGCGCTCTTATCGCTCTGCGCATAGGCACAGATACCTAGTACTAGAATCAGTATGGCGTGGCGTAAGCGCATTGCTCGTCTCCTTTCAGCGCTTCGAACTTATCTTGCAGCCAGACTAGATTTCGGGAGTCTACATCAGCGTCTCGACAAGGCATTCCGCTTTCATCCCTAATAACCGGGTAGTAGTCCCATCGCGGGCTTCAGTCGCCTCTGAGGTTGGGACTCGAGTCTCGGTTATTGCTACCCTGACTGTTCCGTGGTAGAGCTGGGCCGGGTTCGTGAACAGTGGTCACAAATTTCTGGAGAGATGTGCGATACAGCCTGCGATTGCTGGGGAGAAGCCCTGGCTTCGCCTTCGTTTCCATATTGACCGTAGCCTTAGGTATAGGTGGCATTACCTTTGTCTTTGCTGTCGTCGACGCTGTGCTACTGCGGCCTCTCCCTTACCACGCGGCTGACCAGTTGGTGGCCCTGACGGCGGCTGACACCGAGAGAGATCTCACCGGGCTTGCCGTGTCTTTCACCAAGGTGGAGCGGTTGCGGCAGGCATCGAAATCACTGACTGCTGTAGGCGCGTGGTATCCGCTCAACGTGAGTCTAAGAATGGGTTCGGTTCCGGAAGAGTTGCACACCGCGCGAGCAAGTCGCGATCTATTTCGGGCTCTGGGAGTTGCGCCCACCATAGGGCGAAACTTTACAGCTCAAGAGGATGAACGAGGCGGGCCTGATGTGGTGGTTTTGAGTGACCACCTATGGCGAACCTCATTCGGGGCAGATCCCACGGTAGTGGGTCGTACGGTCACCATTGATACACGGCAAACAACCATTATCGGTGTCCTGCCGCGACAGTTCCGCTTCCCCTTCATTCAGCCAGAACCAGATCTCTGGGTGCCGCGCCCTTTTGAATCTCCGGCCATGAGCGATGAAAAGGTTCGCTCCGGTGTCGGCTACCTGCAGGTGATCGCCCGGGCAACGACTGGAGTCTCCATAACCGGGATCCGGGCAGATCTGAAGGCAATCGATTCGGCTTACAGGGAGGATTTCCCCGGATTTGCAGACTCCCCGGAAAATCTGGTCGTAACCCCGTTGAAGGAGAGCCTGGTGGGACCAGTGCAGGCGTCTGTGCTGATTGTTTTCGCGGCCATCACTTTGTTGCTTTTGATTGGATGCGTCAACATGATGAATCTGCTGTTGTCCCGGGGTAGTGCGAGGATCAAAGAAGTCGCCGTAAGGTTGGTGGTTGGAGCAACCCGTGCCCAAGTCGTGCGCCAGTTGCTCACGGAGAGCTTGCTGGTCGCATTCCTTGGCAGTCTGGTGGGTATAGTTGTCGCGGTGGTGCTCAGTTCATGGTTGCCCTCACTGCTCGCCGGTACGCTGCCCCGCTCGGAAGACATCACTGTGCGAGGCACCGTGATTCTGTTCTGCCTCAGCGTCAGCGGGGCCACCGCAGTTGCCTTCGGTTTGATTCCAGCTTTCCAGTTGACCAGAGAAAGCCTTGAGCAAGGCTTGCGCGAAGGAGGCCGCAGCTCAACCACCGGTCGGCGCAGCGAGCAGTACCGCCTGGTTCTGGTAGCCGCCGAAGTATCGCTCGCGGTTGTATTGCTGAGCGGCGCGGGAATCGTTCTCAAGAGTCTGATTCAGTTGATGCGCGTGGATGCAGGATTCGATCCAACTGAGGTGACGACTTTCTCGGTCTCGTTACCGACCGCGCGCTATCACGAACCGGCAGCACAACGGGAGTTTTTCCGAAAAGCAATCGACCAACTTCGATCGATTCCGGGAATACGGTCGGCGGCAGGAGTAAACGCTTTGCCGGTGGCAGGTACTACTCCCTTGATTTACTTCTGCCCCGAGGGGTTTGCCTGCAAAGGTATTGGAAAAGATCCTACTATCGCGCTCGGCGTAGTCACCTCGGACTACCTCTCTGTAATGGGCGTTCCCCTGCTTCGCGGCCGTCCATTCGACGATCACGACACATCAGACAGTCAAAATGTCTGCATGATCAATCAAGCGGCAGCCGATCTGTACTTTCGTGGGACTGATGCGATCGGCAAGACTCTTCGCTATTCGCGAGATCGGTTGCCCCGTCTGGTCATTGGGGTTGCTAAAGATGTCCGATTTTCGGGTCTCAACGTGCCGCCTGCACCGGAAATGTACGTGCCTGAGACGCAGAGTCCCCTGATGTTCCCCACCATGAACATCGTTATCCGTTCCGCGTCGGACGAGCGGGCAGTCGTTGCTGCTGCCACAAGAGTCATTGCTGACGTGGATCCCGATGTGCCCCTCGCTGACGTTGCGGACATGCGTTCGCTGGTAGCGCTTTCGACCGCTCAGCAAAGGTTAATGGCAGTGCTGGGCGTCTCGTTTGCAATACTTGCGCTGATCCTGACTACGCTTGGGATCTATGGCGTTCTCGCCTTGTGGGTATCGATGAGGACTCGCGAGATCGGCATCAGAATGGCGCTCGGGGCAACTGAAGGGGGGGTCGTGAGGCTGGTGGTCGGACGGGGAATGAAAGCGAGCGTAGCCGGTCTGGTTTGCGGTCTTGTGGCAGCCATCGCGCTGACCAAGTCCCTCAATAGTATTTTGTTCGGTACCAATCCACGGGATCCGCTGATTTTGGGTTCAGTGGTGCTGGTGGTTTTTTGCGCGGCCTTGTTCGCCTGCTCATGGCCGGCCTACAGGGCTGTTTCGATAAACGCGGGCACAGCCCTACTGGATTAGGCTCCAGGCGACTGGAATAACTCCCCATCGGGTCGGTGAGCAAATCCGCAACGTCTGCGGCCCTTGGCCGGCAGGCCTCCCTCAATGCTTGCGAGATTTAGACGCTGCCTACTTGACCAGCACTGTGACCTGGTTCGAACTGGCGGGAGTCCAGTCGTTTGGGTTTGGGAATGCGAGTGAAGTTTGCGTTCCCATATACTGCGCCCGGATGACATGCGTACCCACTGATAGGACCACGGGCATGGTGTAAATGGCGTTCCCACCATTGCCGATCGTCAGGAACTGAGGCGAACCAAGTGCGCGTTGCGGGCCCCCGTTGACTCTGTCAAAGAACTGCACCAGACCATCCGGCACGGTCAGGTTGGGATTGTTGGGTTGCCCGACCACTTGCACCGTCACGCTGGTCTGTTGGCCCGCCCTTACCACGGCCGCGGCTGCCGTCAAATGAGCGGTCGGCGTCAACTGCTTGACCAGAGTAAACAAACTCCGGCTGTTGGCAGCGCTATAGTTGGAATCTCCCGAGTAACTTGCGGCATTCAGGAAATCGCCGGTAGCGAAGTAGGGCTGCGTGAAGGTGGCATTGCCATTGACCAGCGGAATCGCAGGCGACTGCGAGAAACCATCCACACTGATGAGCGTCACCATTCCCGTCGGCACCGGCCCCCCAGCCTTCGCCGGACGAACGGTCATCACATAGTTTACCGACTGTCCGACGATGCAGGCGGCGGGAATCTGTTCGAAGGTGACGTTCACCAATGGCCCCGTGGCAGCGTTCACTGTGATGGTCGCAGCGTGAAAGAACGGTAAGCCCGGAAGATAGTTGGCGTCACCGGAATAGGTCAAGGTCAGTTTGTCAAAACCAACAGGTAACGACTTGGCAAGATACGTTGCCTGCGGGATACCGGATCCGTAAATGCCGTTCAGCGCCAAGGGAAGCGGACCGGCAAGATGATGACCGTTGTCCCAGAGATCGACCGTACCGGTTGGGTTCACGCCCCCGCCAAACAAGGCCATGTAAACGTTGACCGGTTCTCCTTCGGTCACGACTGCCGGGTAAGTGTCGATACCCGCCTGCACGGCGCCCTTGTCGACCGTAAACGAGAACCCTTGAACAGCGGGAAGGAAGCTATTGTCGCCGCTATAGCTGAGGTTGAGGCGGTGCGGGCCGGGAAGCGGATTGAACTGAGGAACGGGGTTGAATCCCGAGGCGCCTTGCCCCAGCGGGATCGTACCGACCGCTGTCTTGTCGTCGGCCGTGATGTGAACTTTGCCGGTGGGTGCACCCGTACCGGACGCGCCCTTCACGTCGACCTGCATACCGAGAGGAGAACCGTAGGAGACGTGATAGTTGTTATCGGAGATAGCGAACGGAGTTCCGTCGCTGCCCAGGTAGTACAGCATTGGATTCACCACGGACTCCTCTGGGGAAATATGAATCTCAACGCTGTTGGAGTTGCTGGCGGAGAACATCGCATCGCCGCTGTAGTGAGCGCTGAGCGTGTAGTGGCCGCCGGGAAGATCGGAGACGGTTCCACCAAACGCTCCGCTGGTCAGCGTTCCACCAAATACCGCCGCGGAGTCGCCGCTCAACAACGAGAAGTCGCCGGAGGGCGCACCGTTCCCCGAGGCTGGCGTTACCAAAAGCGCGAGAGGAATGGGCTGGCCGTGTTTCGCGGTTTGCGAGCCAAGTTCCATGATGGATCGCGAGTGCAGCTTCCTGGCGGAGCCCCAGGTTGACACCAGATTTGTCGCGTTCACCGAGCCCAGCCCGGTGGACATGTCGTATCCTTTGCCGGCAGGGTAGCCGACCTGTCCCGGAACGGTGTTGTCGCCCGCAGTAGTGTCATTGAAGACGCACGCGCTGGCCCGGAGGGGATCGGTGAGGTTGCTCGAATTGCAATGGGCCAGGTTTTCCGCAGCCGCCAGCTGATACAACGTGTAGTTCGCCAATCCCTGGAACGTTCCGTTCTTTTGTTCCAGCAAAGCCATGACCCCCGCCATAGCTGGGGCCGCCGCAGAAGTCCCGCCGATCACCGCCGCATTCTCAATGACCGTCTGGCCGCCGACAACTGCAGTTTGACAACTGCCCGCGATGCACAGCAGAAGAGGATCATGGCCGGCTGCGGCGGCCATGGCCAGGTCGGGAATGTCGCGAACTCCGTCGTTCGGCACACCGATGCCCGCCTGCCACGAGGGTTTAGGTGTGCCGCTGATGCAGGTGATCACAAAGTTCGTGACGCTGGAAATGCTGCAATTGCTGGGGCCGCCTCCACTGCCGGCTATCGTGTATTGGCCCGTGCCAAAGCACTGGTTAGGATCCACAGTCGGATCACAACTCTCGTTCCAAACGGCTTCGGGGATGTAGCCCGTAGCAGAGGATTGGTCGAGCCGGTTGTTGGGCAGCCAGTAGATCCCGTCGAGACCGTTCTCGGCGAACTCGGTGCCGCCTACCGCAGTGTCAAAAGGAGTACTAGCGGCTCCGCTGACATTTGCGCCAAAAACCGCGGGACTGGAGTTCGAGCCCGAAAAATCGCACCCCGCGACACCGGAATCGCCGGTAGCCACAAACACGGAGATGCCTTCGGCCGCCGCCTGTTGATACAAATTTCGAAAGAATGCATTTCCGGCATTGCCCAGGAAGGCTTCACATGCTCCGAAGCTGCTGCTCATGATCGGCGCGATGCGGTTGTCCACGATATAGCTGGACGATAGCGCGACGCCATCGGTCGTAAACGTCGTCCGAGAAGGCACAAACTTGATGGTGGCTCGCGGCGCGATGGCAGCCGCCCATTCGAGATCCAGGGTGGCTTCTACGTAGTCGCTCCCTCCCCCAATGCCAGGATCTTCTCCATTGAAGATGAATTGGGGATCGTTGGCGGGGAGAAGGAACATCTTGCGAAAAGTCTGCAGATCGGAAAGATCGACGTTGTTCCGTCCGACGATAGCAATAGAGACGCCAGTGCCGTCAATGTGTGAATTCAACAGCGGGGCAGTGTTGTAGATTCGGGCGTAGTCACCCGGCACAACCACATGAAAGGTTCCGTTTGCATTCAGGCCGGTGTAATCGGGTGCCAGCTTCCCCGTTCCCGCGTCGCGATGAACGGTCATCTTGCGGCCGAGGAGTGGCTTGCTCGTGAAGTCGTGCAGCGACAATACTCCGTGGACCACTGGAGCCAGGGCCGCGGGCAAAGAAATGTCTGACGCGTTGGCCAGATGCACTTCCCCGCCCACCAGGTAGTGGTGCATCTCGGTGTGGAAGGCGCGCTCGACCTGGCCGCTCGTGCCCGAAAATTCGATCCATTGCTTTCCCCGGGCCACCGAGCCGACGCTGAACCCCTGCGATTGCAGCCAGTGGCTTACGGTTTTGACATCGTCGTCATGCGAGCCAAACTGTGCGCCATATTGCTCCGGCGCAAGCCACTGATGGTAGCCGGCGGATTGCCGGTCGTGCTGGCTATCGATCAGCTTCTTGAGCGCGGTCTGCTGGGCGTCACTCGGCTTCAAGACCAGAATCATGCGCTCCATTGCGAGATCGCCGGAGGCGCGGCCCAGATCGTTGGCGGCTGTGGCCAGGGGATGAGCGGAGCCGGCGATACGCATCACCACACTGTTGTCGATGGATTGCGTGATTCGCGGCGTGGATTGCGCCCATAGAGACAGAGTTGTTGAGAAGCCTGCGATAGTCGTCAGCACCATCGTCAAAATGACAGTTCGGGAATCCAGCAGCTGGTCCTTTTTCACAAAGAGCCCCTTCCCCAGAACGACGAGTGGAGAGATGCACCGGTGCGATTCGGGGGTCTCGGCCCGTACGGCGTAGAACCAGTCCACCAAAATTCCCAGTGTTTGTCGGCGCGCAAAGAAGTCGTCGAACCTTCCGTCTTCCGCGCCAGAAGCGGCATTTGACTCGGAGCACCGTAATCCAACCCAGAATGCATGAGCAATACAGTTGGGACGGGCCCCCAGATTGCAGGTACCACCAACAGAGGAAATGTGACTTCCGGGGAGCGGGCCCCCACCGTACAAAAGCGGCAAATCCGCGCACCCACGCCCGCAGATCAAACCAATATGAAGATTTGATTCGAAAATGAACCCAAAGAAGGTAGAGGAGATAACGTCTCGACCAATACGTGGTACCTCCGCACTTGGGTGATCGTGACAGAGGTCACACACACGCGATGCGCATGACTTGGGCAGCAGAAGATTCGAGCCTGTAGAGGCTAACAGCGGAGAAATAGTGCAAAAAACGAAAGCGCCCCAGACTCAATCGAGTCGCGGGACGCATCGCTCGAACAGCCCTCCCCAAAGCGCCGCCGGGATTTTCGAGCAGATTGATGGCAAAGGGTTTGTAAAACAACTACAGAAGCTGCACTGATTTTCCGGACTCCCTTGGTATTTACCAGAGAGGGAAGAAAATCAGGATGCGCCACAAGGCAAGGCCCAAGCTGGACCTCAAGTTTCGCCAACTAGACGGCAAGCAGTCCCCCTACTGCCGCGCCCTCTTTGACCAGAGGTCTCGAATACGCCCTTTCTGGTGCCTTGTAAAAGGTATCGAAGAATTCCACCCGGACGGCTACTACTACCAGCGAGTCAAGCGCGATGTGAAGTGGTCATCGATTTCGCAGAAGCAATTGCGGGTCTCCACATTTATCTTTGATCTTTCCCCAGCAGCATGAGGCGCAGCGCGAAGGCTCGTCCGCCGTTGTTGTTAAAGAAAGTCGGAGCTGGGTGGGTCGAGTCGATATTAGAAATCACTCCAAAGTTGGGACGATTGGTGATGTTGTTGAAGCCGATGCGCCCCGCCCAAAGGCGTCCGAACAGATGAACGCGCTTCTCGACCTGCAGGTTCAGGGTGTAGTAGGCCGGCAAATGTAGCGACTCGCTCGGAGGAAAGCCTGCCGCAATTTCTCCCTGATCGGTCGTGCCATAGTAGGGGAGCCCGGTGCGTGCCTCTGCCGACCACACAATGTCGAATTTGTGAACCACGGGCAAACTTGGCCCCGGCAGCACCCCCCAACCGACAAAGCGATTCGGCGTATCCCACGGATACGGACCGGCGAGCTGTGGGCTCAACAAAGGAATATCGAGGCTGAAATCGAATATCTGGTTGCTGCGCGCGCGGGAGCGGGTGTAGGCACCAAATATTTCGTAGTGCCCGTGAAAGCGATGGCGCAAGCTGACCGTAACTGCGTGATAGCGGTCATCTCGGTGATTTCCGAGGAGATAGATACCGTCCACCGCACTATTCAGCGTGTTGTAGGTAAAGGCGTGAGTCCCGCGTTTGTCCATGGCCTCGATCTTTAGAAGAGTGTCAAAGGGGAGTTTCTTCTCCAGGCTGACGCTGGCGTTGATGTAACGCGGCGCTTGGAGTGAGTTTCGATTCACCACAAATGTGGTTGGAACCGGGATGGCCGCGGGTTCCTGCGCCGGCGGCGGCTGATTGCAGGGAACAATCTGGCCGTTTGCCTGCTGCGGGCACCCATTCGAGTCGAAGAAGTAATCGACCCTTTGCCCCTCCAGCGGTTGATGAATCAATCCCAGGTTGGTTGCGTCGTAGACAATCCCAATTCCTGCCGACAGCTTGGTCGTGCCTGCCCCATCCAGACGAAAAGTCCCTGCCAGACGCGGCGAGAGTAGCGGAGTGCGCACCAGTTCGTCCCAATCGAGGCGCAGGCCCGGCTCGATCAGCAGGCGATTCGTGATCAGCCAACGATCCTCGGCGTAGACGCTGCCTTCTGCGCTATAGGTCGGAGCGAAAGTGCCTCCGGAAAACGTTGAGTAGCGCGTGCAGTTTGTTGCCGGCACTACCGGAACTCCATTGCCATCGGCCTTACACGGCAGCACAGTCTGCCCCGGCTCCGGCGCGCCCTGCTGCTCGAATGAGATCGGCTGGCGCAGAAACTGCGCGTTGTAGCTCCAAACGGTCGACATCGAAGCCGACCTTGAAATCGTGCCGCCCCAGCCATTCCTGCGGTGGAAGGTAGAGGTTCGTGATCGCCTGCGTGCGGCGGGCGCGCGCATCTTCGTGCAGATAGTAGTTGCCGGCGGCGGAGAAAAATAACTGGATGTAAGGCAGATTCCCCTGCGGCCGCAGCGTGGTGTCGTACTGGGTAACGCCGAAGCCGGTTTCCAGCAATGTTCCGTTGTGGAAATAGTACTGATCCTTCAGCGAACCAAAATATGCCGTCTCTACCTGAGTGGGAGTCGCCGTCTGCGGCACCAGGAATCCCAGGCCGCTGTATTTGTCGTGATAGTAATTCGACAAAAAGCTCGCAGTGACGATATTGCGATTGGTCAGATTGCCTTGCACCTTCGCCAGATTGTCGGCGCGCCAGACGTAGTCACGATCCTTGCCCACCGGCAGCGAAGTATCGACGTTGTCGTCAAACTCCCCGTCGAGCGCGTCGATGAACCACGCCTTCCCCTTGATAATCGGGCCGGAGAACGTGTCAATGGGTGTCCATTGCGCCTGGAGCCGACCTTGCGTGGTCCACACTGCCGGTACAAAGTCAGTCGAGGTAAAGCGATATTGATCTCTGCCCATGCCTGTGTTCAGGCCCACAACGCCGCCGGAACCTTTCCCCAACTCAGCCGGTTCGCGGCTGGGAATGACCTCCAGCGAGCGGAAGGACTCGATGCTGGTGCGCACCGCAAGTTGCCCATTGGTCGGCTGGCTCACGTTAAATCCGTCGAGCAGTACCAGTGTCTGATAACCTTCGGCGCCGGCCACGTGCAGTTGGCCAAAGCCGTCGGGCGTGACTCCCGGGATGAAGTTCAGGGCGCCGTGATAGTCGTGCGGGCCGGGATAAGGGATATCGACCATCTCTGTGCCGGTGAGTTCGTCTTCCGCGGCGATCTGAGCTGGGTCGATCGCTGGGCCTGACGCGACGACATCAACTACTTCACGCACGGCTTGCTGGTGCGAGAGCGTTACATCGATGTTGGCAGTGGCGCTGGCCTGCACATTACCGGCCTGCACATTGGTGAGCGACGAAGTGTAGAAACCGCCTTTCTCCACGCGAAGGTCATAGGCCCCGGCGGCCATACCCGCGAACTCGCAGTGACCGGAGAAATCGGTTTCGCAGCGAAATGAATTGGCATGCGCGGCAGCGGCATTCTGCAACTGCACGCGCGCGCCAGATACGGCCACTCCATTCTCGTCCGTTACCACGACGACCACTTTTTGCGATTCAGCGCCGGGCGTTTGCGCGACAGACTGAGACGCAGCAGCGATCGACACTGCCAGCACCAGCGCGGATCGTGCGATCACGTTCGCCATCCCGTATTTCGGTCGCATCCTCTCTGTCACTGTAAGAATGTAAGAAACCACCACATTTCGTCTAGAAGAACGGAGCCGCAAGAAAAATCTCCGAAATCCCGGGCGAACTGCTCGATCCGCTCGTGGCGAATGTCGCGAATGTGCCGGCGGGCTCCATGGCTACGAAGTCGCCGCCCAGCGGATTTCCGCTCGCGTCCGCCGAGATCAGCGTGAGACCCGGGGTGCAGCTTCCTGACGCCAAGCCGCACGGACTCGCTGCATACACTTGCTGGCCCGAAACGTTGGGTAGCAGCCTCGCGCTCGACGTGAACGCGACTTTCCCCGCGCCGATCGACGGATTCGAGCTGTCGCTTGTACCCGGCACTCCATTTTGATCCACAGAAACTACCACCGTATTCTGCGCACCGCAGCCCATCTGCGCGGTCTCCTGCAAAATGCAGGTGGTGGTTCCGATGATCTGCCGATTCGCCGTACCGGCTGGCAGCAGATTCGGGGCGCGCGTGGCATACGCGATGTTAATCCCGCCGAAGTCTGTCGCCGGCGACACGCTGTCGCCCGTGCCCAGGTTGCCGTTCGCATCCGCAGAGAGGACAACGGTCACATTGGGACAAGGCAACGGGATGCCGGGAATCGAGAGAAGAAAACACGTATTCCGCGCATAAATCTGCTCGAAGCCATTGCCGGGCGTAGCGGCGGCAATATTGTCGGCGAGCGATTCGAACGAGAGGACGAACCCAACCGCGTCCAGCGACGGATTCGTGGAATTCTTGTCGCCCGCGTTGTTGCCGGTGTCGAACGAAGCGAGTGCGAGCGAGGGCGTACAGCCCGGAATCTGCCCCAGCACGGGAAGCGAGGGGCATTGGCGGCTGAGATAGATTTGCGAAACGCCCGCAGGTGCCGCTGTCGTATTCAGGTTCGTTGCGGTGGATTGGAACGCGACGAAAAACCCGAAGGCCGAAATCGTGGGATTCAGACTGGGAGCGTTTCCTGGAGCGCCGGCGGGCGAAGCCGAAATCAGCGCCGTAGACGGCGTGCAGCTTGCCACCGGCCCAAGCATGCTGTTGCAGGTATCGCGCAGATAGATTTGTTCTGCCGGCTGCGTCACTCCCGGGACCAGATTTGTGTCGTCGGACTCGAAAGCGACGAAGCGTCCGTCCATAGAAATTACGGGCTTGTCGCTGCCTTGCACGCCCCCAGCGCCGGCACTGTTGTCGCGTGCGACCGAGATGAGCGTCGTCTGTGGAACGCAATTCGGCTGTCCGGCAAAGCAATTATTGCGCACATAGACCTGTGAGAGTCCGCTGGTAGCGCTGTTCGCGAGGTTGGCCGCAACCGAGTCGAATGCCACGAAAGCTGCCCCGGCCGAAACCGAAGAATGCGTGCTGTTGCCGTTGGCTGGAACAGGCGGCGTACTATTGTCGACCGACTCCACCATTGGAAAAGCAGTCTTGGCCAGGACGAGAAACGGTACCGCGTTCGACGTCCCACCATTCGAGCCGGGATTCGTCATCGAGAGCTGGACTTGACCCGCAGAGGCAATCGCGGATGCGGGAATCTGCACGATTTCGGGGCAGATTTGGCCGCTGCCGCAATTCAGCAGGCTGGTCGGCATTAATTGCTGTCCACCAAAATTCACTACGGCGTTGGGTGCAACGTTCGCCGCGAGGATCGCCATTGAAAACGTAGGGCCTCCCGCAGGCGCGAGGGTGGGCAGGAAAGCCAGAATCTGCGGCGCGTTTGACGGCGAACTGGCTTTTACCGCGAATACAACCGTATTGGAGGTCAGCGACGAATTGGAAACAAATACGTTCACCGATCCCATCGTCACTACATCTTTTGACGGGATCGAAACCTGCATCGTCGTGCAATTGTTCGGCGATGCACACGACGCTGGCATCGTGGTGGGGCTGAGGATGTCACTGCCAAAGTGAACGGTCGAAGCCGCGGAGAATCCCTGACCGGTCAACTGCAACGTGAAACCGCCACTGCCGGCGGGCACGCTCGCCGGAGAAATCGTACTGATCACCGGAGCCGAGTTGTCGGAGTTGCCAGAGGGCTTCATCGAGCCCCCGCAGCCTGTCAGCATGGTGCAAGTTGGAAGTAGCGCCGTAGCCAGTATTAAAGATCGTAATGAAGAAAGTATTGCACGCCGGTCCATACCCACCCCCCGTTTGTCGGACTCAGTTTTCGAGCCTTGTCTTCAAGCTCAGTTTTCAAGCCTGAAGCTCTCAGTCACCGCTTCGCTCTGCAGGGGATGCGATTGGAGGACGCGAAGCGCGCTTGCGCTTCCACCGTCGCACAGCCAAATCATAGAAAGCCGGCGGGCAAGTGAATGTAAGGAAGTGTCGGCACGAATGTCGCTGCAAACCCGCTAACTATGGACACTTTCTTACATTTTTCATGACCGGGTTATGGTAGGAAGGAGCCGTGGTTCACGCTTGCGGAAGATCTGCAAGTAGTGAAAATAGCGACGGGATGGCCATGGCGGCTAACATCACATGGGAGGCAGACGGCATGAAGCCGATCCCGGTTTTGCTGGTTGACGATGACGAAGAGTTGTGTGCTTCGCTCCAACGCCTGCTGAAAATGGATGGTTTCGACGTCGAGTCTGTACACGACGCTGAGTCTGGCGCGCGCTATGCGCTCGAACGGGAGTATGACCTGGTGATTCTCGACGTGATGCTTCCCGGCGGAGACGGACGCAAAGTGCTGCGCCGCATCCGGCTCACATCGCAGGTGCCGGTCATTATGCTGACGGCGCGCGGCGATGAGAACGATCGCATCGCCGGCCTCGAGGGAGCCGCCGACGACTACCTGCCCAAGCCCTTCAATCCCCGCGAGCTGATGGCGCGCATGCGCGCTGTCTTACGCCGCAAAGGCGGCTCGGCGCTGCCTCAGGTCTTTGTGATTGGCGACTTGCACATCGACTGTGGCAAGAGAAGAGTTACGCGCACCGGCGAGGAAGTCACACTGACTGGGGCGGAGTTTGACATTCTGCTGTTGCTCGTCCGCTCCGCGGGCAAAGTGCTCTCGCGCGACGAGATTGCCGAGACGGCTCTCGGACGGCCGATGGGCTTTTTCGATCGCAGCATCGACAATCACATCAGCAATCTGCGCAAGAAGCTCGGCACCCATGTGGGCGGGGTCGAGCGCATTCAGAACGTGCGTGGAGCGGGCTACGTCTACACCGGCGAAATCGTTGAGGAACGCAAATGACTCGCGCACAGATGTTCCACAGCATCTATTTCAAGATTTTCTTCTGGTTCATCCTGGCCTCGGGTGCCACCAGCGGCACGGTTTTTCTGGCAACCGTTGCCACGCACTCGCCTTCCCTCGGCCCCAGCTGGATGATCGGGGTTCTCGACCAGTACGCGCGCAGCGCAGTCGATATCTACGAGGCCGGCGGAAAAATGCGGCTCACGGAATATCTGCGGAAGATCGAAGACATCTCATTTCTCCAAGCGACTCTGCTGGACCCACAAGGCCGGGACATCGGCGGCCGTGGCATTCCGCAGGGCACGGAGGAAGTTCTGGCGAAGGCGCGCGCGACCGGGGAAACGCAATTTCACATTCGTGTGCTGTGGACGGGCGCATCCGTGGTGGATAGCCCGGGCGGACGATACATCCTGGTGGCCAAGGTTCTCCTTCCCTATCGTGGTCTGGTGAGTGGAGCGGTCGCCGTTACCGTGGGGGAATGGCTTCTGCCCGCTCTGCCGGGCGCGTTGCTGTGCTTGCTCCTTGCGCGACACATCGCATCGCCCATCCGCACCTTGCAAAACGTGGCGGGAAGAATTGCGGACGGCGATCTCTCGGCGCGCGCCTTGCCGGCAATTTCGCGGCAAAAGGACGAAATCGCAGACCTGGCGCGCGATTTCGACAGAATGGCGGACCGCATCCAGGCCCTGCTGCGCAAGCAGCAGGAGTTGCTGGGCGACATTTCGCATGAGCTGCGCTCGCCGCTCACGCGCCTCAACGTTTCGCTCGAACTCGTACGTCGCGGCGAAAGCGACGGCGTCAAGCGTATGCAGGCCGATCTGGACCGGCTGGATGATCTCATCGAGCAGGTACTGACTCTCACCCGCCTCGAGACTCGCGGCGACCTGAAGCGCGAAACTCCGGTGAACTTGCGTTCCATTGTTGAAAGCGTAGCGGAAGACGCGCGCTTCGAGGGCCAGGAAGAAGGCAAGTCGGTCGTGATTGCGCGCGCCGAAGATTGCTGGATGAAGGCAGACCCGGCGCTGCTGCGCAGCTGCATCGAAAACGTAATGCGGAACGCGGTGCACTACACCAAGCCACAGACTGATGTGGTGATTTCGTTGTGCCGCATCGCAGAGCCGGACTCACTGGTGGCGCGTATTGTAGTTTCAGACCGCGGCGATGGCGTGCCTGATGAAGCCCTGCCCCGCCTCTTCGAGCCTTTCTATCGCGTTTCAGAAGGTCGTGAGCATCAGACCGGTGGAACCGGCCTGGGTCTCTCCATCGCGCAAAGAATCGCCGTCGTCAACGGTGGCAAAATCCACGCCTGCAATCGCGACGCCGGTGGTTTGGAAGTGGAGATTTGCCTGCCGATCGAAGACGCAGGTTGACTATAGGTAAGTGAGAAGCGGCGGAGCGCGGGATCTCTCTCTGACTTCGAGCCGTCGGAACCCTTCTGTGCGAGGAGCTCCGAATCAGGATAGAGTCTGGCCGCGCCGCGTGAGTCGCGGGAGCAAGATCAGGATCATTCCATAGAACAGGAACGAAACCACCAGCGACGCAGCATTGCCGAATCGTAAGTCCTCAAATAGAAGCTTCAGCGTGCCGAAGCCGACCGCGGCATAGGCAACCCAGCCGAGCTCGACTCGCTTCCAGCGAGAGCCGATTGAACCGAGGGCGAGAGCCAGCGCGCAGTTCACCACGGTGCGGATCACAGATAGAACCGAAGCGGCTAATTCCATGCGAGCCGCGGCTGCCCATACGATTGCGACGACCACAAGGGATGCCCCTGTAAAGCCCACCAGCACGGCGGGGATTACCCAGAGCAGACGTCGTTTTGTTTGATCCTCAGCGTGGCGCGAGCCGATGACATAGCTCAGAGCAGCCGAAATTGCCACGACCCAAACGGACCAGTCCGGCGCGGCTGGCACGGTGCCCGCCAGAGCGTTTTCGACATAAATCGGAAGAAATGAAACGGCGGTCGCCGCCGCCAGATAAAACGATGCATGCAGGCCCAAACTCAATTTGCGCGTGCGAGTGTATGCGAATGCCGCCGCCACCGCGGCCACGCACAAGAACGGTACTCGGAGAGTTGCGGGGAATAACAGGAAGGTCGCCGCCAGCAGCAGGGCCGCCGCCCAGTTGGCGCACACGCGGCGATTGCGAGCGTGCTCCTCTTCCGCAAATCGCGACAGCGTTCCCCAGTAGCACACGGCCGCCAGCAGCAGGAACGACACGCCGAGCGCCGGAGCGGCCGAGCCGTGGCTGGCTCGCATCGCTCCAAACGACGCCAGCACGAAGGCGAGCACGCCCTGTCCGATTTCAAAGATCGTGATCCTCCGCCGTAGTCCGAAACTGCGAACGCCGATGCTGCCTCCGTACACCGCAAGCAGCGCCAGACACAACACTGTGATCGTCACCGAATCGACGGGATGATAGCCCTCTGGCACGCCCTCGGAAGACGTCATCACATCAATGAGCAACCACACCGCGAAGTCCGCGGCGATCGCGGGAACCGCGCGCAGGCTGAGCCGGTGTCCCAGGCAGGCGGCAACTTCAGTGGCCAGCGCCATGGTCAACAATGCGGCCGTGAGTGGTACAAGTTCACGCGTCGCAATGATCAGCGCCAAAGCCGTGCTCACGGCCGCTAGGGTCGCCACCCACGGGATCACTTGCAGGTTGCGCTGCCATGCGAGCGCAAGCGTCAGCACCACGAAGGCCACCAGCACCCCCGAGCTAAAGGCCGGCGATAGAACCTGGAAGCGCACGGTTGACTCCCACAGCATGGGAGAAAGAATGAGCACTGAGGTGACGCTGTAGCTGGTGCTGGCAAAACGGTCGGTGTCGTGGGATCTAACGGCCCAAATCATCCAAAATGCGGCGTAAACGATGGCGGCCAGAGACACCGGCAATTTCAAGGTGGTAGCCGATTCCGCGATGGCGCGCAGCAGGTAGGCTCCGGCGATTCCGAGCACTGCTTTGCCGAGAACGGGAACGGCCCCGCCCGATAGATCCAAGAGAGAAGTTGCACGCCTTGGCGCCCGAACGTGTGGTTCCTGGATTTCTGTCCCGGTCAGCCGAGGATAGCTGGAGGCGGCTGCCGGATCTTCCAGGACAGAGATGCGGCGTTCGAGCTCCCTCACCCGTTCGCTGAGGTGCTCGATATCCGATGCGATGGCGTCCGAAGCTTGCGCCATTGACTTCTCCGCATCCGGCCCCGCGAAACGGGGCCTAGGTGGTTCCGTGCGCCGGAGTAGCACTGGAGGCAGGCAAGGAACCCGCGTCCAGCCAGGGCGGCAGGAGTTTTACCAAAACCCACAAAATGCCGAAGGGAAGCAGCATGAGCACGATCGCGGTCAGCAATCCTTCGCGCGTGGCGAAGGCCATCTTGTACGTCGTATACCCGAGGAAACTCTTGGAAAACAGCTGGCCGCCGATGACGACATTCCAGCGCATGGCAAAAATGCCGATTACGGTCAGGCATCCGGCCAGGGCATAAATCCGTTTGCGGATCACGTCAGTGAATTTCCAGAACTGGGTCAATCCGATGAGAGCAATGGGCGTTACCGTACCGAGAAGGATCTGCACAATCACCTGCGATTTCCAGAGCCGCGTATGCACCATGAAATCCAGGCTGCGGAAAGATTCGTCGGCTTCGTAGATGCGCTGCAGCAGATCGAGCATCTCCAGGCTGAAGTCGATGATGAAGGTGTAGAGCAGATACTGCGCGATCTTATCCAGACAGCGGATATCGATTTCCCGTCCCCGAAGGCGCGTGGAGGCCATGTACAGCAGCATGACGGCAGCGATGCCGGATACCATGGCCGAGAAAATAAAAACAATCGGCATCAGGGGCGACGACCACCATGGGTTAGCCTTCACCGATCCGAAGATGAAGCCCACGTATCCATGCAGCAAAAAAGCGGAAGGGATTCCGATGACGGTAATGAAATAGCCAAGCCTCTCATCGATCCGCAGCGAGCGTTCGCTGAGGTTGCTGGAACCCAGGGTCAGCACGCGATAAAAGAAACGCGCCACGCCCGTCGAAGCCTGGGACTTCGCGACAATGTCGCGCCGGTAGTCCAGCCAGATCTCCAACAGCAGCACCGCCATCAGGTACCACAGATATACAAATCCGAACATAGCCATGGCAGAGGAACGGTGTGGCGTCAGATACATCTCGAGTGAACGCTCGGGATGTCCGAGGTGCAATTGCAGGGGCAGGGGGGCTACCAGCAGGAAAGAGAGCGCCGTGAGCAGAGCCAGCCGGTAGGTCGGCTTCACCGCATCCACGCGGAACACGCGCTCGAGGGAAGCCAAGATAAATGCGCCAGCCACAAGCCCCGTGATGAAGGGATACAGAACGATGAGGACGCTCCACTGGAGCTCCACTTCGTTCGGGTACATAAAGCCTTCGACGGGGATTTGCACGAGCCTCCTTGTTGCCTCCCGAACCGGCCCCGGGCGAGTGCGTCCGGGGCTACGCGTTATCGAACTGAACCATCCATACCGTTGTAAAAAACCTTGGCGCCAGTCGCCATGTGCGGCTTCAGAACCTGCACGTTGTGAGTTCGCAGGAACTCATGAATCGGGTCTTTCGGATTCTTCAAGTCAGCGAGCTGGCGCGCGCCTGTCGGGCAAGCCTCGCAGCACGCCGTCGTAAGGCCCTTCGTGATCCGGTGATAACAGAGCGTGCACTTCTCGGCTGTTTTGGTCTTGGGATTGATGAAACGGCATCCGTAGGGACAGGCCTGCACACAATAGCGGCAGCCCAGGCAATAGCTCTTGTCGATGAGCACGACTCCGTCGGGCGTAACGAAGGTCGCCCCGACCGGACAAACCTGCGTACAGGGAGAATCGGCACAGTGATTGCACAGCTTGGGCACGAAGAAATTCTTGCCGCCGAGTTCTTCGTTCGGTGGAAACCCCTGTTTTCCGCCGTCCGGTGACTCCACGTCCGGCTTTTCAATCTTCCAGTCGGCCACGTGGTAGCGCTCAATCCATGTGCGGTAATAGCCTTCGGGAACGTCGTTTTCCTCCGCGCAGGCGCGGACACAACTGCCGCAGCCGATGCACTTGGGGATGTCGATCAACATGGCCCACCAATGCTCGCTGAGTTTGTAGTTGGGAGAGGCCTCAGGCGTGCCTGCCTGAACGTAGTTCCACGCTACCGCCGCAGCGGGCAACAACAGGAGTAAGCGACGGCGGGTGATGTCCATTACTTCTTGCCTCCCGCCGCGGTTTTCTCTTGCGACTCGATCTTTGGTTTATGCGGCTGATGGCACGTGTCGCAGGCGAGTCCCCCCGAGTGATCGGCGGTCACGACTTGAGGAAAGTCCTTCGGCTTGGCGCTGTTAGCTTCGTGACACCGGGCGCACAAGATAGCCGTGTCGAGCTTTGCCGGTGTAACGGATGTGGGATCGTCGGCATGCTTGGCCAATGCCCCGTGGCACGCCTCGCAGGCGACCACCACGTGCTTGCCTTGCTTTTTCTGATCGACGACATCCGTATGGCAGCCTTCGCAGACGTCGTGGCCGGCAAAGGCAACGGGCCGGGCAGCAGCTTCCGCAATCGCGGCGCCGCGGTAGTGACCGTATTGTCCAAAGCTGCGCGGTACGACCGCCTCGCGCAGGACGACGAACGCAACCACGGCTATGGCGATGACGACTGCAAGCCGGACGAGGTGTTCAATGTCCTTAAACAATGTCGTCTTTCCGCGCCAGACTCCGGGCGCACTGTGCGCGCTAAATTGCGCAATGCTCTTCGATACCTAGTATTTCTGTCCGGAACGATGATTGGGATCACAGAATCCCGTGATGGTGGTCACTCCGCTTTCTGAAGATGCTGTCCAGGGAGGTCGAAGAAACACACGGCGGCCACGAAGACATATGGCCTGCATCACATCTGGGGTAGTGCGGCGCTGTCGAAATTCGGCAAGAGAGCTAGCGGCTGAGTGCTCTAGGCAGCGACCAGCGACCGTCCCAACAAAACGGCCCCAGTATCACGCGCGCCAAATCACCGACGCTGGTGATGATGGTCACATCCTTCCCAAAGACAGGCATGGTACATAAACCCAATCCGCACGCATGAGGTTGGGCGCTGGACCGTCTCCCGGTCAGCGGAACGTCCTGCTCCCAGGAAGGGAAGACCCTATGCTTCCGCCGAATGAGTCGTTCATTGGGGCCCTGCAGAAAAAAGGCGTGAACCGGCGACGATTTTTGAAGTTCTGCACCGCCATGACCGCGACCCTGGCCCTTCCGCCGCGTTACGTGGCCCAGGTCGCCTCGGCTCTGGAGAAGGCGAAGAAGCCGGTGCTGGTGTGGCTGCAGTTCCAGGACTGCGCCGGGAACTCGGAAGCCATCCTCCGATCGAGCCATCCTTCGGTGCTGGAGATCGTGCTCGACCTGCTTTCCTGGGAATACCACGAGATCATCATGGCCGGCGCCGGGCATCAGGCTGAGGCTGCGCTTCAGCGCGTTGTGAAAGAGGAAAAGGGCAAATATCTGGCCGTGGTCGAGGGTGCGATTCCGCTGGCGGATGGCGGGGTGTACTGCACGGTTGCGGGGAAGACGGCGCTTTCGATCGCGCAAGAGGTTTGCACAAACGCGGCGGCAACCATCGCCGCCGGGGCGTGCGCGTGGTACGGCGGGCTGGTTTCGGCGTCTCCGAATCCCACGGGAGCGGTAGGAATTTCCGAGGCGGTGCCGGAAGCCAAGGTCATTAACCTGGGCGGGTGCCCGCAGAATCCGGTCAACACGGCGGCCGTGCTGGTGCACTATCTCACGTTTGGCGAACTGCCGGCGGTCGATCAGTATAACCGCCCGTTGTTTGCTTATGGGCGGATCATCCACGACCAGTGCGAGCGGCGCGCACATTACGACGCCGGGCGTTACACGCAGGAGTGGGGCGATGAAGGCCATCGCAAGGGATGGTGCCTGTACAAGATGGGCTGCAAAGGCCCGGAGGCCACGTTCAACTGCCCATCGGTGCGGTTCAACGACGGCACGAGCTGGCCGGTGAAGTCCGGACACGGATGCATCGGCTGCGGCGGGTACAACTTCTGGGAAACCAAGTCTCCGTTCTACGAGCGGTTGCCGAACGTGCCGGGATTCGGCGTGGACGTCAGCGCCGGAAAGATTGGAATCGGAATCACGGCGGCGGTGGCGGGAGCCACGGTTGTGCACGGAATTGCCAGCGCGATTCGGGACCGCATGCGGACTCCGCCCGGGCCCGACAAGATCTAAGAGCAGGATAAGAGCAGCCTAAGGAGGAGCATATGGCGCGCATCGTCGTCGACCCTGTGACTCGAATTGAAGGCCATCTTCGCATTGAAGCGGAGGTCAACGGTGGCGCAGTCACCGATGCCTGGAGTTCAGGAACGATGTTTCGCGGGATTGAGCTGATCCTGAAAGGGCGCGACCCGCGGGAGGCGTGGATCTGGACGCAGCGCATTTGCGGCGTGTGCACCACGGTACACGCGCTGACCTCGGTGCGCGCGGTCGAGGACGCGCTCGGGATCGAGGTGCCGGAGAACGCCGATCTGATTCGCAACATTATTGCCGCCAGCCAGTACGTGCAGGATCACGTGATCCACTTCTACCACCTGCATGCGCTGGATTGGGTGGACGTGACGCTGGCGCTGAAGGCTGATCCGGCGAAAACGTCTCAGCTGGCTGAGTCGATCTCCCCGTGGCCGAAGTCGAGTCGCAATTACTTCAAAGCGATTCAGGACCGGGTGAAGGCGCTGGTGGAGAGCAAGCAGCTCAGCCTGTTCAGCAGCGGGTATTGGGGACATCCGGCTTATCACCTGCCGCCCGAGGCCAACCTGCTGGCGGTGGCGCACTACATCGAGGCGTTGGAGTTTCAGAAGGACTACATCCGGATTCATGCCGTGTTGGGCGGGAAGAATCCGCACCTGCAGACATATCTGGTCGGCGGAATGGCGGCGTCGATGGATCCGGACGAGCCGGGCGCAACCATCAACACGGAGCGGATTACGTTCCTCACCGAACTGGCGGGCAAGGCGCAGCAGTTCGTCGACCAGGTGTATGTGCCCGACGTGCTGGCGGTGGCGAGCTTCTATCGGGACTGGTTCGGACGCGGCGAAGGTCTGGGAAATTTCCTCTCCTATGGCGACTATCCGCAGGGAGGAGTGAAGGATGCGGCGCGCTTCTATCTGCCGCGAGGAGCGATCTTCGGTCACGATCTGTCGAAGGTGCATCCGGTCGATCCGGCGAACGTGACCGAGTACGTGACGCACTCCTGGTACGAGTACGGCGACGGAGACCGGAGCGGCAAGAATCCTTACGCGGGAGAGACCAAGCCGAAGTACACGGGCCCGAAGCCGCCGTTCGAACACTTGGAAGTGGAACAGAAGTATTCATGGCTCAAGGCGCCGCGGTATCAGGATCAAGCGATGGAAGTGGGACCGCTATCGCGCATGTTGGTGGCGTATGCGTCGGGACATGCGGAGGTGAAGGCGGCGGTGGATGGCGTGCTGGCGCACTTGAACGCGCCGGCAACGGCGTTGTTCTCGACGCTGGGACGCATTGCGGCGCGGGCCATCGAAGCCAAGGTGATGGCCGGGCAAGTCAGCAAGTGGGTGGCTCAGCTAGGGGACAAGCTGGGACACGGCGACCTGCGTATTCACAACGGCGAGAAATGGGATCCGGACACCTGGCCGAAACAAGCGCAGGGATGGGGATTCCACGAGGCTCCCCGGGGATCGCTGGGACATTGGGTGCAGATCGAGGATAAGAAGATCAAGAACTATCAGTGCGTGGTGCCGACGACCTGGAACGCGGGGCCGCGCGACGCCAACGGCCAGCGGGGTGCGTATGAGGCTGCGCTGCTGAAGACGCCGATCGCCGATCCGGAGCGCCCGGTGGAGATTCTGCGCACGGTGCATTCGTTCGATCCGTGCCTGGCGTGCGCGGTGCACGTAGTGGATGCGCGCGGGCGTAGGTATCAGCCGGTAAAAGTGGCGTGAAGGAAATCGTGGCTTGAAAGGGCACGGCTTCCAGCGGCGCCCTTTCAAAAGCCACAACTTGGAAGCCACAAAGGAGGCCTGCCATGGGCTCACTGGCACCAGGACAACATGCATGGAGCGAGGCGCATCGACCCTACCCTTCCACCTTGCCGGTGCGGACTTATGTGTGGGAGTTGCCCGTACGGGTCTCGCACTGGTTCATGGTTCTGCCCATTGGCGTGCTGGCCTTCACCGGCTATTACATGCACGATCCGTTCATCGTGGCCAAGAGCAGCACGAGTTTTCTGATGGCGAAGATGCGGTTCATTCATCTGGTAGCCGGGTCGGTGTTCATCAGTGCGTTTCTGCTGCGCATGTATTGGTTTTTTGTGGGGAACGACTGGTCGAGTTGGCGCTCGTTCTGGCCCATCAAGAAACGGCAATGGCGAGGAATGGGGAACATGTTCGCTTACTACAGCTTTCTCAAGAAAGATCTGGTACACCATGTGGGGCACAACGCGCTGGCAGCGGTGACGTATCTTCTGATTTTCACGTTCATGCTGATTGAGATCATCACCGGCCTCGCGCTTTACACACATGTGCGGGGATCGTGGCTGCTGGCATGGCTGTTCCGATGGATTCCTGGAGTGATCGATATTCAACATCTGCGGCTGGCGCATTTCTGCATCATGTTCACGTTCTTCGCCTTCGTGATTCATCATGTGTACAGCGCCGTGCTGGTTTCCTGGGAAGAGCGGAACGGCCTGATCGAGAGCATTTTCACGGGCTACAAGTTCATTCCCAGGCACGAGTTGGAAGAGGATTCAGGCCAGGTGAAGTGATGGAAGCAGGGCCGGGCAAGAGGGTTGTGCTGGGACTGGGAAACGTTCTGCACGCCGATGATGGGGCGGGGGCGCAGGCCATCAAGCGGCTGCGCGAAGATGTGCGAGTCCCGAAGGACGTGGCTCTGGTGGAGGGCGGAACCCTGGGGCTGGAGCTGCTCTCTTACATATGGGATTGTTCGCACCTGATCGTGATTGATGCGGTGGACGTAGGGGCAGTTCCAGGCACCGTGGTGCGGATGAATGGGGAGCAGTTGAATTCCCTGCCCGGCAGCAGCAGCGTACACCAGTTGGGAGTTTCCGATCTGATCGTAGCGTTGCGGGTGTTGGCGCGGCAGCAGCCGACGGTAGTGCTGTTGGGCGTGCAGCCCGAGACGACGGATTGGAGTACGGAGTTGTCTCCCGCGGTTGCTGCGGCGCTGGATGCGCTCGTGGAGGCCGCGGTGCACGAGTTCTGCACACCAGACCAGCAAAGCCCTGCTGCTTAAAATCGACTCCAGAATCCCAGAGTGACTCCCCGAGTTCCAGTCCAGAGTAGTTTCATCGTCATCGTCTGTCGGAGCTGGGAAGCGCTCGGATAATCGGCGACTCGAGAAAAAGCGGCGGGCTTACAGCCCGCCGCTTCGTTTGCAGGAAGGGAAAATCGCTTGGGTCAGTCGCCGGTGCCGCAGGTGCAAACGGCCTTGCCGCTGCCGAGGCGTTGCGCGAACGAGCACTGCTCGATGAGGTTGAAGCTGAACTCTTCCTGGCTCAGGGTAGCGTCGGTGAAGGCGGTTTCCGTGATGGGATACGCCGCGCCGACTTTGTTCTGCACGTGGCTGGCCCAGGCGCGAACCGTGGCCACTGCCTCAGCGACCTCCGTAGTGGGATCACAAAGGAAGAGTCGGTTGGGGAGCTCGGACACGATTTTGATAACGCCGTTGTTGGAGACCACTCCGGTCAGCGGGTTGCTGGTAAGGTCCTTGCTGACCGACAACGTGCGCAGGCCGTTGGGCGTGACCAGGCAGCCGCAGCACTCGCTGAGTTGCTGATCGTTGTCGAACACATAGATCATGGCGCAGAGACTCTCGGGGCTCCCGCCGCCCTCAGTCTCGACCGTGCCCGGGTTGTCGATGCGGACGGTGGCGTCTGGAGCTCCGGCGACGCCGTTGTTAGCGAAGTAGTTGATCTTGAAAACATCCGGGCCGGTGATTTCTTGAGCGGATGCGCTCACTCCGAGCACGCAGGTCCCCAGAATGACCAGGGAAATTGTTAGCATGTGGCGCTTCATTACGAGACCTCCTAGTTGTGGTGGCGCCGCGGTCCGGGGGGAGTGAGCAGCGGAGAGCACGTCCGAGGAAACATATCCGATCTACGGACGGTCGCAAGTCCCCAGGTTGATTAGTCCGCACTTTCTAGGCGCTGAAGCTACTCCGAATGGAGTAGCCGATCGACACGGTGCAGCGCACGGGCGCGGCCTTTAGCAATTACGAGCCAGCTTCTCAATTGTTGCGATCAGGCGTTTTACACTCATTGGCAATTGGGCTGACCGGGGTCAAATGAGTGCTATGGCGATTTATCAACAGTCATCCGCGGCTGGTATGTTAGGTTGGCCCTTGTGACTCTCGGCCTGTAATCGTCGTATCTTGATCCTTATGAAGATTCGACTGCTGGCGGCAATTCTGGTGGTTCTAGCTGGCGCGGGCGGCGCGCAGGCACAGGCGACGTTTCCCCTTGAAACGAAAAACGCGGCGTTGCGCTACTGGGCGGCTATGGCGGAGTTGCGGGAACCAATCGTCGACGACGACGCGACGATGAATTTGTTGTCTGCGACGTTCGCTGGGCGAGTGGAGTGGGACGAGAAGAAACTCGGACCCCTTTTGGATTCCAACCTTGACGCGATTCGCACGATGCAACAGGCTACAAAGCTTCCGGAATGCAGTTGGGGGTTTGACTACCGACACGAGGAGAGGACACCGCCTTGGTTTCTCATGCGAGCGCGGCGCCTGGCCCAGCTAAATGGGTATGAGGGGATACGCGAGATGGCGCACGGCGATTCACAGGCTGCCGTGAATACGTGGCTGGCAGGGCTCAAGTTTGCGCAGGATGTATCGCGCAGCGGGCCAGTGATCGTGGCGCTGGTGGCGGGGGCCATGTTTTTGGACAACCTTGAGCCGCTGAGGGATAGCGCGCGCCGGGGAAAATTGAGCGAGGAAGAGAAGAAAGAGTTGTCTGCGTTTGTGAAGGCGATGCCGGAGGATGGCTTCGATTGGGGATTGGCATGGGGCGTTGAATGTGCAACCGGAGAGCAAGCTCTTGAAGAGCTCCGAACGTCGAGCAATCCCAAAGCGTTATACGAGAAGGAAGGGCTTAGCCCGCCGAAACGAGGGCTTCCTCCGACGGCGGAGGAGATTCGTGCGTACGAGGAATACATGCTTGCGGCGCAGTCGGCGTTGCGTGAGCCACCCGGCAAGGCAAGGGCGCGCGCCGATGATTTGGAATCAAAGAGGCGTCGCCTCGGAGAGCCGGAGCAACTTCAGGCTACCCATTTTAGTCAAAGCAACGGCACGCGAGTCCAGATTGCGACGCAGCATGAGGAATTGATGCAGGCGCTGGCTTCAAAATAGCGCTCGGCACTCAGGCAAAGTACTAGCCGCCCGCTTCTTCGGCTGCCAAGAAGTCACAACTCAACCAGCAACTTTCAAGATTACTTTGTAAACAGGCGTTTTCACTCATTGACCTTTCGGCCTGGAATCTTCGGTCTGCAAAGTTGACAGCGTTGGAAACGATGGATGAGCCGTTTCCATAGTGGCCAGCTTTGCTTTTCAACTTCGTGTTGCCATCGAGGTCCAAACACCCTCTTTTGAATCTCGGGATCGCTGACACCCATACCACGGCTCCCAGTTGCTGGCGCAGAAAAATCAAATGGCATTCTCCACAGAGTGGGTTGGCTAAGATTGTGCAGGCAAGATCACGAACCTTGCAATCAGGCGTTTTCACTCATTGAGAAATCGGGCCACCAGGGTCTGAGTAGATTCAGTTTGTCATTGTTGCGACGCTTGATGACTTCCTCAAGGTCGATGATTCGAAAATGCAAAATCATCGGGCGAATCCCGTTTGGCAGGCTCTGGACGATGCAATCTCCGCGAAATAGTGCATCTCATCGCTCGGGTAGCAGTTGAAGACATCGCCCGGCGAGGTTGCGCTAGCGGAATCTCCGAATCAAAAGTATGTGCCGGTCGGAGCGGTAGAGGCCAAGGACGTAGATAGTCGCTTTCCCCTTCGCAGAATAAATCACCTGGCGTATCCGGAGCAGCGGCAGTCCGTTGGGAACGCACAGCAGCCGGGCGGTGTGAGGATCGGCGGAGGTCGCGTCAATCTCCTCATCGGCGTGCGCGATCTCCAGCCCGTAGTCATGTTCCAGAATAGAAAACAAGGATCCGCGTTCGACGGGCGCTTCGATCAAGCCGGCGAACTCCTCGGCGGACAAGTAGCAGGTTTCCAGGGCAAACGGTTCATCCGCTGCCGATCGAAGTCTTTCCAGTTTTATTAAGCGGCTGGTCGGGGGCAAGGAAAGTCGGGCTGCGATTTCCTGCTCAGTGTTGATGATGCCGAAGCTCAAAATCTTGGAAACTGCGGACAAGCCTCGGCCCGCCATCTGCTCGGTGTAACTCATCAATTTGTTGAAGTGGATTTTGGGCGGCGCCACGAACGTCCCGGAACCCCGCCGGCGTTCGACCATGCCTTCTTTCTCCAGCCCGACCAGGGCATGACGCGCAGTCATCAGGCTCACCCGGTGAATTCTGGCCAACTCGCGCTCCGAGTCGACCATATCGCCGGGTTTCAACTGACCGCTCTCGACGCGCCGAATGATCGCAGCTTGAATTCGCTGGTAAGCGGGCATTCCGTTTCGCCGGGTTTCTCCCATGGGTCTCCGATCCCTCCCAATACGGTAAACGTAATCTCAAGGTGCTATATGGTCTTTCGCAAGGTGCTATATTGCGTTGCCAAATCGGGCCAAGTTCCAGGACAACCCCAACCCTTTTCCAGGTTCTGTCAGCTATAGAGCTGATAAACCTGCATTCTCGTCCCGAAAGCCGAAATTCGATCCCTAGCGGCGGAGTGCGACCACCAAGGGGAGCGCGAGATGGAATTCCGTAAGTAAACCATTATCTTTCAATGACTTTCCCGTAACGGGAATCGCTTCTCTCAGAATCCCATTTTTCATAGCAAGCCCCAGCGAAGCGCACCACGTGCGCTCCTACTGCTATAGGGTGTTCTGCGTCCAGCCGTGCTGAGAGATTTTACATTCTCTCTAATTTTTCGCTTGACGGTCAGCGTGCTTCTGCTATATAGCATAAACCCATTAGTTTTGCGACCAGATTTTTGTGGGTTGGGGCAATTTTGCATCTGCGTTTCCCAGGAGGTTGTCGATGCGCCACTCGTTGAGGATTCCATTCGCGCTTCTGCTGCTCGCCGCAATTCTCGGCGTCGTTGGAACCGCTTGGGGCCAGGAAGTGACGGCAGGAATCACAGGCACCGTGGTCGATCCCAGCGGAGCCGTCATGGCCGGCGCGGACATCACCGCGACCGATACGGAGCGCGGAACCACCTTTACCGCGAAGACCAACGCCGACGGCGTTTTCGTTATCACGCGCCTGCCGGTCGGCACCTACTCAGTAAAGGCTTCAGCGGCCGGCTTCGAGACGGTCGTGTATCCAATTTTCACGCTGGTGCTCAACCAGACTGCGAACCTTGCGTTCCAGATGAAGGTGGGTCAGGTTACGGAGACGGTTACCGCTACGGCCGCGGCTCCGGTGCTGCAGACGCAGAGCACCGACGTGAGCACGGTGATCGACGCGAACACAAACGTCAGTTTGCCGCTGGCTTCGCGAAATTATCTGCAGTTGACGCTTCTAGCCCCCGGCGCCACCAACGTCAATCCTGATGCGATGCGTAGTCCGCAGCAGATGACCAACTCCGGCCGCCCCTATATCAATGGTAACCGCGAGCAGGCCAATCAATACTTCCTCGACGGCCAGCAGAACAGCGAGGACAAAAATAACGAAGTCGGCTATGCCCCCAGCGTAGACGCCATTCAGGAATTCAACGTCATTACTCAGAATGCTTCAGCTGAGTTTGGCAACTATGAGGGCGGAGTTATCAACGCCACTATCAAATCCGGAACCAATCGTTTTCACGGCGATGTATACGAGTTCCTGCGCAACGACAAGTTCAACGCCAACAATGCGGCGAATGGCTGGACGAAGGGTGTAGCTGGTCTCGGCGGCACCCTGGGTCACGATCCGGACGGCACGATACAGGCGCAAGAGCTGCGCTACAACCAGTTTGGCGTTACCTTCGGCGGCCCTATCATCAAAGACAAGCTGTTCTTTTTTGTGGATTACCAGGGCCTTCGTTATCTGACATCCGGCCCAGACGGCGCCCAACTGCTCACGGCTGACATGAAGGGTGGCAATTTCTCGTCGTTCTGCTCGAGCGGGTTTGATGGAGCTGGAGTGTGTAAAGATCGGGGCTTGGGACCAGATAAGCTCAACCCAGGTGTGAACGACGCACCGGTCGTAATCGGTCAGCTTGTCGTCCCCGGTTCCGGGGGTGGCGGAACGTCAATCTACATCAATCCGGCGCAAAATCCCAGTGGGGCCAATCCAACGCCTGTGCTGAGCAACGACTTGACGACCATTTCGGGCGCGTTTCCAGCAAGTCCTGTGGCCGCGAACATAGTCGCCCTTCCTGCATATCCGACGCCCACTGCAAGTATTCTCGCAGGAAACAATTTCTTCTACCGCGCGGGTACCGACTTTCTGAATGATCAAGGCGACGCAAAAATTGACTATAACCTCTCCCAGAAAGACCGTATTTCCGGGCGGTGGTCGCAGGCCCATGTACGGGTTCCCACGTTCAGCGGGTGCGTCATATGTAGCGGCAGTACCCTCGGCCCCGGCTCCGCCTCAGAGGGTTCTTCTCAACCCCTAAAGAACGCTGTGATTAACTGGACCCATACCATTAGCCCCAATATGTTGAACGATGCGCGAATCGGCTTCAATGCGGTTCGCTTCGACCAGACCATCATACCGAGCGCGGTACTGGGCCAAGTGGCTAACCAGGTTGGAATTCCAAACGGCAATCCTCCAGGGACGGAAGGGTTGCCCAATATATCCATTCCGGGCGCCAATACCCCCGGTTTGGCCGCAGGAAATCCGAATCTTGGGCAGCAGGAGATCGCACAGATCTTCCACACCACACAGGGGCAATTTGCGGACGACCTGACGTATCTCCGCGGACGTCATGCCATCAAGACGGGATTTCAGTTTGTGCGTGTGCGCTCCGACTGGAAGTACAACGGAAATAACGGCGCACTGGGCACAATCGGAGTAAGCGGCGCCACCGGCCTCGGTTTGGCGGATTTCTATCTGGGACTAGGCAGTGGTGGTAGCCGCGACACCAGCCCGAACCCACAACTATTCAAGGATCGCAACAATGTCTTCGCCGGCTACGTGCAGGACGATTGGCGCGTAACGGACACGCTCACGGTGAATCTCGGTATTCGGTTCGAAGACCATACGCCGGTTTATGAGGTTGAGAACCGAGTTGTGAACTTCGGACTGTTTAACGGCCTGATCTATACCCCGAATGGTACCGGCGACGGAGTCAACGCGCCAGCTCACTTTGGAAACCGTGCTCTCTACAACAACTATCTCGGCATCGGCGATTGGGAGCCGCGCATCGGCTTTGCGTGGTCGCCAGCGAGCCGGCGCAGCTTAGTGCTTCGTGCTGGCTACGCCATCTCCGCTTTCCAGGAAGGCGGCGGCGCAAACGAGCAACTTTCGATCAATCCTCCGTTTGGGATTTTTGGCCAGAGCAGCCTCGGTCTCAACGGGGGATTCCCGACCGTGCAACCGTGCAGTGCGTTCAATTTCGCGTGCTATAAGGGACAGAGACTACGTATTACTGACCCCAACCTGCGACCCGCCCAGAACCAGCAGTGGAACGTCACGGCGCAGCAGCAGTTCGGCAACACCACAACGCTCCAACTCGGCTATGTCGGTCAACATGGCACCCACTTGGCCAACTTTGAAGAAATCCAACAGCGCGTGGGCTTGAATGCCCAAGGCCAGATCGCGAGACCGGGACAGGCCATCGTTAGCCAGATCGCAGGACCATATCTAGGCGGGGGTAGTCTACCCTGCAACAACGCCAGCCTGAACACTTGCGGAACTCCTGGCTCCCTTTATCAAGCCGCACAGGGCGGCACGCTGGAAGGGACCAACATGTCCAATGCCAACCAATCTTACAACGCTCTGCAAGCTGTGCTGCAGAAGCGGATGGGCAACGGGCTGGAAGCGCAGGTGGCGTACACTTGGTCGAAGTGCCTGACCAATTCGGCGGGCTATTTCGGTACCGGCTTCGGCAGCACGAACGCGACCTCTTCCGGTGGTCAGCCGGGCCAGCAGAATATCTACGATCCGCACTCCGACTGGGGTCCTTGCTACTTTGATCAGCGTCAGATACTCACCAGCTATGTGACCTACCAGCTGCCGCTCGGACACGGGAAACAATTCGGCCATGACATGAACCCGGTGCTGAACAATATTGTCGGGAACTGGGAGATCGGCGGACTGGTCAGCGTGCATAGCGGAAACCAGCTGACCCTGAATGAGTTCGGCGGTTGGGGAACGTTCAGTGCGGATCAATCCAACACCAACGGGTCTGGCCCCACGCTTTTGAATGAACGACCGAGCTGCACTGGTCCGATCAAGGTGCTGGGCCATAAGGCCAACACTGCGGCTTTCCAATGGTTTGACACTTCAAATATCGTGGAGCCCGCCCCCAATACTTTCGGCACCTGCGGCGTAGGGAACATCCGGGGTCCGGGGTATGCGGACGTGGATTTGAGTTTGCACAAAAACTTCCTTATCACGGAGGGCAAGAGTCTGGAATTCCGGTTCGAAACGCTGAACACGTTCAATCATCCGGTGTGGACCTTCTCGGGAGGTCCAGCCAACGGCTCGTTTGATCCTGTGTACAACTTAGACGGTACAGTGAATACAACAACGGGCAATGGAAACTTCGGGAGGGTCACTGGTTCGCAAGGGCCCCGACAGTTGCAGTTCGGACTGAAGTTCCACTTCTAGGCCAGGAAAGTCGTTGCAGAGAGCAGGCGCTCCGGCGCCTGCTTTTTTCACGAGCGAAGCAGGCAACTAAGAAGGGTTCAGCGTGCCGGCGACCCGCGGCAATGCCCGTCGGATCGTCCGATTCAGAAGGTCGAGGAGTGCGGCTTTCGGTTTATAATCGCCCCATGTTCAGCGGTTCCAGTGCGTTCCTCGGGACGGCGATCCTGCTGGCGGCTACGGCATTCTCTCTCGCCCAGACCGCCAAGAAGCCTCCCGCCCCGAGCGGAAAGGAGATCGCCGAACGCGGCGCGAGCCTTGCCGAAGGCGGGCGCTGCAGCGATGCAATGCCGCTCTTAAAGAAAGCGATTCACCAGACGCTGGAACGCGAACTCAAGAAGCGGGTCGGACTTGACGGCATCCATTGCGCGATGACCCACGATACTCCTTACGACGCGCTGGAGTTTCTGGATGTCCTCGGCCGCGACTTTCCTAACGATCCCGAGATCCTCTACTCCGAAACTCACGCTTTCTCGGACCTGTCCGTGCACGCTTCGCACGAGCTGATGCGCGAGGCGCCATTCTCCTATCAGGTGCACGAACTCAACGCCGAGACCCTCGAAGCCCAGGGAAAGTGGGATGAGGCCGCCGCGGAATATCGCAGGATTCTCGAGATTAATCCGCTGGTGCCGGGTATTCATGCGCGCTTAGGCCGCGCTCTGCTGTCGAAACCGCAACTCACGCCCGAAGTTATTGCGGAGGTCAAGAAAAACTTCGAAGCGGAACTGGAGATCGACCCCAACAACGCCAGCGCCGAATATGTTCTGGGAGATCTCGCGAAGAACGAGAATGACATGGCGGCGGCGATCCGCCACTTCTCGCGCGCGGCGAAGCTGGACACGGGTTTCTCCGATGCTTACCTGGCATGGGGCATGGCCCTGAATTCCGAGAAACGCTTTTCGGAAGCGATTCCTCCGCTTGAAACTTATGAATCTCAGGCTCCGGACAGTCCGACCGGCCATTTCCAGCTGGCGCTGGCCTACGCCGGCGTGGGGCGCAAAGCGGATGCGAACCGCGAAGCGGCGCTGCAGCGGCAAACCGCCGAAACCCTCGAACAGGTAAAGCGCAAGGTGCAAGAGGGACTGGTACAGCAGTCACCCTCGGACGGCGCGCAGACTCCGCCGCCGCAATAGTGCTCGCCATGATCAGGACCTCTCTGAGGCGCCCCGGTCCAGATAGCACGCGTTCGTTGACAGCGCTGTTGCGGATCGGGATGCTCCTGGCTCTGTCGTCGACCTCAGCAGCCTATGCGCAGTCGTCTCCTTCGATGACGGTGCAGTTTTCCAATGTCACCAGGCAGGCGGGCATCAATTTCGTCCACTACAAAGGCAACAACGGGATGGCGGTGATCCGCGAGGAATTCGGCCCCGGCGTCTGCGTCGCCGACTACGATGGCGACGGCTATCAGGACATCTACTTCGTGAATGGCCGCGATCTCTACAACCGCGGCATCACCGTGCGCAACGCGCTCTATCACAACAACGGCGACGGCACCTTCACCGACGTCACGGATAAGGCCGGCGTCCCCGGCACCGGTTTTGGGCTGGGCTGCGTCTGGGGCGACTACGACAACGATGGCCATCCCGACCTCTACGTGACCCAGTTCGGTCGGAATGTGCTGTACCACAACAATGGCAACGGCACCTTTACCGACGTCACCGACAAGGCCGGCGTGGCCGCCACCGAGTCGGGCACGCAGTTTCACGCCGGCGCCACATTCTTTGATTACGATCGCGACGGCCGCCTTGACCTTTATGTTGGAGGCTACGTCACCTTCGGTCCCGACAGCTTGCGCTACTGCAAGTTCGCCGACGCTCTCACCAACTGCCCGCCCAGTGTCTACAAGGGCAGCCCCGACATGCTCTATCACAACAACGGGGACGGAACTTTCACCAACGTGACGTCCGCTGCCGGAATCTATCAGCCGGAAGGCAAGAACTTGTCAGTGGGCGCCGCCGACTATGACAACGACGGATGGCCCGATCTGTTCGTGGCCAACGACGGGCTTAATGCCTATCTCTACCACAACGAGCACAACGGCACTTTCACGGAAGTCGCTCTGCTCAGCGGTATGGCGCTCACCGGGCGCGGCAATACCATGGCCGCCATGTGCATTTCTCTCGGCGACTACGACAACGACGGCTGGCTCGACCTCTATATCTCCGATTTTCAGAAGAGCTCCGACCACCTTTGGCACAATGATGGCAAGGGTACATTCGAAGAAGTGAGCGATCAGGCAGGCATCACCGGCCCCACTCACGACGTGCTGAGTTTCGGTGGCGGATTTGTCGACTACGACAACGACGGCTGGCTCGATTTGTTCATCGCCAACGGGCATGTCTATCCCGAGGTCGAGCAGACTCATCCCGAGATTCACTATAAGCAAATCAATTCCTTGTTTCACAATGATGGCAATGGCAAGTTCACGGAAGTGACCAAGATCGCCGGCAGCGGATTTCAAACGCCGTATGCCGGACGGGGCGCGGCTTTTGCCGACTTCGCCAACGACGGCTTTATGGATATCGTCGTGGGCAACAACGACGATCCGCCGCTGCTGCTGCACAACAGCGGCGGCAACGGCAATCATTTTGTCAATTTCAAGTTGGTGGGCACCAAAAGCAATCGCGATGCTATGGGCGCGCGCATCCGGCTTCAGACCGGCAGCTTGTCACAAATTCGGGAGATTGCGGGCGGCGGCAGTTATCTTTCCCAGAGCGATCTGCGGGCCAATTTTGGATTGTCCAAGGCGATCGTCGTAGACACCGTCGAGGTCAATTGGCCGAGCGGGCAGCACCAGATTTTTCATCAGGTCGAGGCTGACAAGTTCTATGTGATCGAGGAAGGCAAAGATCATTTGGACCTACAGAAATTCGTTCGTACGCCAGTTTCGACCGCCGTTCCTGAGGCAAAGGCGGGGCCTGCTGACAAGACAAGCGCCAAAGCTCCCAAGAAGGGATCGCATCAGTAGACCGTATCGGGTGTGGCAGTTCACTGCGAGTCGAACAGCGCACTTCTTATGTTGAAGAGAACAATCTCAAAGGCGCTCTGGTGGCCTGTTTCGGCGGATCGGCGAGACTTCCTGCGAATGTTGGCGGGTACCGCGGCGTTTAGTGCTCTGTCCCGGTTTGCGCCCGGCCTTGACGCGAACAAACCCCAATATCCGTTCTCTGAAGTCGTGCCCTCTCAAAGTGGAATCACATGGACGCATACCGCCGGCAGATCGAAGAACAAATATCTGCCGGAAATCAGCGGCCCCGGATGCGCGTTTCTCGACTACGACAATGACGGCTGGATGGACATATACCTGGTCAACAGCGGCCGCGCTGATTTCTATACGCCTCCGATGCCGCTACGCAACGCTCTGTACCGCAACAACCGCGACGGCACGTTCACCGACGTCACCGAGAAAGCCGGAGTTGGCGCAGGCGGCTACGGAATGGGCGTTGCTGTCGGCGACTACAACGCAGACGGCTATCCCGACCTTTACGTTACTCAGTACGGTCGCAGCATTTTGTATCGAAATAACGGTGACGGCACATTCACCGATGTCACCGAGCACGCTGGCGTAGCCGCGCCCGGTTGGGCCTCGAGTGCGGTTTGGTTCGACTATGACAACGACGGGCGCCTCGACCTGTTCGTCTGTCAATTCGCCGACTACGACAAGCTGAGAAACCAGAAGTGCGGCGATCTCGGCCTCACCGCGATCGCCGGGATGAACGAATACTGTTATCCCAAGCCGTACGATCCGTTGCCCAGCTGGCTCTTTCACAATAACGGCGACGGAACGTTCACCGACGTCAGCCAGAAAACCGGCATCTCCGAATACTCCGGCAAAGCCTGGGGAGTGGTCGCCACCGATATCAACAATGACGGTTGGATGGATCTCTTCGTGTCCAACGACACGGTCGCGAATTTTCTCTTCGCCAATCGAGCGGGAAAGCGTTTCGACGAGATTGGTTTCACGGCAGGCGTAGGCTACGGAGAAGGCGGAAAGATTCGCTCGGGCATGGGAGTGGATTCGGCCGATTTCAACGAAGACGGGTGGATGGACCTCTGCCTCACCAACCTAGATCATGAGCGGTACGCGCTCTACCAGAACAAGCACGATGAGAGCTTTGAGGATAAGTCCGTCTCCTCCGGCATCGGCCGCGCCACGATGACCATGAGCGGATGGGGAATCAAATTTGTCGACTACGACAACGACGGCAACCTCGATCTTTTCGTGGTCAACGGTCATCCCAATGATCTGGTCGACAAAATAAAGCCCGACGTAACCTTTCGCGAGCCTCTCCTGCTTTTTCACAACGCCGGGACAGAATTCAGGAATGTGAGTGCTGAGAGCGGCCCGGTTTTCGCCAGGCCGATGAACAGCCGTGGCCTGGCGCTGGGAGATTTCAACAATGACGGCGCGATCGACGTTCTGGTCGCGAACAACGACGAGCCGCCTCTGTTGCTGCGCAACGATGTGGGAGCGCAGAACAACTGGCTGGGTCTGCGGCTGGTGGGAAAGAAAGCGAACATTGACGCCGTCGGCGCTCGCGTCACTTATCAGGCTGGTGATTTGAAGAGAAGCAGAATGAAGGTCGGCGGGGGCGGCTTCTTGTCGTCTCATGATCCTCGAATTGTGCTCGGCATTGGCAACAAAACGAAGATTGATTGGATTGAAATTAAGTGGCCCCAACCCAGCGGCATCACCCAGCGTCTGACAGACCTGCCAATCAATCGCTACATCACCGTGACCGAAGGCCAAGGGAAGTGGGAATGAGGCTCCCGGCAAGGGTTTTCAGGACACCCGGAAACCTGTCGGGTTTCTCTCGCCGAAGCTTTCTGTCCGGGATTGCCGGGGGGCTTGCCTTCGACGCATTCAGTCGTCTGGCGCGTGCCCTGCCCGAGCCCGCCTATCCTTTCACATTGGTTCCCGCTTCCGTAAGCGGCATCACCTGGACTCACTCCAGCGGCAAATCTGCGGAGCGATATCTGCCGGAGACCGATGGCGCGGGCTGTGCCTTTTTCGACTACGACAACGACGGCTGGATGGACATCTATGTCGTGAACTCCGGGCGATGCGATTTCTTCACGCCTCCTCACCCGCTGCGCAACGCTCTCTATCACAACAATCGCGATGGCACGTTTACCGACGTCACCGAGAAGGCTGGAGTGGCTGGCGGAGGTTTCGGCATGGGCGCCGCGGTCGGCGACTACAATCGCGATGGCTTTCCCGACCTCTACCTAACTCAGTACGGTCGCAGCATTCTGTATCGCAACAATGGCGACGGTACATTTACCGACGTGACCGAGCAGGCCGGAGTTGCCGCTCCGGGCTGGGCCTCGAGCGCCGTGTGGTTCGACTACGACAATGATGGAAACCTGGATTTGTTCGTCTGCCGCTTTGGAGACTTCGACAAATTCAAGCACCAGCACTGCACCGCGCCCGATCTTCCCGGGATCAGAGGCAGCACCGAATACTGCAACCCGCGAGTTTACAAGCCGATGCCCAGCTGGCTCTTTCACAACAACGGTGACGGCACGTTCACCGACGTCAGCCAGAAGCTGGGCATCACCGACAATCCCGGCCGGGCATGGGGCGTCGTCGCGACCGACGTCAATAACGACGGATGGATGGATTTGTTCGTGGCCAACGATCAGCTCGCCAATTTCCTCTACGCCAACCGGGCTGGAAAGCACTTTGACGAGATCGGATTCACTGCAGGCGTGGCCTACGGAGAAGGTGGCGCGATTCGTTCCGGTATGGGGGTCGATTCGGCTGATGTCGGTCAAGCCGGCTGGATGGACCTGTTCGTCACCAATATGAATCACGAACTCGATGCTTTCTATCACAACAAACACGATGAGACCTTCGAAGATGTTGCCGGACCCTCTGGGATCGCGACCGCCACGGCCATGCGAAGCGGCTGGGGCCTGAAGTTCTTCGACTACGACAACGACGGAAATCTTGATTTACTTATAGCTAATGGCCACCCCGATGATCTGATCGACGTAATTTACCCCAGCGTGACCTATCGCGAGCCGCCTCTACTCTTCCACAACTCGGGCACGGAGCTGATCAATGTCAGCCAGGAGAGCGGTCCCATCTTCGCGGCGAAGATGGCAAGCCGCGGCCTGGCTCTGGGAGATTTCAACAATGATGGGGCTGTCGACGTGCTGATCTCAAACAACAACGAGGCGCCGGTTCTGCTGCGCAACCAGGCCGGCACGCAAAATAACTGGCTGGGCGTGAATCTGGTGGGAACGAAAGCCAACATCGACGCCGTCGGAGCTCGTATCACCTACCAGGCAGGCGATTTGAAGCGCAGCAGAATGAAAGTGGGCGGAGGCAGCTATCTCTCGTCGCACGATCCCCGCATCGTGCTGGGAGTCGGCAAGCGACCAAAAATCGACTGGATGGAAGTGAAATGGCCCGGCCCCAGCAGCGCGACCGAGCGCTTCACCGATCTTCCGGTGAACCGGTACGTCACAATCATCGAGGGCAAAGGAAAATGGAAGTGAGGGCCTCCCGGCAAAGCGGTGAATTTATTTTGCCGGGCCTTCCAACTGCGCCAGGTAACCCTTCACCATCGCCGCATCATTGGGGTCGCTGGCGAACTTCAAATACTCCCGCAGTTGCGCCACCTCATTCGTCCGGTCGCCCTTCGACTCGTAGATTTGGGCGAGCAAAAAATGCACGCGCGGGTCGGAGTTGTTCTTATCGATTTCGACCGCACGCAGCGCGCTCTTCTCCGCTTCAGATAAGTGGTGCAGGTTGAAGTTCGCGGCTGCATGGTAGTCATACGCCACCGGATCGGTGGTGGGGTCCAGCTCCAGGGCGCGAGTACTGAACTGCAGCACCTTGTCCCAGTTCTGCGTGCGCGCGGAAATGTCGGCCAGGCATAGATACGCCAGCAGGTAATTCGAATCCGTCGCCAGAGGCTGTGAGCACGCCTCGCGAGCTTCATCGCTTTTCTGTTCCATCGCGAGTACTTGCCCCAACGCAATCCAGGCAGACGAATACTTGGGCCACTCCTTGACCGCCTTGCGCAGCTGATTCTCGGCGTCGGCGACCTTCTTGTCCTTTAGCGCCGCGCAACCACTCTCATACGCTTTCTGGGCCTTTCCCGGAATCTTCAAATCCCCAACCCCCACAGTCGCCGGGACGACCCCACTGAGCGGCGGAAGCAGACAGTGCTCGCCTTGTGCGCTCTTGGGCGGAAGTGGTTTGCCATTGCTGTCGAGGAATATCTTGTTCTGTTCGAAATCGGTCGCGGATGGCGGCGCCGTGGGAGCCTGGGGTGGAGGCGATTGCGGGCGCGCCCCACCACCTCCGTGCTGAGCGAAAAGCACACCTGCGCTCAGCAGGAAAGATCCCGCACACGATAGTTTCACGAACGTGCGTCCGAAGCGGATCAGAGACGAGGCATGCTGCATTGGCTCCTCCCCAGAGCATCGGTCGAAGCAGGGCGCCGATCCGCTCTACGAAGCCTTGATGAGCCCATATCTTAGTCCGATTTTCCCCCAAGTCCAGCGGATTTCTGCAATCGGACCGACCTTCGAGTACCAGCTTCCTATTTTGGCTCCGTAACGCGGAGCAACTGGTTCTCACCAAGCCCAGAAGTGATCACCTGTGTCTGCCCGGACGGCCAGTCAACCTCGATGCGGTCGATCTTCTCCGTGGCGCCGAGCCCGAAATAAAGCGGCAGAACGCTCTGCGAAAGGTAGCCCGACTTCCCATCGTTGTACTTCGTGTAGGTCTGCCCTCCGGCCTGCAACCGGACGGTCGCGCCGAGTCCGTCACGATTGGACCGAGTCCCGACCAGAACCACCTTGAGCCAATGGATCGCTTTTTGCTGCTCCAGATCGCTGATCAGCACCTGGGGCGCGGAATTGAATTCATTGGTTACGATGTCGAGATCGCCGTCGTTGTCCAGATCGAACATGACCGAAGATCGGCTCGATCGCGGAGACAGCACGCGTATCTTTCCGCTTCGTCCCGCGCAGACTTTCTGGTTCAGGTCGGTCAGATTCTTCTGTGAGCAGTCCAGATCGAACCACGGAACATAGATGTCTTTGCGCGGCTCGATGCCCAGCAGGAATTCAGCGTCCAGAAATCTCTCGCCCCGGTTGTTCAACAGCATCGAGTTGATTCCGTAACGAAACGGAAAGCTCATGCCCGACGCGATAAAAATGTCGTCCCATCCGTCGGCGTTGAGGTCGCCCACGCTCACGCCCCATGGCCAGTAGTTCTCCACACCAATACGGTCCGAAATTTCCTCGTAGTGCCCGTTTTCCAGTCGGTGATAGAAAGCGTTGCCCCAGATGTAGTCGTCGTGCGATGCCGCCTGCGTGAACGAATCCGGCCAGCGCATGGTCGATTTCATCTTCTCGCGCTCGGGGCCGACGGATTCGCTCATGTCCGAGTGCATGTCGGTCACGATCAGGTCCATGCGCCCGTCGTTGTCGAAATCGAAGAACTTCACCCCCATCGCGCCCCAGGGTGTTTTGGGAAAGTATTGTTCGGTCTTATCCACGAACTGCTTTCCACCCTCGTTTTCCAGATAGTGGTCATGTCCCTGCATGTTCAGGATGAACAGGTCCGGGAATCCTTTCCCCTTCGGATCCGTGAACGTTGCATCTCCACACCAGCCGGTTGGCCGCAAGCCGGCTTCCGCAGTTACATCCTTGAATCGATCGTGGCCGAGATTTTTGTAGAGAACCGGATACTCAAACCGTTGGGGATGCAAATGCCCGCCAAAGGCATCGGGCAATCCAATGTACTGACCCTGCGCGCCTTTCTTTTCGCTCGTGTACTTGCCCACGTTGCAAACCAGCAGATCGAGCAGGCCGTCATCGTTGTAGTCAAAAAAAACCGCGCCTGAAGAATGGCTTACCAAATCCAGTCCCGCTTCTTTCGTGATGTCCCTGAAATGTCCGTGCCCGTCATTCTTGAACAGCACATTGCCGCCGAGCACGGTAGTGACAAATAAATCCTGAGTCCCGTCATTATCGATGTCTGCAAACGAGGCGCTGACGCTGATCCGGCCCGGCATTCCAACCCCGGCCTCTTTCGTAATGTTCTTGAACTTGCCTCCGCCTAGGTTCTTCCACAGTTCGTTCCCTCCCACCTGATTCACGAAATAGATGTCGTACAAGCCATCGCCATCCACGTCGGCCACCGCAATCCCGTTGCCGTGATCGTAGTGCACAGGCTTGTAGTCGATGCCGGCATCGTCCACGACGTGATTGACAAAGGTGATCCCGCTCTGCTTCACCTGGTCGGTCAGATGAAACCCATAGAAGACTTTGAACTGATCTACGGTGTCCATCTGTGCTTTTTTCCGGGCGGCCAGCGAGTCCACGCCGATGTCCGGATCCGGATAACGAACCTCCGGCAGCGAACCGCCCGATGCGTTGCCCAGGACGAGAATTGCAGCAGCCAATAAGAACAGCACCGTTGAAAGCAGTCGACTAGGATGGAGTGCCATATGCCGCGAGGCTCCTCGCAATATCTTGGGGGTTTGCACTGGAAGTATTTTACCTGCAGATAATACCCGGCTGGGGAAATGGATGAGGACCTGCGCGTGGGGCTGCCTGCGACGAGAGCCTGGGTTTTAGTAATTCCTCGCTAGATACTCCCGCAAATGATCGAGCCGGAAACTCGCGTCTCCAGTCTCAATCTCCAACAGCAAGCGCGCAGCGGCCAACTGATTGTGGAAGTCGAACGCCGCCGAAGTGTCGGGATTGCCGATCATCTGCAGGTTGCTGTCGATCTGCGCGCCTTCCGCCCGCAGCGACTTAAGTCTTGCCTCCTGTGCAGAAACGCAGTCGACGAGTTGCTGCCGCAGCACCTCCATGTTGCGCACCACATCTCCCTCCTGCACTTTCTTCCACTCGCCATAAGCTTCCGCTGCGCGGTCCAGATGCTGGTCGATGGCATGGCTGGCCAGGTTGTAGTTGATCGAAACTGCGCCGTACGGCTGCGCATTCTGCGCGATCGGATTCACCTGCTGATGCACTCCCACAGAAAGCGCCACATCCCAATTGTTCTGGCGCGCTAGCTTGTCCAGCGCTTTTTGTTCACCGACTTCGTTGTTTTGCTTTTCCGCGGCCAGTTGCTTCAACGGCCTGTCACTCAGGGGAGGAACGTAGAGCGCGGTGATCTTCGACTGCGTGTCGGCCCGGTCTGCATTCAGCTTGATCCGCGTCGTTTGCAGCGAAAAGAGCATCAGACGCGTCGCATTCTGCGCGGCGACCATCTTCTCGGTTTGTTCTGTCAAGGCATCCAATAACTTCGCCGCCCGGTCGATCAGCGCCATCCGGTTGCGCAGCGCTTCCTTCTCCAGGCTCGGCACTGCGTATTGAATTTCCTGCTGCGCCCATGTCGCAGATTTATACAGCTCGCAATTCTTCCGCGCCGCCTCCATCGTGAGCCCGGCTTTCCTGAAGTCTGACAATCCCAGAGACGCTCCCGCAACCGCCTGCAAGGGCAGCCCAGTCTCGGGCTGCGTAAAGCCCGCCGCGGCCATGGGCGCGCGCAGCAAGTCGCGCTGCGCTTGCGCCTGCTCCATCACATAGGAGCAATACGCCAGCTGGTCCGTAGGATTCTCGGCAAATGCATAAGCAGAGGAAAAGAACAGGACCGGGGCAACCACCATTTTCCAAGGCCGCAGGAACATTCTCATCCTCCTCAAAGCAGCATCGGCTTCCGGCCGAGAAACACAGTCTTGGATTTCGCGGAATCAGAATGGTCCAGATTCATCTGAATCAGGAATCCGCGAATCTGGGTTTTGAAGATGGGATGCATGGCGTCTTCTTCGGCCGGATAGATTTGCTTCACCGTGCCCACGCGGCGGCACAGAACCATGTTCAGATAGCAGTCATAGATCGCAGCGCCAGGAACCGCATTCGCCTGGTTGTCATAAGGCACAAACGCGAAGTACAGCGTCTGCCCGCCGGACGCATTCAAATAGTAAGGACTCTGCTTGGCGGTCACGATCGCCTGCCGCAGCCGGTCGATCTGCCGCGCCTCTTCCGTCATCTGTTTCTGCGCCACGGCGATCGCAATATCGAGCTGCGCCACTTCCGACCGCAGCTCCGCCTGTTTCACTAGCACATCCAGGGAGCCGGTGCCGGTCGTGGTTTTATCCAGAATGCTGTCGGTGAGCAACACCTCGGCAATCTTGCTGTCGGTATAGTTGCCGTGCGTCTGATTCAGCTCAGAAATTTGTGCCGCTGCATCGCCTTTCGTGATCAAGCCGGCGGCCAAGTCTTTGTTGATATCAGACTCCACCTGGTTAAGCTGTGCCAGCACCTTCTGCGTTTTCACGTTGTCCGACAGTTTCTGCTGGTCGAGCGTCTCCAACTCTGGACCCGCTGCCAGATTGTGGTTTTTCTCGCGCACGATCGCCGCCTGCAGCTTCGGCTCCAGTTCCAGCAGCGCAGCCCGGTGCTTGGTCATCTCCGCAATGCCGCTGTTCAGCTTGTTCGTGTCCACCTTCAGATCTTCAATCGTCTGCTGGCTGGTGACGAGCTTTTCGCGAAAGTCGAGGCTTTTTTCGTCAGACGCGGAGAGAATCACCGGGGCGGCCCATGAGCTGTTCACTGCATAGAAGCCCATGATGAATGCGTAGGCCACAATGCCGATCAGCACCAGATACAGCGCCGCGATAGCGAACACGCGGTAGAGCGCCAGCACAAGCTTGTAGTGCAGTGAGTGCACAGACGACAGTTTTCCGGTTGCCGCCGGCAGCGCTTTGACCGGCTCCGAAGGCATGGTATTAACGGGTGGCGTTGCCAAGTGGCACCTCTTGTGTTTTGGTTCGCGTGCCCCAATCGGCGGAATCCATCGTGAACAAAGCCAGCGGCGTAAGAAACAAGCTGCTGACCAGCGTCCACGCCACGTACGCCCCAAACGCCAGCGGATGCGTGACTGCCTCTTCCGCGCTGTATTTTTTGATGACCCACGTCAGCACCGCGCCTACTGCCAGTGCGCTGACCAGCGGCACGGGTCCGGCCCAGGCCAGCGGATCGGAAGTGAGCGCGGTCAATACCACCAGAAGCCCTACCAGCGCGCCCAGCGGCGTCAGCACCAGCGTAAGCACGGTGTTCGGGTGCAGCTTCCACACGTGTTGCGGCAGAGTTTTTAGCGTGTAGAAGAAATCGCGCACTATGCTGCGCCGCCAGCGCAGTTGCTGCTTGAACAGCACCGGGAGCGTGTTCGGCACGGTCGTCCAGCACAGCGCGTCGTTGTTGATGTACGTTCCGTAGCCGCGCAGCAGCGTTTGATGCGTCAGAAATCGATCTTCGCCCTGGTTCACCGGAACGCCAAACCAGTGGCGCGCGCGGATCGCCGGCTCGATCTCGAGCAGCAGCGTGCGCCGGATGGCGAACAGACACCCGCTGATGCAGCAGATGCTGCGCGTCCAATTCTCGGGAATCTTGTAAAGCTGAAATGCGGAATAATAAATAACCGTCTGAATCGCCGTAATCACGCTCTCGTTCGGATTGCGCACCCCAACCCGCCCGCCCACCGATCCCATCCCCGGCTCGGCAAAACATGCGGTCAGCTCCCGAATCGCATTGGGATGAAAGATGCAATCCGAATCGATCGAAATGATGACCTCTGCCTTCGAATGCTGCAGCGCGTTGCAGACCGAGCGCGCCTTTCCGCTGTTGACTTCGTTTCGCCCCGTCCGGATGCGGATGTTGGTGAAATCGCGCTGCGCCTTGAGCATCCACTCGTAGCTGTCGTCGACCGAGCAGTCGTCCTGGGCGATCACCTCGAACTTCTCGTTGGGATAGTTGCTCTTGCTGATGCTCTCAATCGTCTCGTAAACCGTCTTGCCCTCGTTGAAGCAGGGCATCAGCACGCTCACCGTCGGCTCATAGCTGTAATCTTTGCGGGCTTTAGCGCTGGGAAACGAAAACCTCATGATGATCCCCATCAGGTACTTCACGACCGAGATCAATAGGCAAAGGATCAGGATGAGCCACAGAAGAATAGGAGCCACGCCGCCACGCCTCCAGAGGTTCGCACAATAGAACCCCGCTTCCGCACAGGAGTTTTGCGCCATGCGCAAACGCTCCTGCGCAAAAGATTGCGGAGAGATTTCTCTACGAATCTTTACAGACCTCAGAATACGAGATGGGTCGCAGCCATGTGCAGTTGACTCTCAAGGTACTTGTCGGCGGTGGCTGACGCGTTTTGTCAGGGCCTGGCAGCCTCAACCGATCCCACCAGCATGCCATTCACTACCTCTTCGATCCGCGCCCGCAGCCAGCGGTTCGGCTCATGCCGCCCGCTGAGGCGCAGTTTCAGGTAGTTATCCGTGAGCGCTTCGGTCGGTGTGGCGCGGGCGCTCTCGCCCGCGGGCCCATCGCCTTCGAGCGCGCCGCCGTCCCCACTCCTGAGCGTGATCGCCTCGACTTCTTTCCCCACAAACCCGCGCATGAATGCCAGCTTCTTTTCCGCCGCCAGATCCCGCAGGATGCGGTTGCGCTCCTGCGCTACTCGCCCCGGAACCTGGTTCTGCATAACCGCCGCGGGCGTCCCCGGCCGCGCCGAGTAGGTGAAGACGTGTAAATAGGTAAAAGGCAACTCCTCGATCATTCGTCGCGTGGCTTCGAACTCTGCCTCCGTCTCACCGGGGAATCCAACCATCACGTCCGCTCCGATGGCGGCCGCAGGCATGGCCGCGCGAATTTTCCCGATCTTTTCGCGATAGTGCCAGGGACGATATCTCCGATGCATCCGCCGCAACACCGCATCGCTCCCGGATTGCATCGGCACGTGCGCATGCTTGGCGATGCGCGGTGATTGCGCCACCAGCGCGATCAGTTCGTCGCTCCAATCCATCGGCTCCACCGAAGAGATGCGCAGTTTTTCCAGCGCAGTGTCAGACAGAATGTCGTGGATGAGCATCGCCAGCCGTCCGCTGTTCGTCGTCGGTGGTTGACGGGATTTGCTGAGAGATGCCGTAGAGCTGACGCCTAAGTCCCGTCCCCATCTCCCCAGATTGATTCCGCTGATCACAACCTCCCGATACCCGGCGGCAACCAGTGTGTTCACTTCCGCGATGATTCGCTCGGATTCGAGCGAGCGGCTGTGCCCGCGCACGTAGGGGATCACGCAGAACGAGCACCGGTTGTCGCACCCATCCTGAATCTTGAGGTTGGGACGAGTTCGTTCGTTGGGCGCATCGAAGACCGGCGCCGCAATCAGCTCCGTGTGCGCAAAAATGTCGGAGACGAAGATGGGCCCTCCCGCGTCCGACACCCGGCACTCGGACGACGCTGAAAGCGTCATCAGCGGGACGAGGGCCTGTGCTCCAGAAAACGAACCGCAGGCTGATTGGACCGGGTTGGGGTGGCGCAGCGCTTTCAGCGCTGCGATGGGGCCGGTCTCCCCTGTCATGGCGTCAGCCGCTGGGGTTTGTGGCCAACCGGAACGGGAGGCCGTAACAATCCGCGCCAGTTCGTGCTTGTGCGAGTTCCCCACGACGCAGGCCACGCCCGGCAGGGCTGCCACTTCTTCCGGAGCACGCTGCGCGTAGCAACCCGTGACCACGATCTGCGCCGCAGGATTCCGCCGCTGCACTCGGCGGACGGCCGCCCGCGCGTCCTGGTCCGCCGCCGCCGTAACCGTGCACGTGTTCAGCACGACGACCGCCGCCTGCTCCGCGGTCCCAGCCCGCTCCAGCCCGCATTCCTCGAACTGGCGTTCGAGGGCCGCGCCGTCAGCTTGTGTAGCGCGGCAGCCGAAGTTTTGTACGTAGTAGCCGGGCACGTTCCTATGTTAACGCACCCATGTTAACGCACCCACGCCGCCCGGCTCCTGCATCCGATTAGCCCAGCCGAGACCCGGCCCAGCGCATCACGCCGAGGCCGCCGTCCTCCGCGACTGGAAACACTCCCGGCAGAACACCGGACGCCCCTGCGTCGGACGGAATGGCACCGTCGTCTGCTTCCCGCATCCCGAGCATACGGCCTGGGTTTCTACCTTGGTGTAGCGATGGTTTTGCCCCGGTGCCGGGGCCGCCCCCAGCACCGACACCCGCTTCGTCTTGCAGGCTTTGCAGCGCTTGGGCTCGTTTTTGAACTGCTTGTCGTGAAAGAAAAGTTGCTCCCCGGCGGTGAAGATAAAATCACCCCCACAATCCACGCACTGCAGCACCTTGTCCTGAAATTCCATTGAGGATGGCTCCCTTCGGCCCCTTTCCGCCCGCCCGGCCGTGGGGAAACGGCCGTGCCGCAACGAAAAGCAGGTTCTGTACATCCCCCCTCGTCGTGCCCCTTGAGTTCGGCCCGCCACGCGCTGGTCCGCGTGGGCACAGACTATCGTGCTTGTATTCCGGAAGAACTATGCAGTATGAATAACCCCTATACAGCTCAACATGGCGGGGGCCAGATTAAGCAGAGCCGCCCCGGGGATGGAGCGGCTCTTCAGGCTTTAGTCCTGTTCCTTGCGCGTCTTTTTTCGGGCTCGCTTGCGAGCCAGCACGGCCTTCACACGTTTCTGTTCGCCGGGCTTCAGGTAGAAGGAGTGGCGCTTTACCTCCTTGATAACGTCTTCCTGTTGCACCTTGCGCTTAAATCGGCGCAGAGCATTCTCGAGGGATTCTCCCTCTTGAAGCCGTACCTCTGCCAAACTGACACACCCCCAAACGGTCCCGTTTGGACCGGATAGTTATGGCAGGGATTTGACCCCAAGTCAAGAGGAAGGCACGAATTTTCTGCTCCAGAATTTCCCGGATTGCAAGCCGGATGATGTTCGTTTTTGAGACGCTTAGACCGAATTCGCCGTTCCCGTATCGAGCTCGCGTAGGGGCGGACGCCCTCGTCCGCCCACCGTAGGCCCCGCAGGTGACCGCGCCGCTACAACAACTCTCGATCCGCTCTAGCGGGACGTCCCGTGAGTTCGTGTCAAAAAGTTTGCGAGTCTTGAAAGGGCGCGGCTTCCAGCCGCGCCGTAAAGAACCCTCGAAAATAACGGCTTTAGCCGCTGACGCCCTTGCCTGTATCGAGCTCGCGTAGGGGCGGACGCCCTCGTCCGCCCACCCCTAAGCCCCGACAGGTGACCGCGGCTATAACTCAGATTCGATCGCCGGCCGCACTTTGTTCCCCTGCTCGGACCGAGAGGAAAAACAGAAAGATAACAGCAGGCCACACCTGCAGGAAGAGCCGGTCTAACGAAAATCGCAGGTGCCAGTAGATATCCAGCGGCGTAATCAGATAGACGGCAAAGTATCCGGCCAGAGTAAGGGCTAAGCCGACGACGGCAGCCCGAAAGCCTGGCCCGCGCCGCGCGTGCTGTTCTTTAGCCACCGCAAAGTAGAACCCCACCAGCAGCAGCGTCCCCGGAATTGCCAGCCAGTGCCCAAAGCGAAAGAATTCCGTCGCGTACCACTTGATCACCGCCCAGTACCGCGCCAGCTCCAGCACTTTGTGCAGCATGCTCGCCGGATCGGAGAACAAATCCCCCGGTGGCGCCACGAAGCGTTTGAAATAGATGATCACCACCAAGACAGGCGTCAGGGCGGCCAACAGCGGGATCGTTGAAACTCTGCGTCCCTCGAAGCCCTGGCTCGACATTTTCCGGGACCGCTCGCGCCCCATGTGCCAGGCCAGAGCAAGAACAATCGCGCAGAGAAACAGCACTCCTTCATTCTTGGTCCAGGCGGCAAACCCCGCTGCAACGCCGGCCAGAGCCAAAAGCCCCGGCGAACTCCCCGCGCGCTCGTCCCGCAAACACAGAAATACCACTGTGGCCAGCAAGAAAAACGAAAGCGGAACGTCCGCATACTGCCACGTCCCCAGGTCAATGAACGCCGGCGTCGACAGCAGCGCCAAACCGCCCAGCAACGCGCAACTCCGGCCGCGAAGCAGCCAGAGCGCAGCACACAGCAGCCCCACGGTGCAGAACGTGAATACCAGGCCAATGACGGCCGGGACGGCCGGCTCATCGTGCCCAAGATAGCTCCAGAAGTGCGCCACCGCGGCCGGAAGCAGCAGCGGATAGTCCGGATGCGACCACGAAATCAGCGGGCTGAATCCGTCGCGCCAGTGCCCTCCGCCGCGAAACAAAAACCGCGCATGCAGATTCCAGATGGCAAACGCATCCCACCCACTGCCCTGCGGCCGGGCCCAGGCGCGCAGCCAGGCTGAGTACACCGCCGCGCCAACCGACACGACAAATCCTGCCGTCACCACACGTTCAAGCCAGACCGGATGCGAGATTCTCTTTCCTGTGCCGGAGCCTGCCGAACCAATCCGATCTGAGCAGGGAACGACCGGGAAGGGCACGGCCGGGTAGGGCACGGCTTCAGCCGTGCCGCCAGGAGCCGCTATTAACGCGGGCTTTAGCCCCTGAGGATCGCCTTGCGATCTCCTGCGCGCAGCTGCGGCCGCGAGCATCGTCCCCGCGATCAGATCGAGCGCGACAAGATGGCTGACGCCGAACACTCTCCCGATGAAGAAAATAATCGAGAAAACCGCGAGCCCGAACGGTCCCGTAAGCGAAGCTCTCAACAGAACAGCCGACCCCAACCCCGCGCTTCGCGGCCATCCCAAGCTCGCCAACGCGAATCCGCACACCAGGCAGAGGATCACCGCCAGGACCAGCGCCATTTACCGGGCATCCTTATCCGTTGCAGGAATGTCTGCGAAGCGAGGATTGGCAAACAGCAGGACGCCATTGCCGAAATCCTTCACCAGTTGAAGCTCTTGCGCCAATTGAAGATCTTGCCCTGGAACTTCGCCCGCCGCGCTCGGAAAATTGCCCACCACCATCCGGTGATTTGCGGAATGCTCCACCACCAGCGGCGTCAGCGCATATTGCGCAAGATAGTAGTCGGCCACCGCAAGGCTGCCCGACTCCCCGACGTAGCCAACCACTCCTCGCTGCGGCAGTTCCGCACGCAAAGCAGCGAACCGCCGGTCCGAAAGCCGCGCAATCTCGTCGGCCTTCCCCTGCCGCGGCAGAGGAGTGTCCAAGACCATCCGCGCAGACGACAGCAGGCAGCACAACACGAAGATCACGCTGGCGATTGTGATTCGGCGCGGGGCACGATCAGAAGGCAGCAAGTCCTGCATAGGCAGCGAAAGCTGGCAGCATTATACGTCCGTGAGCCGGGTGCTCGACCGCCGGTAGCCGAAAGCGCGCCGGGTGCCCCATTTCTCGCGCGTTCTGTGCGCGAGAAGTGGGGATTGTCCGAGTGGGGATTGTCCGAATGGGGATTGTCCGAACGCCGGGTTGGGCCCATCTTCGTTTTTTGTCTCTGATACCTTCAACACGGCCGAGGCTGCCCCACCTTCCGCGATTTTCGGAAGGTGGGCGCCACCGAAAATTGTATCCGGCTCGGCTGGGGTCACCCAGCCACTTTGCCGCGCAGCACGGTCACCGAAGCCTTCGGAAGCACAACCGACGAAGTGCCCGCTGGCAGCGTCCTTCGCACTGGCGGCAGATCCGGCTCAGGATGCCCGTTCGGCCCCTCCGACTTCCACATGTACTGCTCGCTGCCGAACGTCACCAGCGCAATCGGTCCCGCGAACCCCTTGCGCGCGGAATCGTCGAAGCTCGCCCGCACTTCATGCGCGTTCGACTGATCCTTATTGATCAGCATCAGCGACCACTCCCCGTCCGGCCGCGCCACGGCATACGCCGTAACCAGCAAATGCCCCGCCTCATCCTTCAAGTCGCAACTCGCCGGATAAAGTCGATGCACGCCCGCGCGATGCTGCACCCACTCCAGGTTGATCAGCCGGCTGGCGTGGTACTGCGCCGTAAATGTCTTGATGTTCAGATTGCCATCCGCGACGTAATTCCCGTAAGTCCCAAACCCGCGGCAGCCCGAACTGAGCGGCTCCGGCTGAATCGGCGAATGATAGTACACCGCGCCCCCAGCCGCCAGAAACGCCCCCACGCTATCCGCCAGCCACAGCGCCGAAAAAATGTCCGCCATCTCCTGAGCGTTCCCCCACGTCACATTGCTCTCGGTATTCATCAGCGGAACATCGGCGGGCAGCCCGTCCTGCCGCCACACATCGAGAATGTGCCCGATCAGCTCCGGCTCGCGATACAAATCCGCCCACACAATCTCACACGGCGGAAACGGATAATGCTCAAAGCTCACAAATGTCAGATCAGCAATCCGCCCGCGCGCTTTCAAATAATCCACGAACCGCCCCAGCCACGAAGTCCGCCCCTGCGCATCCGGCCACACCTTGATGTCCTCATTCACGCCTTCAAACACCGGCCCGCCCAGCTTCAACCCGGGATCGACCTTGTGCATCGCCGCCGCAAACTGCAGGTAAAGCTCCGCATAGTCCTCCGGCAGCACATTCTGCCCGTCCGGCTCCTCCCCCATCTCCACGTACGAAATCGCGTACCCGCGTTTCCTCAAATACGCCATCTGCGCCGCCGCGTCGTCTGGGGTGCTGTAAAGCATCGCGATCGGAATCATCGCCGGCAGATTGTTCGTGATCCCGCTCGTGAAAAACAGATCGAACCCGGTCTGGTCTCCGTGATCGTTGAGATCGGACTCCGAATGCCAGGGATCGATCGACGAGCAGTAAGTCGCAGTCTGATTCTGATCGGCGCGGTGCTGCACCAGATCCACAAATTCTCCGTCAGCCGTCACTGTCCCGGCATACAACTCATGAATCGCATACCCGCAAGCGCTGCGCGGATCCTTCGCATCATGATTCCGGTCCGGAGTATTCGACGACTCCGCCATCCATATCCGCAGGTAGCGCGCAGAAACCGGCGCCGCCGCCAGCTCCAGCGTGACCATTCCACCTTTCCCTCCGCTGATAATCCCGTTGGCAAACGTAGTCCACACGCCCGCCGTCGGCCGCTCCATCGGATTCTCTCCGGTCCAGTACTGCACGAGATAGTCCGTAGCATAAGGATCGGCCCATTCGATCCGCACATGTGAAACCGCCTCGTGCGAACCTAAATCAATCACCACCCACTGCGGATGCGCCGCGTCCGGCTGCCCCGTGAACTTGCTCGCCAGGTACGGATTGCTCTTCCAGTACGTCCCGGGATTCCCATCGGTCAACCGCGAATATCCATGCTCCGCCCCGCCGTTGCGCGTCGTCCCCCGATGCGGCAGCGGATATCCATACGAATGCCGTATCGGCTCCCCCAGTTCCGCGCTGCCCGTAAAATATCCGCGCTTGTTGGCCGCGTCGCTCCACGTCCCGTTCGGATTCCAGTGCCACGCCCCGATCGACAGCTCCGTATTCTGCCGGTAAGTAATCGGCCCCCACCCCGCCGACAAACATTGCTTCACCATCTCCGGCGTATAGATCTTCTCCACGACATCGTGCGACAGGATGTCCATCGAACTCCCCAGCGCTTTGTCGGGGTCGAAAAGAATCGGCGCGGCTCCAGCGTTCACGCGCACGTTCGCAGGCTGCCCAGCCGAGGCCGACAAGAGTGGACTGGGAACTGCGGCAAACGCCGCCGCGCCTGTTGCAGTATTCAAAAACCGCCGTCGGGAAAAGCCCGATGCAATTTTTCTAACGGGATCGCGCTCGTCGTTCAAGCAGGGGCCTCCATCCCATGTGCGAATGAACCCGGGAGCGCGCAGCACTGCCGCACCGCCCGGAAGTGGTCCGTTTAGGAAAGGGCCCTTCGTTCAGATAAGCGGAAGGCCCCTCTTCTTAGAAGTAGAGCTTCAGCCCCAACTGCAATTCGCGCGGGCTGTTGATGGTAACCGCCCCAGATCCAGGGGAAAAGCCCCCGCCTGGAACGATCTGACCGTAAGCACCGCTCGCAGCGTCCGTATTCGGAGGTTTGAACTGTGGATGATTCAGAGCATTGGTGGCCTCGGCGCGGAACTCCATCCGCATCCCCTCATGCACCTTGCCCATGTCGAACTCCTTGAAGAGGGACAGTTCCGCATTGCGGGTTCCAGGGGAGAGGACGCTGTCAGTTGCCCGAGGAGCATTGCCAAACGTGAAATCATCGGGTACCTGCAATGCGCCGGGATTGGAAAAGTAGCTGGCTGTTTGTGACGTATTTGGGAGACCATTTATTAGGTGCTGATTGGACGTTGAGGACCGCTGAAGGGGTGCCGACAATTTGGGCCTCTGGCCATACGTTGGGATTGAGGCATGGGACCCCGATAAAGTAAGCGGTCTGCCGTCGCCCACGGTCCAAATGCCGCTGGTCTGCCACCCGCCCACAACCGCGTTCAGGACGGGGTTCATGTTGCCTCCCAGCGCCTTGCCACGACCGATCGGCAATTCATACTCATAACTCACCTGAAAAAGCTGTGGCAGATCGAACACCGACACAGCCCGGTCGCCTCTCGGGTTAAATGGGTCTTGCAGAGAGGCGGCGCCTCCTCCATTGCCCAGAAACTGGTTGCTGAAGTCCTGGAACGAGGAATTGTCAATGGACTTCGACCACGTGTACGTCGCCAGAAATTCCAGTCCATTGGCAAACGCCCTTTCGGCGCGAACCTGCAAAGCGTGGTAGGTGGAATCAGCCACCGGGAAGGCGTCTCCTCCAAAGCCGGCAAACTGCGGGTACGGCGATAGCAACTGGCTCACACCGATCGTCGACGCGAGCGAGCCCTCGCCACTACCGACGCTGCAAATGTAATTGGGGTCTGTGGGGCCGCTGCATGGATCCCCAAAGGTTGAGGACGCAAACGGATTTGGAACCGTGGCTCCGTTGATCGTGTTGATATCCCCATTGGTGCCCCCCGACAACACCCCGGACAGGGCCGCCTTTTCAAAGGGACGACCGAGGAGTTGCAAAGTGTTAAAGCCCCCCGCGTACAGGTGGGTCCCTTTCTTGCCCACATAGTTCATATCCAGGAGGATCTTTGCCGCCATCTCCTTTTGAATCCCGAGGCTCCAGCTTTGTTCGTAGGGGATTTTCGAGTTGATGTTGGGGATGGGCCCGTTCGCCGAAAAGCCGATGTTGTTAAAAGCGCCGAGGGCGCTTCCCGGCGGCGTCGGGAAGGCGAGGTTGGTGACATTGCACCCAGAGGTAGGGTTACCGTTGGGATTGTTGAGCCGGCCACAGGGGACCTGGTTCGCAATGTTGGCGCCGCTCAAATCTATTGTGAGCCACGGCGGCTGTATGTCGAAGCCATCAAATCCCACCGGACCGGTTCCCGAAGCGGCGCTTCTCGCCGCATCGTAGAAGATGCCGTAGCCTCCCCGCACTACTCCCAGGTTGTGCGGCAACACCCAGGCCAGCCCAATGCGCGGTTGAATCATTTTGTAATAGGGATTGTAGGTGTAGCGGCTGGCTCCGTTTACCCCGGCAAAGACCTCGGCCCCCATCAATACGGTCGGGCTGGGGATGCCCAGGGCAGTCGGCGTTGTTTCCGGACGCCCGGCTATCAGTGGAGTGCTATTGAAGGCGCTGATCTGCGCTAGTTGCTTCGCGTTGTATTGAATCGCCGAAGGCTTGCTGGGATCGAGCGACTCCATGCGGTTGAAGCGCTCCGTCCGCGGCAGTGACAATTCATACCGTAAGCCCAGATTCAGCGTCAGCTTCGAAGTGGCGTGGAAGGTATCGTTAACGAACCCGGCATAGCGCCAATTCTGCGTGGACACAAAATTGTTGAACCCCCGGAAACACCCCCCCGTGCCATTGAAGCAGCCGGAGGGCGGAGGCGTACCATTGAGCGGATCGCCCACGCCAACCAGCATGCTCGCCATATCGTCCCCTCCGTCCTGCGGCGAGCCGCTATTCACCGAAGTAACAACGACGCCACTGGGGAGGGTACAGTTTGGTGGACAGCTAACAGTTCCGTCGTTTCCCGCGTCCGTGAACTGGGATGTTCCGATATAGCTGAAGTTAAGCTGCCCGGCAGGCGCGCCCGGCTGAACGTAGTTGTCACGGGCCAGCCGTGCCTCGCCACCGAACTTGAACTCGTGCTTGCCGTGCAGCCAACTCACGGTGTCGGCTAGGGCGTGCGTGTCCTGCCCTTGCCTGATAACGAAGAAAGTTCCTGAGAGACCTAGAGAGCTATAGGTGCCTGCCAGAACAATGTTGGGGACAGCGGCAAACACGTTTCCGCTCTCCTCCAGACCGGCGGCGCCGAAGCACGCAGCAGCGGACGGCGCAGAGACACTGCAGCTCTGCCCCGGCAGGCTGAACAGGTTGTTCAGATCATTCTGGAATTGCTTGGAACCAGTGCTCGCTTCGATGCCCTGCGTAAAATTGAAATTGCGCGCGCCACCGTACGTGATGTTCATCAGAAGCGTGGAACTGAACGTTTTCGTGTAGTTCACCGCCAGCAGGTACGTATGCCCGGTCGTGGGCCCTTGGACCGAGCAGGGATCGGCAAAATTCCCATAGCAGTTGGGGACACTGAAGCTGAAGTTATCCTGGCTGTATTTCACGCTCAGCAAGTTCCGGTCGTTGAAGTGGTGATCAATCTTTAGGTCCCAGGTATTGTCGGAATTTGGACTTACCCCGGCAAAATTGAAGTTGCTCCCACCTTGGAACGTGGGATTCGAGGTAGACACGTTGGGCTGAGGAAACAGCAGGAAGAGCTTCGCGGCCAGGGGATCAATCAGATTGCCCGCCCCTCCTGGCAGCGCTGCACTTGTGTAGGCGGACAGGTTGTTCAAGGGGATGGGCGTTTGGCGTGTCGAGAAGTGGCCATTTGTATTAACGCTCGACGCCCCCGAGTAGGGGTCCCACAGCTGGCCGGACGACAACAGAGCGCCGCCTATCTGGCACACGTTGGAAAAAGTGTTGCCGGTGACGGCATCTGTGCCAGTCCCAAAGGTTCCCCCCTGGGACGTGCAGACTTCTTCAAAGTTGCCCAGAGCCTGCCCATTCACGGGACATGCCGCATCGCCCCTCTCGCACAATGAGGGCACGGCGCCACCGTTTGAGAAAAATGATCTTTGTCGCGTGCCATCGAAATCGAAAAAGAAAAAAGTCTTGTTCTTCTTGATGGGTCCGCCGAACGTGCCTCCGAACTGATTTCTGCGCAACGGTTGGATCGGTGTCCCTTGTGAGTTCGCGAACCAGTCGTTCGCGTCCAGAATCTGGTTGCGCCAGAATTCATGCAGGCTGCCGTGAAACTCGTTCGAGCCCGAGCGGGTCACGGCATTGATCAGCGTGCCCCCGGCGAAGCCGAATTCCGCGCTGAAATTGGTCTGCTCCACCTTGAATTCCTCGATGGAATCCACCGGAGGATTGCGGAGCACGTTATTGGTGCCGCCATTCTGCTCAATATTGGTAATGCTGGCGCCGTCCATCAGGACATCCGCCGTGCCGTTGCGGCCGCCGTTGCCGTTGAAGTTGGTCCCCGTAAACCCTTCATCGTTACGCGAGGCCTCGGCCACAGGTACGATACCGGGAGCCAGAAAGGTGAGTTGCAGTACATCCCGGCCCACCAGCGGCAAGTTGTTGATGGCCCTCCGGTCAATCACTTGGCCGGTCACGGCGTCCTGGGTTTGCAGTTCCACGCCGCTGGCCTTCACTTCGACCGTCTGCGTAGCCGCGCCGACCGTCAGGGAGAAATCGACCGTCGCATTCAGATTGACCGAGATCACGATGCCATTCTTCCGCTGCACTTCGAATCCCGCCGCCTCGGCCGCCACGCTGTACGTCGCAGGCGGAATGTTGCGCACGAGGTAGTGGCCGGATTTGTCCGTGGTCCCCGGGAAAGCGAATCCTTTGTCCACGTCGGTTGCCACCACCTTCGCCCCCGGAATCACCGCCCCGCTGGGATCGGTCACCGTGCCCGCAATCGATCCGTCGTACAGCTGGCAATACACCGGAAGCGTGACCAAGACAACCAGACCTGCAACCACGCCAAGGCGAACCAGTGCTGAGACCCTGGGCATAACGCCCTCCTTGGTCACCCTCCGGGCGGACCGGGGACAGCCCCCAGCCCGCACGCGGGAACCGCAATATTAAAACGATTTATTATCCCCACCTGTGGGCCGTCGTCAAGTATGTTTTTCGGCAAAGATTGGCCGGCCACTTTCACCCACTGAAAAAACCCGACCAGCGCCGAAACGTCCGGCAGGACCCTCCACCATTGACAGGCCCGAAAGTGTGCGGTGAACTGAATTTCTGGCAGTGAATTTCGGGGGAGAGAATTTCTGGGAAAGCGGTGGAACAACTTCTGCCAAACACCAGCCGCGAAGCGGCGCAAGAATGCAGCCCACAGCTTGCCCTGAGCTTGTCGAAGGGGCGTAAGCCGTGGGTCAGAAGTGGGAAGAATATAAGCCCCGAAGGGGCGCAAGACGGGCGACGACACAGATTCCGCTAGGGACGGCACAAGTTCTCACCCACCCGCGACTGCCCGGCCCAGGCTCCAAGCGGAAAAAGTGGGGCGCCCACCAGCCGCGAAGCGGCGCAAGAATGCAGCCCACAGCTTGCCCTGAGCTTGTCGAAGGGGCGTAAGCCGTGGGTCAGAAGTGGGAAAGAATATAAGCCCCGAAGGCGCGCAAGACGGGCTACGACACAGACTCCGCTAGCGACGGCACAAGTTCCCACTCACCCGCGAGTGCCCGGCAGGGCCCCAGCTTGTTTTGGCACTGCCGCCTGGCGTCGCAAAACTAGTAAATCAGTTTCAACGCCAGCTGCATCTGCCGCGGCGCGTAAGCGGCATTGGGCCGCATGAAGTTCTTGGGCAGCTGGTAGTACCCGGGATACGGAGCAATCCCCGCCCTCACCGAGTTCTGCACAAACGTGCTCGCATTTGCCACCAGTCCATTGGACGTAAGGGCCACGCGCTGATTGTCCCGGTTCAACAAATTGAACGATTCCGCCGCCAGGTTCAGCCGGTAGCGCTCGCGGAAACGGAGTGTGCGCGTCAGCCGCAGGTCCGCCGTCGCGTAGTCGGGACCGGTAAACGCATTGCGGCTGTAGCCGGGCAGCCGGTCGTTCAAATCGTTGCCGTCCTGATTCGGATCGCCCGCCACCGTCGCATTCACCGGCCTCCCGCTGCCGTAGTTGATCACGCTGGAAATCTTCCAGTCGTTGAACAGGCGGCCCAGAGCCTCGTGTCCCCGGTGAAACGGTCTCGGCTCAATCGAGAAAGCCGCCACCACCCGCTGCCGCTGATCGGTCACGCTCGGTCCGCGCTCCCCATTCGGATCATACGAATTCTGCACCGTAGCCGGCTGTCCCGCCACCAGCGCGTCCTGCCCATCGTCCATCGCCCGGGCGTAGGTGTAAGAGAGATGGAAATAGCTTCCGTGCGCCACGCGGCGGTTCAGCGACAGCGTCACCCCGTTGTAGTTACTCGAAGCCGCGCTCTGGAACTCGTCAATCGCCCCCAGTTGCGCGATCGGCCGCCCCAGCGGATTGATGCAGGGCGGAAACGGACAGTCCAGCGTCCGCGTAAACTGCCACGTAGCAAACGAATCGACCGTGTAGTGTCCGCCCTGAAAAATCGACCCGGTGGAATCGAAAATTGGATAAGTCAACGCCGTCGGCTGCGGCAGATTCACGTCCAGCGCGCGAATCAGATGTTCCCCGCGCACGTTGAGCAATGACAGCGACAACGTCGTTCGATCTGCAACCTCCTTTTCAAACGTCAGGCTCGCTTGCTGCACTCGCGGCGTCACAAAATTCGTCGCGAACGCCGAAACCTGATGCGTCACCGCCGACGGATCATTCGCCACTCCCTGCGCCAGCCCCGCAGGCAACGAGCACGAAGCGGACATGATCGGACAACTAACCAGAGGATTCGGATATGCCGGAAACACTTGCTGATCCCAATACCGCGTGTTGCTGAGAAACACCTGCGCGTCCGTGACCCCGTTGTCCGCCGCCACCACCGAGTTGTACATCTGCGGAATGCGCACAAAGAAAATCCCGTACCCCCCGCGCACCACCAGCGGCCGCGTGTTGCCAAGGGAATACGCAAACCCAGACCTCGGCGCAAAATTGTAAGGCTTGAACGGAACCTTCCCCGACGGCGGAAACAGCGGGTTCGAGATCAGCCGCTTCGTCGTGAACGTCTGCAAATCCCACCGCACGCCAAGGCTCAAGGCGAAATGATCCGTAACCCGAATCGTATCCTGCGCGAACGCCGCGTATTCATTCGTATCCGGATGCGATGCCGCGCTGCCGAAGTTTTGCAGATAATAATGTGGCACCTCATGCGCATAGGCCCGCAGTGGCGTCAGATCGAGCCCCGCTTCCATCGGCTGAAATGTAAATGGATTCACCTTGATCGGGTAAAACAGAAATTCCCCGCTCTGCTGGCTGGGGAAAAAATCGTAGATCCAGGTCAAAAGCCCGTCGCCCCCGAACTTCCACGAGTTGCGCCGCCCATCGAAGCTGAGCGTCTCCGCCAGGTGCAGCCGGTGCTCGCGCGTCTGGCGCGGCAGCAGATTCGACCGCCCCATCCCGTCCAGAACATCCTCCACCTTCACCAGCGGCGCGCTGGTGTTGCTGAAAGACTGCTGCAGGTCGCGCGAAAACTGCGCCCGCAGATGGCTGATCCAGCGCGCCGAAAGCCCGCTGGTCAGTGAAAGATTCGCCGTCTCCGTCGCGACCCTTTCCTCTCCGTTGTCGCTGATCGAATCGTACGTCACCGGGCTCGCCGGATCCAGAAACACATTGTTCGCTCCCCAGTAGCGGGTAATGTTCACCCGCACCCCCAGCTGATTGCGCGGGCTCAAATTGATGTCGAGCTTTCCGTAAGAAGTGTTTCCGATCTGCGCCGCCGGATATTCTCCCGCCAGCGCGCTCAGTCCGCCCGCCGCCGCGCACACCAATCCCTGGTCCGTCGCCTCATAATCACCGGGAGTGTATGGCCCCGCGCTCGGCTGCGGCACAACCTGGGTCGTTCCGTTCACGAACTCCACCACGTTCGGCTGATGAAAAATGTGCTGGTCGAATCCCGCGAAATAGAAAGCCTTGTTCCGCCGGATCGGCCCGCCAATCGTTCCTCCCACTTGCTGCTGCCGGTTCTTTGGATCAAGCCGCCGGTCATCTGGCCTCATATTCGGACAAGGCCACCCTCCCGCCGGCACCGCCGGCTCCGCATACGGATTCACAAACGCATTCGCCGCTCCCATGGACCGGTCCCGCAGGTAATAGAACGCGGTTCCATGCAAGTGATTCGACCCCGATTTCGTGATGACGTTCACCACCGCTCCTCCCGACCGCCCCTGCTCCGCTCCATACGCATTCGACGACACCCGAAATTCCTGCACCACTTCGGTCGAAAGCTCGTAAGGCGCCCGGTACCGCCCCCGCGCCTGCGCGAAGAACGCATTGTTGTAATCTCCGCCATCTACCAGAAACGTATTCTGAAACCCCCGAATCCCCCCAAACGCCAGATCTCCGTTCGTCGACGAAGTCAAACTCCGCGGATCCTGCGTCACCCCCGGCGAGAACAGCGCCAGATCGGAAAACCGCCGCCCGTTCAGCGGCATGTCCGACATCGCCCGCTCATCCAGCAGCGTCGACACCGCGCTCGGCTTGGTTTCCACCAGCCATGGCGCCGCCGACACCGTCACCTTCTCATTCGCGCCCGCCACCGTCAGCCGAAACTCCAGCTGCACCGTGCCCCCCACATCCACATGCAGCGCCGGCGTCACCTGCGGCAACATCCCCTCCGCCGTTACGCGCGCCGCGTAGTCCCCCGGAGGCAGCAGGTCCAGCGTAAACCGCCCCTCCTCATCGCTGTTCGCCGTGTAGCGCCTGCCCGTCGCGCTGTTCACAATCACCACCGACGCTTGCGTAACCCGGCCGCCGCTGCCATCAACCACAGTTCCGCAAATAATCCCGGTCGCCGAGTCCTGCGCCCGCAGCCAGGAGCCGCCCATTACGCTGATGACAAAAATTAGGAGGGAGAAGATCGAAACGTAACGCGCCCGAGCCATAGAGTCGCCCCCGCTTACGAGATGCGCTCAGAGGGACGACCACCCCGCGTTCACCGGACGCGCGGCAGAAAAGCTCCGCGGAGAGTGCCGGAAGCCGCATCCCAAGCAAGCGGGGCCGGAATCCTCTCCGCGGAAATTCGAGAAACCAGTCTTGGTATAGCATCCACTCAAAATGACTTCTGTGATCGCAATTACATTTTTGAACCAGCTTCCCGTTGCGGGAAATTCCCGCCGCCTCGCCCACGCCACCGTACGCACCCAAATAGGAAATGTGTGGCGACAAGAAATGTGGGCACAAGAAGTGTGTGGAGACAAGAAATGTGTAGGAACAAGAATTGTGTGGGCACAAAGGAAATGTGTAGGGACGGGCGCCTCGCCCGTCCAGCAAGCGCAGCGAGCGCGTGTTCACCCGCCTGCACCGCCGAGGTTAAAACTCCGCCCGCACAGCCTGCCCTGAGCGAAGTCAAAGCGAGTGCCCGCGCCACCGTGGAAGAACGGGCCTTCAGGCCCGCGTCAGCGACCCTCAAGAGAAAGGGGCTTTAGCCCCCCGAGGACCCAAGACCTCCGCGCCACGCCCCCAACAACGCTTCCTGTAAACTACCTATCTATGCTCCGTGTAGGCTTCATCGGATGGCGAGGCATGGTAGGCAGCGTCCTCCTCCAACGCATGCGCCAAGAAAACGACTTCGCCGGCCTCGACCCCGTCTTCTTCTCGACCTCAAACCCCGGAGGCCGCGCCCCCGCAGAAGCCGCGCCCAACGCCACGCTCCAAGACGCCCGCAACCTGCAGCAACTCGCCACCTGCGAAGTCCTCATCAGCTGCCAGGGTGGAGACTACACCACCGAAGTCTTCTCTCCGCTCCGCAAACAAGGCTGGCGCGGCTACTGGATCGACGCTGCCTCCACCCTCCGCATGGCCCCCGACGCCATCATCATCCTCGATCCCGTCAACGCCGACGTCATCCAAAAAGGCCTCGCGCAAGGCATCCGCAACTACATCGGCGGCAACTGCACGGTAAGCCTCATGCTCATGGCCATCGCCGGCCTGCTCAAAACCGGCCAGGTCGAATGGCTCACCACCATGACCTATCAGGCCGCCTCCGGCGCCGGCGCCGCCAAAATGCTCGAACTCGTCCAGCAGATGAACCACCTGGTCGACCCCGTCCGCAAGAGTCCGTCCGAAAACGCCCTCGAAGTCGACCGCATGGTCATCGCCGCCCAGCGTTCGAACGCGCTTCCCACTCAAGAATTCGGCGCTCCGCTGGCCGGCAGCCTCCTAGCGTGGATTGACCGAGAAATGCCCGATAAAGACATGTCCGGCGCCCAGACCCGCGAAGAGTGGAAAGGCATGGCCGAGACCAACAAAATCCTCGGCCTCCAACCGCCCATCCCCGTCGACGGCATCTGCGTCCGCGTCGGCACCATGCGCTGCCACAGTCAGGGCCTGGTCATAAAACTGAAAAAAGACATCCCGCTCCCCGAAATCGAGCAAATTTTATCCAGCGCCAACCAATGGGTCCGAGTCGTCCCCAATAATAAAGAAGCCACGCTCCGCGACCTGACTCCCACAAAAGTCTCCGGCACTCTCAACGTAGCCATCGGACGCCTGCACAAACTAAAGCAAGGCCCCGAATATCTCGGAGCCTTCACCGTCGGCGATCAGCTATTCTGGGGCGCAGCCGAACCGTTGCGCCGCATGCTGAACATCCTGCGCGCACATCTAGGCGCAGCCGAAACTAGGTTGGAAACAGCACAAACTCGGGGATGACACCTTGGCCCTGAACCCCTGAATAACGATGTCATTCCAAAATGGCGTTCGTATTCCGAACAGCTTCATCCCCTCTTAAATAGCGATGTCATTAATAGCGATGTCATTAAAAGAGATGTCATTAATAGCGATGTCATTCCGAACCGGCGCGCAGCAGCGGTGAGGAACCTGCTTTCCCCACCACGAACGCTGCCCTTACCCCGACCCTCATGCTATGTTCAACATTCGACCCGTATAGTTCGCAAACCCAAAAAATGATCCGCCCGTTCAAATCCATCACCCCCACCATCCCCGCCACCTGCTACGTCGACCCTTCCGCCCAACTCATCGGCGACGTAGTCCTGGGCGAGCACGCCTCCATCTGGATGAACGCCGTCCTTCGCGGCGACGTCCACGAAATCCGCGTCGGCGCCCACTCCAACATCCAGGACAACAGCGTCCTCCACGGCATGAAGCAGCAATGGGGCGTCTACGTAGGCGAATACGTAACGGTAGGCCACTCCGTCACCCTCCACGGCTGCGCCATCCAAGACCGCTGCCTGATCGGCATGGGTTCGATTATCCTCAACGGCGCCAAAATCGGCGCCGGTTCCATCATCGCCGCCGGCACTCTCATCCCCGAAAAAACGGTAGTCGAGCCCGGCTCCCTCTGGATGGGCTCCCCCGGCAAATTCCGCCGCAAACTCGACGCCGCCGAAACCGACATCATCATGCGCTACGCCACAAACTATTTGGGATATAAAGAGGAGTATCTGAAGGAAGCTAGTACCCAGTACCTGGTACCCAGTACCCAGTCCAAACGATGATGGCTGGCAACTGAGTACTGAGTACTGAGTACTGAGTACTGCTCATGATCAAATCCCCCCGAGGCACCCGCGACCTGCTCCCGCCCGATACGGCGCTCTGGAACTTCGTCGACGCCGCCGTCCGCGACGTCTTCCGCGCCTACAACTTCCACGAAATCCGCACCCCCATCTTCGAGTCCACCGAACTCTTCGCCCGCGGCGTCGGCGAAGAAACCGACATCGTCGCCAAAGAAATGTTCACCTGGGAAGATCGCGGCCGCGCCGCCAGCGACAAAGGACAATCCCTAACCCTCCGCCCCGAAGCCACTGCCGGCATCGTCCGCGCCTACATCGAGCACAAGCTCTGGGATCGCGGCCTCAACAAGCTCTACTGCATCGGACCCATGTTCCGCCGCGAGCGCCCGCAAAAAGGCCGCTACCGCCAGTTCTATCAGATCGACGCCGAGATCATCGGCCCCCCCGCATCCGGCAGCGACCTGCCCTCGCGCGACGCCGAAATCCTCGAACTCCTCGCCACCCTCCTCGACCGCCTCGGCATCACCGGATGGACCCTAGAACTCAACTCCGTCGGCTGCCCCAACGACCGCGCCCAATTCAACGAAGCCCTGCGCGCCGCGCTGGAACCGGTCAAGGAAAAAATGTGCGCCGACTGCCAACGCCGCGCCGTCACCAACCCTCTGCGCGTCTTCGACTGCAAAGTCCCCGAAGACCAGCCCATCATCGACACACTTCCACGCATCAGCCAGTTCTTAGACGAGCCGTGCCGCAAGCACTTTGAAGCCGTGCAGGAAATTCTCCAAGCCGTCGCCATCCCGTTCCGCATCAACGACCGATTAGTCCGCGGCCTCGACTACTACACCCGCACCGCCTTCGAATTCACTCACGGCGCTCTCGGCGCCCAAAACGCCATCCTCGGCGGCGGACGCTACGACGGCCTCTCCGAATCCCTCGGCGGCCCGCCCGCTCCCGGCATCGGATTCGCCATCGGCGAAGACCGCCTGGTCATGTCGCTCGAAGAAAAAACTCCCGCCACCAGCGTCCTGCGCAAGCCCGACGTCTACATCGCTCCTCTCGGCGCAGGCGTGAACGCCCACGCCGCCCGCCTCGCCCGCGAGCTGCGCCGCCACGACCTGGTAGTCGAACTAGGAGACGAATCCTTCCGCCTGAAGAAATCCTTCGAAGCCGCCGACAAAGCCGCCGCAAAGTACATCCTCATCGTCGGCGAAAATGAAGTGAAAGCCAACGCCTTCGCCCTGAAGAATCTGGCAACCGGCGAACAAATCTCCGTCCCCCGCGCCGACCTGGCAGCGAAGATTCGATAACCGCAGATCGCAGGAAAAAAGGCAGGCAGAAGTAAAGAAAGTACAACTCGTCCCATAAATGGTTTTGGGAAGGGCACGACTTCAGTCGTGCCGTCAAGGGCCGCATGAATGCTGGGCTTCAGCGCCTGAGGAGCGCGGCTCTGCTCACTGGGTCCTATTCGTGAGACGAGTTCTAGGCATAAGCAAGACCGGGAAGGGCACGACTTCAGTCGTGCTGCCAAGGGCCACATGAATGCTGGGCTTCAGCCCCTGAGGAGCGCGGCTCTGCTCACTGGGTCCTATTCGTGAGACGAGTTCTAGGCATAAGCCAGACCGGGAAGGGCACGACTTCAGTCGTGCCGCCAAGGGCCGTATGAATGCTGGGCTTCAGCCCCTGAGGAGCGCGGCTCTGCCCACTGGGTCCTATTTGTGAGACGAGTTCTAGGCATAAGCCAGACCGGGAAGGGCACGACTTCAGTCATGCCGCCAAGATGCAAAATTGGAAAACGGCTCTCTCCCCATCGTCTTGCCGCAGCCGCGAAAGCGGCGGCATTCATTAGCCCGGGGCGTAAGCCCCGGGTAAAGCAGACAACGTCCGCGAGTCCCGCAGGGACGCCACCACTCCGCCCCACCAGCCGCGAAAGCGAAAGAACGCTTCGTATCAGGGCATCGCTTTAGCGATGCCGTACCGGAACCGCGAAAAAGCAGGCGCCTTCAGCCGCCGCTTTTGAACCCGCCAGTCGCGCTGCCCCCGAACACCTCTGCCGCGGAAGCACTTCAGCGCCGCGTAAAGCGCTCTCAAAATAAACAGCGCTTCAGCCCCCGCGTCCCGCAGGGACGCCACCACTCCGCACCACCAGCCGCGAAAAGTGAAAAACGCTTGTATCAGGGCATCGCTTTAGCGATGCCGTTTCCACGACGGGAAAAGGCAGGCGCCTTCAGCCCCCGCTTTTGAACCCGCCAGTCACGCTGCCTCCAAACGCCTCTGCCGCGGAAGCACTGTGGAAGAGCGGCGCTTCAGCGCCGCGTAAAAGCGCTCAAAATAAACAGGGCTTCAGCCCCCGAGTCCCGGAGGGACGCCCGACAATAGCCCGGTGTTTCCAACGCCGGGTACGCCGAAATATGGAAACCCGTCCCGGAGGGACGGCTGAACCCCTCATTTCAGCCCAGCTGTCACGGCCTTCAGGGTCCGTACAACCCGCCGCCGAAGCGGCGGGCTACTATCAGCGGCCCCTCCGGGACCACACGGCCACGACCCACCGTTCTCGAGCAAAACACAGCACCAAACAGCCGCCTGGCGGCGGTAGAATGCAGCCCACGGCCTGTCCTGAGCGCAGTCGAAAGCGCGCAAGCCGTGATAAACAGGACCTACAAGCCCCGAAGGGGCGAAAGATACAAGACTCCAAGGAACCGCCATGACCCATCGCCCCGCTTTCTTCGTCATTCTCTTAACGCTGGCCTCCACACTCACTCCAGCCCAAACCCCCGACAAGCCTCCCACGCCGTTCGAGCAATCCCTCATCTCCGCCGAGAAATCCTTCATCGCCGCCGCCGACAAAGGCGACGTCGCTTTCTTCCAGCGCACCCTCACCGACGACTTCTCCTTCGTCGGAGCCGACGGCCAGCTCAACGACCGCCAGGAGATGATCGACGAACTCTCCGACGGAGACACCGACCTGCTCCCCTACAACATGCAAGTCGTCTCCGTCGGCGACAACGCCGCCATCGTCACCTACGACGTAGTCGTCCGCGTCCCCCCCGCCGAAGACCAGGGCCCACCCCCGCGCTACCAGCACTACAGCACAGTCTGGGTCAAGCAAGGCCCCGCCTGGAAGATGAAGTTCCAGCAGGCCAGCGTCTCCCACTGGGGCGACTGGTAGAATTTGATTTGACGATTTTAGGTTGATGATTAGGAACCCGCCGAGGGTGCCCCACCCTTCGCGATTTTCGAAGGGTGGGGATTTTCGACGCACCCTGTGTGCCTCTGTGTCCCCTGTGGTGAAAGCTCTCTCTCCCCCCAAATTGAAGTTGACGGGTCAAGGTTCGATTGTTGTCCAAGACTTCGACCTACCCTGTGTGCCTCTGTGTCCCCTGTGGTGAAAGCTCTAGAGTCTCCGATTGTTGATCCGTGAATATCGACTGAGCGACATTCCCTCCCCGAACTCCCGGTTGACGCGCCTCCCACGCAGGCCTAATATCTCTCTGCCAGACCAGGGCCTTTGCATTCATAATCACAAATCGTCATTCCATAACGACCCGAGGCGCGCCATGAAATCCCTGACCATCTCCGCCGCCTGCCTGCTGTTAGCCGCCGCCGCTCTCGCTCAGCAACCCCCCAAGCCCGGCCCCGAACAAAAGAAGCTCGACTTCTTCGCCGGCACCTGGTCCCTGGACGGCGACATCAAGCCCGGCCCCATGGGCCCCGGCGGCAAAATGACCCAGACCGAAAAGTGCGACTGGATGGACGGCAACTTCTTCCTCCTCTGCCACACCGACTTCAAAAGCGCCATGGGCGACGGCTCCGGCGTCTCCATCATGGGTTACTCCGCCGACGACAAGACTTACACCTACCGCGAGTACAACAGCTGGGGCGAAGCCATGGCCTCCAAAGGCGCGTTCGACAACGACACCTGGACCTGGACCAGCGACGAAAAAATGGGCGACACCCTCATGAAGACCCGCTTCACCATGAAGATGACGTCCCCCACCGCCTACACCTTCACCTTCGACATGTCCAAAGACGGCGCCACCTGGACCACCATCCTAGACGGCAAAGCCGCCAAGTCCAAATAGCGGAAGCATTGCAGGACAGCCGCCCAGAAACCGCCGTGTAGGGACAGCCGCCCCCGGCTGTCCAGGAGCGCAGCTCCGCATTCCCCGCGGACGCCCCATTTCTAGCAGGTTCTGTGCCCGAGATAGCTCGCCCTGAGCTCGTCGAAGGTAGGGATTTCGAATGCTGAGGATTTCGACGGGAGCGCATTTCGAAGCGACGATCCCAATCCGCTCCCAAAAAGCAACCCCCCAAAACAAATGCGGCCGAGGCCAGCCACCTCGACCGCATCGTTCGTGGTTTCCTGATCTGCCTTTGTCACCGCTGGGCGGCGGAATGACCGCTTCGGCCCGACAGCGCTCACGCCCCGAGAGAGCGACGAGTGCCGCATTTGCCGAAGCCGGTTGCCGATCCGCTCGGTCACGCGACCGCGCATCCGCAACCGCTGCGACCGCCAGCGACCCTTTCCTGTTCCGTAGAACAGTAGGGGAGGAGGCCGCAAACACCCGGGCAACCAGTGGCGCTCATCGCGCCCTTGTCCGGAGGTCTCCGACGATTCACCCTCGAGAATCGTCGGCTGCCGCTGGCTCAGCCGCAATCATTCGGCTCGTTCAGGAACGCCCACGTTTTCGCTGGAGACACTTTCCATGAACTTGCTCTCCACGGCAACAGGAAAACTTTCTCCCCTTGTGCAGAAACTGTGGACGTTGAGACTTCCCTGTGGAACAACGTGGAAAACTGAGAACGAAATCTGCCATCCACTCTTGCCCCCGCGCCAGCGAAAATAACATTTTCGTGACAACCCGGGCCGGCAAGTCTCACTATCCTAATAAGTTGGGAACTAGAAGTAGTCTCCTAAATAGCATTGTGGGGTGAGCCTAAACCCCCAGCGGCTGAAGCCGCGTTTTTCTTGCCTTTGGGCGGTGCGGCTGGAAGCCGCACCCTTTCAAGGCTATTTATGAGACCAGTTCTAATATGAGATATCCCCGGAGGATCTTCATGCGCTTATCGTCACGACTTGCACTCATCGCGCTTTTCGCGCCCCTCATTCTCATCTTCACCCTCATCTTCGCCGCCAGCAGCGTCGCCCGACCGGCCAGCGCGCCTTCCGCACTACTCCCTTCCGTATCAGCCCGAGCCGCAATTCCATCGGCCGGCGAAGACCTGCAAGTGATCGAGGTCACCGCAAAGAAATACGAATTCAATCCTTCGCCCATCCGTGTCAAAGCAGGCGCGCACGTGCAACTCAAGATCACCGCCACCGACCACGTCCACGGCGTGAAGCTCTCCGAGTTCGCCGACGGCGCCGACCGTAGTAAGCCCGGCCTGGTCTTCTCCTCGCCGCAAGAGTGCCTGCGCATCGAAAAAGGACAGACCCAAACTCTCGAGTTCACGGCGCAGGCCCCAGGAACTTATTCGATCCGCTGCTGCGTCCACTGCGGCTGGGACCATCGCAGCATGAAAGGCCAACTCATCGTCGAACCGTAGGCCGCCGATTCTAAGAACTTCCTGGGGGAATGTCCCGGAGGGACATCTGAGATTAGCCCGGCGTTTCAACGC
>DATFNR010000057.1:0-51598 GCA_035266285.1 Candidatus Sulfotelmatobacter sp.
CACCGCATGAATCGCCTTCAGTTTTTCTTCTGGGTTGACAAAGCTCTCGTAGCGCCCGGGGATGTCGTTATCGACTTCGATGCCGAACACATCGCTGTCCTGTGCCTTGCGCACGATCTCGGCCGCGTCGCCACCACGCAGTCCGTAGGCGCCGATGCGAACGTAGTTAGCCCAGTCCTGGCCGGGCCCATAGCGCTCACTGGAGTCAGGAGCGGCAATCAAAGCGAAGGCAAAAAACAACAGGAGGAACGGCGCCAGCCAGTATGAGTATTTCATGTTTTTCCCTGATGACATCCTGTGAGCATCCCTTCGAGAGCGAGCTAACAGCCCGTCACAGGCGCACCCGTCTCATCGTCCTGTCCAAGACAGAATGACGCAACGGTTCCCATTGTCATTAAGCTTTGCCAGCAGGCCTCGCCCACTGGAGAGAAACGTCGCGTGACCTCGACTCAAGCTGCTATGCAACGTCCTCCACAGAACGGGAAGCCTCAGAATTCGAACCGCGCCCCAAACTGCATGTGTCGCGGATCGCCGAGCGTTCCGGTCACCGCTCCAAATGTGCCGTCATCAAACGAAGTATCCGGAAAGTCGAATCGGGGGGTGTTGGTAAAGTTGAAAAACTCTCCCCGTAGCTGGAGTTTCATGCTTTCGCGTATGGCGAACTCCTTGCTGAACGAAACATCGGAGTTATGGATGCCATCGCTGCGAAGATTCGAGAAATGGCGCGGAGCGTTCCCGAGCACCTGATCGCCAGGATCTACAAAGCAGCCGCTTTGTTTAATTACGGAAGCCGATTGGTCAAAATTCGTCAGTCCGTTGAAGGCGGCATCGCGGTAGCTGACTCCGGAAGAAGGATTGGAGCAGGTGACGTTGGGCCGCTGGCTGCCGTTGGCTAAACGTCCGTTGGCCATGACGATGTTAAGCGGGTTGCCTGACTGGAAGGTCAGAATGGTGGAGACGGACCAACCACCGGCCACGCCATCCAAGACACGATTCATGCCCCGGCCGATCCAGCGGCCACGTCCCACTGGTAAGTCGACGATTGTGGCCAACACCAGACGGTGCGTGGCGTCATTTGCGCTGATGGACCATTCCGCTTTGTGGTCCTCCAGATTTTGTAGGCCCACACTGAGGGTGTTGGTGATGAACGAATTAGCGCCCGCCGAAGAGTCGTCCATCGCCTTGGAGAGCGTGTAATTGCCTTCAAAGCTGATGTAGTGGCTGGTCCGCTTCTGAAATCTCACCTGCAGGGAGTTATATACGGAGTGGGCAGTCAGCAAAGCCAGGCCGCTGAAAGACCCGTCAAACTGCGGGAAGGGGTTCAGTAGATTTCCCAGTGGGATCGTATCGTCGTTATAACGGGACGCAGGCTCGTTGAAGATCGGCGATGCCGGGCAGTATGCAGGAAGGGGCGCAATGACTGTGAAAAAACACTGGAACGGATTATTGACCTGGGAGGCCAATACGTCCGACGGCGCAACGCAAGGTGAATTAGGATTGGGGTTTGCTACGCAAGCGTTGGACTTTGCGACGATCTGGTTGCGTATAGCAGAGGGCAGGAAGTTGCGCTCGGACGCCCCAGAACTGGAGCTAAAGGGCAGATGCGTGCTCCGGCTCGCGGAGTAATCCACTCCAATGGTTATAGCGGCTGGGAAAAGGTGCTGCACACCTATATTCCATTGGTAGATTTCGGCGTTGCGCACTGTGCTGGTGTCTAAGCTATTGTTATTGGAGTAACCCCACATGGCGTCGGCGCCGTATTTATTTCCTTGCGGCGCCGCGTACGATATGGACCCCGGAGTCGCTGCGGCATCGGGAAACGGGGTTGCCAGGGTCGCAAACGGTGTCTTGAAACCGTCTTTGGTAAAGCGGATGGCATTAGAATTGCCAAAGGCGGGACCGCTGAATTGAAAGTTCGTCGCTGGATTCAGGCCATAGTAAACGCCCGCGCCGCCGCGAATCACGGTGTTGGAATTGAGGGCGTAAGCAAAACCCAGCCGCGGGGCGACATTGTTGCGGTCCACGGGGCTGTTGCGACGTCCCGAGGTGGGAAAGATCGTGGTACCCGGAAGGTTGCCAGTGCGAGTGAGCAAGACGACACTGGGATTATTGGGGTCTGGGGGCTGTGTGGGGTCTGTAACGGGGTCTACAGCGGTGATCGGCACAGCAATGCCGCTATTGCCGGTAAAATTGCTGAACTGAATCAGGTTGTTGCGCTCCGTATACGGGGTGCTCCATTCGTAGCGCAAACCCAGGTTGAGGGTCAGCTTCGAGTTGACTTTCAGGTCGTCTTGAACGAAGAAAGCCGTCTCTTTTGCCTTGTTTTCCACGGGTCTGAAGGTGGCCAGGAAACTGTTGCCCGGATCGCCGTATCCCAGGAGAAGATCGGCGAAGGAGTTTCCCTGAGTGGAGTCTCCATTGTTGATGATGTTCTCGGTCACGGACGTCGGGAAATCGAAATTGCCCGTGGGTGGATTGGGCTGCCAGAAATTATTGAAAAAGATTCTCTGTTCGCCGCCAAATTTCCAGATGTGCCGGCCCTGCACCCAGGTAAGCGCGGAGCTGTAGGCAAAAAGCGTATGGCCAAAATTGGTGTCGGTGCAGCACTGCGGGAATAAAGTGCTTGCGTTGCTATGCATGTTAAATACGGGCATACGCGACAACCCGTTCACCGTGGTGAGGATGGCGTCGCCGGGTTGGTTAAACGCGGTGTTCAAGTTGGGGTAGCTCTCGAGCGTAGGGTTCCACACGCGATCCAGCGCAAATCGGTTCGTCAGTAAGACGGTTGGTTTCGCGCTCCAATTTTCTTCAATGACCGCGTTCTGCACGTGGCTCGGGCTGCTTTGCCCGTTGAATAGATCCACGTTGGTGAAGGGAGAGATAAAGTTACCGCGCTGGTTGCTGTAGCGCCCGGAAACGCGGTTCTTTTCCGAAAAATGGTGATCAATCTTTATGTCAAACTGCTGGCTGGTGCTCTTGGTAAGAACCTGATAGTGATAATTTTCGACACCAGCGGGTGCGTTCGGAATCGTGGGTTCCGGGTACAGATTTAGGATCGCCTGGCCGATGGGATCAAGGCATGGACTGCCATCAGGTCTCGTGCAGGTTGCATCGATCAGATTCGGAGTGTTAAATGGCGCGCGAACGCCGTTTGGGTCGACATTGTACGGATTGAAGATCTGTTGCAGAATTGGGTTCCCGCTGTTGGGATCCGTTGTAAAGGTTTGCCGGAAATCGCCTTGCCGTTCCAAATCGGTGGGCACAAAACGGCTGTGCGAGCTCGGACTATTCTCCCGAAGCCTTTCTAAGTCGAAGAAGAAGAATGTCTTCCCCTTCTTGATCGGGCCACCTATGGAGAACCCGTATTGATCGCGCGCATGATCGGCTTTGGGGGTACCAAACGCGTTATTGAAAAACTCATTGGCATCCAGTGCGGCACGCTGTCCGAACCACCAACCGCTGCCGTGAAACTTATTACCGCCTTCTTTTGAAACAATGTTGACTATTGTGCCGCCGTTATTGCCATACTCCGCGGAGAAGCTGTTGTTCTCAACTTTGAATTCCTGAACGATTTCCACGGACGGTTGATAGTACACGTTGGTGGTTCCTCCTTCGCCCTGCTCGGGGGCGCTGGTGAGACCGCCATCCAGACGTATGTCCGCCGTGGAATTTCGCTGGCCGTTGGAAATGAAGTTTGTGCCGCTAGGATAGGAGTCGTTAATGCCCGAACCTGCGGACTCGGTCACGCCTCCAGCTAGAAAGACCAAGCCGAAGAAGCTGCGATTGGCCAGCGGAATATCGCGCACGTATTCATTGGTCACGTCCGTGCCCAAGGTAGCGCTGGCGGTATCGAGAAGCGGCGCCTCAGCCGTAACCGTCACCGATTCTGAGATCGAGCCGGGAGACATTGTGAAATCAACGGTGGCCTGCTGGCTCACGGCCAGGATCAATCCTTTGCGCTCCCGGGGCTTCATACCGGCGGTCTCCACGCGAATGCCATACGTCGCCGGGCGAATCCCGGTAAACACGTAGATCCCGCGGCTATCGGTTGTGGACGTGGTTGCCACAGAGGTAGCTTCGTCGGTGAGCGTCACCTTGGCACCGGGAATCACGGCTCCCGTAGCATCGGTGACCACGCCCGTCAATTGCGCCGTGAATGTCGATTGCCCAAGAATCGTGAGAGGGCAAAGGCTGATAGCGAAGAGGAGCACACACGACACCACAACCAATCGCCACATCCGATTGTTCGCTTGCATCACCCCACCTCCTAAACTCTTATAGACTCTTAGCTCGGCACAGAAAGCCGCGCGTGCGGTACCCCCTGCGTACGGCTCCGGCCTGGTCCGTCACCGCGGAGTTGACCCTGATACGCTCCCTGCGCCACGGCGGCGGTCGAGGCCAGCGCCGCCATCATTGAAAGCGCAATCAGCCGGAACAAGCTGCGACCGGTAAAGCGCCACTACGAGCGCAGACACCCTAGAACCTCCCCGCGTGGCTTTCGCATAGTTACGGCTGACAACTATTACTTTCGTTTGTGGTCTAAGTCAAGAAAAATCGCAGCGAAAGGTAAAACCATGGAAAAGCGTGGTAGTGCGGCCTGCTCGGGTGTAGCGGGTCTGGCCGGAGAACAAATGCTGGCTGGTTGCGATTCATTTCGTTTTGTTCCCAGTTATTTCGACGGCGCCCGGCTGCCCAGCCTTTGTCATACTGTCTGGGAGACCCCGCATGAAAGCCGCCGTGCTCCCCTCGCCGCAGCCCGTCTCGCAGCGGCCGCTGCAAGTCGCGAGTGTGCCCGATCCCAGGCTCACGCCCGGCCACGTGCTGCTGCGCGTGCGGGCTTGCGGTATCTGCCGTACCGATCTTCATATCGTGGAAGGCGAGTTACCGCCGCAACGGCCCCGGATCATTCCCGGCCATCAGATTGTGGGCGAGGTGGTCGACGGCGCCACCGCGGAGATGCCAATCGGCACACGCGTCGGCGTCTCCTGGCTCGGCGGGACGGATGGCACCTGCGCCTACTGCCGTCGTGGTCTCGAAAATCTTTGCGACTCGCCAACTTTCACCGGCTACTCGGTTCCCGGAGGCTATGCGGAATATGCGCTGGCGCGCGCTGATTTCGTTTTCCCGCTGCCCGCCGCGCTCGATGACCTGCACGCCGCGCCCCTGCTCTGCGCCGGCGTCATCGGCTTTCGCAGCCTGCGCGTAGCTGGCGTCGAGCCGGGCGAACGCGTGGGACTGTTTGGCTTCGGCGCGTCTGCGCATCTGGCGATTGCAGTGCTGCAGGCATGGAGGTGCGAGGTGTATGTTTCGACCCGTGGGGAGTCGCACCGCAAACTGGCGGCGTCTCTGGGTGCGACGTGGGTGGGGAGTGAAACCGACAAGCCGCCGGTCGCCCTGGACCGCGCCGTCACCTTCGCTCCGAGCGGGGATGTCGTGGTCGCAGCGCTCGCCAGCCTGCGCAAGGGCGGCGTAGTGGCAATCAACGCCATTCACCTGGATCGCATGCCGCAGTTCGACTACGACACGCTGCTGTGGGGCGAGCGCCAGCTGCGCAGCGTCGCCAACATGACTCGCACCGACGCCCGCGACTTCCTGGCGCTGGCGGCTGAGATCAGCCTCAAACCGAAGGTTACCGTCTTTTCACTCGATCAGGCGAACGATGCGCTGATTTCGGTCAAGAACGACGCCGTCGACGGGGCGGCGGTGATTGTGCCGTAGGCTTGTCCGTGGACTGCTGTCAGCGTGTCTGGTAGCAGCCGATGTCTATCTTTCCGGATTTGACTCGTGGCGTTCCTTCAAGATCCTGTTCTCCCACCGGCACGCCCTCGCTCACTCCGGCAGCGATTGCGGGCGAATCCGGGCGCAGATGAAAGTCGTTCGCAGATGTGTCCGCAAAGTGCGGATCCAGAAAACGGGAGTCACGGTCGCTCCCCGTGGACTGAACATATTGGTCAAAGCCTGTGATGTCGCCGGAAACCTCTTTCCAGGTGGCCTTCGCTCCAGAGGCACAGTAATACAGGTTGTGATCGATCGTGACCGGCGGCTTGTTTTTGTCAACCTGCGATCGATTCACCGCCATCAGGCAGCGCGACCCTGCGTATACGATGTTGTTCTCAAAAATATCGTCTGCCATGTTCCACTGCATCTGGAACTCACCGGATCCGGTTGCCGAAGTGTCGTTGTCGTAGAGTGTGTTGTTGACGACCGTGCAGTGCTCCGTGTGTCCTCGATCGGGCGCATACCCTCCGATGGAAATACCTGCAGTATGGCCGCGATAGATGAGGTTATTCCGCGCTGTAACGTAGCTGGTGGCGCGGTCCTTGTGCTCGCTGGCCAGCTCGATTCCGAAGTCCACATCGTGCATGACGTTCCGTTCGATCAGGATTCTGGTGCCGCCGTCCACGTAAATACCATCGGAGTTCACTTCGTCACGGTAGGCCGGATTGCCCTTCGAGGTGATGTTGTACACCAGATTTTCGCTCACTACTCCATCGCGAGCCTGATCGACGGCAGGGTCGGGCGCCGTACGCTCAAAACCGATGACGTCGATTCCAATGTTGTTGTTATCGTGAACGACATTGTGCGTGATGCGGAAGTTCGTGACGTTTCCGTTCACTACCAGTGACTCGCTGGAGCCCGTCTTGAGGTGATGCACCTCGTTCCCGTCGATCACCAGTTCACTGATCGGAGTCTTCGCGTCGGTGCCGTACACGGCGATGCCGAACCCGTTGCCCCCGCTTCCGGGTCGGTCACGGCCCTGAAAATTCTGCTCGATGTGGTGGACGTTGTTCTTCAGCAGTTCGATATGAGAACCAGCCCCCATCACGCTGATGCCGAGAGGCGCCAGCCGGTGTTCGGCAGTGCGGAAGTTGCGCAGTTCAAAGCCTTCGATTCGCACGTAGCTTTTGTCGTGAATGGTCAGTATGGCGCTTCGGGCCGTGGGAGTGAGATGCTCGGCGTCCAGCACGGCCGTTTCGCCGGGATAACTTCGAAACGTGATGTATCCGTCGGTCGCGTTGCCTGACTCCTTGATGGTCACGAGTTCTTCGTAGACTCCGCCCCGCACGTTGACCGTGCTGCCTGCGCGAGCAACGTCTGCCGCATGCTGAACGGTTCGCCAGGGCGCTGCTTGAGTGCCCGGGTTCGAATCGTTGCCCGACGTTGCTACGTAAAACGACGAGTTGGTTTGCCCGAACGCTCCGGAGACGAAGAGGAATACGGCAAGAGAAAATGAGAGATTGAAGTTCATGGTCTTGAAAGGACCTCCGAACCTGCAACGCGCCCGCTTGTCGTTGAAAACTAGAACCAGCGTGGGAAGTGCATTCGTTGGTCGGCGTTCGCGTCGTGGCGCGAATTATACATAGGGAGGACGATTTCCAACGCGAATGAGAAAGCTGCTTTTCGTTGTGTGAGAATTAGCGCCAGAGCGCAAACGCCGCAATGAACAGAACGCAGAAGGCGACGGCCTGCGCGAGTTCATTCCACCCCAGGCGGCGAACGACGAGGGGTGCGGGTTTCCGCAAGAAGTAGAACCATCCGCGAAAGAGAATCGGCCCAAAAGCGATCAACGCCAGCCACGGCATCCATCCGCGCCGGCAGGCAAGAACAAGAATGGCCGCCATCACAACCTGCCCCGCCGCAAAGGCCCAGCCGCGCGCGAACTTTGCCCGCAATCCCTCAACCCGCGAAGTGTGAATCCTCAACTGGACGTAGTGAACCTGGTTGCCGGCGAAGATGAAGTTAGCCAACCAGAGCATCCAGGCCGCCTCGCCGAATCTGCCCGTGATCACATAGTAGGCGGCCGGAGCGGAAGAGGTAAGGCCGATCGTGCCGACGATCTCGGACATCATGCGCGTCCGCCGTCCCAATTTTTTGAACAAAGCCTGGGCGACAAACGCCACAGCCGCGGCGCTGCCAATCAGCCACAGATCAGGATTTTGCCCGCCGCCCAACAACGCGGCCAGAGCCAGCGCCGCGACGGCGGCCAGGCTTCCAACCACGATGGCAACTTCGCGCCGCTCGTCTCGCGTTTGCGCGCGTATGGCGGAGGTGCCCATGAGGCTCTCCACCGGAGTGCGCAGCCAGAATAGCGCCAGCGCGGCGGCCAGCAGCCACAGAAGCGGAACCGCGTGGCTGCTTTCGCGGAAAGCCACGCCTGCGCCTGTGACCATGGGTACGAGCAGCAATCCCCAGGCGCCGTGTTCACGGGGAAGAATCAGAGCATGCCGGCGCTCGCGGCGGGCTTTGTCGGTGGCCGCAGATCCGGTACTGCTCTTGCCGTTTGCGGGATCCTTATCCATCGGGCCAGGAATGCTCGAAGGACAAGATATCGCGATCTCTTGGTGTGTTGCCAAAACCAGAGTCCCTCAGGGGCTAAAGCCCGTTTCAATCGGGGGTTTTTGCGGCACGGCTGAAGCCGTGCCCTTCCCAAAGCCGGTTCTCGATCTCTATCAGCGCCATCCTGCCATGTGGATGTGCTGCATGCCCTTGACGGCGCGCATGTACTGGGCGCGCTCGAAGGCGCCGGGGTCGGGACAGCGGATCTGGCTCATGCTGCCCTGCATCTGGGCGACCGATTCGTATTCGTGCTCTTCCATCCACTCGCGCATCTCGCGCTCGATGTGGCGCAGGTGGTTGATGCCATGCCGCATGAGAGCAGAACACAGCATGGTCACATTGGCTCCGACCATGAGCAGTTTAATGACATCCTGCGCGCCATGCACGCCGCTGGTTGCCGCCAAGCCGGCTTTGATCCGGCCGAACAGAATCCCGATCCAGGTCAGCGGCAGGCGCAGCGACTGCGGGGTGCTGAGCAGCACGTTAGGCCGCAGTTCCAGTTCTTCCAGATCAATGTCGGGCTGGTAGAAGCGATTGAACAGCACCAGCGCGTCCGCCCCCGCGGCGTCGAGGCGCTGCGCCATGTTGGCCAGGTTGCTGAAAAACGGGCTCAGCTTCACCGCAACTGGGATGGTCACTGTTGCCTTCACGGCCCGCAGAATGTCGAGATACGTGGTTTCGATATCCTCGGCGCTCAGCTTCGGGTCAGTGGGGATGTAGTAGACGTTGCACTCGATAGCGTCGGCGCCGGCGCGTTCGATCTCGCCCGCAAACTTCGTCCATCCCCCCATGGTCGAGCCGTTCAGGCTGGCGATGATGGGAATGCGCACGGAGGACTTAGCCTTGCGGATGTGATTCAAATATCCCTCAGGCCCGGTCTGGAACTCGCTGGGTTGCGGAAAGTAACTGAGGGATTCGGCGAAGCTCTCGGTTCCCGCGTTCAGGTGATACTCCAGGTCAAGTTCTTCCTGCCGGAGTTGCTCCTCGAACAGCGAGTACAGCACGACGGCCGAGGCGCCCGCTTCTTCGAGGCGGCAGATGCCTTCCACATCACGCGACAGGGGCGACGCCGAGACCACCAGCGGTGATTGCAGCTTCAGGCCAAGATAAGTTGTGGTGAGATCGATCATCGAAATTCTCCTGCTCACGGCTTTTGTTCAATCAAAACCTAAGTCAGCGTCTCCACCCTAACGCGTTGCCCCGGTGGTTGCCGTTTTCTCCACTGCCGCCGGCTTCTCGGTGGATTCCTTCGCTGCGGCTGCAGGCTCCGGCTTGCGCGCGGCCATGTATTCGTACATGCGGTAGCGGCGCTCCGCATCCTGCTGCGCCATCTTCCACAGGCGCTCGGCGTCTTCCGGTTTGCTCTTGGTCAGCATCTTGAAGCGCGTCTGCTGCAGCAGGTACTCCTGCACCTTGCGGGTGGGAGCGCGGGAGTCGAGCACCAGCGGATTCTCCCCCGCCTCGGCCCGCTCGGGGTTGTAGCGGTAGAGCAGCCACTGGCCGGATTCGACCGCAACCTTCTGATCGGTCATCGCCGTCGTCATGTCGATGCCGTGGGCGATGCAGTGCGAATAGGCAATGATGATGCTCGGCCCGTCATAAGCTTCGGCCTCAAGGAACGCCTTCAGCGTGTGTTCGTCTTTCGCGCCCATGGCCACGCTGGCCACGTAGACGTTGCCGTAGGTCATGGCCATCAGTCCGAGATCCTTCTTGGGGCCTGGCTTTCCGCCCGCGGCAAACTTGGCCACCGCGCCGCGGGGAGTAGATTTCGACGCCTGTCCTCCCGTGTTCGAGTAAACCTCGGTGTCCAGCACGAGCAGGTTCACGTTGCGTCCGCTGGCCAGCACGTGGTCGAGGCCGCCGAAGCCGATGTCGTAAGCCCAGCCGTCGCCGCCGACGATCCAGACACTCTTTTTCACCAGCATGTCGGCGACGGCGAGAAGTTGCTTGGCTTGGAGCGAGGCCAGCTTCTGCAGTCTTTCTTTCAGGATGTCGACGCGCTGGCGTTGCTCGAAGATATCCGCTTCGTCTTTTTGCTTGGCCCCGAGGATCTGCTCTGCCAGATCGTTTCCCACCTTCTCAGCCAGACCGTGCAGCAACTCGCGGGCAAACTCTGCCTGCTTGTCGATGGAGACGCGGAAGCCGAGACCGAATTCGGCGTTATCTTCGAACAGCGAGTTCGACCAGGCCGGTCCACGCCCGTCAGCGTTCTTCGCGTAAGGAGTGGTGGGCAGGTTGCCGCCATAGATGGACGAGCATCCTGTGGCATTCGCGATGATGGTGCGATCTCCGAAAAGCTGCGTGACCAGCTTGATGTACGGCGTTTCCCCGCATCCCGAGCAGGCGCCGGAGAATTCGAACAGCGGTTCCTGCACCTGTTGCTGGCGAATGGCGCCCACTTTGATCTTTCTGCGATCGAGTTCCGGAATCTTCAGGAAGAATTCCCAGTTTTCCTTCTCCGGCGCGCGCAGCGGCGGTTGCGGCACCATGTTGATGGCTTTCAACCGCGTCTCCGCCTTGTTCTTGACCGGGCAGACGTCGACGCAGATGCCGCATCCGGTGCAGTCTTCCGGCGCAACCTGGATGGTGTACTTCATTCCCGCCCATTCCTTGTCGCGGGCCTCGCAGGATTTGAACGTCGCCGGAGCACTGGCGATTTCTTTGCTTTCATACACCTTGATGCGAATCACGGCGTGCGGGCAGACCATGGCGCACTTGCCGCACTGGATGCAGATTTTCGAATCCCAGGCGGGAATTTCGAGGGCGAGATTGCGCTTCTCCCAGCGCGCAGTTGCGGTAGGGAACGTTCCATCGCAGGAGAAGGCGCTGACCGGCAGTTCGTCGCCGAGGCCAGAGTAAATCGTGCCCAGCACGTCGCGCTCGAACCTGGGGGCGCCGGGGAAGACCTCCGGCATCTCGATCTTACTGGTGGCGCTCTCGGGAACTTTCACTTCGAACAGATGAGCCAGGGTTGCATCCACGGCCAGCATGTTCTTCTTGACGACTTCCTCGCCTTTGCGCCCGTAAGTGTCCCGGATGGACTGGCGAATGGCTTCAATGGCTTGCTCGCCCGGCAGAACGCGTGAAATCGCAAAGAAGCATACCTGCATGATCACGTTCATGCGCGAGCCCATGCCGGCGTCGCGTGCCACCTGATACGCGTCAATGGCGAAGAGCCTGGCCTTTTTTGCAATGAGCTGGGTCTGTACCTCGCGCGGCAGATGATCCCAGACCTCGTCTTTCCGGAAGGGGCTGTTGAGCAGGAAAACACCGCCCTCGACCAGCGCGCTCAGCATGTCGTAGCGCTCGAGGAAGATCCACTGATGGCAAGCTACGAAATTCGCCTTCGACACCAGATAGCTGGAGCGGATCGGCTGCGGGCCAAAGCGCAGGTGCGAGACGGTCATGGCGCCGGATTTTTTCGAGTCGTACACGAAATATCCCTGCGCGTAGTTGTCGGTGTTCTCGCCGATGATCTTGATGGAGTTCTTGTTGGCGCCCACCGTGCCGTCCGCGCCTAAGCCGTAGAACATCGCGCGAATCACGCTGTCGGGCTCGGTCGAGAAGGCCGGGTCGTAATCGAGGCTGGTGTGCGTGACGTCGTCGTTGATGCCGATGGTGAAGTGATCTTTGGGTGGACGATCGGGCGCGGCTTGCGCCAGGTTGTCGTACACGGCCTTGACCATCGCCGGCGTGAACTCCTTGGATGACAAGCCGTAACGGCCACCGATGATCGTGGAGCGGCGGACGCCCTCGTCCGCCCCACCCCGGACGAATGCGTCCGGGGCTACATACTTCTTGCTGATCCCTTCGTGAATTGCATTCACCACGTCGAGGTACAGCGGTTCGCCGATCGCACCCGATTCTTTGGAGCGATCGAGAACCGCGATCTCGCGAACAGTTTTCGGGAGGGCCGCGAGAAAGGATTTCACGCAGAACGGCCGATACAAACGAACTTTCAGCAGGCCGACCTTTTCGCCGCGGGCGTTCAGATGTTCGACCGTTTCGTGCGCGACCTCGGCCCCGGAGCCCATCATGACGATTACGCGCTCGGCATCGGGTGCGCCCACGTAGTCGAACAAGCGGTACTGGCGTCCGACCACCTCGGCGAACTTGTTCATCACCGCCTGCACCTTGGCGGGCGCGTCGTCGTAGTAGCGGTTCGCGGTTTCGCGAATCTGGAAGAAAACGTCGGGGTTCTGCGCCGTGCCGCGCAGCACCGGATGATCGGGCGAGAGCGCGCGCTGGCGGTGCTCGATGACGCGGTCCATATTGATGAGGGCCCGCATATCGTCTTCGCTGAGCATCTCGATCTTGTTGACTTCGTGCGAGGTGCGGAATCCGTCGAAGAAATGAAGGAATGGAATACGGGTGTCGAGTGAAGCGGCGTGCGCGATCAAGGCCAGGTCCATGGCTTCCTGCACCGAGTTCGAGCAGAGCATGGCGAAGCCGGTCGCACGGCAGAACATTACATCGGAGTGGTCGCCGAAGATCGAGAGCGCGTGGGTGGCCACGGTGCGGGCGGAAACGTGAAACGCGGTCGGGGTCAGCTCGCCCGCAATCTTGTTCATGTTGGGGATCATCAGCAGCAGGCCCTGCGACGCGGTAAAGGTCGTGGCCAGCGACCCGGTCTGCAGAGCGCCGTGGACGGCCCCGGCAGCGCCGCCTTCACTCTGCATCTCAATCACGTGGGGCACGCTCCCCCAGGCGTTGGGCACGCCTTCCGAAGCCCACTGGTCGGCCCACTCGCCCATCGTCGACGATGGCGTAATGGGGTAGATGGCAATGACTTCGCTTGCGCCGTAGGCTACATGCGCCACCGCCTCATTGGCGTCCATGGTCTTGAATTTGCGCTTCATATGTCCCCCATGCGGAGTTTTCACAGCGGCCACCGGGTAACCCCTGCGATGTCTTCAGGATGCCGGAAGCGAATGGGGATGTCGGGACGTGGGTTCACAGAAGGGTGTGACCAGAATCACAGCTTGAGGCTAAGCCATTGCTGCCATGGATCTTCGATGATTGTCCTGTAAAGGAAACGAAAGCAGGATCTGGCCCAATTGACGGGTGGCCACTCAAGCCGTCCTTATGGCTTGAATGGGGCAGTTCCTTACGGCCCGACGCCTCCGGTATGGCAGTCGGCGCAATTGACCTGCGTCAGATCCCCTATATCGACGGGATGCTGGAAGCTGGGCAGCCCCGTCGTGGCCACGCTGATCGCGCCCTCGCTCTGGGACATGAGGGTGTGGCATTGGTTGCAATCTTTGCTCACGACCTTGCCGTCAGCGCTGACATGCTGGCCGTCGTGGCAGCGGAAGCAGCCGGGATAGTAGAAGTGTCCCAGGTTGTTGTTATGGGTCTGCCAGTTGAGTTTCATGTCGGGGAAGGTGGTTCGGCCGTAGATCTGCTGAATCTCGGCGACCGCATTGCGGATCTCCAGCTGCTTGCTCTTGGCCACGTCGGGATACTTGGTTTCGTAGAAGGTCTGCAGACCGCTGGCGATGCCGCGCATGGCCTCGTCGCTGGTCTGGTAGGTCGCGGCCAGCACGGTGACTGCCTGCTGCTTGAGGAAGGGCAGGGAAGCATCCAGGCGCCGCGCCAGCAGCGACTGATCGACCGACTGATCCGGCGGAACGTAAATGTGCGAGGGGCGGTTGTGGCAGTCCACGCAATCCATGTGATGGCGCGCGGCCTTGGCGATCTGGTCTTTGCTGAGGGTTGAGTCCTTCGCGTAGTACTCGGTAACCCGGCCCTGCATGTCTTCCACGTGAATGTAGGGAATGACCTGGCGCTTCTCATCGGTCGCAACGTAATCGATCTTGTTGCCGATGTTCATGTGCCAGTGGATGCCTTCGGGCGCGCCTGTGGCCGGATCGCCGCCGCCGGTCTTGATGATCATGCGGACCTGGCGCAGCGTGTTTTTCTCATCGTTCGCGTAGTGTGAGAAGACCTTGAGCTGCCCGCCGTAGAACTTCTTCGGCCAGTGGCACTGCTCGCAGGTTTCCTGAGCGGGGCGCAAATTGTGCACCGGTGTGGGGATGGGCCGCGGAAACGTGTTGAAGACGGTGGCAAACACCTGGCGGCTGCCGGAGAGCTTGGACTTCACAAACCAGGTCGCGCCCGCGCCCACATGGCACTCGGCGCAGGCCACGCGCGCGTGGGGAGAGAGTTGATAGGCAGTGTATTCCGGAATCATCACCGTGTGGCACAGCTGGCCGCAGAACGTGGTCGATTCGGTGAACTCGTATGCCTTGTAGCTGCCGGCAGAGCTGACGACGGCAAACACCACCAGGAAGGCCACGAACGAAATGGCGGCGCTACGCTGTGCGGGATCGTTCAGATCGACCCGTGGATAGAAGGCGGTAGGCGCAGTCTTCTTGCGACGTTCGATCAGCACTCCGGCCAGCATGAGCAGGAGGCCGAGTACCAGAAAGGCCGGGGACACCATGTAGGCCAGAATGCCGATGTACGGGCTGGGCTTGACGGCGATGGCATCGATCAGGACAAAGAGAAAAATGTTAGCCAGAGCGACGATCCCCAGCGCCACTCCCGCCAGGCTGACTGGATTGCGCAGCAGCATGCGCGAGCGATGCCAGGGCTCCACCGCAGGCGGTGGAGTCTTCTCATTGTCCATGATGGGCCTCGGCCAGATGGGATTCGTTGGAATGGGAATCGGCCGGCGCGGTCTCGTTTTCTCCGGCAACTGCGTCGATCGCAACCGACGCTTCCGTCAGCGTGGCGCGATCCAGGCCGTGTTCTTCGCGGTAGTGATGCAGAGTCATCTTGCCGTCCCACCACGCCCAGTTCATGGGATAGACGTCGGGGTCGAGGAAGACCTGGTAGAAGTGCCAGACGACGATCGCCAGCGTGGCCAGCACGGCTTCATAGAAGTGAATGGCCGTTGCCACATCCAGCCACCAGCGCGGCAGATGATTGCCTACCAGAACCTTGGCCCACAGCATCACGCCGGTCACGGCCATCACGATCATGCCCCAGACCAGCGCCCAGTACTCAGCCTTCTCCGCGTAGTTGAAGCGTGCGAACTCGGGCTTGCGCGAAGTCAGGCCGAGATAGTAGCTGAGATTCTGCCACGCGCCGCGCACATCGTCCAGCGTGGGGAAGAGATCGGCCAGCAGTTTTCGTCCAGCGCGGCTGACGGCGACATCGAACAGGTGGTAGAGGCTCACTCCAATCAGCACCACGGCCGCAATGCGATGCAGGAGATGCCGTTTCGCCTCACCCAGCGAAAGCATCGAGGCAAACCACGAGTCGGGGAACTTCAGGGCGAAGCCGGTCAGCACCAGCACAATAAAACTGCTGAGCAGCGCAGCATGCTGCCAACGGAAGTGGGCGGACATACGCTCGACGAACTGCTGCTCGGTTTTGCGCCGCGCTATCACCTTGGCGCGCCAGATGATGAGATTGTGCGCCAGCATGCCGCCGATGACGATCCAGATCATGCTGACGTAAAAGTGGCGAATCCAGCGCACGGCCTTGCTGCCCACGTCCGCTGAGAGAGGCGCGTCCACATGCACTTTCGCGGACGTGAACTTTTCGGTGACGCCCGGGTGGCATTGGCCGCAGGTGCGAGCCAGATTGGCGCGGTTGATGGTGGAACGCGGATCGCTGGAGGGAAAGATGCTATGCGTGCCGTGGCAACTCGCGCAGTTCGCAACCACCTGCGAGCCTCCCCGCGACGCCAGCCCGTGATAGCTGGCTAGGTACGTGGACTCGCGGCGGCCTTCCACTCCAAACTCCTGGGAAAGGCGCACTCCCTCGTGGCAACGCGCACAGGTTGCCCGCCCCACGTTCTGCGCGGAGACCGGAGAGTTGGGATCGGCGAGCGCCTTGATGGAGTGGATGCCATGGCAATCAGTGCAGACCGGAGCTTGCCAGTTACCCTGCGCGATTGCCTGCCCATGGATGCTCTGCTGAAACTCTTTCGACACTGCATCGTGGCAGCGGCCGCAAGTCGCGGGCACGTTGAATTTGAAGATGGGAGACTTCGCATCCTTCGCATCCAGGATTTCGTGCGTGCCGTGGCAGTCGGTGCAAACCGCGGCTTTTTCCGAGCCCGCGGCGACGGCGTGTCCGTGCACGCTTTGCTCGTAAGAAGCAACCATCTGGGCGCTCTGTCCGCCGTCTTCCATGACAAATTTCTGGCTGTGGCAGGCGCCACAGGTCGCGGGGATGTTGGCGTGGTGTACGCGCGACTTGGGATCGCTGGCCGGAAGCAGTTCGTGGGGGCCGCCGTGGCAGTCGACGCAGGTGGCGGCCTTGCTGTTGCCTCCCTGAACGGCTTGCGCGTGGAAACTGCGCTCGTAGGCCGCCTGTTCGTCGGCATGGCAGGTGGCGCAGGTGATTCGCTTGGGGGGAGTTTCGTGGCCGGCGCTCTTTACGTCGGTGTGGCAGTCGACACAGGTAAACATGCTGCCGTGAATCGAATCTTTGAACGCCTGGGGATCGACATGCAGGCTGACCGGCTTGCCGTTGACGTCGTGGGTGAGGGTACCGTCGCCATGACAGGCGAAGCACTCGTCTGCGGTGGGTTTGGGAGAGTGTTTGCCGGCAGCGTGGGCGGTCCCGACAGTTATGAGTAAGGTGAGGGCGATTCCAAGCGCAAAAACCTCCCGTGTTGGTTTGCCGGACATGCTCCCGCCTTCCGCGTTGCCAGAATCCTACGATCGGCTTGCGGCCGCATCGAGGCCGCCTTTCGCCTACCGCTAGTCTTTGTCAGCCGCGCTTTCATTGCGCGGCCGGAAAGCTCACTTGCAACGGTAGGTTCGCATGCCATCCGGGGTGGCCCTAGGGCAGAAGTCACCCTGCCTTGTGAGCGAAATCACACGAGTTTTTCGAGTGGATTGTGACAGTTATCACGAATCAGCGTGCGATGCGGCACTGCGTCTGCACGCCCGCCGCAACTAGCATCCGGGTATGTCTATTCTTTCCAGTCTTTCCACTCCAGCGGCTGGCTCGGCGACCACCAGGGGCCCGGCCTCGGCATCGAGGTCAGCATCGGCCAGCGGATCCAGCCAGCTCGCAAATGCGAGCGCCTTTCAGCCCCGGCCGCTGCAAGTGACCTGGGAGATGACCCAGGCTTGCGACTGGAAGGCAACGCCGGCCCGCACGGTAACGCGCCCTCCCCGAGATAAGAGGGAATTTTCGACGGCCGAGGCCTTTCATCTCATCGAAGAAGTCGCGGCCATGCACGTGCCGCTGTTGGTGCTGACCGGAGGCGACCCGCTGCTGCGTCCTGACTTGTTCCCGGTGGTCGAGTTCGCAGCTCGACGCTCGGTGCGCACGTCGCTGACGCTGCTGCCCACCCCGTTGCTGAATGCGCAGGTGATCGCTGAGCTGAAACAGTGCGGCCTGATGCGGGTTGGTTTCTGGCTGCACGGTTCCAGCGCCGCCCTGGACGATGCCCACTGGGGCATTCCGGGCTCTCATCAGCGGACGCTGGAGGCTATCGCGGCGTGCCACGAAGTGGACCTGCCGGTGCAGGTCAACACCGTCATCTCGCGCCGGAACGTGCACGACGTCGCCGCCATGCTCGAATTCCTCACGCGCCTGGATGTGGCCTTGTGGAACGTCTTCTTCCTGGTGCCGGCCAGTCCGGACAAGGCTGGAGAACTCATCAGCGCCGAGGAGCACGAAGAAGTATTCGCCAAACTCTACGAGGCATCGAAGCGGGTTCACTTCCAGATCAAGACCACCGAAGGCCAGCACTATCAGCGTTATCTTCTGCAGCAGCGGGCCCGGGAGGAACACGGGTACATGACCGAGGCCGACGTCATCACCTGTGCGCCGAAGGGGGTTAACGACGGCAAGGGCTTCGTTTTCATCAATCATGGCGGCGAAGCCTACCCCAGCCGATACCTGCCTCTGTCGGCCGGCAACGTCACCGCTGAGCCGCTTTCGGAGCTATATTGCAATTCGTCCTTGTTCGTCTCCCTCCGCGACAGCTCCAGGCTGAAGGGCAAATGCGGCAAATGCCCGGCACGAAATGTCTGCGGAGGTTCGCGGGCGCGCGCCTATGCCATGACTGGCGACCTGTTTGCCCCGGATCCTTGTTGTGCCTATGAGCCCTAGCGGGGGTGCGCTGGAACCCCGGCGTGAGGCTGGTCACAGTTCACAGTGATTTCAATCACACCGCGCGAATGGGGGCGTTCCCAAAGTCTAAGCAAATCGTCCCTCCGCTCCGGAATCCGGCCGCTCCGAATGTGACCGAAATCACGATTTCCCGTGACGGAACATACGGCGTTAGGCCATGACCTCTGGCATCCTAGGTCGCAATCGAGGTGCCCTATGACTCAAGACGATCGCGACATCCTGGACGTGCTGAAGTTCGAATTGAGCTTCCTGGAAGACGGCGGCTACGGGCGTTCCCCGCACGCGCCGTGGCGGGCTCCGGCGGTTTTTGAAGATTCGCCGATCTGCCCGAACTTCTGCGATCCGGCGCGGCCGCATCCCTGCGACAGCTGCCTGCTGGAGCAGTTTGTGCCGCAAGAGCGGCGGGCCGACGGCATCCCTTGCCGCCATATCCGGCTCAATGAGCAGGGCCAAACTGTAGAAGATCTGTATCGGACCGGAAACCAGGTCGAGATGGAACAGGCTCTCGCCGTGTGGTTGCGAGCACAGATTCAGAGAATCGAAAAGGAGCGGGGAGTCGGAGTGAAAGAACAGGCAGTCTAATCTCAGCGCCGCCCTTACAACCGGGTGTTGAGCGACTCACCATACGCCATGAAAAACACAAACTACGCAACGAACTCCACAAGCTTTTCCCAGGAGACAAACACGGTCATGAGTGACGAGCATGCATATCGAGTCGCAGCCTGGTGGACTTCCGGGCGCACGGGGCTGGCGAAGTCTGATTCTGCTCCCAATGCGATCCACTTCACCGCGCCCACGGAATTTGGCGGCCTGGAAGGCCGCTGGACTCCCGAGGAGCTTTTGCTGGCCGCCATCGCCGGTTGTTACACCACGACCTTGCGTGCGATTGCGGGCTCGGCGGAGTTCAACTTTACCGACTTGCAAGTTGAGGCCAGCGGAACCGTTCGTAAGGCGGAGTCGGGCTGGACTTTCAGCCAGATCGTCGTCCGGCCGAACCTGAAGATCGCCTCGGCCGAGGAACGCGAGCGCGCTCTCGATCTCCTCAAACGGGCGGAGAAGTTGTGCCTGGTTTCGCGGGCGATCGGGGCAACGTTGAAGTTCGAGCCCCAGCTGGAAATCACGAAGGCCCTCCCCATCGTTTAAGAGGCGAAAGGTCCGGCGCTCAGAGTTGCAGCTGAGCAGAAACGGACGAAGGATCGTCCATCGCGCGCAGCTGAAATCCCACTTTCTTGAAGATGGCCTGCGTCGCTAGGTTATCGCGCAGGATTTCTCCGCAGAGTTTCTGAAATTTCTCCTCGCGTGCCACGCGGGCGACACCGGCGAGCAACTCCGTCCCCAGCCCGCGCCCCTGCCATCGATCGGAAACCAGAACCGCGGCCTCGGCCTCCTTGCGATTGAGAGCGCTGAAGCGGCCTACGCCCAGGATTTCGTGTTGTCCGTTCTCCGGATTCTTGCGGTCGGCCACCAGCGCGAAGCCGCGATCATAACTGCCAAAGCAGATGCGCACCAGCCGCTCATGTTCGACTCTCGTGCTCAGGCTCAGTGAGCAGAAGTAACGGAGGTAGACGCTGCGCTCGGAGAGAGTGGCGTGGAATTGCACCATGAGCGGCTCATCTTCCGGACGAATGGGGCGGATGGTGACCGGCGTGCCGTCTTTCATCAGGAAATCCCAGACGTACTGCGAGGGATATGGCCGAATGGCAGGCCGCGGCAACTTCGCCGCTTCCATGGTGGAATCGTGCAGCATGACACGGGCGTCGAGCGCGAGGAGTTGGTCGGGCGTCGCCAGCAGCGGATTAATGTCGATCTCCCGAATCCAGGGCTGCTCTACTACGAGCTGGCTGAACCGCACCAGCAACTCCTCGAGCGCGGCAAGATTGACCGGCTTGCGCCCGCGCACGCCTTGCAGCGCGGCGAAGATGCGCGTCTGCTCCATCAGTCGCTGGGCCAGCGTTGTGTTCAGCGGCGGCAGGGCCAGAGCGCGGTCGCGGTAGACCTCGACCATCACACCGCCCGAGCCAAACAGGATGACCGGGCCAAACTGCGGGTCCACTGTGCTGCCCAGGATCAGCTCGTAGCCGTCGCGGCGCACCATGGGCTGGACCGTAACGCCGGCAAAATGTTCGGGTCCGGCTTTCTCCGAGACCGAAGCCTGAATCGAGCGGTACGCCGCCTGCACCTGCTCGGCATTCTGCAGTTGCAGGCGAACGCCATCGACATCTGTTTTGTGCGCGATGGTGTTGGACAGCAACTTCAGGACGACGGGGTATCCAATCTCGGAAGCGCGGGCGACCGCCTCGGATTCGCTGGCGGCAGTTTTCGTCTCCACCACCGGAATTCCGTAGTGGGCGAGCAGTTGCTTGGCTTCGAACTCGTTGAGCATGGTGCGGCCGGCGGCGCGAACGTCGCGCACAGCATCGAAGACCTGGCGGCGCGCTTCGGAGGCGGGTTCCGACCCTTCGATCAGCGCTGGGGTTTCGTAGAGTCCGCGCAGGTTGTAGGTGTATCGCCACATGTAGGTGAAGGCGCGCGCGGCCGTGTCGGAATAAGGGAAGGTAGGGATGCCGGCGGCATTCAGAATCGCAATGCCTTCCGCAACTCCGTCTCCGCCCATCCAGCTGGCGATCAACGGCTTGCCGCTGCTGTGGGCGAAGGGTTCAATGCGCCGCGCAACGTCGGTGGGGTCGGCTCCACCTTGCGGAGCAATGATCGCCAACAGGGCGTCGCCGCCCGGATCCTTCGAGGCCACCTCGAGAGCTTTCACGTAGTGTTCAGCGTCCGCATCGGCGAGCACGTCCACGGGATTGCCGTGGCTCCAGTACGGAGATAGAAACCCATCCAGCGCGCGCAGCGACTCCGGCGAGAGTTCGCTGAGCTTGCCGCCGGTGGCGATAAGCGCGTCCGTGGCCAGCACCGCGGGCCCGCCGGCGTTGGTCACGATGGTGAGCCGGGGACCGCGCGGGCGCGGCTGCTTGCTCAGTGCTTCCGCCATGTAGAAAAGGTCGGCGATGTTCTGCACGCGCAGCACGCCGCAGCGGCGGAATGCGGCTTCCAGGACGTCGTCGCTTCCCGTCAGCGCCCCGGTGTGCGAAGCGGCGGCTCGCGAGGCCGCTTCAGACCTTCCGGCCTTGATGACGATGATGGGCTTGCCCAAGGTAATTTCGCGCGCGGCCGAGAGAAACGAGCGCGCGTCCCCCACCGACTCCATATAGACGAGAATGCTCTTCGTGTGCGGATCATCGCCGAAGTAATAGATGAGATCGCCCCATCCGATATCGAGCATCGAGCCCGTGGAAACGATAGCGCTGAATCCGACGTTCTCCCGGCGGCTCCAATCGAGAATCGCCGACTGCAGCGCGCCGCTTTGACTCAGGAACGCCACGCTGCCTTTCTGCGGCATTGTCCTCAGAAAAGTGGCATTGAGGCCGATGCTCGGATTCATGAAACCCATGCAGTTGGGCCCAACCAGACGCAGCGATCCGCGGCTGAGGTGTCCCTGAATCTCTTCTTCGAGAGCCGCGCCGCTGTGGCCCTGCTCGCGGAATCCCGCCGAGATGACGACTGCGGCGCGCACGCCCGCATCGACGCACTCTCCTACGATTTGAGGGACCGTTTGTGCCGGCGTTACCACGATGGCGAGATCGACTCCGCCAGGAATATCTCCTATATGCTTGTAAGTTTTCTGCCCCAGCACTTCGGCGTGGGTCGGATTCACGGCGTAGACTTTGAGAGGGAATTGACTCTCGAGCAGATTCGAGAGCACGTTGCGCCCAACCGTCCCAGGGCGATCCGTAGCGCCAATAACCGCGGCTGAGCGGGGAAGAAACAGCGGATCCAGGCTGGCCCGCGCGGGTGGGGCTACCGGATAGAGTTTGTCCACGGCCGACGGGATGGAGGGGCTGGACACCTGGCTCACAGAATTCCTTCCAAGAATGCAGATTGCATCATTTTTTCACACTATTGGAGAAGTGGGGAGCGCACGTTTGGACGCACACAACTTTCATCATTACAGAGTTTTTACCTGACGTCTGTGCGTGCGATATGCCCCCGATCACAGTGGCTCGTGAGTATGATCACACGCGCAAATGCGGTGCTACAATTTAGCCGAGAGGGAGGTGCCAGTGCGCGCCCCTTACGGACTAAATATTCTTGATAACTGCCTCACTTGTTCGGTCCGAGAAGAACATCTGTTTTGCAATCTTTCCGTACCCGCCGGACAACGCCTCAACGAAATCAAATCCACCGCCGTTTATCCCAAGGGAGCCATGCTCTTCATCGAAGGGCAGCAACCGCGCGGCGTGTTTGTGCTCTGTGCCGGGAAAGCGAAATTGTCGACCTCGTCCCGCGAAGGAAAAACCATCATCACAAAGCTTTCGGAACCGGGAGACGTTCTCGGCCTGAATGCGGTCGTTTCCAGTCGTCCGTATGAAGTGACGGCTGAGATGATGGAACCTGGCCAGGCCAATTTCATTCCGCGCGAATCGTTGCTGCAGTTTTTGAAGGATCATGGAGAAGTCGCCCTGCGCGTGGCCGAACAGCTGAGCCGCAACTATTACAACGCCTACGAAGAGATCCGCACTCTGGGTCTGAGCACTTCGCCGTCGGAAAAGTTTGCCAAGCTGCTGCTCTCCTGGTCGACCAAGGCGCCACAAACCGACGGCTCCTCGCAGGTCAAGCTCACTCTGACCCATGAGGAGATTGCGGAGATCATCGGGACCACACGCGAGACCGTGAGCCGCTTGTTTTCAGAGTTCAAGAAAAAACAGCTGCTGCAGCTCAAGGGCTCGACCCTGGTCATTCGCAACCGGATTGCACTGGAGAAGATCGTCCAGTCCTGATTTCGGACGGGTAGCGCAGTTTCATCCTTCGTCACGGCCGGCGGACGCTGCCCGCCGCCGTGCCCGTCCTCTTCGTATCGAAAAATCCAGAACGTCAGCTTCGTGTGACCGGGATGTGGTGGGAAGTGGAATGACCTTGACTTGCGTTCCTGCCCAGACCAGGGTCATCTTCTTTGAGCATTGATCGCAGAGCCAGAACCGCTCATGCGGCAACGAAATTGAAGTTCCTGCGGAAGCCTCCGCTTCTGGGACAGACAGATGGAAGATCTTCCCCTGATGGAGATAGCGGAACACTTCCGAGCATTCGGGATTGGCGCACTTGGACAGCACCGACGCCTCCCGTCCTGTCGTAGCAATTCTATTCCAGTTCGCCGGGGATGAGGTGACGAAAGATACGATCGGGGGTGACGCTCATCACCACCGAAGTGGATCCAGACAGAGCATTGAATTCTTGCCCAATCACACCGTTTCTCTCCGTCTTACAATAACAAGTTCACACTCTGACACAGGATCGGCCCTACAACTTAGGTTCACGGCATCCCGATGACTCAACTCCACTGCGCAGCCTTGCTCTTCGACATGGACGGCGTTCTGATCAACTCCACCCCCGCGGTAGCGCGAGTCTGGCGGCGCTGGGCGATCGAGCATGGATTTGATCCGGAAGAAGTTGTCGCCCGCGCCCACGGACGTCCCAGCCTCGCCACGGTTCGCGAGTACCTGCCCCACGCCGATCATGAAGCGGAGAACCGCGAAGTCGAGCGCAGGGAGATCGAAGACCTGGAAGGCGTAGTTCCGCTCCCGGGAGCGACTGCTCTGCTGGCCAGCCTCCCGCCAGAGCGGTGGATCATCGTTACCTCCAGCACCCGGCCGCTTGCCGAGGCGCGGCTGCGAGCGTCCGGTTTGCTCCTGCCAAAAAATCTCATCACCGCGACAGATATTACCCACGGCAAGCCCCATCCCGAGCCCTATCTCAAAGCCGCCGCGCTGCTTGGATTTCCGCCGGCCGATTGCATCGTCCTGGAAGACGTGCCGGCAGGAGTTCGCTCCGGCAAGGCTGCTGGCGCCAGGGTGATCGCATGCAGGACCACGGCTCCGGATTCTGACTTGTCCGCCGCGGGGGCAGATTGGATCGTCAACAGCTGCGCCGACATTCGCGCCATCGAAGGCGATCGCGGTTTGACACTGTTGCTCACCCCGGCAACCGCATCTTGCCGGCCGGCTGCGGAAAATCTCCTATGAGCAGGCATCCCGCCGCCCTGATCTCGCAACTATCCTGTGCTCGGAGTAGACTGATCGCCGAGCCTCGGGAAATTCAAATGCAAGGAGAAACCACCATGAGGTTCCGGTCGCTCATTCTTGTTATGGGGATGTCCTTCCTCGCAACCCTGGCCAGCCCTCAGGATGCGCAGCGCGGTCAACCCTCCGCCAAAGCTGAGGAGCGCATCATCCGTGAGGTGCGCCATGAACTGCTGATGCTTCCGTACTTCGGCGTCTTCGACTACATCGCCTACAAGGTGGACGGATACAACGTTACTCTGATGGGCCAGGTGGTCTGGCCGGCCCTCAAATCCGATGCGGAAAGCGCAGTCAAGCATATTGAAGGAGTCGAAAAGGTCGACAATCAAATCGAGATTTTGCCGCCATCTCCTATGGATGATGGGCTGCGTCGGCGCCTGTTCCGCGCCATCTACCAATATCCGCCTCTTCAAAGATATGAACTTGGAGTGCAAAAGCCGATCCGCATCGTGGTGAAAAACGGGCGCCTCACACTGGAGGGTGTGGTCGACAGCGATGCCGACAAGAACCTGGTCGGAGTTCGCGCCAACAGCGTGTCCGGACTCTTCTCGGTGACCAACAATCTGCAGGTCGTAAAACCGTAAACGCCGGCCTCGCGGTAAAGGATGACTGCGGCTCGCGCTTGGACCAGCACGGACGTAACGGTTACTTGCGTGCGGTTTTGTGCCATCTTGGAGGGAGTGGCAAAACCAGTCAAAAACGAGCACCTGGAATGGGATCTGGATCGGGAGGGTTACACCAATCAAACCCCCATCGTCTACTCGCCAGTGCATACACCGGCGCGGAAGGCTGCCCATGACGATCACTTCCTGAGTTCTCGCGCGGAAGTGCGCCTGGGAAGCCTGGTTGCCGCAGGCGGCATCATCTGGGCCGTCTACGTGGCCACGGTGGATTACAACAGCCTTTGGCGCATGCAGATCCTGCCGCCCGGGCCGATCGAAGTATGCGCCATCGGAATTCTCGCCTGGCTCCACGCCAAATGGCGCCGTTCCACGCACGCCTGAACGACCCAGATTCCCCGGTAATGGAGAAGTCCGCGTTGGCACGGCGGCTGAGACCGCCTCTTGACATTAGTCCAAAATAGGATATAATCTAATTCATAAATGGAGCATCTATGAATGCCCTGGCGGTGGTCCCCGATCTCGGCCTTGACCTCAGAAAGCTGCCAGACCTGGCGGACGGAGCCACACGTGCCCGCCTGAGCCCGCCAGCCATTGCCGCCTTCTTCGCCATCGTCGAGAAGTGGGGGCTGCGCAACGAGGATGCCATGGCGCTGCTCGGCGGTACATCCCACGGCCGCTACTACGAGCTGAAGAAGAGTCGCAAAGGGCTGCTCTCGCAGGATGAGTTGACTCGCATCTCGCTGCTGATCGGCATCTTCAAGGCCTTGAACATCCTCTTCAGCCAGAAGCTGGCGAATCAATGGACGTCCCGACCCAACTCCAACCCCATGTTCAACAACGCTGCGCCGCTGGATTTGCTGGTTCGCGGCGGAGTGCCGGGGATGATCGGCGTGCGCCGCCTGCTCGATTCCCGCCGCGGCGGCCGGTAACCGTCTGGAACCGAAAGGCAAGCCGTGGCTGCGATCTCACTCCCTCCCACTGCCGCGATCGATCAGCGCGATACCCATCGGCTGATTCCGGCGCAATTCGCCGACGGCGGGGCATCTGTACTCACCCGGCTCACGGACGATCCTAAGACCCTGGAAGGCATCTTCGAGCTCGACAACGCCACCAACGACCGCCTGCTGGCGGAATCGCGTCTGGCGCCCGGCATCGACGAACGCGAACTTGTCTTCGGCATCCCTTCGTATCGCATCATCAATGCCACCTTTTGCCATCCGGCGCCGGGAGGGTCACGCTTCAATTCTCCGGACCGGGGAGCCTGGTATGCCGGTTTTGAATTGCAGACCTCGCAAGCCGAAATCGCTTACCATCGCCGGCTATGGCTGCAGGAAACGGGGTGGAATGAGGAGGATAGGGCTGACTACCTGGACTACCTCGCGGACTTTCGGGTCGAATTCCACAATCTGCGAGCTGCGGCCGGCAACCAAGAATGTCTTTCGCCCACGAGTTATGCGGCGTCACAGGCGCTTGCGGCCCAGTTGCTTATGCTCGGCGCGGCGGGGATCGTGTATCCCAGCGTGCGCCGGTCCGGAGGCACCTGCATTGCATGCTTTCGGCCGGTGCTGGTGACGAACGTGCGTCCGGGCAACCTCTATACCTTCGTTTTCTCCGACTCCAACAGCGCACCGAAGATTCACCGCGCGTAGGTATCTCAGGCCGGACAATCACGCAGCCCCGGTGGCGGGGGCGGACGAGGCGTCCGCCGCTCCACTATGCCAGCGCTCCTTTAAGGAAGCGGCGAGAGGCGCCAGAGCTTTCACGGCCGATGACGCGTCAGTCTTTGTAGATGAATCCCGCCACCAGCGACGCTAGGATCGCGCCTAGCCACATCTCGATCGTCCAACCCAGGGGAAGCTCGCGGCCTGCCGCCGACCAGGTGGCTTGAGCGAAGTTTAACGGGAAGCCGGCGATCAGGCCGATCCAGAAGCCGACGCGCAGCGCCGTCTTGGGGCCGGACCCGAGTGTCTGCCGGGTCCAGGCGTAGAAGTGCGCGACGATGATCGCCAGCACGAACACAATGACGATCCACTGGCCCACGAAGAATGGATAGCGCGGCGTCTTCAGAAGGACCCCGGCATTCTGCGCAGCCATGTAGCGTGCGCTGCCGATGACGTACGTGTTGATCAGAAAGCTCCACAGATTCCAGACCACGCCCGCGGCCAGACCGCCCAGCCAGATTCGCCCCTTGTTGACCGGTGTGTTGAGTGGCATGCAACGCCTCCAGTAGCTCGGACTTCAGATTGTGTTGGAAACCTGCGCGGAAGTGTACACCCAGCAGCGCAATTTGCAGAAAGGCAGCTTCGCATCTCCTCGGCCCGGCTTTTCCACAGGAAAATCCGCGCCCGGCGCGGAGGTCAAGAAAAATCTAAGCGAACGAATAGCGAAAGAACCAAGGGCATAAACGCAACCCCTTGTGGTGCTTCGATTAGTTAACCACAAGCCTTCGTATTTTCCGGAATCGGTGCTGAAGTGGGACTGCGACCTTCAAGTTTCTGCTTGACAATAAACGACTTACGGGTAAGATGTGGTACAAAGTGGATCGAAGTGGTCAGGGCAGTTGGGTCTGTGGGAGTCCTGAGCTGAAAACGAGGAGCCGGTGGAAAACCGACCCGAGAACACGATAAACAGCCCGAATCGCACGAGATTGACCGAACTTTGCGCCGCTTTTACCTCCCTGGTTGCTGTCGTAGTCGCTAACAGAAGCTCAAAACAAGGAACCGGCCCCCGCAGGGGTCCAAGACATGTTTCGCGGCAATCATCCAACCCGGGTCGACGAAAAAGGACGGCTCAAGGTCCCGGCCGAGTTCAAGCGGGTGATCGACGAGAAGTACGGGCAGAAATTCTACATCACAAGTCTCGACGGGACTATTGCTCAACTGTATCCCTTCGAGGAGTGGGAGCAGATCGAACAGAAGCTGGCCGGGCTGTCGACCTTCAACCCGACCAAGAAGAAATTTCTGAGCGCAACCGGATATTGGGGCCAGGAAGTGGAGATGGACGGGCAGGGACGGCTGCTGCTGCCGCAATTGCTGCGCGATGCGGCGCAACTGAAGGGCGACGTCGCGGTGGTGGGCTATCAGAAGTATCTGGAAGTCCGCAACCTGGAGGCGTACCGCCGGCAAGTGGTGGAAGACAAGATCACGCCTGACGATGCGAAGACGCTCGACGAACTGGGCATCTAGTGGCCGAGGGTTCAACAGACACCCCTCAGGGGGTTGGGCATGGCGGTGGAAGGGAAGCAAGCCATGTTCCGGTTCTTTTAAAAGAAGCGATCGACTTTTTAGCCGTGCGGCGTGGTGGGACCTATATCGACGCCACGGTGGGCCTTGGCGGGCACAGTTACGAAATCGCAAAACGCCTCGGCGCACCGGGACATTTGATTGGGGTCGATAAGGATCCGGCAGCGCTGGAAAGAGCGCGAGAAAAGCTAGTCGTGAGTCGTTCGTCGCTAGTCGTTAGCCAGCCCGACTGGCCGACGGTGGAATTGAGGCACGGATCGTTTGCGGATCTGGCCAACGACCAACGACCGTTCTTAGCCTGCCCTGAGCTGAGCGAAGGGACCATCGACGGTTTGCTCGCCGACCTTGGCGTCAGCAGCTTGCAGCTTTCCGATGCCGCACGCGGATTCAGTTTTCAGGCGGAGGGGCCGCTCGACATGCGGATGGACCCGCATTCCGAGCGCACCGCCGAACAAGTGGTAAACCACCTCGACGAGCGACAGCTTGCCGATGTGATTTACGAATTCGGAGAGGAAAGGAGGTCGCGGAGAATCGCCAGAGCCATTGTCCGGTCGCGGCCGATACGATCTACCGCACAACTTGCGGACATCATATCAGCCGCGGCCCGGCCAATGAATCAGGCTGAACGCAGAATTCATCCCGCGACGCGAACTTTCCAGGCGCTCCGAATCTTCGTAAACCGTGAACTGGACGATCTGCGGGCGCTGCTCGATGCGGCGCCCCGGATCCTGAAACCAGGCGGACGGGTGGTGGTCATCAGTTTCCACTCGCTGGAGGATCGCATCGTAAAGGATGCCTTCCGCGGCGGCGAGATTAAGGACAAGTACTTCCGGGTGCTGACCAAAAAACCGGTGACAGCATCGATAGAAGAAAGCGGTCGCAATCCGCGGGCCCGCAGCGCGAAATTGCGGGCAGCGGAACGAGTTTAGCTCCGGAAAACCTGCCGGAGTTCCCGGCACAGCTGTCATGGCGTGCCGGGCCTTCAAGATTCAGGTTGAGCGGACAAAGATCCGCGCAGTAGCGCCGGCAATCTTGCCGGCTGTCGCGAGGGCGTCTCGCCCTCGCAGGTGGTGGCGAGGACGCCGCCACGACAGCCGCCGGGACGGCGGCGCTACAAAGCAACGGGTTCCGTGGTAGGAATCCAGGTTGAGGTTGCGGGAATGTACACGGGGACACTGATCAGGGACTTGATGGCAACGGTGCAACAGGCCGAGCAAAGGGCGCAGCAGCGGCAGATCGCGTTCGAGCAGGAACTGCACGCGATTTTCTCCATGCCGATTCCACTCACGGACGTGCAGCAGGTTCTGGGGGCAGCATAATGGCGGCAGCGGCGGTGGTGCGCAACGTGGTGGCGACGGGGCGGCGGCCGTTTTGGGCCGGTACGCCGGAAATCTACTTCTCCAAAGCGATCGACAATTCGCGGCTGGTCAAGATGGAGGACCCGCAGCGCAATCGCGAGATGAAACAGTTCGGCATCGCGCTGGGAGTTTTGTTTCTCCTGGTCTTTGCCTATGCCTGGCAGCATCTTCGCGCCATCGAGTACGGCTACCAGATCGAAGCGGCCAAGCGTGAACTCAGCGAAAAGAGCGAGATGAACCGTGCGTTGCGTTTGGAAGATGCATCGCTGCGCGATCCGGAGAGGATTGATGTGCTGGCGCGACGCATGGGGCTGGTGCCGCCCGCTCCGGGGCAGGTGATTCGCATGGACGCCACATCGGCGGATGCGCAAGGCCCGGTCATGGCGAGTGCCGTGCCAGTGACGGTGATCGGAGGGCAGTAGAATTTCGTGTGGGTCCGGATCTTTGCTTGCCCTGAGCGAAGGCGAAGGGATCCGGACAGGCCGAGCGAAGCTCGGCGCATTGCGGCGGCGGCCTGTTTGTGCTTGGGCCGCCGAAGTTGTCTAAGAGGTTTTTCTCTTTGTCATCCTGAGCGAAGCGAAGGATCGATGCAATCGCCGGCAGCGCCGGCGGTGCCTGTAGTTCTGGCGGGTGCATAGGTCCTTCGGCCCGCAAAGAACGCGGTCCTCAGGATGACAATGCACGATTCGAAACTATGGCCCCGGAGAGCACCTTCGGCAAGAACTCCCGCCTCTATCTTCTCGGTGCCATCCTCTTGCTGTGGTGCGTCGCCATCTGCGGCCGCCTGATTTTTCTTCAGGTCTTCAGCTACGGAAAGTTCGTCAAACAGGCCGGACACCAGCAGCAGCGCGCGATTCCCCTGGCCGCCAAGCGCGGCGTAATCTACGACCGCGCTGGCCACGAGCTGGCCATGTCCGTCCTGGTCGACTCGGCGTTTGCGGTTCCCTCTGAAGTCAAAGATCTTCCCACGGCGGTCTCGCTGGTCACGCGTATTACCGGAGAAGATCGCAACGTCGTGCTTGCCGATTGCCAGGCGCACAAGACTTTCTGCTGGGTGGCGCGCAAGGCCGACGACGAGACGATCGAGCGTATCAAGTCGCTCAACCTGCAGGGCATTCACTTCCAGAAGGAACCGAAGCGTTTTTATCCCGCGCGCGATCTGGCGGCGCAGGTGCTGGGCTCGGTCGGCATGGAAGATTCGGGGCAGAGCGGCATTGAGCACGAGTTTGACGACGAATTGCGCGGGCGCCCGGGCAAGATGTTCATCTCGGTGGACGCGCGCAAGCAGTGGTTTTCGGACGTCGAAACCCAGCCCGAGCCGGGCGAAAACCTGGTCCTGACCATCGACAAGAACATTCAGTACATCGCCGAGAAAGAGCTCGACCAGGCCATTCACGACACGCAGGCCATCGCAGGCACCGTGATCGTCGAGAATCCGCACACCGGAGAAATTCTCGGGCTGGCCAACCGGCCCACGTTCAATCCCAATCTGCGCAAGCAGATCACGCCCGAGGCGCTGACCAACCGCGCCGTCAGCTACATCTACGAGCCCGGCTCGACGTTCAAGCTGGTGACCATTTCCGCTGCGCTCGAGGAGAAGCTCACGAATCCCAATGAAGTGTTCGACTGCCAGATGGGAGCGATCGTCTACAACGGAATGCGCATTCGCGACTCCAAGCCGCACGGACTGTTGCCCGTCTGGGGAGTGCTGGCGGAATCGAGCGACGTGGGATCGATCAAGATCGCGCTGCGTCTCGGCGAAGACCGCTATTACAGGTACATTCGCGCTTTCGGATTCGGGCAGCAAACTGGAATTGAGTTGCCCGGCGAGACCCGTGGGATGACCAAGCCGCCGAGCCGATGGTCGAAAGTCTCGATTGCGGCGATTTCGATAGGACAGGAGATTGGCATCTCGGCGATTCAGTTGGCGGGATTGATCTCAACGTTTGCGAATGACGGCGTCTATGTCCCGCCGCGCATCGTCGCCGGAACTGAGCCGCCGCAGGGTGGACTGCAAACCGTGACGTTTCGTCCAGCCGAGTCGCATCGTGTCATCTCCTCGTACACAGCGGCCGAAATGCGCTCGATGATGCAGAAGGTCGTAGTCGATTCCCACGGCACCGGCCGCCGGGCGATTTTGGAGGGCTACAGTTCCGCCGGGAAAACAGGGACAGGGCAGAAGGTGGATCCGGCTACGGGCGCTTATTCGAAGACGAAATATGTCGGATCCTTCGCAGGGCTGGCTCCCGTGAACAATCCGCAGATCGTGGTCGCGGTAATTCTCGACTCAGCGGTCGGGCCGCACCAGGGCGGCCAGGTCGCCGCGCCGGTGTTTCGCCGCATCTCGCAGCAGGTGCTCGAATATTTGCACGTGCCGCACGATCTGCCGCTTTCGCCAAAGAACCAGTTGCTCTACGCGAAGATGAAAGACAAAGATCTGGAAGAGGGGACGCCGGATCATCCGGGCGAACCGCTGGAGACTGCGGAGGTAAATGTAGATCCCTCCGACGCGGCAAAGCCGCAAAGTGTGGCGCGGGCGCTCCCGCCCGCGACTGCCGGTGGTAACGGAGAAGTCGTGCAAGCGGCAGTGCGTGAGCCGGTGAGCGAAACCTCCACGAGTCAGGTGGATCGACAGACCCAACAGCAATCTCCCTCGGAAGCGCCAGCGAACTTGCCATCCACCGGCACCGTAGTCCTCGATGTAGAGCAGGGCGGGATCGAAGTGCCATCCTTCGTGGGGAAGACCGTGCGCGCAGCCGTCGAAGCAGCTCAAGACGCAGGCTTGGAACTCGAGCCGGTCGGCAGTGGCGTCGCCCGCCAGCAATCTCCCGCTGCAGGAACCCACGTGCCCGCCGGTTCGCGGATCACGGTGCAATTCGGGCGATAGGCGCTCACGAAAACATTTACGAACTCTGTCATTCCGAATCGCCGCGAAGCGGCGGTGAGGAACCTGCTTTCCCTCCGGGACATTCGCGCTGCCGGCAAGAAGCAGGTTCCTCCCTGCGCCCGGAATGACAAGTTATGCGGTTAGGCCGGCGAATCAGGTTCTTCCGTTTGACCCGCCGAAAATGGGCGTGTTACGGTAGTCAGTCCGAAGCACTCGTGCACAGCTCCCGGCAGGCCGGCCACTGCTCGCGATTGAGGTAAAATTTGTCTCCGGTTGAGGCGACTCCCACCGTCCGCAAAACTGCGCTGAACGCCGTCCATCGCCAGATGGGCGCGAAGATGGTGGAGTTCAACGGCTGGGACATGCCGGTAGAATACCCCGCGTCGATCGGCTGCGGGATCATCAACGAGCACATGGCCGTGCGCACCGGCGTCGGCATTTTCGACGTCAGCCACATGGGCGACATTCGCCTGGCCGGGCCACAGGCGCTGGCCGCGGTGCAGCACATTTCGATGAACGATGCGTCGAAGCTGGCGATCGGCCAGGCGCAGTACTCGGCGCTGCTGTATCCCGAGGGAACGTTTGTCGACGATGTGATCGTGCACCGATTGGCCGAAGATGAGTACCTGCTGGTCATCAACGCGGGCACGCGCGAAAAGGACTTCAACTGGGTGCGCGACAATACGCGACAGTTTGACTGCGCCGTCGAAGATCTCTCGGATGACTTCACCCAAATTGCAATTCAAGGACCGAAGGGCGTCAACCTCCTGCAGAAGCTCACCGACGCCGACCTCAGCGCGGTGAAGTTCTACTGGGTGACGCGCGGCCGGTTGTGCGGCCTGAACAATATCCTGATGGGCCGCACCGGCTACACCGCCGAAGACGGGTTCGAGATTTACATTCCCGCCGATGAAGCCACCAGCGCCCGCGTGTGGAACGAGATTCTGGCGGCCGGCAAGGAATTCGGCGTGCTGCCCTGCGGCCTGGGAGCGCGCAACACGCTGCGTCTCGAAGGCAAGCTCCCCCTCTACGGCCACGAAATTTCCGATACGATTAACGTTTGGGAAGCCGGACTCGACCGCTTCTGCAAAATGGAGAAAGCGGAGTTCGTCGGGCGGGCAGCGCTGGAACGGGCAAAAGTGGAAGGCGTCAAGCGAACCCTGGTCGGTCTGGAGATGACCGAACGCGGTATTGCGCGGGATGACTATAAAGTGCTCAACGCCGCCGGTCGCGAGATCGGCTACGTGACCAGCGGATCGCCCGCGCCGTATCTGAAGAAGAATATTGCGTTGGCGTATGTGCCGCTGGCATTAGCGGCGGTTGGAACGCCGGTGAAAGTGGAAATCCGCGGCCAGGGCGTAGGTGCGGTCGCCGTACCAACGCCGTTTTATAAGCGCCCGAAAAAGTAGCGCCGCCACGACAGCCGCCGGGACGGCGGCGGTACAAGGGCGCGGCGCGACAAGCAGTCAGGAGCTAGAAGCTTTTATGTCCTACCCGACAGATCGCAAATACACGAAAGAACACGAGTGGATCCAGGTGAACGGGAAGTCGGCAGCCGTGGGCATCACCGACTACGCTCAGCAGTCGCTGGGCGACATCGTTTTCGTCGAAGCTCCCAAAGTCGGCACAGAACTGGCCACCGGCAAGACGTTTGGCACGGTCGAGTCGGTGAAGGCCGTGTCGGACCTGTTTGCGCCCGCGTCGGGCACGGTGACGGAGGTCAACGGCGACCTGGCGACATCGCCGGAGAAAGTGAACTCGGATCCGCACGGCTCATGGATGGTCAAACTAACGTTGAAGAATCCGGCCGAACTGGATGCTCTGCTGTCCGCTGCCGACTATGAGAAGTTCGTGGCCGAGGAGGCGGGACACTGAGAATTGCCGATTGTCGATTTGCGATTGTCGATTGGCTATTGAAGAGTGACGTTTCGGTTATCAGTGATGCCACGACAATCGGAAATTGGCAATCGGCAATCGAAAATCCGAAAACTTCATCCAATCCCTATGCGCTACCTGCCCAAATCCCCCGCTGATCGCGAAGCCATGCTTAAGGCGCTCGGCGCCCGCTCCATTGATGATCTGTTTGCGCCGATTCCGGCCCAGCACCGGCTGACCCGCGATCTCAACATTCCCCGCCAGATGGCGGAGTCGGAGATTGTGGACTGGTTCCGGCAGCGTTCGCGCGAGAACGGCGACGGCTACACCAGTTTTCTCGGCGCGGGCGCCTACTCCCACTATCGGCCGGTCATCATCGATTCGCTGATTTCGCGTGGTGAGTTTCTCACCGCGTACACGCCGTACCAGGCCGAGATCTCGCAAGGCACGCTGCAGTCCATCTTCGAATTCCAGACCATGATCTGCGAGTTGACCGGCATGGAGGTGGCCAACGCTTCCATGTACGACGGCTCAACCGCCGCAGCCGAAGCCGTGATGATGGCGGTCCGGCTGACAGGACGGCGGTCGGTCGCCGTGGCGCGCAGCCTGCACCCGGAGTATCGCGAGGTGCTGGCGACCTACGCTACGCATCAGGGCATGCCACTGTCGGTTGTGGACTTCCGCGATGACGGTCGCTTGAATCTGAACGCTCTCGAAGCCGCCATCACCACCGAGACCGCTTGTGTGTTGCTGCAGTCGCCGAACTTCTTCGGCACGATTGAAGATGTCTCGGCCATTGCCGATCTTGCGCACAAGAGGGGCGCACTTCTGGTGGTGTCGATTGCCGAAGCGGTATCGCTCGGAATCGTGGAACCACCGCGGCAAGCCGACATCATCGCCATGGAAGCGCAGTCGTTCGGTGTGCCCCTGGGATTCGGCGGACCGTACTGCGGCGTCATCGCGACGCGCGAAAAAAATGTGCGGCAGATGCCCGGGCGCCTCGTAGGTCAGACTCTCGACAAACAGGGCAAGCGCGGGTTCGTGCTCACGCTGGCCACCCGCGAGCAGCACATCCGGCGCGAGAAGGCGACCTCGAACATCTGCACCAACCAGGCGCTCGTCGCCCTGATGGTCAATATCTTCATGACGGTGTACGGCAAAGTCGGGCTGCGAGAGTTGGCGAAGCAGAACCTGGCCAAGACGGCCTATGCGGCAGGCCATTTCGCCAGGCACGGCAAAGTGTTGTTCGGCGGCGCGCCACGCTTCAACGAGTTTGTTGCGCAGACCAGCGAAGATCCTTACGCCATCAACGGCCGGTTGCTGGGGCACAAGATCGTCGGCGGCTTGCCCCTGAAGAAGTTCTACCCTGAGTTAGGCAATGCGGCGTTGTGGTGCTGCACCGAATTGACCACGCGCAGCGCTATCGACACCGCCGTGGGTCTGGTTGCTGAAAGTGAGCGCTCGGTGCGGTCGGCGAAAGAGGAAGTGGAAGAGGTAGCGCGATGAAGCACATGACCCGAAAAGCCACCCGCCACGTCAGCCAGAACGAGGGACTGATCTTCGAGAAGTCCTCGCCCGGCAAGGCGGCCTGGAAGCTTCCGCCGCTCGATGTGCCGGAACCTGACCTGGCGAAGCTGCTCGGCGATTCCAAAAGAGACGACCTGGGCAACATGCCCGAGGTGAGCGAGATCGAGATCATCCGTCACTTCACCCGGCTTTCGACGTGGAACTACGCCATCGATCTGGGCATGTACCCGCTGGGATCGTGCACGATGAAGTACAACCCGCGCGTGAATGAAGCCGTGGCTCGCGTCGAGGGCATTGCCAACGGACATCCTTACCAGCCGGAGAAGATCTCGCAGGGCGCGCTGCACATCGTCAAGACCCTGAGCGAGTGCCTGATCGAAATCACGGGCATGGATGCGATCACGCTGCAGCCCGCCGCGGGTGCACACGGGGAAATGACCGGCCTGCTGATGGTGAGGGCTTATCACCAGTCGCAGGGCAATGCGCGCAAGAGAATTCTGATTCCCGACTCAGCCCATGGCACGAATCCTGCGACCGCTGCCATGGTGAACTATGCCGTGGAGAATCTGAAGTCGGACTCCCGCGGCATGGTCGACATCGCCGCGCTCGCAGCGCAGATGAACGAAGATGTCGCCGCGCTCATGCTCACCAACCCCAATACGCTGGGCATCTTCGAGCAGGAGATCGACAAGATCGCCGCGATTTTGCACGCTAAAGGCGGCCTGCTCTATATGGACGGCGCCAACATGAACGCGCTCGTCGGGAAGGCGCGGCCCGGCGATTTTGGCGTCGACCTGATGCACCTGAATCTACACAAAACGTTTTCGACTCCGCATGGCGGCGGCGGTCCCGGTTCCGGCCCGGTGGCCATCAAGAAGGCGCTCGAACCCTTCCTGCCGAAACCGGTGCTGGTCACCAAGCCCGATGGCACGCTGGGTCTTGACTACAACCGTCCGCAATCGGTGGGACGGGTGCGGGCTTTCTACGGAAACTTCGGCATGTTCGTGCGCGCGCTGGCGTACATTCAGGCCAACGGTCCCGATGGCCTGCGCCAGACCACCGAAGACGCGGTGCTCAACGCCAACTACATCCGCAAAGGACTCGAAGGCCCCTACGAGCTGCCCTATGCCACGCCCACCATGCACGAAGTCGTCTTCAGCGACAGCCTGCAGGCGAAAAAAGGTGTGCGCACGATGGACATCGCCAAGCGGCTCATCGATTACGGATTTCATCCCTATACGACAGCGTTCCCGCTGATTGTGTCCGGTGCCATGATGATCGAGCCTACCGAAAGCGAATCCAAAGAAGAAATGGATCTGTTCATCGAAGCCATGAAGTCCATCGCGGAAGAAGTGGAAGAGGATCCGCAGATCGTGCTGGACGCCCCCCATTCGACGCGGGTCTCGCGCCTGGATGAGACGGCGGCGGCGCGGAAGCCGGTTCTGCGCTGGAAACCAGCCAGCTGATTGTCGATTGCCGATTTGCGATTGCCGATTGAGGAAGCGCCGTAGGGAGTTTTTGAATCGGCAATCGCAATTCGGCAATTTTCCAGGTGCCTTTCCTGTCTCCTCCTCTGTGACCTCTGTGGTTAAATCTTCGTATTGCCGCCGACAATGAACACTGTGCCAGCGCCAGAGCCAACCGGCCTGTTCGCATCTTCGCAAAAGCGCAATCGCATTGCCGGCCTGTTGCTGGCGGTCGTCACACTCGCCCTCTATAACCCGGTCAATCGCCATCCCTTCGTGAACTACGACGACGATCGCTATGTCACCGAGAATCCGCACATTCGTCAAGGGCTGACTGCGGACACATTTCTATGGGCGCTGACTTCGACCGAGCAGGCGAACTGGCATCCGCTGACCTGGATGTCGCATGCTCTGGACTGCTCCCTGTTTCGCTTGAATCCCGCCGGACACCACTTCACCAGCGTGCTGCTGCACACGGTGAATGTCATTCTGCTATTTCTGCTCTTGGTGTGGGCGACGGGCAGAATGGGGCCGAGCCTGTTTGTGGCGGCGCTGTTCGCGCTGCATCCCATCAACGTGGAGTCGGTGGCGTGGGTGGCTGAGCGCAAGAACGTCCTGTGCACGATGTTCTTCCTGCTGACGCTCTGGGCCTATGGCTGCTACGTTCGAAAGCCAAACTGGAAGCGGTATCTGGCAGTGGCGGCGCTATTTGCCGCCGGCCTGGCGTCGAAGCCAATGGTGATTACGCTGCCGTTTGTTCTGCTGCTGCTAGACTACTGGCCTCTCCACAGAACGCGAACTGCGAATGCAGACTCGACCAGTCCGCTCACCCGTCCCTGGCCACGCCTGATCGTGGAAAAGCTCCCGCTGCTTGCGCTTTCTGTGGCCAGCGCGTTCCTCACGATGCCCGCGCAACGGGCCGCGGGAGCGATGCGCACGACGACGCAATTCCCAATTGGCGTCCGCGTAGCCAATGCTCTGTACGCGTACGCGATGTACCTCTGGAAAATGATCTGGCCGGCGCGGCTGGCGCCTCTGTATCCGCATCCCGGAGATTCGCTTGCGGCGTGGCAAATTGCGGCGTCCACGCTCGTGCTGCTCGTCATCACAGCAATCGTGCTCAAACTCCGCGCGCGGCGTTATTTGCTGGTGGGCTGGCTCTGGTTTCTCGGAACGCTGGTTCCGGCGATCGGCCTGGTTCAAGTCGGCGACGCCGCGATGGCAGACCGCTATGCCTATATCCCGCTGATCGGCATTTTCGTGATGATTGCCTTCGGCGCATCGGATTGGGCGGAAGGCAAGAATCTCGGCCGGTGGCTCGTAATTCCCGCCGCAGCGGTACTGCTTGCCCTGGCCGCCTGCGCGTCGCGCCAGATCGGCTACTGGCAGAGCAACGTGGATCTCTGGTCGCACGCATTGGCGGTGACCCGAAATAACTTCATCGCTGAAGACAATCTCGGCGGAGCGCTGATTCTCGAAGGCAAAGAAGAGGAAGCTCATCCTCATTTCGAGGCAGCGGCGCACATCAACCCCAACGATCCCATGAGCCACAGCAATCTCGGAACTTACTTCGAAACTCACAACCAGATGCGCGCAGCCGTGACCGAGTATGAAACCGCCGTGCGTCTGACCTCTGACCCGGGCTTGCTGGCGCAGACCTATGCGAACCTGGGCGCGGCCTATCGAGGCCTCGGGGAGAACGAGCGAGCGCAGGCAAACTTCGATCAAGCCCTGCGCCTCAATCCTGACCAGTTCAACGCCTGGCTGGGCTTGGGCCTGCTTGCTCGTAGTCAAGGCAAGCTCGACGAAGCAATCCGCGACCTCTCTCGCTCAGTGAACCTGCGGCCCGCTGCCGAAACCTGTTTCGAACTCGGGCGCACGCTGGCGCAGGCGGGACGCAAGGCGGAGGCTCTTCAAGCCTACGAGCAGGCTCTGCAGTTCTCTCCCGGCTTTACTGAGGCCCAGCAGGCTGCCGACGCGCTGCGCCGGCAGCAACCGTGAATCTGCTTAAGACCCAGCAAGCTTCCTAGCTTTTCCGCGACGTTACGGCGAAGAACGCGGCCGCTTCCTGCTCCACGTTCTTGCTGCCGCAATGAGGACATTTCGAAGCGTCCTTGTCGTGTTCGTTCAGGGTGAGCACAAGTTCGAAGGGTTTATGACAATCCAGGCAAACGTAATCATAAACGGGCATGGCAACCTCCCGTGAGAATGCTGTTGAAGAGAATTGTACGCCCGCTGGAATGAGAAACTAGAATAAGAAAAAAAGACGATGGCTCATTTTTAAGCGTTGCATGAAACCGGATCGCCGCCGGGCAACGCCCAGCAGCGACCGATTTCATTCAACAATTGGGATCTGCGGAGAGTTGTTATTTCGGGCCCATTTCGACGGCGGCGCGCGTCGTCTCCCAGTCGAGCATCATGAGGCACCCAGGCCCGAACTTCTTGAACGAGATGGTGAAGTCCTCCACCGCGGGAGACAGCTTCGACACTTTCATGTCCACCCGTGCCAGCTCATCGCTCTCGTACTTATAGGGGATTCCCCATTCTCCAGTTTTCTTGTTGATGATGAGGGTCCACTTCTCCGGGCTGGGGATGGTGAAGATGGTATAGCTGCCGGCGGGAACGGCTTTGCCGCCCACCAGCAGATCGCTGTCGGTGACAAACGTAGTGGCTTCGTTCGCTCCGGTGCGCCAGACCTGGCCGTAGGGCACAAGACCGCCGTAGATTTTGCGTCCTTTCATGCGCGGGCTGGAGTAGTCGGTCTTCACGCTCTTGCCTGCTCCGAGGTCACAACTGGCGGATTGCGGCGGGCTGGGCTTAGCGCCCTGGGCCGCAGCGAACAGGTTGAATGTAAGAAGCAGGCCGGCAAGCAGCGCCATTTTCTTTTGCATGGTTTCTCCTTTTGCATAAGCCAACGGGTTTTGGACGTTGGAACTGGGATTATGTCAGCCGCCCATTATGCGCTGTAAAGGCTGGCAGTTACAATCGTCCGATGCCGGTTTTCGACGAAAAGCAGGAAGAACTCGAACACTACGAGACCATGATGGGCGTTCCCCGAGGGCGTCTGGCCGTCACCATGGACATGATCACCGATGCCATGGCCCTGGTCGGCCAGCACGGCGTTTACTGCCAAAGCCAGCGCTGGCCGGGCAAACCGGTCATGGACATCCAGATCATCATGAAGAGCCTGACCGACGCCAAGGAACTCATCCAGAGCGTGATGGAGAAATTGAAAGATCCCGCCTGACCGCGGCCCCTGGCCACGACCCTCAGGGCCTCGCGGTGACCATGACCACGCCGTGCGACATAACGGGTGCAGAGAAGCTTCCCGTGAATTTTCCCAGGTCCTTGTGCTGCCACAGATCGCGCACCGAAGCAGTTACGCTGGCGGGATAGCCGATATCCTGCCACTTGACGCTGATCTCCTGTTCCGCGCTGCCACGATTCAGCAGTATGACTGCGCGGCTCCCATCGGCAACCTGCTTTGCCCACACCTCCAGGTCACCGTTTTTCGCCACGCGCTCGCCTTCGCGCCCCAGTGAATCCTGATCGGCGGCGATCACTTCCTTATTCGTGAGAATGTCGCGAGTCTCGGGCCGCATGCTGCGCAGGTCATTGCCTGCGATGAGCGGCGCGGCCAGAATCGCCCAGAGACTGAAATGCGAACGATATTCGCTGTTAGTCATGCCTCCGTTGCCGACTTCGAGCATGTCCGGATCGTTCCAGTGCCCCGGTCCGGCGTAGGATTGCAGCCCGACCTGCTCATCCAGAATCGCCAGCACGCCATACGAGCAGCAGGACCCGTTGGGCCACTTTTCCTTGCCGCCCCAGCGGTCATTGATGTCGTCGGTCGTGCGCCACAGATTTCCGCCGACTTCCTTGCCCCACAGCCAGGGCTTGGCCGTTCCCCATTCGCAGATGCTCAGGACAATCGGGCGGCCGGAGGCATCCAGCGCGGCGCGCATATTTGCGTAAGAAGCGCGCGCATCCTGCGTCGTGGTGTTGCACCAGTCGTACTTCAGATAATCCACGCCCCAGGCCGCGTAGGCGCGAGCGTCCTGATACTCGTGGCCCAGGCCGCCGGGACGTCCCTGGCAGGTTTTCGAGCCGGCATCGGAGTAGATGCCGAACTTCAGGCCGACCGAGTGGATGTAGTCGCCGACGGCCTTCATGCCATTCGGAAAGCGCCGCGGGTCGGCCATGATATTGCCCTGCCCGTCGCGGCTCACCTGCCAGCAGTCGTCAATGGTGACGTACTGGTAGCCGGCGTCCTTCATGCCGGATTTCACCATCGCGTCGGCCGTGCTCTTGATGAGATCTTCGCTGACGTTGCAGGCAAACTTGTTCCACGAGTTCCAGCCCATGGGAGGTGTGAGCGCAAGACCGGCGGAGGGTTGTTGAGCTTGCTGCGCGGGGAGGACCGCAGTGAAGAATGGCAGGCAGAGTGACAGGGACAAGAGAATCGATCTCGTTCTCATCGCCTCGTTGTATCAGAGTTGTGGCGCGATTGGTAGAAGCTGCGAATCGAGCTCTACGCCAGCCCGTACTTCCCCCGCTCGATCACTTTCTGTGCAATCTGCTTGCGGAGTTCGATGGTGTTGAACGGCTCGTATTTCGCCAGACGGCGCAGGATCGCCAGCTGCGTGCGCAACATGTCGCCGTCGGCCACAGCGGCAATCACCTTGCGCGCCGCAGATTCGACCTTTTCCATCGCCTGCGACAGATAGACGCGGGTCATGGCAAGCGGTAAGGCTGCGCCTGCTTCGCCTTTTGCCTCGACGATCTTCTGGGCCCGCAGCACCGCCGTTTCCATGGCATAAGTCTCGATCGTCATGTCGGCGATGGCGCCCATGATCTCCTGCTGGTCCTGGATCGCCTGCATGTATTTCTGCGTAGCGGTGCCCGCGGCAAACAAACCGAGTTTTTTTGCTTGCGCCACCAGTTTGCGTTCCTCAGCGAGCGCGCCTTCGATCTCTTCGCCGGTCGACGGCCCGGAGAGCACTTCATCCATCAGCTTCTTGATGGCCGGCATCAACGGCAGTTGGCCGGTCATGGCCCGCTTCAGCAGGAAGCCGGTGATGATCAGCCGGTTGATCTCGTTGGTGCCTTCGAAAATGCGGTTGATGCGCGCGTCGCGGTAGGCGCGTTCCGCCGGGTACTCTTCCACGAAGCCGTAGCCAGCGTAAATCTGCAGCGTCTCGTCCACGATGTAGTCGATCATCTCCGAGCCCCACACTTTAATGATCGAGCACTCGACCGCATATTCTTCAATCGCCTTGAGCGTCTGCTTGGCCACATCGGCGGCAGATTTGTCGACCTCGCTCAGCGCCGCGTCCATCATGGCGACGGTGCGGTACACCAGCGACTCGCCCACGTAGAGCAGGGTCGCCATATTGGCGATCTTCTCCTGCACCAGGCCGAAATCCGCGATCACTTTGCCGAACGCTTGGCGCTGCTTGGCATAGCCGATCGCGCTCTCCAGCGACACCCGCCCTCCGCCCAGACACATGGCGCCGAGCTTGAAGCGCCCGATATTCAGAATGTTGAAGGCGATGAGGTGCCCCTTGCCCACTTCGCCCAGCAGGTTTTCGACCGGCACTTTGCAGTCGTTCAGAATGATGGGGCAGGTGGACGACCCGCGAATCCCCATCTTGTGTTCTTCAGCGCCAACGGAGAAGCCGGGGAAATTTCGCTCGACTAGAAAAGCCGAAAACTTTTCGCCATCAATCTTGGCAAAAACGGTGTACAGGTCCGCGAAGCCGGCGTTGGTGATCCACATCTTCTCACCGTTGAGGATGTAATGCTTGCCGTCGGCGGAAAGCTGGGCGCGTGAACGGCAATTCATCGCGTCCGACCCGGACGTCGATTCCGACAGGGCGTACGCGCCGACGATTTCGCCCGTCGCCAGCCGTGGCAGGTATTTCCTCTTCTGCTCCTCCGTGCCGAAATACACGATCGGCAGCGTTCCGATTCCGGTGTGTCCGCCCCAGGTAGTCGCGAAGCCGGCATACTTCGCAACATGATCCGCGATCACTGCGGCCGTGACCTTATCCATCTCCAGGCCGCCGTAAGCCTCGGGAATCTCGCAGGAGCTCAGCCCCAGTTCGCCGGCCTTTTTCAGCAGCGCGCGCGTCACCGCGAAGTCCTTGTGCTCGATCTTCTCTACGTTGGGCAGGATTTCGTTGACCGCGAATTCCTCCGCCGTCTGTCCGATGAGTTGGTGCTGCTCGGTGAAATCCTCCGGCGTGAAGACGTCTTCAGTCTTTGGCGACTCCAGCAAAAAGCCGCCGCCCGAGATGCGCGTCTTGGGAACTGCTGTGGTGGTTGCCATGTTTACCCTCGAGAGGAAAAATCGCGCCCGCAAGGCCGGGAACTCAGCTAATTCTAATGCAGTTCAGGATGTGGAAGGGTAGTGACGGAAGATTACTCGGATGTGCCTCGAAAACCACGAAGGACGCGAAGTAACACGAAGGAAGCGGTTGCCCGGCTTCCTTCGTGTACCTTCGTGTCCTTAGTGGTTAAAGCTGTGGCCTTTCCTTCCGCCACCCATCCCCGTTGACGAAACGTTTGATCCCGTCCTTGAGGTGGACCACATTGAAGTTAATCAGCAAGGCAATCGACTTTCCGCTGAGCTTGAGGTAGGAAATGACCTGCGCGTGGTGAACGGGAGAAATGGCGTCCACTGATTTGATCTCCACGATGACGAGGTTCTCGACTACCAGATCCATTCGATAACCCAATTCCAGCTTGACGCCGCGATATACCACCGGCAAGCCGACTTGGGTTGCGGAGTCGATACCAGCGTGGCGCAGTTCGTGTTGCAAGCACGCCTGGTAAGCGCTTTCCAGCAAGCCCGGTCCCAGTTCGGAGTGGACTCGCATCGCAGCGGTTATGATCGCATGACTAACCGCTTGGGCGGTCAACCCGCGAATGGGCAAAGTGGCCACATAGCAGAGTTACTCATTACTCAGAGTAGGAGTCCATGGAATTCTCGGTGATCGGCGCCGCCGAAGCCCAAAATAGGATCAAAAAGCAGGAACCACGAAGGTCACGAAGGTACACGAAGGAAACCAACCATAGGTTTTTCCTTCGTGTACCTTCGCGTCCTTCGTGGTTAAAGGTTCTCGAAAATCCCAGCCGCGCCCATGCCCCCGCCGACGCACATCGTGACCATGCCGTAGCGTGCCTTGCGCCGCTTTAGTTCCCGGATCACTGTTGCAGTCAGCTTGGCTCCGGTGCATCCCAGCGGATGCCCCAGCGCGATCGCGCCGCCGTTCGGATTCACCTTCTGCGGATCCAACCCCGCTTCTTCGATCACGCCCAGCGCCTGCGCCGCGAAGGCTTCATTCAACTCGATGACATCGATGTCCGCCAGCTTGAGTCCCGCCAGCTTCAGCGCCTTCGGAATGGCGAACACCGGTCCCAGGCCCATCTCTTCCGGTTTGTATCCCGCCGTGGCAAACGCAACAAATCGCGCCAGCGGCTTGATGCCCAATGCTTTCGCCCGTTCGGCCGACATCACGACCGCCGCTGCAGCGCCATCCGACATCTGCGAGGAATTGCCCGCCGTCACCGTTCCTTTCAGGTGAAACGCGGGCTTGAGCGCGTGCAGCGCCTCGAGCGACGTATCGGCGCGCGGCCCTTCGTCGATTTTGAACACGATCTCGTGCCGCTTGGGTTTGGAACCGTTAGGAGTAGTGAAACTCACCGGCACGGGCACGATTTCGTCGTCAAACTTCCCGGCCTGAATCGCCGCCAACGCCTTCTGATGGCTGTGCAGCGAGAATTCATCGGCGGCCTCGCGCGTGATGCCCAGGCGCTGCGCGACGCGCTCCGCCGTCAATCCCATGGAGAGATAAGCATCCGGATAGTGATCCACCAGCCACGGATTCGGCGACGGCTTGTTGCCGCCCATCGGGATCATGGTCATCGACTCCGTGCCCCCGGCCACGATCACCTCGGCGCCGCCGCTCATGATGCGCTCGGCCGCCAGGGCAATCGCCTGCAGGCCCGACGAACAGAATCGATTGATGGTGAATGCCGAAACTTCGACCGGCAACCCGGCCCGCAGCGAGGCGATCCGCGCCACATTCGCGCCCTGCTCGGCCTCAGGCATGGCGCAGCCGAGGATGACGTCTTCGATCTCCTTCGTCTCCAGTTGCGGCACGCGCTCCAACGCGCCCTTGATGGCGACCGCGGCCGTTTCGTCAGGGCGAGTGGCGCGGAGCGTGCCTTTGTAGGCGCGTCCCACGGGAGTGCGCACGGATGAGGCGATTACGACTTCACGCATAACGTTTCTCCATTCCCGGTCAACCTTCCATTAGATGTCCCGCCTTCGGCTCCGGCTTCAGCGTGCTGGCGCCGCTACTTCGGAGGGGCGTAGAAGTAGTAGTCGGCGGTGTAGCTGCTCTTGGTTTCAGCGTCCTTGTGCGCTTCATCGCAGCCGTCGGCTGGCGGCATGCCGCCGTGTGTATGCACGCGCTGGATCGCTGTCGCTCCTGCCAGAGCACCCTTGCCTGAATTGTTCACCACGTTGATAAGCAGCCACGGAACCGATTCGGAATCGAGCGAATCGACGTGGGCGACGGCTTTTCCCGTGACTTCGCTTCCATCTTTGAGCTTCCACGCCGGCCCGGCGGAGTGCTGGCCGATCACCTTGTCCTTGCGATCTTTCAGTTCGGCGTCGGGAGCCTTCAAAGTCCAGGCGAACTTGCCGCCCGCGCCGGCCTGGCAGGTGTAGACCTGCGATCCGGAGGCGTGCGCCATCAGCACTACCTCCAGACCCGACGGCGCCGCGATCGCGTCCGGCACATCGGGAGGAGCTTCTTTTTGCGGAACCTGAGCCAGTGCCGCCGGCACAGCCATCGCCAAAGCGAGTGCTATGCCGGCGCGCGAAAGTTTTCGCATCACGGCAAGATTTTAGCAGGTGTAAACGTCTTTTCCAGCTACCGGCCCAGGGCTTCGATCACGAGCTTTGCGGCGTCCGCTCCGGAATACTGCTGCTGCCCGGTGACGAGTCGTCCGTCGCGCACCGCATGCGAGCGAAAGCGGCCGCTGACCACGAAATTCGTGCCCGGAATCTTCCGCGCTTCCTCCTCGATCCAGAAAGGCTGGATGCGCTTGCCGACGTAGTCATCCGCATATTTTTCCTCAGAGTTCGCGAAACCGGTCCAGCTCTTGCCTTCAACCAGTAGCTTCCCGCTGCTCAGCTTCAGCTTGAGCAGGATGCAGGTGGCATGACAGATGACCGCCAGAACTTTGCCTGCTTCATAAGACTGCACCGCCAACTTGTGAACGCGCTCATCGTTGAAGAAGGTGTACATCGGGCCCTGGCCGCCCACAAACAGGACGGCATCGAAATCCTGCAGCTGCAGGTCCTTCATCGGCTTGGACTGCTCGATCATCTTTGCCGTCGCGGGCGCATGGATGAAGCCCATGCTGATCAGATCATCGGCCGAGTATTGACTGTCGTCGCGCGGATCGCTCCACTTGTCGCCTTCAAGCTTTCCTCCGTCCGGACTGAAAATCTCAACGCGGTACCCGTGCTGGGTGAACTCCCAGTAGGGATGCGTCACTTCGCCCCACCAGAAGCCGATGGGCCATCCCGTCTGCTTGGAGGTTGACGGATTCGAAACAATGATTGCAACTCGTTTGGGGTGGGCTGGATCGAGAACATCGATTTCTACGCTCATGCGTCTCCTTGGGAAAGGTTATGGAAAGAGTTAGGCAGGGGCAGGGTCTACGTTTACCAGTTCAACGCGGGCAGGGTCAACGCACCTCTAGGTAAGCACATTACCGCGAAGTAAATATGGCAGGGGCGCCAGGGGCTTTCCATCGGGTTTGCAAGCCGGACCCGGTCGAGTCGAATTGATATGGGCGGTAAGCTAATTCCTCAGTGTCTTCCCCGTCTTCAGCGTATATTGAATTCGCTCTTGTGTTTTCTTCTCACCACACAGCGATTTGAAACCCTCCCGCTCCAGGTCGAGAATGTACTGCTCGCTCACGGGAGTGCCCGGGGTTACGTTGCCGCCGCATAAGACTTCAGCGATCTTTCCGCCCAGCTTCACTTCATAGTCAGTCACGAAACCGCCCTGCCGCATCAGGTAAACGCCCATCTTGAGCGCCGCCAGCAGACCCTCCCCCGGCGCTGGAATGTCGGTGCGCGGTACCGGAGGCTCGTATCCCGCGCGCACCAGTTCGAGCGCGCGCGTCTTGGCATCGGTGAGCACGCGCTCGCGGTTCATGGTGATGCGGTCCGAATCGGACAAAAATCCCATGCCTCGCGCCTCATGCGCCGAAGTAGCGACCTTCGCCGTTGCGATGGTTTCGAACGCGTGCTTCATCGCCTGCAGCATCTCGACCGACCTCGCCAGCGCGTCGCCGGAGTCCTTGCCCCGCGCCGCCGCGGCACTGTCGACCGCGCGCAGCAGCATTTCCTTGCAGCCGCCGCCGCCGGGTAACAAGCCCACGCCGACTTCTACCAATCCCGTATACAGCTCCGCGTGCGGCTGGCGAGCGGCCGCGTGCAGCGAGATCTCCGTGCCTCCGCCCAGGCACAGCCCGAACGGCGCCGACACCACCGGCTTGGGCGAGAACTTAATCGCCTGCGTCATTCCCTGGAATTGGCGGATCGCCAGGTCAACGTCATCCCACTCCTCTTCCTGCACGCTCATAAGCAGCAGCATGAGGTTGGCGCCGACCGAGAAATTCGTCGCGTCATTGGTGACAACAAACGCGTCAAAGTTGTCGCCAGGCCCTCCGGGCTTCAGCGTCTGCAGAATCAAGCTGATGATGTCGGCCCCGAGCGAGTTCATCTTTGAGTGGAATTCGATGCAAGCCACGCCATCGCCCAGATCGACCAGCGAAGCGCCGGAATTCTTCTTCACGACCCCGTTCGACTTCTTCGCCACCGTAACCGACCACACTCCCGCCGGAACCGCGATCGCTTCCCAGCTTTCCGTTGCCGGATCCCAGTATTTGCGCCCGGCCGTCGATTTCGGATCGTCGATGTACCAGGATTTCTGTCCCGAAGCCAGCAGTCTCTCGACGTTGGCCGCCACCGGCCGGCCTTCTTTCTTCATGCGCGCGACGGTAGCTTCCACTCCGGCGGCATCCCACAATTCGAATGGACCGAGCTCCCAGTTGAAGCCCAGCCGCATGGCGCGATCGATCTCGATGATCGAATCGGAGATTTCCGGTACGCGGTTGGCCGCGTACGTCCAGAGATCCGCCAGCGACGACCAGAGAAACTGTCCTGCTTTGTCACCTTTTTGCGGGCCGCCACCCTCCAGGCCCAGCAACGTGCGCAGACGGGCGCCCGAGTCTTCGATATTCCTGGCCATATCGAGTGCGGCGAATTTCGGCTTCTGGCGCGGATGGTATTCCAGCGTCTTCCAATCGAGCGCCAGCCGCTCGTCCTCTTTGCCGTCGGCCCCTTTCGCCTTCTTGTAAAAGCCGCCCTTGGTTTTGTCGCCCAGCCATTTGCGCTGCAGCATTTGACCGAAGAATCCGGGCAGACGCAGGTCGCTGCGTTCATCCTGCACATTGGTGGTCATGTTGGTGACCACCGCGCCCAGAATGTCGAGGCCCACCAAATCAATGGTGCGGAAGGTCGCTGACTTCGGCCAACCCACGGCTTGTCCGGTCAGCGCGTCGACTTCCTCGATAGTCAAATCCATTTCCTGCATCAGCCGCATCACGTTCAATACCGAGAACGTGCCAATCCTGTTGCCGATGAAGTTGGGCGTGTCCTTGGCCATGACCACGCCCTTGCCCAGCCGCACATCACAAAAATGGGCGATGGCCTTGATCGCCGCCCGGTCGGCTACGGGCGTGGGAATGATTTCCAGCAACTGCATGTAACGCGGCGGATTGAAGAAGTGCGTTCCGAACCACGCCCAGCGGAATTCATCGGAGAATCCTTCGGCAATTTTGCCGACGGGCAGGCCGCTGGTATTCGTCGTCACGATCGTGCCGGGCCGGCGAATGGCTTCCACCTTCCTGAGCAAAGCCCGCTTGATGTCGAGATTCTCGACCACGGCCTCGATGATCCAATCCACCTCGGCCAGTTTCTTGAGGTCTTCTTCGAAGTTACCCACGGTGATGAATGAGGCCAGCGACGGATCCATAAATGCGGCCGGCTTGGATTTCCGGGCCGCGTCGAGCCCGGCAGCGGCAATCTTGTTGCGGGCCGGGGCGTCGGCGTCGGGGGGAACAATGTCGAACAGGTAGCTGGGCACGCCGGCATTGGCAAAGTGCGCGGCGATGCGCGCGCCCATGGTGCCGGCGCCGAGAATGGCAACTTTATTGATGCGTTTCATGAATGCGCCTCGGAGATGAAAGTCTTAACTGCTGAGGACGATGGAACAGGGATTTTCAATCGTCGATTTGCAATCGATTTCGTCCCCTTCTGGTCGGGGACCGGCGAACTGGCAATGGTAATCGCCTGCGGCCAATTTATCTAGCGCCCCAGTCACGGCAAAATCCATGTAGGGACAGCCGCCTCGGCTGTCCGGGCGAGCGAAGCTCGACTGCGTTGTCCGTGGAATTCTGCAATCTGAAGGACGCCATCACGCTTCCGCATGCGCTTCCAGGTATTCCAGCGCCCGTTTTGCCATCTGCTTTTCTCCGCGATAGGCCAGCAGTTTCGACGCTTCGTCCAGGCGCACCCATCGGGCCCGCTCCACTTCAATCCGCATCTCATCGGAAATGTCGTCGATCCTCCCCGACTGGTAACGCAGCCGGTAAAAGCTGACAATCTTGAACACGCGCTCGCCATCGCTCCAGGAGCGCACGTAGACATAGCGGATGTCGGCAAGTTTCGTGATCGGAGCCGCCGTAATCCCCGTCTCTTCGAGCACCTCGCGCAGAGCCGCATCCAGCGCCTTCTCGCCCTGGTCGACCAGGCCTTTGGGCAGGCACAGAATCGGTTTTCCCTGGGATCGCTTCGCTTGCCGGGCAGCAGCGCTGGAATCGGCGGGCAACTCGATGGCAGCCATCCACCAGACGCCATCCTGGTTGCGAACTACCACGCCGCCGGCCGAGATCTCACGCACCATACTGTCGGCAACTTAACAGGAATACAGGAGTTTCGTCACCCGCCTGCCCGGCGGTAACCGGTTACTCTGCAGGAAAGCCCCTAAAGTCACCGCAAAATGGCACGGACGTGCCCTACAGCCTTGAGAGCGGCTGTGGCATCTTACATGGTAGATAGGGGTTTTAGCCCTTCTGGCCGCTATCGACCCGGAAGTGCCGGCCCCGAGACCAGATGTGGGGTTTGCTGTGAATAGCCTGGGGAAGATCATTCGTTCGGTACAAGCCTTTGGGCGGGAACTCTCGCGCAAGGCTGCCCCCATTGCTCCTTTCCGCACCACAGCCATTGGCGTAGCTCTGGGCGGAGGCTTTGCCCGCGGCATTGCCCACATCGGAGTCCTGAAGGTTCTCGAAGAAGAAGGCATTCCGATCCGCGTGGTTACCGGGACCAGCGTCGGCGCTCTGATCGGTGCCTGCTATTGCAGCGGGCTGTCCATTGGCGAGATGGAAGAGGTCGCGCGCAACACCCGTTTCACCACTTTCGCTCGCTGGACGCTCTCGCGCTACGGTTTCGCCTCGAACGACCGCATGGTCTCGTTCCTCACCCGCACGCTGAAGGCTAAAACTTTTGAGGAGCTTCCCATACCCCTGGGCGTGACCGCGACCGACTTCAATACCGGAGAGGCGGTGGTCTTCCACTCCGGCTCGATCGTCGATCCGGTGCGAGCCAGCTGTGCCTATCCCGGAATGTTCCTGCCGGTCGAAATTCGCGGACGCCACTTTGTTGACGGCATGCTGTCGCACCCGGTTCCCACGCGCCCTTTGCGCGATATGGGCGCGGATCGCGTGCTGGGCGTGCACCTGAAAGGCACGTGGGCCAAGGGGGGAGCGCCGCGCCATCTGTTCGACGTGATTGGACAATCCTTCGCCATCGCGCAGGATGCGATGTCTTCGTTATGGCGCGATGCCGCCGATCTGGTCATCGAGCCCGACGTCGCCGGATTCGCCTA
>DATFNR010000058.1:0-24852 GCA_035266285.1 Candidatus Sulfotelmatobacter sp.
CCGACTGTGGTCATCCCAGGCTCGCAGCCAGTTGCTGAACTGAGCCTGGGATCAGATTCCTCATGGGGCCAGAAGTTCGTACCCCTTCCTCCAGCGAAGATCTCTGGCCCTCCCTCCCTTGAACGCAAGCGAAGATGAAAAAAGGGCGCGCCTTGAGCGCGCCCGTAGTGTTCATGGAGGCTATTAATTTCCGCCGTAGCCTGCGGATTGCATGGCGTTCTTGGAAATGTCGCTGCTGGAGGAGATTCCCTGCATACGCAGCTTGAAATCATCGGCGTTCGAGGCGCTCTCCAGAGCGGTTTCGTAGTTGATCAGGCCAGCCTGGAAAAGGTCCCACAAAGATTGATCAAAGGTCTGCATGCCGTACTGCGAAGTGCCCGCCGAAATGGCATCGCGGATGGAGCGGGTTTTCTCCGCCACCAAAACACATTCCCGGATGTAGGCGGTGTTGATCATGATTTCGACGGCCGGCACGCGGCCTTCGCCGTCGCAGCGCCGCACCAGACGCTGGCTGACCACGGCCCGCAGCACTGCCGCAAGTTGAAGCCTGATTTGCTTTTGCTCGGGAGGCGGGAACACGGCGATGATACGGTTGATGGTTTCCACCGCATCCAGCGTGTGTAACGTGGAAAACACCATGTGGCCGGTCTCCGCGGCATGCAGCGCCGTGCCGATGGTTTCAACGTCGCGCATTTCGCCCACCAGAATGACGTCTGGGTCCTGACGGAGAGAAGCGCGCAGCGCCGCGGCAAACGACGGCGTATCCACTTCAATCTCGCGCTGGTTTACGTATCCCTTTTTGTCGCGATGGAGAAATTCGATGGGGTCTTCGATGGTGATGATGTGCTCAGCGCGCGACGAGTTCACGCGGTCGACCATGGCGGCCAGCGTGGTCGACTTACCGGAGCCGGTGACGCCGGTGACCAGCACCAGTCCGCGCGGCATGTCGCAGATCTGCTCCACCACCTTCGGCAAAAACAATTCGTCGAGCGCGCGAATCTTGGTGGGAATGACGCGCAGCACCAGTCCCACGTTGCCGCGCTGCTGAAAGATGTTCACACGGAAGCGTCCCAGGCCGGCGACGCCGTAGGCCATATCGATTTCGGTGGTCTCTTTGAATTTCTGCTTTTGCCGCGCCGACATCATGCTGAACGCCATGTTCAGCATGTCTTCGGCGCTGATGCGGGGCTGGTCGGTCAACGGCACCAGTTCGCCATCAATGCGCAGGTGAGGATAGTTTCCCACCTTCAGGTGCAAGTCGGAGGCTCGCCGTTCGGTTGCTATCCGCAGCAGGTCATCGATATTCATGAAGAGGTTTTCCGGGCTTTCGCCTGTGGCTCTGAGTATGATCGCCCGAATCGTCACCTTCCCCAAGATGACCTAGGTAATGGGCTTTCCCCAGCGGGCGGACACAGCCTTCGGTGCGGCGTGGGCTGAGGGACTCCTCAGAGTGGTCGAAAACGGCCAGGCTTCCACAGGCCGCGAAACTCCATGATTTTGAATAGACGGCGCTTCCAAGCAACCGCGATAACGCAGCCCGCAACTTCTAGCGAAGAATCTGCAGAAGGTTGTTTTGATCATCCGTCCAGAAATGCGGGCCGTGGCGCAGGTGCAGCGGGCTGCCCGCCTTCTCGATGGCAGGCAGGGACAAGACGGTTTTGCTCCGCGAAAGCAGAATCCACTGATTCGGTGAAATGATTCCGTCCGGCAACTTGTCACTGGTTATCCCGGGCGCATTGACATAGGCCAGGCTCAGGTGGAAGTGTTGCGCCTCGGCGGCCACAACCGAAGCCAGTTCTACTGCGCGGTTGGTCACATGCACCGCGATCACCGAGTTCTCGTCACGCAGATGATCGAGATACAACTCGAAGGCTTCCCGGGTTAACAGATGGACGGGAACCGCGTCGCCGTTGAACGCATCGACAATGAAAATGTCGTAGGACTGCGGCTGGCCCTGCGCCAGTTCGCGCTCCAGCGAGAGCCGTCCGTCGCCGCTCACGATTTCGATCCGGGCCTGACTGCCGGATAAGAAGGAAAAATATCCGTGATCGCCGCTCGCGACCCGGACTACTTCCGGATCGATTTCATAAAAGCGAAATACGTCGCCCGCTTGCCCATAGGTGGCAATCGTGCCCGCACCCAGTCCGATCACGCCCACGCGGAGATTGTGGGGCATGGTCCTATCTTCCTGGTGGCGGGGATAATTCATAAGCAAGATCCCGATGCCGCTGGTTTGGTTGTAATACGCCGTCGGATACGGGCGCAGATCGGAAGAAACGAATTGAATTCCATGCAATGTGTTGGAGTGGGTGAAGGCGTAGGCGTTGAAATGCGGATCGGCAACCTGGCGCTCGGTGATGTATAGCGATCCGTAGAAGTTCCGATGGGCCCAGACGGACTGACGGTACTGTGCCGTTCCTGCCCAGATCAGCAATACACTGGCCGCGCTGACGGCCGTAAACAGCGTCCAACGGTTCAGTTGTGGCGCCTGCTGCGCGAGCACCTTTACGGCGCTCTTAGATCCCGCCGCAAGCAGCGTGCAAAGGACGGCGAATCCAAGCAATACCGCCCAGTGCCAGTCGGAAAGGAAGCGCCGCAGCGAGTCTGATTTGCTGCTGAGCCAGAACGCTGCGGTCAGCGCTGCCCAGGAAATAAGTGACACCGCGATGAACGGGTTTTGGCGGTTGAGCCACGAAGATTCGTCCGCCTTGGCCATGGCTGCCATGGCGATGAGGGCAATCGCAATGCCGGCGTGCATCTCCCAATAGCCTCTAAAGAGGAAGGGAGCCGCAAGGGTCACGAAGGCGCTGCCCGCCACTCCGCCCAGCGCGATCATCAGGTAAAACGAAGTCAGGTGGGCCGGGTCCGGACGGCGCCGATAGAGCTCCCCATGACAGAACATGCAGCAGGCGAACTGCGTCAGCAGAAAAGCTGCAATGAACATCCACAAATGCAACCCGATCCCGTGATAGAACATGATCGTGAACACCGCGGCGGCCATTAGAAAGGGGTGGAACAGCCCGGGCAGATACCAGCGCGGGTGGTCAAAGCACACGATGAATGAGAGCAGATAGACGGCGAGTGGCAGTACCCACAATAGTGGAATGGGAGCCAGATCCGCGGTGATGAACCGCGAGATGGCCAGCAGCATCAGCGAACCCAGCGCGGCCAGAGAGAACCAGGTCAGCTTGTCTTTCAAGCCAGGCTCTGGCGGAGATTCCCTTTCATGGCTGGCCGCCACGGTAGAGGAATTGCCGGTCCGCCTGAACCCTGTCGCGGCGAGCGCGATGGCCGCTGCCGCGTAGATGAGATAAGCCGCGCACCAAAGCCACGCCTGCGTATTCAGCCGGAACCATCGTTCGATAAATGCGGGATAGCTCAGCAGGCCGAGCAAGGACCCTGCGTTAGAGAGCGCATACAAACGATAGGGCGATTCTCCGGGGTAGGCTCTGGTAAACCAATGCTGCACCAGCGGCCCCGTGGTCGCCAACAGCGTCACTCCCGCACCCACGCTTACCAGCAGCAGCCGCAAGATCAGCCAGATGGCGGTCTCGCCGCTATGGGGCTTCCAGGAACTCCCGGGGGTGATCGGAGAAGGCCACACGTAGGCGGTGAATCCCATCAGTGCGAGTGAGGCCAAAATAAGCGCCGCATGCAGCCGCATCTGAACATTGGGCCGAAGGCGAGTAACTGTGCCATGGGCGTACGCGTAGCCCGCCAGCAATGTCGTTTGGAAAAAAAACAGGCAACTCGCCCAAACGCCGGCGGTGCCGCCAAACCAGGGCAGGATGTACTTTCCCAGCAGAAGCTGGACGCTGAAGAGTAGGAACGCTCCAAGAAAAATTACGATGGCAAAGAGCGTGCGCGAGATCGGCTTTACTGCGCTGCTCTGGGACATTTCCGCAGCGCTTGGCATTTGTCCCAGCCGGGATGCAGTCGCACTCACGATAGGCAATCCTTCGCCGCCATCCTATCAAGGCGCTACCGGCAATCCCCGTATGGGATGCTAGATCGACAATACTTTAGTAACGAATTCACCAGCGCGTGGAGTCTGGACAATCGCAGGCTCGACACACGCAGCCGGTAAGGCACCGCGCTCGCGAATACAAAAAAGCCGCCCACGCGGGCGGCTTCGTAGTTCGGGCTGAAACCAATTACGCGGCCGTCTCGTCCGAAACCGCCGGGACGAACGGTTCGTCGTAGCTGCCGCCGTAGATCGAGGGCACTTTCGATCCCATGGGCCGCAGATAGGTCGCCAGTTCGCCGCGATGATGGATGCTGTGGTTGTTGAGGAAGCTCAGATAGAGCACCGCGGGCAGATTGAACACGCCGAAAAACTCGACCGGCGTGAGCAGTTGCTCGGCCGTCATCCCGGCGATGCGGGCCACGCCGCGCTGAATATTCTGGTCGTACCAGGCCGCGATTTCCGCCGCCGTTTGCGGCTTGTGCTCGGGCGTGTCCATCTTGAAACTCATGTCGGCGATGCCGTCGAGGAACTGAATGTCACTGTTGGCCAGATGCCATGCCAGTTCCTGCGCGGTGCGGGCGTGGGGATCGGGTTTGTAGTCGGACTTGGCGTCGGGTATGGCGGCGATCACTCGCCGGGTGGTTTGCGCTTCGCGGTTGATGCCGTCCAGCATCATGGCGCGATAGCCGAGGGCAAATTCGGGAGTCAATCCGTGGGACATGCTACCTCCTGGTAAGTCTGTTATGTGTTGCCGAGGCCGAAAAGCCAAGAGGGGCGCGGTATGCGCCCCTCATGTGAAACGAGGTGGAAAGGATTATACGCCGACCGGCTGCTTGGAGCGCACCGGAACGGGCGTGAGCCATCCGTGGCGGTCAGCCTTCTCGCCACGCACAATGCCGTAGAACTCTTTCTGTACCGCCTTGGTGATCGGCCCCACCGCGCCCTGGCCGACCTTGATCCTGTCGACCGAGCGGATGGGCGTGACCTCGGCGGCCGTGCCGGTGAAAAACGCTTCATCGGCAATGTAGAGCATCTCGCGCGGAATCATCTGCTCGACGACAGGAAGATTCAGGTCGCGCGCGATCTGCAGCACGGAATCCCTCGTGATGCCGGGCAGCACGGAATTTCCCAGTGGCGCTGTGATCAGCCGGTCGCGATGCACGAGGAACAGGTTCTCGCCCGAGCCTTCGCTGACGAATCCGCTGACATCGAGCGCGATGCCTTCGACGTAGCCGTTGGCGAGGGCTTCCATCTTGATGAGCTGCGAGTTCATGTAGTTCGCGCCCGACTTCGCCATGGCGGGGAGGGTGTTGGGCGCAATGCGCGTCCAGGAAGAAACGCACACGTCGCAGGCGTCGCTTTCATGCCCCAGATATTTTCCCCACGGATAGTTGACGATGTAGACCTCGATGGGATTGTTGAGCGGGTTGACGCCGGCATCGCCGTATCCGCGCAGAATGATCGGCCGCACGTAGCAAGGCCACACGCCGTTGTGGCCGACGGTTTCGAGCATGCCCTTGATAATTTCGTCGCGGGTGAACGGCAAGTCCATGCGGTAAACCTTGGCGGAATCGACCAGCCGCTGAATGTGTTCCTGAGCGCGGAAAATCACGGGGCCGGAGGGAACCTCGTAGCAGCGGATACCTTCGAACACCGACGAACCGTAGTGAATCACGTGCGACATCACGTGCACGGTCGCGTCTTCCCAGGCGATGAGTTTGCCGTTGTGCCAGATCTTTTCGGTCTTCTGGATGGGCATTGAGACTCCTTCGAGTGCGGTCTGCAACGAGGCGGAAGTCTCCTCAGGGCACTTCAGGGGACAACGAGGTCCGAACCCCACCAACGTTACGAGCCATTATAGCTGAGGGCCCCGGGCAGCCAGGCAAGAGCCAACTGGGATTGGACTGCCGGTGCCCCTTACCGCCTGGGGAAGTGACAGTATTCTATGGGGGTTAGGGGTTACCCTGCAGGCCGGAGAGTGTTCCTGCAGGAACACTTTCATGTACAAAGATGTACATACAATAATATACATAAATCGGCAACTCGTGTGGATTGTTGAGGTTAGAGGCTGCCGAAATATCGGCAGGAGGTGGGTAGGGGCGTCCGAGGGGCCGAAAACGACCGTCCGAGGCGTATTATTTTGAGACGGGAAGGGCTGAGCGAGCCCTCAGCGGCTGAAGCCGTATTTCGTGTGCGAGCGTGATCGGTGCGACTGAAGTCGCACCCTTCCCAGTAATCGCACCCTTCCCGGTAATCACACCTTCCCGGTGATGGCACCTTCCCGGTAGTCGCACCCTCCCGATATTTGGCACTGCCCACGAGGCTTTCCCAAAAGCGGACGAGTCATAAGGTATTTCGACCGGGAAGGGTACGACTTCGAGTCGTACCGCATTAGGCTGGCGTAGAAACGTGGCTTCAGCCGCTGAGGGCCAGCGCTGTGAAACCTACCCGTCTGATGTCTCCTCCAGGGACATACTTCGTGACGTTCTCGACTTTTCAACGCATGAGGTTCTTCGTCGTGGAGCCTTACGCCAGGCTCTTCTTGAAGACTCTGTATGGATATCGCAGGCAGGGACGATTCGAACTGCACGCTTTCGTGCTCATGCCGGACCATGTCCATCTTCTGTTTACACCGGCGCGCGACACCACGCTGGAGCGTGGGGTGCAACTGATCAAAGGCGGCTACTCGCACGCGGTTGGAGTTGAGATCAGTCGCAGGGAAATCTGGCAGAAGGGGTTCACCGATCATCGCATTCGTGATGCGCAGGATTTTGCCGGGCACCGGCTCTACATCCATCAGAATCCGGTGATGGGAAAGCTCGTCGGGAGTGCGGATGAGTATCGCTATTGCTCCGCGTTTCCCGGATTCAAACTGGATGCGTGGCCCTCAGCGGCTGAAGCCGCGCTCCGGGTAGGGGCGTGATCGGTGCGACTGAAGTCGCACCCTTCCCGGTTGTGCTGGTGGTAAGTGAATTCGTGATTCTTCCGAAGACCGCGAAGGGTGGGGCGGTCCGCTGGATGCGTGGCCCTCAGCGGCTGAAGCCGCGCTCCGGGTAGGAGCGTGATCGGTGCGACTGGAAGTCGCACCCTTCCCGGTTGTGCTGGTGGGGTGTGAATTCGTGATTCTTCCGAAGACCGCGAAAGGCAGGGCGGCCCGCTGGATGCGTGGCCCCCAGCGGCTGAAGCCGCGCTCCGGGGAGGGGCGTGATCGGTGCGACTGAAGTCGCACCCTTCCCGGGCGGTTGCCGGTGGGGAGTGAATTCGTGATTCTTCCGAAGACCGCGAAAGGCAGGGCGGTCCGCTGGATGCGTGCCCCCAGCGGCCGAAGCCGCGCCCCGGGTAGACCCCCTCATAGTCGATCCTTTTTACCACTGGTTGGGGAGGGAATGCCAAATGGGTTTTGGGGCGGGGCGGGGCGGGAACAGCAGGTTCCTCCTTCTTCGCTTCGCTCAGGCGTCGGAATGACATCGAGAGCAGGTTCCTCCTTGTTCGCTTCGCTCAGGCGTCGGAATGACATCGAGATGGAGCAGGTTCCCTTCGACTTCGCTCACGGAAGGCTCTGAAGGCCGCTCTTCCACGGTTGCGCCTCGGGGGCTAAAGCCCGGACAGAAAAGAAAGGGCTGATCGCAGCGCTGAAAGCGCTGCGCCACCCAAAATCGAAGGGGAGACTCTACGCAGCTGGCCTTCCGTTCGTCCACGCTTGCCGTGTAATCGAACCCGCCCGCATGTCGTTCCTCACACTATGCGGATTCTCCGGAGCGGCAGTTGCTACGATGCGCGACATGAAGACCATCCGAGCTTTGCCCTTGCTGATTCTGGCGATGACTCTGCGCCTCTCCGCCGCCCCGATGAGCGCCGCCGATCGCGAGCACTTGCTGGTGCACTTTGAAATGACCGGACAGATGGTGGCCGAGGAGGTACGCGGGCTGTCGCCGGCTCAGCTCGAATACAAGGCCTCGCCTGACCGCTGGTCCATTCGGGAATGCGTTTCTCATTTGGCGGTGGCCGAACCAGACTACTGGCGCGACTTGATGAAGGCTGTGAAGGCGCCTCCAGATATGCAAAGCAAGAAGTCAGCGGTTACCGACGCCGATATCATGTGGTACGGCATCGATCGCGTGGTGCATACGAAAACCGGCGGCGGACACGAGAAAGTTGAGACGTACAAAGACGCCGGCCTAGCGCTGGCAAAGTTCCAGGCGCTGCGCGCCACCATGATCGAGTACATCAAAACGACTAACGACGACTTGCGCGCCCACAGCTTTGGGGAATACGGAGAGGTGATCGATTCCTGGCAATGGATGCTCGAAATCTCAACCCATGCCGAGCGGCACATTCAGCAGATTCGCGAGATCAAGGCTGACCCGAACTTTCCCAGGAAGTGAGTCCTGATCGCGAGCAGGCAAAGAAACAGCAGATTCCTCGCTTTGCTCGGAATGACAGACTCTATTTTGGGCTGAAAATAGCGTGGCCGCGCTCATGTCTCTGCGAAAGGATGGATCTAGGCCACGAATGGATCTGGCCACGGATGGATCTGGCCACGAATGGACTATGCGACGGCGCCTGATGCCAGAGCGGGGCCTAGGGCTACGATTTTGCCGGGGCCTTGGGACATGGCCTGACTGAGGGCGTGTTCGGCGCGGTTGATCACTTCGGTGACCACGTCGACCGGGTCGTATTCGGTGCGGATGACAGCTTCGGCCAGGCCCGCCGAGAACTGCACGGGGTGCTCCTTGCCGTCTTTGGCCGGGAGGCGGACCTCGGAGACGATCTTGCGCAGCTTTTCGATGGCCAACATGGCTTCCTTCTCCGCCGTTTCGCCCAGCAGGATCGCAATCGCGGTGGTGTCATAGCGAAACGCGAGATCATTGGAGCGGATGTTGGCGGCGAAGAGCTGGCCGACTCTTTCCATGGCCGCCTGCACTTCGGATTCCCCGTATTCCTTGATCATGGAGGCGCTTCTGCCGAACTGCATCACGAGCACCGAAAGCGACGAGGCGTTCTGAATGGCACGCTTGCTTTCGGCGAGCAGCAGATCAATGTAGGAAGCGCGCTTCAGCAGGCCGGATTTCTCGTCGGTGACGGAAAGATTCTTCACCAGGCGGCGTAAGCCGGCGTTATTCAGGGCGATCACCATCTGGTCTGCGACGGTCTTGAGGACGACCATGTCGGCCTGCGGCCAGACGCGGGAGCGGTTGTGGATCAGCACGAGGAGGCCGACTCTCTCCTCGCCATCACTGAGGGGAATGGCCAGCACCGACGCCGCGGACAGTTCGCTGATCGCCTTCTTTACCGATTCGAGCGCCGGGGCCTTCGGAGCATCATTGATGGCCAGCGGTTCGTGGCCTTCGATCGCCTGCTGCAGGCAGGCCACGAGTTCTGCGATGGTCGAGGCACTGCCTTTCTTGCAGCCTTCGGCGCAATATTCATCCACGGAGGTGGGTGACAGGCCGGCCTTGCCCATGACGGCCACGCAGCGCGTGGCTTCCCAGTGACTGCCGATCTCCTTCACGGCCGTAGTCAGCACCGCCGGAGCCGTGCTCTGGTGGTAGAGCTTGCGGGTGATCTCGGCTACGCGGGTGAAGCTGCGCACGTCGGCTGCGGGATCGGGAGCGGGGGCGGCCGGCGCCGGCTGGGCGGCGTTTACCGTGGCCGTGGCCGAAGCGGTCGATGGAGGCAGCGGGGCCGAACCGGAGTAGCGCGGCGTGACTCCCGCGGCCATGTAGAGGCGTTGCAGATCCTCGTTGCGCTCTTCTTCTCGGGGAAAGAGTTCCTGAATTCGCTGCAGCCGCTCCACGGCCTTGTTGCGCATGCCGTACTGAACCAGGATCTCCGCCTGCAGCATCAGGTCTTGCAGCGTGGAAGCGCCCAGGGTCGGACCTTCACTATGTGCGGGCTCTTCGGGCGTCTTGCTGACGGTGTTGAAGCGCGAAGAAATCACCCGGAAGCGTGCGTCGTCTACTTTGCCTTTCAGCAGATCGAGGCGCTTCAAGTGACCGGGCTCATAGGGATCGACTTCGGCGGCGCGGTCCAGGCAATCGGCGGCTTTGCTGAATTCGCCGGTGCTGCAATAGAGATCGAACAGCTTCAGCAGGGTTTGGCAGTAGTCGTTTTCACGGTTGGAAGAGTTGTAGAGCTCGCTGAGGAATTCGAGAATTGGCGGCGCCGTCCGGTGCCCTGCGGCAATGTCCTGCATGATGGCGATGAACTGGCGGCGCTCGCCGCGGCGGCGCTGGAATTGCTCCAGTTTGCGGGCCAGCTCAACGGCCGGCTCATCCTGCTCGGAGTCGAGCAACTGTCCGATCAGGGCGATCACCTGCTGCACTCGGGAAGGATTCTGCTCAAAAAGTTGCCAGATCAGCGGCTCAGCTTCGGCGTAGCGGCCGGCAGCGACCAGGGCTGAGGCGTAGGTGTCGCGCAGCTCAAGCGTTACCTGCCCGGAGTTGAGCTGCGGTTCGAGAATGAAGATGGCCGCGCCGACTTGCCCTTGATCGAGCAAGGTCTTGCCGTAAGCGAGAGCGATGGCTTGATCGGAGGCATCTTCCTGATAGGCGCGCTCGTACCATTGGGAGGCATCCCCGCCCTCAGCCGCAACCAGCTGTGCGACGCGCTGAAACGCCGTGGCCGCGGTCTTGCGATTTCCCAACTCCGACGCCAGTTCGGCCACCCGCAGCAAGTTAGCCTGGGTGGGCTCGATCGCCACCAGCCGATCCAGCACTTCGGCGGTTTCCTGCTTTTTGCCCAGCTTAGCCAGATCGGTCAGCGCAGCTTCGTAGGTTCCGGCGGCCAGTTTTTTGTTGGTTCCTTCCAGAAGCTGTCCAAAGCGAAATTTCTGTTGCCAGGTGGGGCTGCCATGCCGGACCAGCTTTTTGTAGGTCAGGCTGGCGCGGGTCGCGTCGCCAGCAACCACTTGCCGCTCAAAGAGTTCGCCCAACAGGCGGACGGCGTCGCCGTTGCGGCTCAGGGAAAGAGAGAGGTCCGCCGCCAATTGCCGCACGGCATCGTTGTCCGGATCGTCCCGCAGGACTTGCAGGTACTCGTCAAGGGCCTCGGCCGGCTTACCCTTTTGCAGGAGTTTCTCCGCCCGCTCGACGCGCTTGGCGATTTCGGCCCGGTCCAGTCGCTTTGTGATCTCAGGCATGCGGAGTGGAGGCGCAGTGAACCCTGCTCCAATTCTAGGAGCGGGTTCCGGCAGCAGCAATGCGAGAGGGAGCCTGCGCGATTACGAAGGTCACGTTTGGGACCGCTCGCGTCTGTCGGGTCGCCATGATGCTTCGGTGAGCGGAAGGGGCCGGGCGGGCGTCGTGTTGGAATTTGAGTGTAGACAGGGACGAATCTCTTGGGACGCTGGGACGCGTGAAAAAAGGCGCCGGAGGGTGCCGGCGCCATTGGTTTGATCTCGCGAGATGCGGTCAAGCGAGAACTCCACCTACCAAAAGTCTATTTGCTCTCCGCCACGGACGGAGGCGGGGTGGCCCCGAAGTCGCGGCGGTTGTTCACGGCCGAACGCGCGGCGCGTGCCGCAGGCTGGTTGGCGGCGGCGGCTCCGTAGCGCTCCAGCAGGACCGGCGCCATGCTGTTTTCCGCTTCCTTGACGAAGATCATGCTGTTTTCCGAGGCCATGTCGACGCGCACAAAATCTCCCAGCTTGACCTGTCCAGTCGCGACCAGATTGGCCAGCGGAAACACAAGGTTACGCTCAATCGCGCGTTTCAGATGACGCGCGCCATATCGCGGGTCGGTGCCCTCGCGCAGCAGATATTCCTTCACGGCAGCGGTGCAGTTGAACACAAACTGGTTGGTGCCCGCGGCCATGAGCACGCGCTGCTGCACCATGCCGAGCTCGATGTCAAGAATTTGCGCCAGGTGTTCGTCGCGCAGAGTCTTGAACACGACCGACTTGTCGATGCGGTTCATGAACTCAGGCGTGAATTTGCGGCGAGCGGCTTCGACGGCGGTGCGTTGAATCTTGTCGTCGAACGACTCGTCGACCTCGACCACCTTGGGAGCAAAGCCAAGTCCGCCATCGACCAGGCTGGTCATTTCGCCCGCGCCTAGGTTCGAGGTCATGATGATGATGCACTGCGACAGGTCGACGCGGCGGTTGTCGCCCAGGGTCAGGGTTGCCTTGTCGAGGATGCCCAGCAGGAGCTGCCAGAGAGAGTCCGACGCCTTCTCGATTTCGTCAAACAGCAGGATCGAGAGCTTTAACTTCTCGGTAAACCACTGATTCAGGGCTTCCTGGGTTAGCAGAGGATGGGTCTCGCGATGTCCCAGATATCCCGGAGGCGAGCCGATCAGCTTGGCAATCTCGTGCGAATGCTGGAACTCGGCACAGTCGATCTTGATGCAGGCCCGCGCGTCGCCGAACAGAGCCTCTGCCATGGCCTCGACCACGCGCGTTTTGCCCGATCCGGTCGGCCCCAGGAACAGCAGGTTTCCCACGGGACGGCCCGGCGCATTCAACCCGGCGAGAAACATCTGGTAGATCTCGACCACCTTCTCGACCGCCTGGTCCTGGCCCACAATGCGGCGGCGCAGCGCGGTTTCAAATTCTCCGGCATCGTTGCTGCGGCGGTTGGGGTCGAGCACTGTCGCGAGGTTCGTTCTCATAGGGTCGTCGCCCGGGGCTTACCCGGCTGTTCTTTCCTTTCGTTGGCCGTTGGTTTCCGCATCTCGCTGGCTTCTGCCGGTCCTTATGGGCGTTCTTTCGTGCTTTTGGCCCACTCTCTGGAAACGCCTTAAGTCCGTCCGCCAACCTGCCCTGCCCCCCAGGGGGTAGAAGCCCGGGCGTTAGGGAATAAGCAAGCATTTGGCCACCGTATGGGCCGGTCAGGACAGAAAGGAAACCCTGCATCTGACTGGAGTTAGCGGCGGATCGCTTCAAATCTAATCCGCCCGGTCGCGGTTCTCACAGCACTGAAGAGAAATAGTTTGCAGAATCGAGGAAGGAACAGTTACCGGTAATGCCAGTACCCAGTAACGAGCACGGAGTACTGAGTGCCCTGGCCGGGGCATCCAACAAAAGGGTGGGTGAAATTCTTAGCGCTCCGTGGTCTCTGGGACGTGCGTTGGGCGCCGAGTTTCGCCTCAGGAGACTCGGCATCGCAACTCGGTACTTAACTAGTCAACCGTGTCTGGCCCCACGTAACTAGCGGCTGGCAAAGGGCGCAGCTAGGATCGCAAGCAGGGAGTTTTTCTCGGGAGGAAGCTTGCGCTCATCGTTCACTCGCATCATCACAGCCAGTACTTGCCTGCTCTTCGGCGGCGCCGCCTGGTGGCTCGGCCCGCATTCGATGTCCCAGTTTGCGGCGCAGGCGCAGACGGTAAAAGCGACGCCCCAGACGCCGCAATTGCAGCCTGTCAGCGCGTCGATCCCGGCCACGGCAACGATGAAACCCCTTTCCGAGCTGGAAGTGACGACCCCTGCCGGCTCAGAGATGTACACCGCCAAGCGCGGCGAGGCCATCCCGACCATCGCCCGCCGTTATCTTGGCCGCACTTCGTATCTGACATCCTCCGAACTCGCAGAGGCAATCCGGGGCGTGAACCACAAGTCCGACTCCTCCAACATTCTGAAGGCTGATGAGCACATCGTGATTCCGGGAATCTTGGCCGCGCCGATCACGGAGAAAACCATCCCGGTAGCCAGGGACTTCGAAGTCCGCGCCGTCTACCTGACCGGAGTGATGGCGGGCAGCGACCATGGGCTGCGCATTATCCGGCACTGGCGTGAGGTCGGGGGCAACGCGGTGGTGTTCGACATCAAGGATTCGGACGGCAGCGTGAACATTCCGTTCGAGCATCCGCTGCTGGGTGAGCACAAGGTCTACATTCACGATGTGCCGAAGTTTGTGCATTTTCTGCACCAGCAGAACATGCACGCCATCGCCCGCATCGCCATTTTTCGCGACGAGGACCTGGTGAAGGCCCATCCCGAGCTGGCTGTCCAGTCGCGCCGCAACCACACGGCCTGGCGCGAAAACGGCAAGCTGGTCTGGACCGATCCTTCGCAGCCGAAAGTGCAAGAGTATGACATCGCATTGGCCAAGCACGTAGCCCAGCTGGGCGTGGATGAGATCCAGTTCGACTACGTCCGCTTCCCGGCCGAGGGCGACCAGAAAGACGCGCAGTTCGTGTTTCAGAGTCAGCAACCAGACGCAGTACAAGCGACAAACGAAGTAGCCGGCAGCGACAACGGACTATGTGGCGACGGGCGCCTCGCCCGTCACGCCAAAGCGAAGCGAGGCGGAACCGTCCCAACCGCCGGCACCAAAGCCTCCACTCCTGAAACAAAATCCTGCAACGCACATGGAATGCAGCGCTCCGACGTGATCGCCGGCTTTCTGAAGAAGGCGTATGCCGAGATTCATCCCACGGGCGCGCTATTGTCGCTTGACGTTTTCGGCGTGATGGCATGGCAGCGGCAAGTTGACCTCTCGCACACCGGGCAGGACATCGTGCAGATGGCGCGGTACTGCGACGTGCTGAGCCCCATGATTTACCCGTCACACTTCTTCGGCATGGACAACATTCCGCACCCCGGCGATGAGCCTGCCCACTTCATCGGCGAGTCGATGGATCGCTTTGAGCTGATCACCAAGGGCAGCGGAGTCGTGATTCGTCCGTGGCTGCAGGCCTTCCACTGGCGGACGAAGACTTATTCGCCGGAATACATCAAGATTCAGGTGGAGACCGCCCGCAGCAAGGGCGGCATCGGATTCTTGTTCTGGAATGCGGCGAACGACTACTCCAAGCCCTTCACCGCGATGCCGGAGATGAAGGCTGCGGACCTGAAGGAAGCGAGCAAGCCGAGATACTTCCGCGGCGACGAACTGCCGGGCACGACCGTGCAGGCAGCGTTGACACCGGCAAAGTAGCTGCTCTGGAGTAAGGCTGGTTCAGAGTGCTGGGTACTTAGTACTCAGTACTCAGAACTCGTCTCACAAATAGGACGCAGTGAGCAGAGCCGCGCTCCTCAGGGGCTGAAGCCCAGCATTCATGCGGCCCTTGACGGCACGACTGAAGTCGTGCCCTTCCCAAAACCATTTATGAGACGAGTTGTCAGTACTCGGTGCTCAGTATTGATCACCCATCACTGATCACTGATCACCAGTTCCTTCCCGATACTGTCGAGCACACCGTTGACGAAGTGCACCGACTCCGGCGAAGAGAACTTGCGGGCGATTTCCAGCGCTTCGTTGATCACGACCGCACGCGGTGTCTCCGGGTAAGCCAGCAACTCCGCCACCGCCGCCCGCAACAGATTGCGATCAACCGCGGCCATGCGGTCCATGCGCCAGTGTTCGGCATGGCGCTCGATCAGCTTGTCAATTTCTCCGCCGCGATCCATGGCGGCGCGGAAAAGATCGTCGGCAAACCCGCGCACCTCGGCGCTCGCCGCCTGGTGCTCGGCCCAGAACGTGCGCCTCACCTGCTCAGCATCCTGCTTGCCCATGTCGGCCTGAAACAGCATCTGCAGAGCCAGTTCGCGGGATTTGCGGCGCGTGCCCATAAAAGCAGTTGTCAGTTCTCAGTTGTCAGTTTACTGGAGGAGAGGCTAACTGCGGCGTTTGGATGCATTCTTCTTCGTAGATTTGTCATTCCGAACACGCGCAATGCGCGGGTGAGGGACCTGCTTTTGGCTGACAGCTGAAGGCTGAGAGCTGATAGCTGATTTCAGCGACGCCATCTCGACCGCGGCCAACGCGGCTTCGAATCCCTTGTTTCCCATCTTCAGGCCGGCGCGGTCGATGGCCTGCTCCAGCGTGTCGCAGGTCAGCACGCCGAATGCATGGGGCACTCCGGTCTCCTGCGCCGACTGCCCGATGCCGCGCGTAACTTCGTTGACGATGACGTCGTAGTGGGCCGTGTCGCCACGCAGCAAGCAACCGAGACAGATGATGGCGTCATATTTCCTGGTCTCGGCGAGGGATCGTGCGGCGGATGGAATTTCGAACGAACCGGGAACCCGCACCACGGCGATGTTTTTCTGGTCTGCTCCGGAACGTTGCAGCCCGTCACATGCGCTCTGCAGCAGCCGTTCTGTGATGAAGGCGTTGAAGCGAGACACGACGAGGGCAAACCTTCGCCCGCGCGCATCGAGCTTGCCTTCGAGGGCCGGAATAGCCGGCTCCGGCGCGGACTCAACTTTCAATTTGAGCTTCTTCTCCGTGACTTCGTGCCTCCGTGGTGAAGACTAACCGTCCAAGTTGTCATCCTGAGCGAAGCGAAGGACCAATGCACTCTGCTTGCGCCCGGCACACTGCATAGGTCCTTCGGCGCGAAGAGCGCGCCTCAGGATGACAAATTTGGATATCCGTGGATATCCGTGGAAATCCGCGTTGATTCGTGACCCAGAAGTTACTTGCCCTTGAACTGCGCCGGTCGCTTATCGAGGAATGCCGTCGTGCCTTCCTTCTTGTCTTCCGTCGCACAGCAGACGCCGAACAGCGTCGCCTCCAGATACAGGCCCTCGGCCAGCGTCATCTCCATGCCTTTGTTGACGGCTTCCATCGCGTACTGCACGGCCAGCGGCGCGTTGGCGATGATTTTCGCGGCAATCGCCTCGGCGCGCGCGATCAGCTCGGCCGGCGCGACCACTTCGTTCACCAGTCCGATGCGGTGCGCTTCCTGCGCCGTGATCATTTCTCCGGTGAGAACTTGCTGCATCGCTAAGCCCTTGCCCACCAGACGCGGCAGGCGCTGCGTGCCGCCGTAGCCTGGAATGATCCCCAGCTTCACTTCCGGCTGGCCAAGCTTCGCGTTCTCGCTGGCCAGACGCAGGGTGCAGGCCATGGCGATTTCACATCCGCCGCCGAGCGCGAAGCCGTTGATGCAGGCGATCACCGGCTTGCCCAGGTTCTCGATCAGGTTCAGCACCGACTGGCCGCGATGCGTGTATTCCTTGCCGCTGACCGCGTCGTGCTTGGCAAGTTCGCTGATGTCGGCTCCGGCGATGAACGCCTTTTCGCCGGCACCGGTGAAGATCACGACGCGGATAGTCTTGTCGGCTTTGATGTCATGAAACGCCGCCCGCAACTCCTCCATGGTGGCCATGTTGAGCGCGTTGAGCACCTTCGGACGGTTGACGGTGACGTAGGCAATCGCATTTTTCTTTTCGAGAAGAAGGTTTTCGAAGTTCATAATGTTCTGATTAGCTGGCTTGGTCTTTAGGGGAGGCCAGCGCTCTCCGCTCATCTACCTCTTTTCGGGGTTTGGATTCAGCTCCAACACGTGAACACCCTCCCTCTCCAGCTTCTCACTCAGCGTCGCTTCGCAGGACTCGCTGAAGTCTGTCCGTGTACGCAGGTACGAAGTCAGTTCCGCGAGCGTTGCGAAGAACCTTGAGAGTCCCGGCCCGGAGCTGAGACTAACGGTCTTCGTCGTCCAAAGCAGGTGGTAACCCTCCGGACTCTTTCTGATCGTGACCAAGTAACTCATTTCTTCCTCCAGGAGCGGAGTCTGCCATAAGTGAAGGTTTCCACTTACCTGCCGGGGGGGATCGCTGCCGATCCCTTTTCCTACCCCTACTGCGCCCTCAGAATGGAACACGCTCAAATCCGCGTTCCTCCGCGCAATCCGCACGGAAAAGAAATTCACAGCTTATTCGCTCGCGGCTTCTCCGGGTCCGCATAATCATAAAATCCCTTGCCTGACTTGCGCCCGTACCAGCCCGCCATCACCAGCCGCTTCAGCAGCGGAGGCGAGGCGAAGCGCCGCTCCTTGAACTCGTCGTACATCACGTGCGTAATGTAGTAGGTCGTGTCGAGGCCGACGAAATCGAGCAGCGTGAACGGCCCCATGGGATACCCGCAGCCCAGCTTCATCGCATTGTCGATGTCTTCAATCGATCCCACGCCCTCTTCGTATGCGCGGATGGCGTCGAGCAAATATGGCACCAGCAGCCGGTTCACGATGAATCCGGTCTTGTCTGAGGTGCGGACGGGAACCTTGCCCAGCTTTTTTCCGAACTCGTAAGCAGCCTGATACACATCGTCGGCGGTGGCGATCGTGCGCACAACTTCGACCAGCTTCATCAGTGGCACGGGATTGAAGAAGTGCAGCCCGATAAAGCGCTCCGGTCGCTTGGTCGAGCTCATCAACTCGGTGATCGAAATGGAAGAAGTGTTTGAGGCGAATATGGCATCTTTCTTCACAATGCCGTCGAGCGCGGAGTACATCTCTCTCTTCTGCGGAACGTTCTCGATGATGGCCTCGATGACGATGTCGCAATCGGCCAAGTCGGATTTGTTCGTCGTGCCCTTCAGGCGCGCCCGTGCTGCATCTTTCTGCTGCGCCGTGATGCCGCCCTTCTCAACGGGCCGCTCGGCAAACTTGGCCAACGATTTCTCGATCCCGGCGAAGCCTTTGTCGAGAAATCTCTGCTCGACTTCGAGCACCGTGACGTCAAAGCCAGCCATCGCGCAGACTTGAGCGATGCCCGACCCCATCAGCCCGCAACCTAGAACGGCAACGTTTTGGACTTCCATAGTCGCATCCTTCGATAAAACGCCTTGTCATTCTGAGCGAAGCGAAGAACCTATGCACTTTGCCGGCGCCAGCAAACTGCATAGATCCTTCGCTTCGCTCAGGATGACAACACTCTCTGAACTGAACGTCAGCTCATGCTTTCGACCACCATCGCGATCCCCTGGCCGCCGCCAATGCAGGCCGTCGCGAGTCCGTACTTTTTCTTGCGTCGGCGCAGTTCGTACAGCAGCGTGATCACAAGCCGCGTCCCGGTCGCGCCCAGCGGATGACCTAGCGCAATTGCGCCACCGTTCACGTTTACCTTCTCGCGATCTAGTCCCAACTCTTTTTCGACGGCCAGATACTGCGCTGCGAACGCCTCATTTACTTCGATCAAGTCGATGTAGTCGAGCGACAGCCCGGCTTTCTGCAGAGCGATCTTCGTCGAGGGCACCGGGCCGCGGCCCATCACCTTGGGCTCGACTCCGGCGATGCCCCACGCCACGATCCGCCCCAGTGGCTCGATCTGGCGCTTGCGCGCTTCCTCGATGGCCATGACCACCACGGCGGCGGCGCCATCCACAATCCCGCTGGCGTTGCCGGCAGTGACGGTTCCAGTTTTACCAAACGCAGGTTTCAGCTTGCCCAGGCCTTCCATCGTCGTCTGCGGGCGGCGATGATCGTCTTCCGTCAGTTGCTCGCCCGTCGGCTCGCCCTTTGAATTTCTGAGCGGCACCGGCACCAGTTCTTCCTGAATGCGTCCTTCCTTGTACGCCGCGTCGGCTTTCTGCTGCGAGCGCAGCGCGAACTCGTCCTGCATCTGGCGCGTGATGCCCTGTTCCGATCCGTACAGTTCTGCGGTGTTCGCCATATAAGACCCGCAATAGCTGTCGAGCAGGGCCACCATCAGCGAGTCCTCCAGCTTGCCGCCCGGCGCGAGCGTGAATCCGTCGCGTCCGCGAATCACAAACGGCGCCTGGGACATGGCTTCCATGCCGCCGGCGAGCACGATCTTCGCCTCTTCGGTCTGGATCATCTGCGCGGCACTCACAATCGCCTGCATGCCCGAGCCGCACAGACGGTTCACCGTGAGCGCCGGAGTTTCAATCGGAATCCCAGCGCGCAATCCCACGTGCCGCGCGCCGTAAAGCGCATCGCCCGACGTCTGCTGGGCGTTGCCCATCACGACGTGATCGAATTCCTCGGCATCGATCCCGGAGCGCTCGATCGCACCTTTCGCCGCGACCGCGCCCAGTTCCTGAGCGGTGAAATCCTTCAATTTGCCGCAGTAGCGGCCAAAGGGCGTGCGCGCCCCGCTGACAATGGCAATGTCCCCTGGTTTCAGCATGATTTTTCGACGGGCTCCGAGCAGAATCGGTCAGATTCGGTGGCCCAAACGTGTCAGTGTAGCAGCGTGTGGGGAGATTGGCCAACGACGGCGGCGCAAGCGTCCGACGCAGTCGCGGTCAGATTTGTGACTAGGGTTTGGCTGCTACCAGGTTTAAGGTGCAGGCCCCCTGCACTGGCGCGAAGTTGCAGAACGGGTTGCTGAAGTTGGGCAGGATGGGAAACGAGATTTGGTTGTTGTCGTTCCCGCCGTTGGCGGTTGAGATCAGGTGCAACAGGCCGTCGCTACCTGCGACTACGACGGTCCCGGTGTCCACGGACATGTCGGCGGCGACCGGGGTGACACTTCCCGCCAGCGGGATACCGCTCACGGACTGGGAGACGAAATCGTAGACCAAGATGCGCGGGAGGTCGCTGGCAATGACATAGAGCAGCGAAGCATCCGGCGAGACGAAGAAGTTCATCGGGTGAATGGGGCCCTGGTTGAGGCTGAAGGTGGGCAGGATCTGATGGCTTACCAGCAGCGGGCAGGGGGAGGCGGTCGCCGGCTGGCTCAGGGTTGCCGGAGTGATGGGAGCAATGGTGGCCGAGAAGTGATCAAAGGTTCCGTCGGAATGGAGAGCCAGGAAGTTGATCCCGTCGGGCAGGGCTCGAAACGCGATCGGAGGCTCGGATAAGGGAATGATCTGGCGAGCCCCGCCAGGGGCCTGAGCGATCTGGTTATTGCAGGTGTTGTACACGGTCACGGCGGCGCCGGCGCCCGCAAGAGAAGGTTCCACCACATAGGCGAAAGCGCTGTTGGCTGAGAACGCAATGGAGTTGACCGTAGTCTGCGGCGGCAGCGGAATCACTTGCAACGCTTGCACGGGGGAGTAGACATAGAGATTCGGGTTGTCGTTGCTGTCTTTACCAAAGATAAACGCCTTCAACCCATCGGGCGAGAAGGCGGCAGCGGACGCGTTGAAAATCTCCAAGGGGGTGACGGGTGGCGGCGTGGCACTGGTGACGAACACCTGATTGGGAGAAGAGAACACCGCCATACTGCCGTTGTTGGAGACGGCCAGCGTGCTGCCAGTGAGGGTTCCGAGCGGCGTGAATGCAGACGCGCTGGTGCCAATGCTGGAGGGGGCCAGCTGTAGAGGTCCAAAGTTGCTCCCCACATACGCCTTGTCGCCGGCGACATCGAAGAGCAGGGAGTTCGGAGGGTTCGGGCTTGCAGTCGGGGTGCTGGGCACGGCGTTCGACGTCGAGACGCTATAAAACGAGGTAGTGCAGTCGGTGGGAGTCGAGGTGGCGCAACCGGTGCTGGTGGCGAGCACCGTGGTCGCGGCAGGAGTTCCGCCGACTACTCCCGAGATGGCGCCAGCAGAGACGGGAAGCAATGAAGTGGTGGGTGAGGCATAAACCGGAACCGGAATGAACTGCTGGCAGCTGGGGAGCTGAAAAAAGGCTGCGCACGCGGCCAACTGTTGTGGAGTAGAGAGTGACGACGGAATCACCGGAAACCCGATATTGCAACTGGGAGGCGAGCAAGACGCAGTGACGGCAGCGGCCCCCGGTCCCTTCAGCGACAGGCTGCACGATTGCGTGCAGGCCGCGGCCGTACCCACCGCGGCGGGCTGGGAGGAGGTCCAGGTCAGCGGAATCTTGCTGAGCACGATGGCGCCGGTGTTGTTCGGCAGGGAGCTGTTCCCCATCACGTCGGTCACAGTGGCGACAGCGGTTTCGGGCGTGCCTTTGGCTGCATTAAAGCTGTTCAGCTTCGATCCGGCGGCTTGCAACTCCACCTGGATGCTCTGAATCGGGCAAGTTTCGAAGAAATTCAGGAGCGGCGAGGTCTGCACCGCACCGTTGATGGTCCTCTGATATTGCGGCTGGGTGAAGAAACTGCTGGCAACGCCGGCTACCGACGCGATGATCTGTGTCATTCCCGGGACGGCGGCAGTTGCGGTCGCCTGGTTCGTGGCGATGTTGTAGATAGTGCCGTTGAGCACAATGCTGTTCACCAACGGCGTGAGGGTGACGACTGGGGCGTTATTCGCAGTGAAGGTGAAGGGGCCCACCGTGGCAGTGACGTCCTGCCCCTGGCTGAAAGCCGTTGCCTGCACGGTCATGCTCTGCGTCTGGAAGAGACAAGGCTCCTGAACGGTCTGATTGGGTGGCAGGATTCCAGTCACCGTAACGTTGTCGACGGGAGGGTGCACGAAAACGAGCGTCGGTGCGCTGGGCTTACCAAGGGCAATCGCGGTGACCTGGACCACGCCCACGCCTCCGGGCGTGCAGATGCTGAAGGTGGCGTCCCAATGGCCGGCACAGGCAGCGCCACTGGGTGCGAGGTTCAGGATAGATGTGTCGCTGGAGGTGAAAGCGAAGGTGGTATTGACGATTTGACTGGAGGTGTTGCGCGCGGATGCGGTGAACAGCGTGATGCTACCCAGTTGTAGCGAGATCGGGGTCGCTGGGCTGAGCGTGATGGTCCCGGGGAAAGGCGAGAACTTGGGCGGGGTGTGGCCGCCGCATCCTGCCATGCCCCACATGGAAACGATTGCCAGTGCAACCCACAACTTGCCGGAACGCGACCGACTCATGCACTCCTCTTTACCTTTTTACCTTGGCTCAGGCCGTGCCCCGGGTCGAGCCGCCGTATGAAGTTGGAAAACCAGTAGTGTAGAGGCTGAAAGCGGAATCAGCAAGTCGAGGCTTCTTGGGATTGCTTTCCGTTCCGCTATCGTGGGATGCAAAAACACGAGTTGACGATGTTTCCACGCGCTTGCTATAGTAGTTTGGTTCCGCGAGTACATCCAGGCTTGTTGTGTGCTGCGGGTTTCCTGTGCGTAAACGCGCGCGGCGAACTTGCAGTGAAGCTTTAGAGAAATATGTTTCCGGATTCGCGTTGTGGTTCGGAAACTTTCCTCGCTGAAACGTGCCTGCGGTGCCTTCTGCCCTTTTGCGGAAGGATATGCAGGGCAAGGCTGACGAAACGGAGCGCCTCCGGAGTTTGGCCGGGCGCCACCGTCGGCGGCGTAAGTCTTGAATGGGAATCCAGAATCTCTCCGGCGTTAGCTTGCACTAACTGAAGTTGCGCGGCGAGAAGTAATGGTTGGCGCTTGAGCCGGCCATGCCAACGGATGCGCGTCGAAGCGGCCCAATGGAAGGTGTGCGCTGGCCAATCGAAGCCAGGCCGGCGCGCCAAGGAGCGGTGAAGAGTGCCTACGTTCAACCAACTAGTGGCCCAGGGCCGGAAGCGGCCTCGGTACAAGACGGCCAGCCCGGCGCTGCAGGGGTGTCCGCAGAAGCGCGGAGTCTGCACCCGCGTGTACACGCAGACGCCAAAGAAGCCGAACTCGGCTTTACGCAAGGTGGCGCGTGTCCGGCTGACCAACGGGATTGAAGTGACCACATACATCCCTGGGGTTGGACACAACCTGCAAGAGCACTCGATTGTGCTGATTCGCGGCGGCCGCGTGAAGGACCTGCCGGGCGTGCGCTATCACGTGATTCGCGGGACGCTGGATGCGGTCGGCGTCGCCGGACGGCAGCAAGGGCGGTCGAAGTATGGCGCCAAGCGAGCGAAAAAGGGATAGAGTCAGTCGAAAAGCGGGTTCCTCACCGGCGCGGCGCGCCGGTTCGGAATGACAGGGGGAAAAGGCAGGTTCCTCACCGGCGTAGCGCGCCGGTTCGGAATGACAGGAAAAAAAGGCAGGTTCCTCACCGGCGTGGTGCGCCGGTTCGGAATGACAGGACAAAGCTGAGATGCCTAGAAAAGGACATGTTTCCAAGCGGACGGTGCCGGCCGATGCGGTGTATGCCTCGGACCTGGTGACCAAGTTCATCAACTCGATGATGTGGCAGGGCAAGCGCTCGACCGCGGAAGGCATCTTCTACGAAGCGCTGACCAAGCTGGAGTCAAAGGGCGGCGATACGGCGCTCAAGCTGTTCACCAAGGCGGTGGAGAACACCAAACCACTGCTTGAAGTCAAAACCCGCCGTGTGGGTGGCGCGAACTATCAGGTGCCGGTGGAGGTGAACGCCGACCGGAGGACGTCGCTGGCGATCCGCTGGATTATTACTTACGCGCGCGGACGCGGCGAAAAGGGAATGGTCGATAAGCTGAGCAACGAGTTGCTGGATGCCGCTACGGGAAAAGGCGCGGCCATCAAGAAAAAAGAGGATGTGCACCGCATGGCGGAGGCGAACAAGGCGTTCGCGCACTATCGCTGGTGAGAAGAATTGAGTAATTGGGGAATTTTGTAATTGTGTAATTGGCAAGGCGATTGGGATTGGATTTTCAATTACCCAATTTCTAAATTTCCCAATTACTCAATCGAAACTGAAGTCGGAGCCCAGAAGGAAGCTAGATCGTCGTGCCTAGAACAGTCCCATTAGAACGGTGCAGGAACATCGGCATCATGGCCCACATCGATGCCGGCAAGACCACTACGACCGAGCGCATCCTGTTTTATACGGGCAAGACGCACCGCATCGGAGAGGTGCACGAAGGCACGGCCATCATGGACTGGATGGAGCAGGAGCAGGAGCGCGGCATCACGATTACGTCCGCAGCGACGACTTGCACCTGGCGCGATATTCGCATCAACATCATCGATACCCCCGGCCACGTTGACTTTACAGCCGAGGTCGAGCGCTCCCTGCGCGTGCTGGACGGCGCCGTCGCAGTATTTGACGCGGTGCATGGCGTGCAGCCGCAATCGGAAAAAGTCTGGCGGCAGGCCGACAAATACGGCGTCCCGCGGATTTGCTTCATTAACAAAATCGACAAGATGGGTGCCGATTTCGAGCACGCCGTCGATACCATCCGCAAGCGCCTCAGTGCCAAGCCCGTCGCGATTCAAATTCCCATCGGTCAGGAAGACAAATTCAAAGGCGTCATTGATCTGCTCGGGATGAAGGCCATCGTGTGGCAAGACGACACCATGGGCGCCGAGTACGTCACGGAAGAAATTCCCGCCGAGCTGAAAAAGAAAGCCGAAGCCTTCCACGCACAGCTGGTCGAAAGCATCGCCGAGAACGACGACGAAATCCTGCACAAGTTTCTGGAAGGCGAA
>DATFNR010000059.1:0-84278 GCA_035266285.1 Candidatus Sulfotelmatobacter sp.
GCATGCCGGATTGCGCGAGGTCTTAGGCAAGCATGTGAAGCAGGCCGGATCGCTGGTGGCGCCGAATCATCTGCGCTTCGATTTTTCGCACTTCACTGCCGTCGAAGATGAGGAACTGCAGGACATCGAGGACATCATCAACAAGGAAGTGTTGCGCAACCGCAACGTCCAAGTCATCGAGAACGTGCCCATCGACGTGGCGGTCAACGAGTACCACGCCATGGCGCTGTTCGGCGAGAAATATGGCGACAAGGTACGCGTGATCCGCATCGGCGATTTTTCGACCGAACTCTGCGGCGGCACGCACACGGCCGCCACCGGAGAGATCGGCCTGATCAAGATTCTGAAGGAAGGCAGCGTGTCGTCGGGCGTGCGCCGCGTCGAAGCGATCACCGGCGAGGGATCGGTTCAGCATTTTCGACGAGATCATCAGCTTGAGAATGTGGTGTCCGGCTTTGTCGGTTCCCACCCTTCGAAAAACGCGAAGGGTGGGGCAGCCTCGGTGGATGAGAGTGGCGGTGAGGGCTCATTGACGCCGGCCGAAGCTCTGAAACTTGAGCTCGAAAAGAAAGACGCGGAAATCAAACGGCTCACGCGCGAGCTCGACCACGCACGCATGAAGACGGCTTCGTCGTCTACGGCGAACATCGGGGACAAGATCAAAGACGTGAAAGGCATCAAGGTGCTGGCGCACCGCGTCGACAATCTGGAGCGGGCGCAGATGCGCACGCTGGTCGATCAGCTGCGCGATAAGATCGGCTCCGGCGTCGTCGTCCTGGGCTCAGCGTCAAACGGCAACGTCGCACTGATCGTCGGCGTCACCAAAGACTTGACCGGCCGCGTGCAGGCAGGTAAGGTGATCGGACCCGTGGCCCAGAAAGTTGGCGGCAAAGGCGGAGGGCGTCCGGACCTGGCCGAAGCCGGTGGCAAAGATGCCTCCGCGCTGGATGCCGCGCTGGACGGGGCTTACAGCGTGGTGGAGGATATGCTGGCATGAGCGGTGGCGCCCCTCTCGACGAGCGGCTGCACTTCATCAAGCACAAGAGCCACGCGATTTTTGTCTTCGACTTCAGCCACTGCTCGGCGAAAGAGATGATGCTGCTGCTCGATCAGATCAAAGCCAGCGTGGCGCGGCATGATCCAGGCTCGGTGCTGGTGCTCGCCGACTTTTCCGGAGCGCAGATCGACAAAGCGGTCGCCATCAGGATCAAAGAGGTGCTGGTGTTCGATCGGCCGTACGTGAAGCGCTCGGCGTGGGTAGGCACTGAGAGCCTGCCGCACGTCTACTACGAGAACTTCAAGAGCTTCTCGCAACGCGACTTTCCCACCTTCAAAACGCGCGAAGAAGCGATGGACTGGCTGGTGCAGGAGTGAGAGCTCGGATTTCCCTGTTCGGGCTGACCGGCGCTGCAAGCAGAGGCGGACAGGAGTGTCCGCCCCACATGAGCATTCTCAGCTTCTCCATTTCAGCGTGACAGGACCCGGCATCGGATGCTTCATCTCTTTGCCGGTGCGTTTCGCCTCCAGATGCGCGGCTTTCAACTGAAAGTACCACTTCGCGGGCCGGTCGGCATCGTCGATCAGCATGAGATGCGGATTGTGTTGCAGCCCCTCCGCCTGCAATTCCATGGTGCGGCGGTCCTGCTCCACGAATTTCGCAAAAACGAACTTCAACAATTCCGTACCCAGGGGCATCCAGCGGAAGATGTTCCAGGCCGCAACCACGTCGATGCGGCACTGGTTGCGCGTAATCGGGGTGACCGTGGTAAGGCTCGAAAACCAGTACTTGCCGGCGCGAATCGTTTCCGTGCGCAGGTTGGGCAGCACGAAATCGATGGTCGTGGTGATGGAATCGGCGTTGGCATAAAGCCGCAAGAGTTTGTATGGCGCAGAGTTTGAACTCGGAGTGTGCGCGCTCATGCGGAAGCCGTTGGGGATGGGCTCGAAGTTCTTCTTCTTTTCGTGAATGCTGTGCCGCGAACGCCACCACCACGCCTGGTGGACGAACGGCCCATGCGCCGGATCCATCAGCCCGATGATGCCGTGATCGATGCTGACCGGCATTTCCGCCTGCAGATAGGCAAGCTTGTACTTCGGGCTGAACTTCTCAACCTGGGGTGCGGCATCGGGAGCTTCAGCCGGCGGCCCGAATCCCGCGCCTGGCAGCCCGGGATCGGCGATGTAAACCCACACAAAGCCATCCTGCTCTTCGCAGGGGTAGCTGCCGGCGTAAATGCGGTCGACCTTGAGGTTCTGATCAGAAGTAAGCGAAGGAATCAGCTGGCACTGGCCGTTGTGCACGTCGAACTGCCAGCCGTGGTAACTGCATTCGAGATTTTCCCCGTCGAAACACCCGCAGTTGAGCGGCATCCCGCGGTGCGGGCAGGCGTCGCGCAGGGCAAACGGTTGGCCCATGCGGTCACGTCCGATGGCAAGGGGGACTTCGAGCAGCGTGGCCTTATGCAGCCGCTGGCGATGGACGCGATCCGACGGCAGTGCGCGATACCAGAAGCCGGTGAGCATGAGCGCATCGGGCGCCTGCCGCTGTGGGAGTTCGAGTTCGGCCATAGGAATCAGAGATTTTTCGATCGCCGCTTGAAAGCATATGCTAGCATCCGCAGGATTCCGCGGCGGGCAAAGTAGAAACACCGGGCACGCCACGCAGCATGCCGCGACAAACTGCCCGGGAAGGCATGGAATTCATCGGCCATTTTCGCAGGCTTACTCCCGCCCAACGGAACACGTTCATCGGCTGCTTCCTGGGATGGACGCTGGACGCATTCGATTTCTTCATCTTGATTCTTTGCGTCAACGCGCTGGCCAGCCAGTTCCATGAGAGGGTATCGGCAATAACGGAAGCCATTTTCTGGACGCTCGCGATGCGTCCGCTCGGAGCTCTCGTGTTCGGGCTCATGGCGGACCGCTTCGGGCGCCGCCCTACCCTGATCGCCAACATCATCGCCTACTCTGGTTTCGAGCTGGCCTCGGCCTTTGCGCCCACGCTGAAGATTTTTCTGGTCACGCGGGCGCTCTTCGGCATCGGGATGGGCGGCGAATGGGGTGTGGGCGCAGCCCTGGCATTCGAAACTCTTCCGTCCGAAGGCCGGGGATTCTTTTCCGGAGTGCTGCAGCAAGGCTACGTCGTAGGCTATCTGCTGGCCGCGGTAGTGTATCGAACTTTATTTCCTGTGATCGGCTGGCGGGGCATGTTCGTCGTCGGAGCGCTCCCGGCAGCGCTCGCCATCTACATTCTGGCCCGTATCGAGGAGTCGCCGGCGTGGTTGCAGGGGCGTGCGGCTCGCGCCGCTGAGCGTAAGGCAAGCGGCGGACCGGGCAATCGCATCGGCCAGGACATTGCCTCTCACCTCGGACTCTTCCTCTTTCTTATCGTGCTCATGTTTGCCTTCAATTCTCTTAGTCATGGTACGCAGGATTTGTATCCCACGTTTCTCGAGCGGAATCTCGCGTTCAAGCCACAGACGACGGCACTCATTGTCATGATCTACAACGTCGGGGCACTGCTGGGCGGGATTCTGTTCGGCGGACTGTCGGAACGAATCGGGCGGCGCCGCGCGATCGTCATCGCAGCCATGCTGACGATTCCGGCGATTCCTCTGTGGACGTACTCGCATACCGTGCCCATGCTCGCGCTGGGCGGCTTCCTCATGCAGTTCATGGTGCAGGGCGCATGGGGAGTCATTCCGGCACATTTGAATGAACTGTCGCCGCCAGCCGTGCGCGGGACGCTGCCCGGATTTGCCTACCAGTTGGGCAACCTGCTCTCGTCGCGTAACTCCGTGATTCAGGCGAAACTTGCTGAGAGGCGGTACGGAGGCAGCTATCCGCCAGTCTTTGCCTGGACGGTGATTCTGGTGGCCAGCCTGGTGGCGCTTGTCACCTGGAGCGGACGCGAACGCCGGGGCGCCGACTTAACCCGCACCAGCTGATGCAACCTGAATCAACCGACAAATAAAGCCAGAGGGCGCCCTGGCACGGCCTCCTCGAGCACGCTGCACGAGATCGCTTCTTCCAAAGATGTGCAAGATTGGTCCTCGGTGTTCTGCGGGCCCGAAGGCAGCATTGTCAGAGCGCGATTCCTGTGGTACGGTAGGTTAAATTTCACGCCTTCGTTAACTCTCAGGGTCCTCCACTGTGTTGTGTTTGCGCGAATGCGTGCTTGCGAGGTAGCGCCACTATGAAGGAAATCATGGATTCGGTACCTGCCAGTGAAGTCGCCGATAAGGAGAGTTTCGCCAACCGCAAACTGATTCGGCCGACGCTGGCGCGCGCGGAAAACCACGGCAATCATGCTCCTGCACCGGTGCAGATGGCGGAACGGCGGGAGCGCCCGGAGCGGCACGATCGCAACGATCGCGGTGAGCGCCCCATGGGCGGCGGCGGCCTGGGCAAGAAACCCACTCCCCCGGAGCAGACCAACGCTGAGAGTTTTTACTATCAGAAGCAGATGCAGACGCGCACGCCCATGGTCATCGTGCTGCGCGACGGTGAGGAAGTGCACGGCGTCATCGAGTGGTACGACCGGAACTGCATCAAAGTCAACCGCGAGAACGGCGGCCCCAACCTGATGATCTACAAGCCGGCGATCAAATACATGTACAAGGAAGGCGAGAACCAGCGGTAGAGTTGCCTAAGCGTCAGCGATGGCCCGTAAGACTAGCGCGTACGCTTTGGCCCTGGCCTGCCTCTCCGTCTTGCCGTAGGCCAACGCTCCAGGAATCTCTTGAATTTCAGCGATCCATCGGCCATCAGTTTCGCGTTCGGTTTCAATATTGAATTGCACAGTGTGGCTCCTCGTGCTGCGCGGTGGTTTGCGTTCGCTCATCGTGAGTATGGCCTGAATCCTATCTCAGACTAGCTCATTCTAGTATGCCGATCCAGCCTTTCTACAACTTCGGCAGCACAATCCCTTTCTGCGCCTGATACTTCCCCTTACGGTCGGCGTAGCTGGTTTCGCAGATTTCGTCGGACTGGAAGAAGATGATCTGGCACAGGCCTTCGTTGGCGTAGATGCGCGCCGGCAGCGGCGTGGTGTTCGAGATTTCCAGCGTGACGAAGCCCTCCCACTCCGGTTCGAAGGGCGTTACGTTCACGATGATGCCGCAGCGCGCGTAGGTGCTCTTGCCCACGCAAATGGTCAGCACGCTGCGCGGAATCCTGAAATATTCGACCGAGCGCGCCAGGGCGAACGAATTCGGCGGGACGATGCAGATGTCGGTCTGCACCGTGACGAAGGAGCGCTCGTCGAAGTGCTTTGGATCGACGATGGACGAATTCACGTTGGTGAAAATCTTGAACTCGTCGGCCACGCGCAGATCGTAGCCATAAGACGACAGCCCGTCAGAAATCACGCCCTCGCGCACCTGCTTCTCGGAGAACGGGTTGATCAGGTCGTGCTCGTGGGCCATCTTGCGGATCCAGCGGTCGCTTTTCAGCATGAAACTCCTTGGAGAAATTGAGTAATTGGGTAATTTTGTAATTGAGAAATTGAAGGACATTCGGGAAATGCGTCGGTCTGGACTGCACTGTGAAATTACACAATTACCCGATTTCCCAATTGCTCAATCTTGCCGGCTGGGTGGCCAGCCAGTTTACGGGATAGGTGCCCCCGTTGACAATCTCACTTATCTTCCTTAGCATCAATAACTTGAAGCATCATCTTCGGATTGCAAACGGGGGCCGGCTGTGATCAAGCTCGACATCATCAATGAAGTGGTGGCCAGAACCGGCATCACCAAAACCAAGGCCGAACTGGCGGTCGAAACCGTCTTCGAGAGCATGAAGAAGGCGCTGGCGCAGGGCAATCGCATTGAACTGCGGGGATTTGGCGTGTTCAATGTGCGCCCACGCAAAACCGGCATCGGCCGCAACCCGCGCACCGGCGCCGAAGTGTCGATCCCGCCGGGACGCGCCGTCCGCTTCAAGCCGGGAAAAGAATTGCAGTCGATTGACTGAAGGCGCCTGTCTGGTCACTGAGCCTCGTAGCACACATTTCCACGCCCTTCGACACGATCGCCGCGGCTGGTGAGTGCCTCGTTCTCTCCGCTCGTAGTAGCATCGAACCTACGGTCGCAGCCGCGCTCCATGTAGTAAAGAATCGCGACCGAATCACGACCGAAGAATCGCATGGCCGACCCCAACTCCCCGCTGAGCTCTTCCACGCTTGAGTATTACTATCCGCTGCCGACGCCGGTCGGGCGGCCTCCGCGGGAACGTTATTGGCTGCACGGGGTGTTGCTGCTTGCGACCTGCTTCACTACGCTGGTCGTAGGAGCACGGCTGCAGTTCAACTTTCTGCAGAATTTGCCGCAGTTTGCCGCTGGCGATGAGTTTTTTCCCTTCTTCGCTGTGAAATGGGCGCTGGTGCAGCCCTCGCGCCTGCTGCTCGGCATTCCGTTTTCTGCGACCCTGCTTTCGATTCTGCTGGCCCACGAGATGGGGCACTACCTGTTCTGCCGTTACTACGGCGTGCGCGCGACGCTTCCCTTTTTTATTCCAGCTCCGACCGTAATCGGAACTCTGGGAGCCGTCATCCGCATCAAAGCGCCAATCCGTTCGCGCGCGGCGTTGTTCGACATCGGAGTCGCCGGGCCCATCGCGGGATTTGTGGTCGCGGTGGCCACCCTGGCGGTTGCGTTGAGCCTCTCAAAACCGCTGGCCGCCGGCATCTCTGCGCCCAACCTGCAGCTGGGGTTTCCCGAGATCTTCTATCTCGTGCACCGCCTGCTGCACAGCGTGTCGCCATCCAGCACGATCGCGGCTTTGCCCCTGTCTCGCATCTACCTCCACCCCATGGCTGTGGCCGCCTGGGTCGGCATGTACGCCACAGCGCTCAACCTGCTGCCCAGCGGCCAACTCGACGGTGGTCACATGGTCTACGCGCTGGTGCCGCGTGCTCATCGCGCCGTTTCGTGGATCACAGTTCTGGCTCTCGCAGGCCTGGGATTCCTCAACTATGCCTGGTGGGTGTGGGGAGCGCTGATCCTGATCATGAACATCATCACCTACCGCCAACAGCAGGCGCCAGACTATCCCCTGCTCCCCTCCAGCCGCTGGGCTCTGGCGCTGCTTGGTGCAGTCATGCTGGCATTGACGTTCGCCGTATCGCCCTTTCAGGTCGCGCTGAAGTAAGCCGGCGTATTCAGTACCCGACTTCCTCCACCACAAAAATACCAAGAGCCACGAAGGTTCGGCGGAGCCATGTTTTTTCCTTCGTGCACCTTCGTGTCCTTCGTGGTAAATCGCATTTGTACTGCCCTCGCCTCGGACCATACACTTCCCGTATACTTCGCTATTCAATCGTTTTAATGCCTAAGAGACTTCCCTGGAAGGAGCCGCCATGAAAAGAGCCCGCCTGGCCCGGATCATTTTCCTAATCAGTTTCCTGCCCCTGATCACGATCGCCGCCCAAACGGTGGAAGTCGACACCGCCCACGCCACCAATCACTTCGTTCCGAAAGAAACTCTGGGCGCAGGTGTGGACCGCATTCCCGTCGACGCCATCGACAAAGACACCCTGCAGCCCACACTCGGCCAGACCCTCACCTCGGGCTGGCAGCCGGTTACCTTCCGCCAGAATACCGAGCTCGCCGTCGAAGCGTGGCACTGGAATCCGCAAGGAACGTGGAGCGACAACGGCAAGGGGTATTTCACCGGCTCCTCCACTCCCACGGACATGATCCGCTACTCCTACGGCTACGGCCTGCCCCGCCGCGGCTTCACCCGCAACGACGGCACCGACAACGCCGGCTTCTCGCGCATGACCGACGGCGACCCGAGCACTTTCTGGAAGAGCAACCCCTACCTGACCCAGCACTTCACCGGCGAAAGCGATGCCCAGCATCCGCAATGGGTCGTACTCGATCTGGCGCAAATGCAAGCGGTGAACAGCATCCGCATCGCCTGGGGAGATCCTTACGCCAAACACCACGCGGTGCAGTACTGGACCGGCGGCGATGATCCGATCCACGCTCCCACGCGCGGCGTGTGGCAGACCTTCTCAGACGGAGACGTGATCAACGGCAAAGGAGGGACCGAAACGATTCGTCTCAGCGCCATGGTCGTGCCGGTGCGCTTCGTCCGCCTCTGGATGACGGAGTCGTCAAACACCTGCGACGCAGACGGCCCCAGCGATCCGCGCAACTGTGTGGGCTATGCCATCCGCGAAATCTACCTGGGGACGATAACCGAAGACGGCGCCTTTCACGACATCCTGCGTCATACGCCAGACGCGGAGCAGACAACGACCTGGTGCTCATCAGTCGACCCGTGGCACCAGCCTTCTGACCTCGGTTCGACCACGCAGGCGCACATGGGATTCGACCTTTTTTTCAGCAGCGGCGTCACCCGCGGCCTGCCTGCGATGATCCCGGTTGCCATGCTCTACGAGACGCCCGAAAATTCTGCCGCAGAAATCGCCTATGTCGAAAAGCGCGGCTATCCGATCTCCTACGTGGAGATGGGCGAGGAAGCCGACGGCCAATACATGTTGCCCGAAGACTACGCCGCACTTTACCTGCAATGGGCCACCGCCCTGCACAAGGTCGATCCCAAGCTGAAGCTGGGCGGACCGTCGTTCCAGGGCGTGAACCGCGACATCGAAGTCTGGCCTGACGCCAAAGGTAAGGTCTCATGGCTCGGCCGGTTCGTCGACTACCTGAAACAGCACGGGCGCATGAACGACCTCGCCTTCTTCTCCTTCGAGCACTACCCCTACGATCCGTGCCGCACGCCCTGGGGCATGCTCTATGACGAACCCGACCTCGTGAGCCACATCATGCACGTCTGGCACGACGACGGCATTCCGGCCGACATGCCCATTTTCATTACCGAGGGCAATCTGTCGTCAGCCTCGAGCGAAACTTATCAGGACATCTTCGCCGGAATCTGGCTGGCCGACTATGTTGGCTCATTTCTGAACGCAGGCGGCAACGGACTTTACTTCTTTCACTACCTGCCGTTGCAGATGGAACCGGGCTGCAACGCCTCTCCCGGAACCTTCGGCATGTTCACCGTCAACGCCAATTACGAAATTCAGCAGCCGCTGGCGCAGTACTTTGTGGCGCAACTGCTCAACACCGAGTGGGTGCAGCCGAGCGGCGGCGAGCATCATGTGTATGCGGCGAAGAGTGACCTCTCGGATGGCGCAGGTCATGACTTGATCACCGCCTACGCCCTGAAACGCCCGGACGGCCAGTGGTCACTCCTGCTGGTGAACCGCGATCAGCAGACCTCACACAAAGTGCGCGTCGCATTCGAAGGCCAGTCGACAGGAGGCTTTGCCGGCCCGGTCGAGATTCTGACCTTTGGCAGCGCGCAATATCAATGGCATCCGGCAGCAACGCGCTTCATGGCGCACGCCGAGAAGGCTGGCGAGCGCACCATCGTCGCCACCACCAAGGGCTGGGCCGATCCCGATGGCCCCATCGCGCGCTCAAAGCAGAACGCCGGGAGGGACACGCTCTACGAATTGCCGGCGGCGTCGGTCACCGTGATTCGGGGAAAACTCGGCGTGCAGTAAAACGCTATCACCATCCCTTCGCGTCGTTCGGGCACTGGTTCAGTAGACGAACCCTGCAATGACGTGCCCTTTCATCAGATTTTTCATCTTCTTTTAACCTTCGTGTAACTTCCGGACCGCCTGCTCGCGCTAGTCTTTGAGGCTATCTGCTGCGAAATCCAGGAGGAAACTCAATGAAAATGCATGGTCGCACCCGTTTGCTTGTCGTCCTTGGCGTTCTGCTCACCGCCTGTGCTGCGTTGGGGCAAGTCACACCGTCCATACCTTACACGGTTTCAGTTTTTGCCACTGGGGTCGCGGGAAGCTATACCAAGCCCGACTCCATTACGCTCCTCGGCAACCATGTTTTCATCGGCTACGGGAACAACGTTTCGACGACCGGTTCTGATGGCAAGAGCAGCACGATTGTCGAATACAAAATGAACGGCGACATCGTCAATATCTTCTCGGTCGTCGGGCACAACGACGGCCTGCGCGTAAATCCAAAGACGAAACTGCTCTGGGCGCTGCAGAACGAAGACGCCAACCCCAACCTGGTCATCATCGATCCGGCAACTTCCGCCCAGACCCTCTTCACCTTTGGACCGACACCGCACGGGGGCGGTTATGACGACATCGCTTTTCGCGGCAACGACGTTTTCCTGAGCGCCTCCAATCCCGCCAACAATCCCAATTTCGGTCCTGCTATCGTGCGCGCGACGATCACCGGAAGCACGGTCAGCGTGAGCGAGGTGCTCAACGCCAGTGCCATCGCCACCGACATCCCGACGGAGAAGCCCGTGACCCTGAATCTTCAGGACCCCGACTCCATGGTTTTCGATCCGCTTGGGGACTTGCTGCTCGATAGCCAGGCCGACGGTGAACTCATCATCGTGCATCACGCCGGCTTTGCCGATCAGAGCGTTTTCCATCTCGGGTTGAAGCTCAAAGGAGCCGCCACCCAGGTTGATGACACGATCTTTGCCACGTCCACTCATGGCGTGATCCTGGTGTCGGATCGGGACGCCGGCGCCGATGGATCCGGTATCGTGTATGCCATCTCGAAAGACATCTTCTCTCCCGACGCGGCTTACACTGCCACCCCGAACTCAGTGGGCGCGGTGAATTTTGACACAGGAGTCATCACCAACGTCGTGAGTGGCATGGTGAGCCCGCACGGAATGGCGTTTGTTGGGGAGCAGTTCTGATGCCTGCCAGGGGCGGCGGCATTTCTGCCGCCCCTACATCAGCCACAGCGCATCCACGTCGACAATCACCTGCGTGCGCGGAATCCTCTGCTGCGCGGCGTAGGCCAGCATCGCACGCAGGGTCGTATTCAGCTTCTCCCGGCTCGGCGACTTCAGGACGAAGTGATAGCGATAGTCGCGCTTCAGCCGCGTGATGGGCGCGGCTGCGGGACCAAGCACGCGCACGCCCTCGTGGCGGGTTGACTCGAACCATTTTCCCAGCTTGCCCGACCACGCCAGCGCCTCATCGAGCTTGTCGCTGCGCACCAGCACATTGGCCAGGGCCGAATACGGCGGGTAGTGCATCCAGCTGCGGAAGCGCAGCTCTTTCTCATAGAAGCCGATGAAGTCGTGCCGAGCTGCATACTGCACCGCGTAGTGATCCTGAAAATAAGTCTGCAGAATAACCTTGCCCAAAGACTCGCCGCGTCCGGCGCGGCCCGCAACCTGCGTGAGCAACTGAAACGTGCGTTCCGCAGCCCGGAAGTCCGGCAAGCCCAGCGCAACATCAGCCCCGACCACCCCCACCAAGGTCACGCCGTGAATGTCGTGCCCCTTGGCGATCATCTGGGTTCCGACCAGCAGATCGAGTTCGCCTTCGCTCAACGCATTCAGCGTCCGCTCGAAATCCTCGTGGCTGCGGACCGTGTCGCGGTCCAGCCGCGCGATCCGCGCCTGCGGGAACATCCCGTGCAGCAACTCTTCCAGCTTCTCCGATCCCGTCCCCAGGAAATACACATATTCGCTCCCGCAATGCACGCATGCCTTAGGCACGGGCGCCATGTACCCGCAGTAGTGGCAGACCATCTTGTGCTCGCGCTTGTGATGCGTCAGCGCGATCGCACAGTTCCTGCACTCCAGTTTCTTGCCGCAAGTGCGGCACAGAACGACCGGGGAATATCCGCGGCGGTTGAGCAGCACCATGACCTGCTCTTTGCGATCGAGCCTCTGCTTGATTTCGGCCGCCAGCTTGCGCGAGATCACTTGCTCCTGGCCCGTTTCCTGAAATTCCTGCCGCATGTCGACGATTTCGACTTCCGGCAGCGGCCTCTGCTCCACGCGGTCCGGAAGTTCCACCAGCCCGTACTTGCTCTTCTTCGCATTAAAGTACGACTCCAGCGACGGCGTCGCCGACCCCAGCACCACGACCGCATTCGCCATCTTGGCCCGCATCACGGCCACGTCGCGGGCGTGGTAGCGCGGCGTTTCTTCCTGCTTGTAGGAAGCATCGTGCTCCTCGTCGACGATGATGAGCGCCAGATCGCTTACCGGAGCAAACACCGCCGATCGCGTGCCCACCACCATGCGCGCCTCGCCCCGCTTGATGCGATGCCACTGCTCCGCCCGCTCGCGGTCGGAGAGGGCGGAATGCAGAATGGCGACCTCATCACCGAATATCTGGTGCAGGTCCGCGGCGACGGCAGGAGTCAGCCCGATCTCGGGCACGAGCAAAATTGCGGACCGCCCGGCTTCGAGCACCGCACGCATAGCGGCGAGATAGACGGCGGTCTTCCCAGACCCGGTCACGCCGTGCAGCAGCATGCCCGCGAACTTACGCGCCGCGACGCCGTCACACAGGCGCGCCAGAGCGGCTTGCTGCGCGGCGTTGAAGTCAAACTCGAACGGCGACTGCCGCGGCTTAGTGCGCGACACGGTGAACTCTGCGGGTTCGACGACGATCTCGATCAGCCCGCGCCGCACCAGCGTGCCCAGCGTCGTCCGCGGAACCGTCAGCGACTGCAGTGTTTCGACCGGAACTTTTCCGCCCGAGGCGGCCAGCGCATCGATGAGCATCCGCTGGTTGTCGTTTAGCTTTCCCTCAGCGAATTTCAGCACCGCGATCTTCGTCATGCGCGCGGCTTCGCGCGAGGCCGACACGTCTTCCCGCACAATCCATTTCTTGCGGACCATCCCACCGAGGACTGATTTGGACACTCCCGTCGCTGAACGGAGAGTTGGCTCCGGCACCAAGCTGTTGTCGTCGACCTCTCGCCCAGCCAGATAATCCAGCACGCGGAACTCTCCCGCCTGTTCCTCTGGCGAACGTTGCGAGCGCCTAGACGATCCCGACATGCCTGCCAGGTGCAGCGCCATCTGCCCTTCCTCTGTGAGGCGGTAACCGATGGAGCGCTTGAACTCCGCGCTCAACGGCAGCATCGTGCGGAAAACCTCGCCCAACGGCGCAAGGTAGTAGTCGGCAATCCAGCGCCCGAGACGCAGCAGTTGCTCGTCGAGCACGGGAGCGGCATCCAACGCGCTGACGATGTTCTTCGTCGCCACCGATGGCGCGCGATCATGCAACTCGACCACGATGCCCATCATGCGCTTCTGGCGAAACGGAACCAGCACTCGTCCGCCGACTACCGGATTTGCGCCTGCAGGAACACGGTACGTGAACACCATGTCCAGCGGCACGGGCACCGCAACGTCAGAAAATTCGGGCATTGGTTGGAAGGATAAACCAGAGAAGGGCTCGTCTCGTCAGCCCACCAGCAAGTCGCCTGCAGCCATAATCTTGCGATTCAGTCTTCTTCTTAAGCGTCCGCCTTCGGAGGCCTGAGTCCCAGATACTTCATCACCATCTGCAGGTCTTTCCACGCTTCGCCCTTCTGGCGCGGATCGCGCAGCAGAAATGCCGGATGATACGTCACCGCCAGCCGCGCCCCAGACCAGGAAGGATCGTTCGTGCGCCCGCCCGCCGGCAGGAAGTCGTAAAAGCGTCCGCGCAGTTCCGACATGGGAGCGTTGATCGCGAGCAGATTCTTGGCCGCCACCGCGCCCAGCGCCACTACAACTTTGGGCTTAATCACCGCGATCTGCCGCATCAGAAACGGCGAGCAGGTCTCGCACTCATCCCGCTCCGGCGTGCGGTTGCCCGGCGGACGGCACTTGACCACGTTCGCGATGTAGACGTCCTCGCGCTGCAGTCCCATGGCCTTGATCATGTTGTTGAGCAGTTGCCCCGCGCGGCCCACGAAGGGCTCGCCCTGCGCGTCCTCATCGGCGCCCGGCCCTTCACCCACGAACATCAACTCCGCCCGCGGATTGCCCACGCCGAATACGATCTGCTTGCGTCCCTGCTGGTGCAGCTTGCAGCGTGTGCAGTCACCCAGGTCTTCGCGGATCAGTTTCAGCGCAGTCGCGGGATCCGCAGCGCCATGCTCCGGCTTCGGAGTCAGTACTGCAAAAATGTTGTCTTCGACAACGGTTGCGACGACGGCAGACTTTCTTGCGGCCATTTCTTCTCGCAGTTCTGGCTGGGAAACAACAGGCGAAGCGGAATCGCTCTCGGCGACAACAGCTTCCCCGCGCTGATAGAAATCGTAAATGCCCAGCTCGTTGTAGAACCGCATCCGCTCGGCCAGCGCGCGGCGCATGTTTGGGTTCAGCGCGATAGGCATCAGTGTCTAGATCGAAGTGCAGAAGAACGCGGCGAGGTAGCTATGCCTTCACCGCAGACTTGCGATGCTCACGCAGGCGCACCACCTGGTCGAGCACGCGTTGAGCGACTTCCCATTTCGTGGTCTCGGGAACATCCACCACTTCTTCGCGAGTAATGATGGTGACCGCGTTGCGATCGGAGTCGAATCCCACACCCTCGCGCGATACGTCATTGACGACAATCGCATCGAGGTTTTTCGCGACCAGCTTCTGGCGCGCATTCTCCAGGGCATTTTCGGTTTCCGCGGCGAACCCCACCACAATCTGCGAGCTTTTCTTCTGGGCCAGTTCCTTCAGAATGTCGGGCGTAGCCTCGAGTTCCAACGTCATCGGGCCTTTGCGCTTGATCTTCTGATCGTACGCAGCCTTGGGCCGATAGTCGGCGACCGCCGCCGTCTTGATCACGATGCTGGCCTGCGGCAGAAGTCTCAGCACTGCGTCGCGCATGTCTTCGGTCGATTCAACGCGCGTCACCTCTGCGGCTCCGGGAGGCGTGAGTGCGGTCGGCCCGCTGACCAGCAGCACGCGCGCTCCGCGCCGCAGCGCCGCTTCCGCCAGCGCATATCCCATGCGCCCGCTGGACCGGTTCGTGAGATAGCGCACGGGATCGACCTTCTCGCGCGTTGGGCCGGCGGTAATCAACACCGTCTCGCCACTCAGATTCTGCGAGGCACCCAGAGCTTCCAGCACTGCGGCCACAACCGCGTCGTTTTCCGCCAGGCGGCCGGGGCCGGTCATGCCGCACGCCAGATATCCCGCCCCCGGCTCAACGATCTTCACGCCACGCTGGCGAAGAATCTGGAGATTGGATTGCGTGGCCGGATGGTTCCACATGTTGACGTTCATCGCCGGCGCCACTACAACCGGCGCCGTGGTCGCGAGATAGAGCGTCGTCAGAAAATCGCTGGCGATGCCCTGCGCGAAGTGTGCTATGACGTCAGCCGTCGCCGGAGCCACCACAAGCGCGTCGATCGATTGCGCAACCGCAATGTGCTCGATGGCGGAGTCAATGTTAGGCGCTTGTTCCTCGCCCGGCGAGAACATGCTGGTGATGACTTTTTCTCCGGAAAGCGCAGCAAAAGTGAGCGGGCGCACAAACTCCTGGGCCGCGCGCGTCATGACCACCTGCACGCGAATGCCGCGGTCCTGCAGCAGGCGAACAATTTCAGCCGCCTTGTAGGCCGCAATTCCGCCGGTAACGCCCAGAGCTATTTTCATGGCAAATTTCCGATTCCCGATTTTCGATTGCCGATTGAAAGGCACTCAGGCCAAAATCAGCAATCAGCAATCGCAAATCGAGAATCTATCTCCTACTCCTGCTCCAGTGCCTTATCGAGGACTTCGGCGGCCTGCTCGGCGGCGCTGCGGGTTTCCGGAATCTCCCACTTCACCTTGCCGGCGCGGATCTCATCCTGCGCGATGCGGCAGGGCTTGCGGGAAGTGGTGTCCACTACCGGCGGTGCGCCGGACTGCAGTTGCCGCGCCCGCCGCGCTGCCACCAGAATGTACCGGTAATTGCTGTCGAAGCCTTCGATCAACTTCATCGCGACTCTCCCTTGAACCTCAGGTTTGAAGTGTAATCAATGCCGAACGTCGAACTGTGCGTTCCGCAGAACCTCACCACTTTCAGGCTTGTCCCGTTCGGGACTGTCTTTCCGGTCTCGGGCGCGGTTGGCGCGCCTGCTGCAATGATACCGCGAAAACTATGAGTGTGCTGAAGGCGAAGGGGTATCAAAAGACGCAAGGATGGGCTGCACTCTTGTCCGGACGTTTGCCAGCCGGTAGCCGTCAGCCACGGCCACCATTTTTCGCTCTTGCTCCGATAAGGGTCGCCCCCCGCGCCGCAGGCGTTCGGACCGCACCACCGCTTGCAGGCCCTCGACCGATTCTTCGAGCTTGTCGTTGATCACCACATAGTCGTATTTGTCGTAGTTCTCGATCTCCCGGCTGGCGGCGACCAGGCGGCGCTGAATCACTTCCTCGGCGTCTTCGCTGCGCTTGCGCAAACGCCATTCCAGGGTCTTGCGATCCGGGGGCAGGACAAAAATGCTGACCGCATCCGGCAGCTTCTGTTTGATCTGCGCCGCACCCTGCACGTCGATGTCGAGTAGGAGATCGCGTCCGTTTTCGCTCGCCTCGCGCAAAAAGCGCCGCGCTGTGCCGTAGTAGTGCTTCCCGAACACGACGGCGTGCTCAAGAAATTCCTCCGCCTGGATCATCCGCTCGAATTCTTCGCGGGATACAAAATTGTATTCTTTGCCGTTTTGCTCGCTGCCTCTGGGAGCGCGCGTGGTATAGGAAATGGAAAAGTTGAGATCCGGAACCACCTTCAACAATTCACTGACCAGAGTGGATTTCCCTGACCCGGAGGGCGCGGAGATGATGTAGACGATCGGCTGGCGGGCTGCGCTCATTCCAGGTTCTGCACCTGCTCGCGCGATTTTTCGATTTCCGCCTTCATGGCCAGGCCGGCTTCCGTGATCTTAAGGGCTTCGCCCGCCAGTCCGGAAGTCTTCGAAAGTAGAGTGTTGGCCTCGCGATTCATCTCCTGCAAAAGAAAATCCAGCTTCTTCCCCACCTCGCCGCCCTCTTTGAGCAAAGTCAGGAAATGCTGCACGTGCGTCTCCAGGCGCACGATTTCTTCCTGGATGTCGCTGCGATCGACCAGCAGCGCCGCTTCCTGCAGCACTCGTTCCTTGTCGACCGTAGCGCAGAGCAGTTCCTGCAGCCGCGACTGCAGCCGCTCGCTGTAGTTCTGCAACACGGCGCGGCGATGCTGCTGCACGCTCTTGCTCGCCGTCAGCAGATGCGCCATGCGTTCGCGCAGCTCCTCGGCGATACCGCGGCCTTCCTCCTCTCGCATGTGATTCAGCCGCTCCAGAACCTCGCTCACCTTGGCCATCACCGCCGACTCCAGGTCCCCATCGGGACTGTCGTTGGCGGAGTCGAGCGCGCCGGGGATGCGCAGAATCGCATTCAGGTCAGGATCAACCTGCAGCGAGAATTCCGAGGCCGTGGCGCGAAATGCTGCTATGTAGCCGCCCACGATTTCACGGTTCACCGAAAACGTCTCGCTCGCCACGCGCTCCAGGCTCAACGTCACCTCGACGTGGCCGCGGGCCAATTTTTCCTTGAGTAACCGCCGCAGGTGCATCTCGAGGGAATCCGTTCCCGAGGGCAGCCGGAAATGCAGATCCAGGAAGCGATGGTTGACCGATTTCAGCGAGAGTGCGAACGCCATCCGGCCATCAGCGGCCGATGCCGCTCCTGCACTCGGGCGCTGCACCTCGCCTTTGACCTGGGCAAAACCCGTCATCGAGCGTATGGACATAGGTTCCTATCGGTTGAACACTCCAGGCGCCAACCATTCGTATCAGGGCGCGCATTCATGCATGCCGAAAAAGCCTGCAGACTCGTTGTCCCTTTAGGCGATGGTCTTGCCTTTCTGACTCGCGCTCCTCCCGCTAACTTCCAGCCACGGCCCTGGGTGCTTCCATGTTGGCGAATTGCAATTCGTAGAGTCGCCGGTAGGTGCCGAGTTTTTGCATCAACTGCTCGTGCGGACCGATGTCGGCGATGGCGCCGTTCTCAATCACAACGATCCGATCTGCACGCCGCACCGTCGAAAGCCGGTGTGCGATCACGAACACCGTGCGCCCAGTCATCAGATTGTGCAGCGCCGACTGCACCATCGCCTCCGACTCGCTGTCGAGCGCTGACGTGGCTTCGTCCAGAATGAGGATCGGCGCGTTCTTCAGCAAGGCCCGCGCAATGGCCAGCCGCTGCCGTTCGCCGCCCGAGAGCCGCACGCCGCGCTCACCGATCACGGTATCGTACCCCGCTGGCAGCAAGCGAATGAAGTCGTGCGCCAGCGCCGCCCGTGCCGCCGCCTCTACTTCTTTCTGCGCGACGTTCGGTTGGCCGTAAGCGATGTTGTTGCGCACAGTATCGTTGAACAGGACAGTCTCCTGCGTGACGATGCCGATTTGCCTTCGCAGCGAAGCCAGCGTCACCTCGCGCACGTCGTGTCCGTCCACCAGCAGATGGCCGCCCGTCACGTCAAAGAATCGCGGAATCAGGTGGACCAGCGTGCTCTTGCCTGCTCCACTCGAGCCCACCACGGCCAGCACCTCGCCTCGCCGGATTTCCAGGTCGATGCCGCGCAAAACTTCCCGAGCATCCGGTCCGTCGCCCTCATACTTAAAGAAGACATTGTCGAATCGGATGCTCTCGGCAAAGCGCGGCAGCGGCTTCGCGCCTGGTTTGTCGCGCAACACGTCTTCCGCATCCATGAACTTGAACAGCTCCGACGACGCGCCCAGCGCTTGCTGGAAACTGTTGTTGAAGACGGCAAACTTGCGCACCGGGTTGTACATGCTCAGAACAGCCGCGACAAAAGTAACGAACGCGCCCAGCGTCATCTCGTTGTGCGCGATGCGGTCGCGGCCCAGCAGAAGCAACATCGCGATCGCAATTGCTCCGAAGATGTCCATCAGCGGCGAACTGATCGCCGCCGCCGCTACCGAGCGCAGGTTGGCGCGGAAAAGCCGCTGTGCCGCTCCCTTAAAGCGCGCCACCTCCCACGATTCCATCCCAAAAGCCTTGACGATGCGATTCCCGGTGATGGTCTCATGCAAAATGTTCTGCACGTCAGCCAGCTGATCTTGCCCGCGCCGCGTCGTGGTGCGCACGCGGCGCCCGATTCGCACCGCGGAATAAATAATGAAGGGAACGACCAGCACCAGCACCCAAGCCAGACCTCCCCCTAGAATCACGACCGCCACCGCAATAAAGATGAAGGTGAAGATTTGCTGCAGAAACTCCGCCAGAATGCTCGACATGGCGAACTGCACCCGCTCAATGTCGTTGATGATGGTCGAAATCAACGTTCCCGTCGTGTGCTTCTGAAAAAAAGCCGCCGAGCGCTGCAACACCGAGTTGTACAAATCGTTGCGCAGGTTCGTGATCATCCCGAACCCGGCATGGTTCACGAGATACGTCCCCGTGTAGTCGAAGATCCCCTTTACCACCGTCGAAGCTACCAGCGCGTACGCGACAATGGTCCAGGCATTGTGGAAGTGTGCTGGAACGAACCACTGCAGATAAATCGGCTTGTCGATTCGCGGGATGGTAAACAGAACGATGTTTTCCGAACCCGATGACGGGTTCAATACGCGGTCCAGCACCGGCTTCAGCAGCATCAGGCGGAACGCTTCGAGAAAACCTACAGCCGCGAGCAAAACTACGCCCGGCAACAACTGCAGCAGGAAGGGAAACACGTAGCGGACGAGGCGCGTCACTTGCCGCATGGGACTCCCATGCGGGGCAGGCCGCAATCGCTGGCTGCCGGTCGAAGAGGCATCGTTTGCAAGGCCCTATTCTACCTCGCCCGGCAACCGCCGCCCTCGTGGCCGCGCGCAGCCCAGGGGCTGTCAGAGGTCGCGGGAATTTCCGATTGCCGATTTTCGATCGCCGATTGAAATCGCAATTCATGCAATGGCAATCAGCAATCGCAAACTGAAAATCAGTTCGGGCTGTCTCTATGCACGACTTTCACCCGATACTCCGCCCGGCGCAAATACTTGCCCACTTCCTCGGCGATCATGACCGACCGGTGCTGTCCGCCCGTGCACCCAAACGCGATCGTCAAATAAGCCTTGCCTTCGTGAACGTAGTGCGGCAAAAGGTAGACCAGCAGGTCGGAGATGCGCGAGATGAATTCGCGCGTCTGCGGAAACGAGCGAATGTAACGGGCCACGCGCGGATCCCGCCCCGTCAAGGGCCGGAACTCGGGCACAAAATGCGGGTTGGGCAGGAAGCGCACGTCGAAGACCAGGTCCGCATCCTCCGGCACTCCCCGCCGGAAGCCGAAGCTGACAATCGACACCAGAATGCTGTTCTCCGATGACTGTTTGTGAAAGCGCTCGGTGATATGCTCCCGCAGCTCGTGCACGTTGAACTTGGAAGTGTCGATGACGAGATCAGCCAGTCGCCGGATCGCTCCCAAATGCCGCCGCTCGGCCTTCAGCGCGGACTGCACCGGCGCATCGGTGCCGAGAGGGTGCGGGCGCCGCGTCTCGCTGAAACGCCGCAGCAGCACGGCGTCCGAAGCTTCCAGAAACACGACCTTGGTCGGAATCATCCGCCGCACCGATTTCAGAATCCCCGGCAGTCGATCCAGCTTCGATCCCTCGCGCACGTCCACCACCAGCGCAGTGCGGCGGCTTTCGCTCGATTGCATCGACAGCTCGGCGAACTGCGGGATCAACTGCACCGGCAAGTTGTCCACGCAGTAGTAGCCCAGATCCTCGAAGGCCTTCAGCACTGAAGCCTTTCCCGATCCGCTCATCCCCGTGATGATCACCAGTTCCGGCGAATTCTTCCCCTCGCGCGCCGTCTTGCCGCGCTCCTTCCCCCGCTTCCGAATAGGTCCGGAGGAGCGCCGGACTTTGCTCGATCGGGTCTTCATAAGCTGGATAGTAGCATCGAAGCGCAACCCGCGCTCCTCTCGGCATTATCTGTCGAGATTCCGCAAGTGAGTACAATCAGCAATCGCAAATCGGCAATCGTCCATCGCAAATTCCCGATTGTCACTTTCTTGCGCCCGCCTGTAATCTATGGCGACATGAAAAAGTTCGAAGACCTCACCGAACGGGAAGTTCTCGCCCTCGCCATCACGCTCGAAGAAGAAGACGAACGCGTCTATTCCGATTTTGCCGAGGGCTTGCGCGCAGACTATCCGGCCACTGCTTCCATGTTCGAAGCCATGCGCGAAGAAGAATCCGGCCACCGCCGCCGGTTGCTCGAGCTGTTCCGGTCAAAGTTCGGCGAGCACATCCCGCTCATCCGCCGCCAGGACGTACGCGGCTTCGTCGAGCGCCCGGCGCTGTGGCTGGTGCGCCCGCTGCGCATTGAAGCCGTGCGCAAAGAAGCCTCTGCCATGGAGGTCGAGACGAGGCGTTTTTATGAGAAGGCCGCGGCCCGCACCCAGGACGCCAGCATCCGCCAGTTGCTCGACGATCTCGCCAACGAAGAGCGCACGCACGAAACTCGCGCTCAGGAACTCGACAAGCAAAAACTCCCCGGTAACGTGAAGGAAGACGAAGAGCGGGCGCAGCGCCGGCTCTTCGTTCTACAGATCGTACAGCCAGGCTTGGCGGGGTTGATGGATGGTTCGGTTTCGACATTGGCGCCGGTATTCGCGGCTGCTTTCGCCACAACCAACAGTTGGGATGCCTTCCGGGTGGGCCTGGCAGCCTCGGCGGGAGCAGGCATCAGCATGGGATTTGCAGAAGCGCTCTCCGATGACGGCAGCCTTACCGGGCGGGGGCATCCCTGGGTGCGCGGCGTGATCTGCGGAGCGATGACGGCGCTGGGCGGAATCGGGCACACGCTGCCATTCCTGCTGAGCGACTTCCACAGGGCTCTGTGGGCTGCGGGCGTGGTTGTGGTTGCCGAGTTGGCCACAATCACCTGGATACGACGCCGTTATATGGATAGTCCGTGGCTTTCGGCTGCGCTTCAGGTCGGGTTGGGCGGAGTGCTGGTGTTTATCACGGGATGGCTGATCGGAAGCTCGTGAGAATCAATTCTTGCAAGTTGATTGTTGAATAAGAGCCTGAATGGCCGGCGCGTCGGGTAGATTCCAACCGTCCGGGCCAGAGGTTTTTCATTCAACAATCAACAATCATCATTCAACAATGCTCTACGGCTGCGTCTCCAGCGGGTGCGCGCTCTTCTCGTAGAATTCGTTTTGCAGCTTCAGGCTGACGTCGTCGGCCTTGATCGCGCGGATCGCCTTCGCCACCGAATCCACCCACCACTTCATCTGATATTCGCCGAGCTCTTTCGTGGCTGCCGAGCCGTCGCCTGAGTAGTGATTGGGAAAACGCGCGTACCACCAGATGCCGGTGTACACTCCTTCCGGTAGATTCTGGCGATGCTGGTCCGCGCCCGACTCGTTCGTGGCCCGATCGAGATGCACAGTGTCCGGACGCGAGATCATCATCTTCGAAGTCTCGCTCTCGCCCGCGTGCATGTCGATCGTCGTTTTCTTCGCCGGCCCGCCGGTGTGCGGCAAGCGCTCGTCGAAAACATAGACTACATAATCATGCGGCCTGTCCAGCTGCGTCTGCGCAAAATAGGGCAGCAGGTGCTCATTCCCGCCGTGCCCGTTGACGATCAGGACTTTCTTGCATCCATTGCGCGCCATCTCGTCGGTCGTTTCCTGCAGCAACGCCAGCTGCAGGCTTCGGCTATAAGCCATCGTGCCCGGCTCATGCTTGGCCTCGGCAATCTGCCCAAAATAATATTCGGGGAATACAACGGCATACTCCTGCTCCGCTGCGTGCAGCGCCGCATAGCGCACGTCGAGCAGATCGGTGCCCAGCGGCAGGTGCGGCCCGTGCTTCTCCAGAATGCCGAACGGCAGCAGACACGTCCCCTGCGCGCGCCGAATCCCTTCGCGGAAGTCGGCAGCCGTAAGCTCCTCCCAATGCACCGAGAGCTTGTCGGACGCCGGCGTAACCTGTGCTTGGACGGCTCGAGGCGCAATCAGCGCCAGAAGAACCGAAAATACGAGGAAGGAATAGAGGTTACGGTGGCGGATCGCGCGCATCGATGATGTCTCCCGCCGCGCATTCTAGCACGCGATTCCTAGCCATTAAAACGTATCAATAGACAAACCGAGCTGCGGAGGCAGGGGCCCAGCAGGCGCTTCAAAAGAGATCCTCCACACCCTTGTCATTCCGAGAAGCGCAGCGCCGAGGAACCTGCTTTCTGCCGGCCGCGAAGGCCGCCCCACCCCCGGAGCCTGCCCTGAGCGAAGTCGAAGGGCGGTTTTCGAAGGGTGGGCAACACTCGCTCCTACTTCAGGAAAATCTCCTGCAGCAGTTCCGAGCTGATCGTCTCCCGGATCTCCTGACGCTTCTCACCCAGCTGCTGCCCGGCCTGCTTGCTGCCCAGGATTTTGTCGCGGACCATTTCGCCCTTAGCGGCCAGGCCGTCCATAGCCGCATGGTTCTTGTACTCCACGGCAAGACAAAGGTCCCAGTCCTCAGGACCGTTCTTCGTCTCTTTCAGGAAGATTTTGTAATCCGTGACCATCCCCTGGCGCTTTTCTTCCTCCAGCATCGGCTTGCTCGACTGGCGCAGGCTGGCCAGGTATTCATCCATGTGTGTCGGTTTCACGCGCACCAGGGTCACGCGCCAGACCGGACCCTCCGTGTAGTGCTCCTGAGCAAACAGCGCAGGGGCGAGGCACGACAGCAGTACCACGAGCCCAAAGAGCTTCTTCATAGTAGTCTCCAGAATTGAAGTGGATTGCAACGCCGAAGGATCATACGCCTGGGAAGGCGCGATTTTGAAATTCATTGACCACAAAGGGCACGAAGTCTCACAAAGGAACCCAAATCTCCCCGGCTTCCCTTCGTGTGCCTTCGTGCCCTTCGTGGTCAATGAATTTAGCCCAAGCCCGAAAACCAAAAGCCGGCCTCCACGCTAAGGCGCTTCGATCAACTCCATCTTCCCATCGCGCTTGCGGTGCAGCACCATGACTTTCCCCTTGGGATCGCGGAACACGAACACATCACGATCGCGAAAGTGCGCTTCCTTAATCGCTTCCTCGAGCGTCATGGGGCGCATCGCAACCGCCTCTTCCGACCGCACGAGGTGCACCTCGGTTGTCTTAGCCACGGCCGGAAATCTGTGCACCAGCACCGGCACCGCAGTCTTCTCCGTCAGGCCCACAGCCGTCTGCGCCTCGGCCGGCTCCGAGTGCCCGCTCCACTTGTTCGCTTCTTCGTTCTTGCGCGCCGTGCGTTTCTTGGTCTCCCAGCGCGCCTTATACTTCATGGCCTGCTTCTGCAGATGCTCCAGCGCGTCGTTCACTGCGATCTTCATGTCGCGCGCCTGCGCCAGCCCAACCAGCGGCCCCTTGCGCGGGCTGATGGTGATTTCTGCTTTATGGCGATGCTTTTCGACAGCGAGAATTACTTTCGTATCAAACCGGTCGCCCAGAATTTTGCGGATTTTTGTAAGGCCAGTTTCCACTTCTTTGCGGATGGTGGGAGTTACTTCGTAGTGCCTTCCGGTATATTCCACGTTCATGAGCGCCCCCTCCTGAAATTGCTGCGTTCGAGTCAAATCGGGCACTGCATTGGAACTAATTGGGTAATTGAGAAATTTAGTAATTGTGCAATTGAGAGATCGAACAATGCGAACTCGCACTTCAATTTCTCAATTACCCAATTGCACAATTGCTCAATCTACTTCTTCACCCTTCTCTGGTGCGTGCTCGGGATGCGCATGTCTTCCCGGTATTTCGCCACCGTGCGGCGCGTCACCTGGATGCCTTGCGATTGAAGAATGCGCGTGATCTGCTCGTCGGTCAACGGACGGCTGGGGTCTTCCTCGTCGATGAGCTTCTTGACGCGGCGCTTCAGGATGAGCAGCGATGTGTTGCCGCCCTCCGGCCCCTGCACGCTCTCGCTGAAGAAGTATCGCAACTCGAACACGCCCTGCGGCGTGTGCGCGTACTTGTTGGCCACGGCACGGCTTACCGTAGAAGGATGCACGCCGATTTCTTCGGCCACCTCCTTGATCATCATGGGTTTGAGTTGATCGATGCCGCGCTCCAGAAAATCCTGCTGCCGCGCGACGATCGAGTAGCAGACTTTAGTGATGGTCTGCTTGCGCTGCTCGATATTCTTGATCAGCTGAATCGCGCTCTTGTAGCGCTCTTTCACATAGTCCCGCGTAGTCTTGTCGTTCGTGCCATCGCGGGTCACCAGCTTCTTGTAGGCGGGATTCAAGCGCAGCTGAGGCAGGTCTTCGTCGTTCATGATCACCAGCCACGCGTCGCCGTGCTTCACGAAGGCAACGTCGGGCTCGATCAGCCGAGCCTGCACTTTGTTGTAACGCAGCCCCGGGCGCGGATCGAGCGTACGGATGTAATGCAGAGCTTGCTCCACGGCTTCAATAGGCCGGCCAATGGCTTTGCCGATTTCTTTGTATTGCTTGTTCTGCAATCCGCGGAGATGCTGGTCGACCACGGCAATCGCATCCTGCAGCACCTGCTCCGTGCCGTTGCCGTTCTTGTGCAGAGCCAGCTGCGCCTGGTGATAACGAAGCTGACAGAGCAGGCAACCGCGCAGATCGCGGCAAGCTACACCCGGAGGATCGAGCTGCCGCACGATTTCCAGTGCCTCTTTCAAATCGTCGACGGTAAAGTTGGGCTTGTAAGCCGGAGCAGCATGAGGCGCAGAAATCGCCGGTTCCGGAGCCGTCGCCACCGCCGCTGCACCCTCTCCCACTCCTGAAGAAAAAGCAGACTCCGAAGGCAGGTCAATCTCCTGCCCCAGCCGGTTGATCGCCTCCCCGGCGCTCACATCCACATCGACCTGGCCCAGTTCTGAACCTTCGCTCGATCCGCCTTCCAGCTCCGGCTCAAGTCCCTTTACTTCACCCAGCCCCAGTGCCGTTGCCTCGCTGACAATGTTCTTAGCCGCCTGAGCATCGGCCTCAGGCGGGGCCGGTGGCGCAACTCCCAGCAACTCGTCGTCGCTGGCGATCAGGTATCCGTCTTCATTGAGGTTGCCGATGACCTCGTCCGCTGCCTCCCGCACCTCGGGCCGGAGGCTCAAAGCGCCAAGTTGCCACGCCAGATGGTCGGCCAGATTCGTTGGCTTTGAAAGAAAATTCTCAAACGACGGCCGCTCGATCTCCTCCATCTCGCTGTGCGTGCGATAGCCGGGATCGAGATAGTCCTGGAAGAATGAGCCAAAATCGATCTCTTCGAACGGATCCTTCTTCTCGACCGCGGTGATGGGATTCTCTTCGGGCGTAGCGGCAGCCGCCCGCTCGCGGTCTTCTTCCTTCTTGCCGACTTCGTCGAGCAGCGGAACGGCGTCTTCCAGTTCTTCGAGAACCGGGTTCTCGACCATCTCGGCGGTGATCATGTCCTTGAGCTCGAGCTTGTTGAGCGCGAGCACAGACACCATCTGCACCAGCCCCGGCGTAAGGATCTGCCGCTGCGACAGCTTGACGCTCAGTTTGTGCTGTAAGAGAACCATGTTTCAAAGTTTCAAGGTTTCAACGCTTCAAAGACTAAAGCCCCAAGGTTTGAATGTCGGACTCTCGCTATTCCAGCTTGTCCAGCCGATCATCGTGACTATCCAGGCGATGCTCGTGCATTTCTGCAACCCGCAAGAGTCTAGCCGTACCTTCAGCCACTTCGGTCACCAGTGTGCTCAGGCGATCGATCTGACGATCGTGTTTCTGCGTTTCGAGAGACAATAACTCCAAGCTGTGCGTCAGTGCCTCTAGACGTTCGTCAATGCTCATAGCTGCTCCATTCCTCTGCTCCTAGGGCGGCAGTACTTACGACCAACGACCAACGACTAGCGACCAACGACGTTCTTCTCACACCAGCGAGAAACTCTCCCCCAAATACACCCTTCTCACTTCCGCATCCCCCGCTAGCTGCCCTGGCGGTCCATGCCGGAAAATCCTGCCCTCATCAATGATGTACGCCCGATCGGTCACCGAAAGGGTCTCGCGCACGTTGTGATCGGTGATCAGCACTCCAATCCCGCTCGCCCGCAAACTACTGATGATCTTCTGCAAATCGAGCACGGCAATCGGGTCAATCCCTGAGAACGGCTCATCCAGCAAAATAAACGTGGGATTGATGCACAGGCAGCGGGCGATCTCGACCCTCCGCCGCTCGCCGCCCGACAACGCATATCCGCGATTCTGCCGGATGTGCTCCAACCCCAGTTCGTCAATAAACTTCTCCATCTTCTCGCGGCGCTCATGCCACGACATGGGCTGCGCCTCTAAGACCGCGAGGATGTTCTCTTCCACCGTGAGTTTGCGAAAGACCGAAGCTTCTTGAGGGAGATAACTGATGCCATACTGACGCGCCCGCAAATACATGGGAACGTCGGTGATGTCCTGACCGTCGTACAGCACGCGGCCAGTATCGGGAGGGATCAGACCGACAATGACATAGAACGTGGTGGTCTTGCCCGCGCCGTTAGGTCCAAGTAATCCAACCACTTCGCCCTGATCGACGGTCAGGCTGACACCATTTACAGCGCGGCGGCCACGATACGATTTGCCAATTTCCTCGGTGGCCAGGGTACGCATTTAGCTTGCCACTTAACGCGCCACTCGCGTCTGAGTTACCACAGGAGTACTCGCTTCGCCTTCTACCAGCACCCTATCATCGCGTTTATAGAAAGTCAACGAAACCCCCGTAATCTTGCCCTGTTCGGCATCAAAAATGCTAGGCGGTCCGCCGGTCAGCACGAACTTGTCATCCGCCGCCGTATACACCAGCCGCTGCCCCTCAGCTCGCCGTTTCGGCTGCTGGACGACGACATCCCCTTCCGCGACGAGGCGGTCCAGTTGCCCCGGCCCTCCCGTCGACGATCCTGCAAGCGATTGATTAATCGAGGTTTGCCGCCGCGCGAGGAGGTAAGCATCCATCGTCTTGGCCGATGCGGTGAACTCCTCGCCCTTGGCCACAACTCCACCTTCATAGTGTGCCTTGCGCTCCGAGTCGGCATAGGTGAGCTTCATCGCCGTGATGGCTACCAGCCCTGAGTCGCCCGCCGCGGATCGCTGCCCAGATGAGCTTGGTCGCGATCCTGGCGGATTTGCCCTCACTTTTCCTTCATCGCTGCTGCCCGAGACCGCCTTCCGGGCCTGCACCAGGATCGTCTGCACCGGCTGCGCGGCCGTCCCCTGCGCCGTTACAAACCTCCGGTCCCGGTCGAACTGGATCGAAGGCGCCTCAATGACGTTGGCGTCCTGCCAGAGACGAGCGTTGCCCGAATAGAGCGCAACCGCCGTAGTGTTGTGCGCCGTCATGCTGTGTGCCGTAACGTGAATGGGAGACGACGACGCCAGCAGCGCCCCATCCGGCTGCTCTTTCAGATCGCTGTAGGTGCTTTTGACGTCACCCTCCGCCAAGGCATCGCCGGTGGCGCGGTTCATGCGGATCGTCCTGGCCGTGGTTGCCATGCCGCCGCTGCTCACCCGAGGATTGCCCGTCAGCGCCAGCATCTGATCGCCGGGAGTGTAGCGCGCGCTGTTCGCCCAGGCCTGCATTCGCTTATCCGGCGTCGCGCCGTCGCTATAGGCGACATTCCCCTGCTGCGTGATGGACTCGATTCCTCCCTGCGGCAGCAACGTTGCATCCACGGAGTCGCTGGTGCTGACCCGGTCGGGCTGGCCCGCGCTGGAATTGACGATGCGAGCATGGGGAGCGCCATGCATCGTGCTCAGGTAGTTTCGTCCGGCAGCCGGCCCCGATTGGCCCACGGCGAACTGCGCTTCGAACACGCCCGCAGTCACCTCGGTCCGCTGCTGCCGGGAGCTTGGAGCCGAGGCCTGCATCGAAGTGATCGTAATCTGCGCCGCTCCACTCGTGACTGCCCGATCCAGAATATGTCCCTGGCTCACCACAAAGTCGATCGCCGGCGCGGTCAGCTCGAAATCCTGCGGGCCCGAGCCACTGCCCGCCGGACTTCCGCCCACCCCGGTCTGTCTCAGGCGCACTGCCTCGCGCGCATGCGCGGTTTGCAACTGGTTTTCGCCGGCAAAATCCAGGATCAGCCGCGAGGCATCCCCCTGCATCGGCTGGCTTCCGCCCTGCTCGATGTGAACGTTGCCGGAAAAGGTGGCCTGGCGCAGACGGTTCTGCTCGCCTGCCAGCAGAAACTCCCCCTGATCGGCGCGCCCGCGGATTTCCGCAGGGCGTTCCTCAGCGCTCGCATCGGTGGCCCGTGAATCCTCCTCCGCCCCAGTCCTGCCCCGCATTGCCGATGCCTGCTCCACCATCTGGACGTTGCCCGTGGCCAGCACGCGCTCCACATGATTGTCGGGATTGAGATAAAACACCGCTTGATCCGCTTCCATCGTTCCGCCTGGTTGCGCCAGGTGGGCATGGTCCAGCACAATCTGCCGCGGATCGCCGGTCATGACCCCGTGCTCCGCGTCCACGGTTGCACCGCTCGTTCCCTGCAGGACGAGATGAATTCGCGACTTCAGGGTCAGCCGGTTACTCTTGCCGGCGTATTCCACTCCCACGGCCGACCCCGTCGCCTGCGGTGTCTGGAACTCCACGGGTGCCTCGGTCGACGCGTTCCCCGTGTCCTTGTTGAACACCAGATCGCGCGTCTTCAGGTGAATCGGATTCTTCATTTCCTTGGGGGTGGATTGATCCGGGCTGGTCAGCCCGGCCGGGTTGGCGACCAGGTCGATCTGCACCTGGCCCTTGGCTGTAATGTTGCCAGTCTGCTGGTCGTAAGCAAAATCGTCGCCGTAGATCTGGTCATAGCGCGAAGAGTCGCGCCCATAGAGCACGATGTTGACGTTGTGCAACTCGGCGCGCCCGTTCAGTTTGAATTCCTTCACAGCGCTGGCCTGCACCATGAACAGCGTGCGCTTGCCGTCGGATTTGGAGAACTGAAATCCGTTCGCCGTTTGTTTGATTTCGTAGGGGATCTTGTAGGGAACTTCCTTGAGCACATCGCGGGTCCGCGACCGCGCATAAAAATACATTCCCGCAACCACCAGGCTGAGCCCTATGGCAGTCGCAGCCAACCAGCGTCGCAAGCGATACACCGGCAGCGCCATCTGGCTTCAGTGTAATCGAACGCGACGACCGCAAGCGGACCCAGCCCCGAAGGGGCGGAATTCGTTAGCCCGGGGCGTAAGCCCCGGGTAAGCCGGAAAATCAGCGCAAGTCCCGGAGGGACGGCACCAATTCCCGGCCCAACTTGCGAACGTAAGGCCTCGCCCTAAAACGCCTCGTCCAAATTTACATCCATAATCATCCGATCGAGCTCCGCCTTCGCCGCGTTGTCCTGCGCGGTCAGATCCGCGGTCTCCTTCCGCAGCGCGGCCAGCCGGTTCTCCTGCGCGTCGAGCTGCCCGACATACCGCTGCAACAGTGTCTTCTCTTCCGAACTCCCCTTGAGCGCCTTCATGTTCTCGCGAATGCGATTCTGATCGGTGGCGATCTGATCGGACTCGCCCTTGCGGTCGTTGATCTGCGTAGTAATGTCGCCGATCTTCACCTGCTGCTTGAGAATGCGGTCAAAGGCCTGCTGCATGGCCGGCGTCACGCGCTTCTGCTCGACCAGCACCTTGACATCATCCTCACCCAGATTCGAAAGCTCGACCCGGCTCTCCTCCGGATGAACGGCCTCCACCGTCAACTCCGCCGTCTTCCCCGCCGCGACCGGCACGCGGAAACGATGAAACGATTCGGTCGACTCCTCCGGCTGCGTTGTTCCCGGCGCAAGCTTCCACCCCTCCTCGGCCGCATACTCGACGATCACCTGCCGCGGTTCGGTGTCGGCGTTGCGAATCGTGTACTTGTTGGTCTTATGCTGTTCCTGAGTCATCACCATCACGCCGTTGACGATCTTGACGTGGCTGAAGGGCCTCTCGCTCGATTCGTCGGAGTACTTCACGTGCACCGCCGCGTCTCCGGCATAAGACAGCAGCCGCCGTTCGTCGGGATGGATGGTCTCGAGCACGCCTTCGCCGGCGAACGTCTCCGCCTCCAGCACGTTGAATGATCCCGCGTCGAGCACCTGCCCGCTGGTGTTCTTGATCCACAGCGCGCGCAGGGGCGCCGACTCCGGATTCCACAGCGTCACTTTCTCAGCATCGATATGCCCCTGCAGGATCGGCACCAGCGCCGACTGGTTTTTGCCGATGGTGATCTTTTGCTTGATCTTGTATTCGAAGTAATCGCCGGCGGACTTGCCCTCGGCCTCGGCCCCCTCCTTTTCGACGGTACCGATTAGAGTCGAGTTGGTGGTGTTCACAGCAACCGACGAGGCCTGCACCTCAACCGTTTCAGCTGTGCCTCCCACGCTCAGGGTCGCGTCAATCTCATTGTTCCGCCCGATCCCCAGATAAACGTTCGACAGATTGAATCTCTGAAAGCCCGTAGCCGCGACAAACACCGCCGAGTTGCCCGCCTGCACATCGGTGAAGCGATAGCGCCCCTGCGTATCGCTCATCGCCATCTGCGAGACCCCGGTTTCCTCATTGCGGACGGTGACCCGAGCGCCCGAAACGACCGCTCCCGCTGGATCTTTCACCACGCCGGAGAGGCTGGTCGTCGCGTGTGATCCTCCTGGCGGCGGAGGAGGGGCCAATTTGCCGAATTGCTCCAACCGGTCATATTCCTTCTCCGTCGCCTCATGCGACTGCGGCGTCAGCATCACCGACTCCGGCAGCGGCACCTCCGGCCGCCGCGCATAGAACGGCTGCGAAATATTCTGAACAAACGACTGCGGCGCGCCCGCCACCAGCGACAGCTCAACATCTTTCCAGTCTTCCCCGATGGTGTTGTCGACGATGGCCCAGCCCTGCAGCAGCGGCTTCTCGCCCGGCTTCTCCGGAAACAAAATCCGGTATGTGCTCTTCCACACCGGCACTTCGCTGATGTAGCTGACGAACACGTCGCGATCTCCCGATCCCGCCGCCGTGAAGCTCATGCGCCGCACATCGCGGGCGCGCGAGGAGCCGAGCAGGCTCAAATACCGCCCGACTTCGTCAGTCAACTCGCGCTCGGCGATGCGCACCGAGGTCCCCGGGCCCAGATCGAAATTCCGCATCTCGCCCGCATCGGTAACGACGGCAAACGTCGTCACGTCTTCGTAGTCGTCCTTGCCGCGCTGCCGGCGCTCCTTCTCCACGCTGAGCAAGCGTCCCGTCGCGGTCGCCGAACCGCTGCGCACTTCCACCCGCGCCCCGCGCAGCGCCGAAAGATACTCTGCCTGCGTGACCTGCTCGCCGAACGGCAGCCGCAAGGATTTCAGCCGCTCATCAAGCGGAGCAATTGAGTTGTAGCGCACCGACGACACTCGCCCGTCGCCCAGATCGACCGCGGTCAGCGATTTCAGCACGTCGTTCAGCTGTCCCGTGGTGAAGTCGATGCTGAGATCCTGCGTACCGTGCACGCGCGCCGTGTGCTCGAAGTAGCCCACGCCGTTTTTGTAAAGCACAACGCGCTTGACTGGCAGGCGCGAAGAGGAATCGCCGGAAGAAGAGGAGACATCCGCAGTCTGCGGCTGTGGACCTTTCGGCTGGTCAGCCTTGGTTTGACTGGGCTTGTTCTGGGCCGCGAGACCAGCGGCCAGCAACGCAACAAGAAGCGCGGACAGGACAGCGTGACGCATGGCGCACCTCCGATTCTGCACAACCCATGATTCTCGACAGCATGATTCTGCAGAAGCGGAAGTCTAGCACTTGGTTGTCTGTGGAACGCCGGCCGGGCGCCACACTCAGGCAGTTTTTACGCGAAAGTCGCGCAACTCCAGTTCCAGCCCGCCGTATTCGGGATGGTCGTTGTGCCCGATGCTGAAGGCGACATCGACCGTATCCCCCGCCAGCAGCGGCGTTTGCGCCAGCCGCTCAGCCATGTGCCAGCCCAGGGCATCGAAAGTGATTTTCGTCTTCAGCTCGGTTCTCAGACCATCGTCGTGTAGGGACAGCCGCCCTCGGCTATCCGGCCGGGCAAAGCCCGGCGGGGTTTGAGCGTGAAGTTCGAGAGCTGCCTCCCTCTCGCTGCGACGAATTGCAGCCCCATCCGGATGACACCGTGGCGTCGCCAGAATCGCCGCCGCCGTGAGTTCCTCCGGCTCCTCCGGCAACGCCGGTGCGGCGCCCGCTCTCAGCTTCAGCTTCACGTGCTTGTCTTTCATGATCCGCGGCGGTGCGGTCAACTGCACCCCCCGCGCCGCAAACACCGGCTCAGGATTCCCCACGCCATAGGGCTCCAGCTGCCGCAGCGCCTGGAACAGATCCGGCGTGACGTCGCCCAGCCACAACTCGCCATCAAGATCGAGCACCGGCTCGAAATCCGCCAGCGTCAGCCGCGCCCGCGCAAACGCATCCAGCCGTACCCGCAGTTCACCGACATTCGCCGCCGGCATGGCGAAGCCGCAGGCATGGGCATGCCCGCCGTAACGCGAAAAAAGATCACGGCACGACTCGATCGCCTCCAGAAGATGAAACGCCCGTATCGAGCGCCCCGAGCCAAACGCCTCGTCGCCTTCGCGCGAAATCACCACCGCCGGCCGGTTATAGCGCTCGACCACGCGCGTCGCCGTGATGCCGATGACGCCGCGATGCCAGCCCTCGCCGTCGACCACGATGCAGTAGGCGTCGCACAACGCCGGATCGCCCGCGAAGCGCTCCTCGAGCGCCTTCAGGATTCGCCGCTCTTCCTCCTGCCGGTCGGCGTTCAGCTGGTCCAGCTTCGCCGCCAGCTCCCGCGCGCGCGCCGCGTCTTTCACGCTGAAGAGATCAATCACGTCGCGCGCCACGTCCATGCGCCCAGCAGCGTTAATGCGAGGCGCAATGCGGAAGCCAATTTCCCCCGAAGTCGGCGGACGTTTAGCCGAAACCTGCGCCACTTCCAGCAGCGCCTTCAGCCCGGGATTCACCGCCGTGCGCAGCGCATCCAGCCCCAGCGCGGTAAAGACGCGATTCTCCCCCGTCAGCGGCACGGCGTCGGCGATGGTCGCAATCGCCACGACCTTCATGAACGACAGCAGCAGTCGGTTTTGATCCTTCGCGTCTTTTTCCGCTAAACCCGGCTGCGCCAAACTCCGCTGCACTAAACTCCGTTCCGCTAAACTCTGCTCCGCTAACCCGCCCTCCACCAGGCCCCGCCGCTGCATCAACGCCTGCGCTACTTTGAACGCCACGCCCGCGCCGCAAAGCTGTTTGAACGGATATGCGCATCCCGCCTGATTCGGGTTCACCACGGCCAGCGCCCGCGGCACGCCCTCCGGCCCGGGCAGGTGATGATCGGTCACGATCAAATCGACGCCGAGCCGCCGCGCCGTCTCTGCCGGCGCATGCGCGCGAATCCCCATATCGACGCTGATAATCAGGCGAATCCCGGCAGCAGCGGCGGTTTCGATCACATCCGCCCGCACGTCGTAGCCCTCGCGAATGCGGTGCGGCACGTGAAAGTCCGCCGACCCGCCGCACAATTCGATCGCCGTCTTCAGAATGATGACCGCCATCGTGCCGTCGACGTCGTAGTCGCCGTAAATCAGCATCGGCTCTTTGCGGGTGATGGCGGCGTCGATCCGGTCGACCGCAGACGGCAGCCCGGTCATCAACTCGGGCGCGTGTAGATGTGCAAGAGAAGGCGAAAGGAATTGCCGCGCAGATTCAATATCGCTGATGCCGCGGCTCACCAGCAGCGGAGCGAGGACATGCGCTGTGTCTGCGCTGCCAGCAGTGCGCAGAGCCGAGGTCAGCCGTGCGACGAGCTCTTGATCAGCTGTCTTCGGAATCCACTGCATTCTTGGCGTGGCCGTCCCGAGCCGTGTGGCAACGGGCGCCCTCGCCCGTCGAGCCGAGCGCAGCTCGGCGGTTGTGGCAGCTAGTTTTCTTCGTCCTGATCCGGCTCATCCATGGTGATGCCGCCGAACTCGTCCGACACCTCGAGCAGGTGCTGGTAGCGGTCGTACCACTGCGTGCTCACCTCGCACAGAAACATCGACCCCTGGTACGCCCACCCCAGCTGCAGATATCCCACCTTGCCCACGTGCGCCCGCAGCCAACGCGCGTCATCCACGTCGTCACTGTCGGTGAACTCCGAGTTGGACAGCCGCTCCACCATCTCATCCAGTTCGGCGCGCTCCAGCGTCCAGGCGTGCATGGTCAGGAAGGCAACGCCCGCGGCCTTGGACAGCTCCACAAAATCCTTCCAGCCGTCGGGATTCTCCGCCATCTCCCACATCACGCACTGCACCTCTTCATAGTCGACAAAACCCTGAAAACGGCGCAAGCCGTGGCCTTCGATGAAGGCAATCATGTCGTCTTTCACGGTCGAGAGATCGTCTGGAATGGGAGACATAGAGGAGAAAGTCGTAAGGGTTGATTGTATGCTGTCCGCAACTTCGCTGCCAGCGCGATTCATCGCATCGGCTTGCCGCTTACCTCGGCCAGAGCCTTCTTGTAGTCCGGATCATCGGGAGACAGCTGCACTGCTCGGCGCAACGCTTCTGCTGCCCGGCTGCGTTCGCCCATTTTCAGGTAGACCTCGCCCATTTCGAAATAGGCGTCCGATTCTTTCGGGTCGACCAGCACCGTCTGCTGGAAAGCTTCAAGGGCCGCCGTGAGATCCGTGCTCTCCAGGACTTTTCCGCGGACGTACAAGTAGTCGGGGTTGTAGGGATCGCCGCGCAAAGCCTTGGCGATTTCCTCCTGCGCCTTGGCCACATCGCCGCGAGAAAAGTCAATCTTGGCCAACTGCGCCAGGCTGGGTCCGTTTTCCGGATCCTCCTCCAGGGCCTGACTCAGCACCGTCAGTGCCGGGGCGAGCTGATTCTTTCGCGCCAGTTCGCCGGCATTGATCGCCAGATGGTCGGCGTGCATCTTGCGTGTTTTTGCGTCTCGCAATGTCTGCGACCGTTTCTCGTACTCATCCTGCATTTCCTTGGCGCGTTGAGTTTGCCCGGCACATTTGTAGGCGCGTGACAGCAGGTAGATGTCTTCCGGAGCTGCATCGTCCGACTGGGCAAGCGGCTGCAGCAACTCTACGGATTCGTCGCATTTGCCGGCGCTGAGGGCCGTCTTGGCGAGCAGTTCCCGGGTTTGGGTGGTGGCTTCCGCGCGATAGGCCGCCGTCGCATCCTGATAGGCGCGGTCGTGATCGTTGCGATCGGCGTAGAGGCTTCCTCGAAAATAGTGCGCCGACGCCGAATCCGGAGCGAGCCGGATCGCCTCGTTGAACTCTACCAGGGCCTTCTGCTCGTCACCCTTCGCCTGATACGCCACGCCCAGCTGTTCGTGAGCCGCAGCAAAGGAGGGTTCGCGCCGTACCGCGCGTGTCAATTCGAGGATCGCGTCACCATAGTGCAGCAGGTGGATGTCGAGTTTGCCCAATTCGACCAGAGAGGCGGCGCTCTTCGGGTGGATCGTAGCTGTCTGGCGCAGCAGGCGCCGCATTTGGTCGTAGTTGTAAACGCCGTAATAGGCCGCGGCCAGGCCAAGCTCCGCCTTCTCATTGTGCGGTTCGGTCTGGAGAATTGTTTGGTACGCCGCCACCGCGGCGGGAAACTGCCGATTCCGCAGCAAAGCGGCTGCATTCCGCAGGCCGTCCGCCAGCGCGCTCGCATTGCGGGAATGCTGTTGAGCCGAGCAAGGCCTTGGGCCGCAAATCGAAGCGATCAACAGTAGAAAGGCGAGGCTCAGCCGGGCAAACATGGAAGACTTCATTTCGCTGATACGATTCTCTACCAAAAAACGGGCCGCCTGCCAGAGGCAAGCGGCCCGGAGGCTCGTGATGCAAGATCGTCAGAAGCTGAACCGCACCCCCAACTGCGCCGCAAAGGCGGTGCTGCCGGGGGATATTTCGTCATGAGCTCCATAAATGGAGGGTTGGCCGCCCACCGGTGGGCCAATGAACTGACCTTGCTTAGGAATCGATGTGAGCGGAGCACAGGTCTGCGAAACACTGAGAACGCCACCGACGGGCGGATCGACCGTGCAACCGGTGACGTTCACAAACCCGGTGTTGTCGGGATTGGAATACAGATTGGCACGGTTGGTCAGGTTGAAGATGTCCGCGACCAAACGCAGGTCGTAGCGCTCGCCGAACTTCAGGTCTTTGCTGAGGCGCATGTCCCAGGTGAAGAAATCTGGCTGTCGCGCCGGGTAGCGTGTCAGAAGTGAGACCGGTCCGTTGCCGATCTGGATGGTCGGGCGGTCGTTGTTCGAGAACTGGTTGATGACCGTGTCGCCGTTGATATCGGCAGACGAGTACGCCGGATAAGGGATGCCGCTGTGGGCGATGAAATTGCTGCTCCATGTCAAGCCCCAGGGCAGATCAACGCTTACGCCGGATTTGAACTGATGCGTAATGTCCAGCCCATTCCTGCCATAGTCGATGTTGATGTTGAACGGATCCTGCGTGCCGAAGAAGGTGTCGGTATCGCGCTCGCTGGAGTCGTTGCTGAAATTCCGCGACCAGGTGTAGTTGGCGAACCACTCGAAACGGTGGCCGAACCGCTTGTTTACTCCGCCTACAATTTCGTTGTACACGCCGTGGCTAAAGCTGGCCAGCGACAGTGCTCCCGAGAATGGAGTGAGCGTGCAGTCCAAGGGCAACGGCTCGCCTCCGAATACAAAGACGTTGTTGGCGGGGCACGTAAAGCCACCGGTGCCAGGTCCCGTCGATCCGATGATGGCGCGCCCGAACTGGTCAGTTCCAATCGGCACCAGGTTTCGCTGCCAATTGGAGGTGCTGAATCCTCCGGTCTTCAGATGCGCTGAGTTCATGTAGACGTAGTTCACCGAGACAGACCACTCATTGTTGAACTGGTGCTCGACGCCAAAGGTCACATTCGAAACGCGCGGATTGCGCAGGGCCGGGTCAGCATATTCGATGGCAGGACAGCCAATGGCCGGTGCCGCAAGGGCGCAGAGGCCGCTCGAACCCACGGGAACTGTCTGCGGAAACGTGTACGGAACCTGGAAGGGAGCAGTCGGGCCCAACCCGCCGGGGGTGCAGAAGAACGCCGGAGTGCAAAACAAGGTCGTGGATTTCGAGCCGCCGCCGTTAGAAACCTGGGGGAAGAAGATCGTCGGCGTCTGCGCGTAGTACAAGCCCACTGCCGCCCGCACCACCGTGGGATGCTGGGCTGCGCCAAGGCTCCAGGCAATGCCGACACGCGGACCCCATTGCTTGAAATCATCGGGGGTTTTTTGGGGAACAGGCGATATCTTGGTGCCGCGGCCGATCGGGCCCACGCCGGTGTAGACCTCTTGCCCGGGGATCGGTGTCTGCGGCTGAGGGTTCCACGTACCATCCCAGCGCAGGCCGTAGGTCACCGTCAGATTCGGCTTGGCCTGCCACTTGTCCTGCCAGTAGATTCCCACTCCGTTCTGATAGTTGGGTTTGAGCGTGTTGGCGGTAAAAGGATCCAGCCCATTCAGGCCAAAGCCCTGAAAGTAGGCGCTGGGGTTCTGATTGTCGAAGTCGGTGAGACTATTGAAGTTGTACCTGCCCGCGCTCCACCCGGCGAAGACATCTTTTCGATCTACGAACGAGTCCGTGTCTCCGCCGAATTTCATGTCGTGCTTGGTGAAGGAGTAGGAGAAGTTGTCCTGGATCTGGAGTTTGCCGTTGTCGTTGTTGGCGGGCAGGTAAAAACGCTGCCCGAATTCGCCGGCGCCGGCGATGGAAATCTCAGGCGCACCGCTGAAAATGGGGTGCCGATTTCGGCCTTCATACTCCACTAAGGCGCGAATCTCATTCACCTTCCTCCCGCGTGCGGTGGTGAGAGCGAAAACTCCGCTCATCCCCTGGTTCACGAAATCCTCCGTGTCCAGGATCGAGTCGAACGTCTCCGACTGCCCATGACCGCCCGTGAATCCACGGGTGTGATTACGCGTACCCAAACCTCTGATGCTGAAGTGATTGGCTTGAGTGATCTGGTAGTCGTAGTGTCCCAGCAGAGTGAAGAAATCCTGGAACTGGGTATGGCCGCCTTCCAGCGCTCCGAGGTTGGGTACGCCGTAGCATCCGGGCAGCAGGTGCGTGACGCCGGGAGTGACTCCGGTGCAGGCGGGCGGCAGAACTTCTGATTGTGTGCCCTGCGCCGCGACCGGAATGATCGGGCCCGCGTCGTTCTGGCACGCCGCATCTCCGTGACAGATGTTCGTGGTCAGAGGACCGTTGTTGCGCTGGATATCGGTGGCGAGGAAAAGAAACTGACGGTCCTTGTGGATGGGGAAGCCAATCGATCCGCCGAACTGATTTTGCCAGTTGATGCTCGAGGGATTGCCCAGCGCGTCGTTTTTGCTCAAGCCCCCGCCGCGATAGTATTCGTGCGCTTCGCCGTGAACGTTGTTCGTCCCGGACTTGGTGACGACGTTCAGTAGTCCTCCGGTGGCCCGGCCAAACTCTGGAGCGAACCCATTCGTGACCACCTGAAATTCCTGCACCGCCTCAATGGGCACGGTCAGGTTCTTGGTCTCGAGCGAGCCGAAGTTCTCGCCGAAATAATTGTTGGTAGTGTCGGCTCCATCAATTACCAGCCCGCTATAGTCGCTCTGTTGTCCACCCAGACGGATGCCGCCGCGCAAGCCCGGAACCACCTGCGCCGACGGGGTCAACTGCGCGAGGTCACGATAATCCCGGCCGGGAAAGGGCAAAGTCTCGAGACTCTTGGCATCCATCAACTGGCTGATTCCCGCGGTCGAGGTGTCCACGGCCTCGATGTTTGCATTCACCGTTACCGATTCCTGCGCCGACTTGAGCGGCATGTTCACGTCGAGCGGAACCGATGTTCCCACGTTGACCACGATGCCGGTCACTGTGGTGATTGCGAAGCCTTGCGCCTCGGCGACCAGCGCGTACTCGCCCGGCGGCACCGCCTCAAAATCGTACCCGCCGTCCGCCGTCGTATTCAGTTCCCGGCGAAAGCCTGTCGACGGGTTCGTCAGCGTAACCTTGGCGGTGGCAACCACCGCATGGGACGCGTCGTACACGGTGCCGTGGACGGCGCCGCGCTCCAACGTCTGCGCGAGGCAGTACGTGCTCATCACCAGCAGCATCCCGAGCAAAGTCATCCTAGCAACACGCATCTCCAGCCTCCAGGCAAGAAACGATCCGATCCCTCTTGGGTTGATTCCGGCCACAAAATGCCCCAGCACCCGGCCAGGCGCTAGGGTGGGAAACAAAGCGACTAATATAAAACCATTAAGCGCTGCATTAGACTGCCTCACCGGTGTAGTGTCAAGTGCATTCTTCGCCGTTACTGTTTTCAATCGGATGCTGGAATCGCTCCAGCCAAAACTCGCGCGGCTAGCGCCGCGCGTTCCACTCCGCATCGAAGCGCGCGCGATCGTAGAATGATTTCTGAGTTCCCACGCCTGTGGTCGAGAGTCCGGCGTAGAGATTGGCGCGGCGCACCGCTTCTCTCTCCGGCACGCCTTCGGCGAGAAATACCGCAAAGCTGCCGATGAACGCATCACCCGCACCGGTGCTGTCCACGCTTTTCACCGCGAACGCTGCCACGTGCTCGCTTTCGTCGCGGCTCGCCAGCAGCGATCCGTTCGCTCCCAGCGTGATGATCACACGGCGAATGCCGGCCTTCAGCAGGTCGTCGGCGCACTTCTTCGCGTCGTCAACATTTTTCACCGGGGAGCCGGCAATCGTCTCCGCTTCATGCTCATTGGGCACAAAATAGTCGAGGTCTTTGAGCGCGGCCATGTCGACCGGTTGCGCCGGGGCAGGATTCAGAATGCAGCGGATCCCATGCTTCCGCGCGAAGGCTATCGTGTAATACACCGTCTCCAGCGGAATTTCGAACTGCAGGACGACGCAGTCGGCCGATTTCAGCGTTTCGGCCGCCGCGTCCACGTCGGCCGGCTTGACCGCGTCGTTCGCGCCTTTCACCACCAGAATCCGGTTCTGCCCGCTCGGCTCGACAAAAATGGGCGCCACGCCGCTCGACATTCCCTCCACCTGCTTCACATGCGTAGGATCGATTCCCTGCTTGCGGAAGTTCTCGATGGTCGCCGGGCCGAACAAGTCGCTGCCCACACGCGCCACCATGAAGACCTCAGCGCCGCACAAACGAGCGGCGACAGCCTGATTCGCGCCCTTGCCGCCGAAGCCGAGATCGAATTTCTGTCCAAAGATGGTCTCGCCCGGCTTGGGAAAGCGGTCCGCGAACGTGGTCAGGTCAATGTTGGCGCTGCCAACCACCGCAATGCGAGGGCGTTTGGGCATAGACTCGACTCGGCGAAGAAAACAGGCAGAGTGTATTGACCGCAGAGATCGATGTCAACGCGATCCACTTCGTTTGCCACGGATTCACACGGACCAACACGGATCGCGCTCTTTGCCTGCTCGTTCCATCCTTGGAATCCGCGTGAATCCGTGGCAAAAGAATTTTCCGGCGCTTCTGTTATATTTCCTTTCTCAGCCCGTCCTGGAGGTCCCCCATGCCCCGCAACGTCCGCTGCGCCCTCATTCAAGCCAGCAACGCGCTCTCCACCGAGCGCCCGCTCGCGCAGATTCGCAAGGCAATGATCGACAAGCATCTCAAGCTGATCGAGCAGGCCGCGCGCAAGAAAACACAAATCCTCTGCCTGCAGGAACTTTTCTACGGCCCGTATTTCTGCGCCGAGCAAAACGCGCGTTGGTACGAACTGACCGAGCCGGTGCCCGACGGGCCGACGACCAGGCTCATGCAGAAAATCGCCGCCAAGCATCGCATGGTGATCGTGGTTCCGGTGTACGAAGAGCACATGCCCGGCGTTTACTTCAACACTGCCGCCGTCATCGATGCCGACGGCCGCTACCTCGGCAAATATCGCAAGCACCACATTCCGCACTGCCATCCCGGATTCTGGGAGAAGTTCTATTTCACGCCGGGAGATCTCGGCTATCCCGTGTTTGAAACGAAATACGCCCGCGTCGGCGTATACATCTGCTACGACCGTCACTTCCCCGAGGGCGCGCGCGTTCTGGGGCTCAACGGCGCCGAGATCGTCTTCAATCCTTCAGCGACAGTCGCGGGGCTTTCCGAATACTTGTGGGAACTGGAGCAGCCTGCGCACGCCGTGGCCAACGGATACTTCGTTGCCGCGATCAATCGCGTGGGCACCGAAAAGCCGTGGAGCATCGGCGAGTTCTACGGCAAGAGCTATTTTTGCAATCCGCGAGGCAAGATCATCGCCCAGGCCAGCCGCGATAAGGACGAAGTCGTGGTCGCCGATCTCGATCTCGACATGATCTCCGAAGTCCGCAAGGTGTGGCAGTTCTTCCGCGACCGGCGTCCGGAAACCTACGGTCCGCTAACTACCGTGAGCGGAACGGCAGCCGCCGCGGATTGATGTAGGGGCGGACGCATTCGTCCGCCCAGCGGAGCACCGCGACGCGTCGGGCATCGACGCGTCCGACATTGTGGATTTCGAATTCGGCGCACTCGCCTCCAGCACTCGAGATTGCGCTGGCGCGCAACCCCGGACGGGGGCGTCCGGGGCTACACGAACAAATGATCGCACCGGCTCTTTCATCCCGCGCCCAGTCCAGCCCGCTCTACAACCCCGACCTCGCGCCGGCGAGCGCCGAACGCCGCCACTGGGGCACGTACAACTTCGCCGCGCTCTGGATCTCGATGTCGGTCAACATCCTCACCTACATGTTGGCCGCCAGCCTGATTCAGGGAGGCATGAACTGGAAGCAGGCCGTCACCACGATTTTTCTGGGCAACGTCATCGTGCTCGTGCCCATGCTCTTGAATTCGCACCCCGGCGCCAAGTACGGCATCCCGTTCCCGGTGTTGGCGCGCGCGTCGTTCGGAGTGCTCGGCGCAAACGTGGCTGCCGTGTTGCGCGCGCTCGTGGCCTGTGGATGGTTCGGCATTCAGGCCTGGATCGGCGGCGAGGCCATCAGTACTTTGCTGGCAACGCTCATTCCCTCGTGGAAGAATTTCGCGTATGGCAGCGCCGTTTGTTTCCTGATCTTCTGGCTGATCAACCTTTGGGTCGTGCTCGAAGGCATCGAATACATCCGCATACTGCAGGGCATCAGTGCGCCGATTCTTCTTGGCGTCGGCCTGCTTCTGCTGGGCTGGGCTTATCACTCGGCCGGTGGATTTGGGCCGATGCTTTCGGTGCCGTCGCGCCTCACGAATTTTCCGGATTTTCTGAAGTTCCTCATCCCCGCGCTCAACGGCACGGTTGGCTTCTGGGCGACGGTATCGCTGAACATTCCCGACTTCACGCGTTTCGCGCGCAATCAGCGGGAGCAGGTGATCGGACAGGCGCTGGCTCTACCCACCACGATGACACTCTACGCATTCGTCGGAATCGTGGTGACCTCGGCGACGGTCGTCATCTACGGGACGGCGATCTGGGATCCGGTTCAGCTGTTGAGCCGGTTTCACTCGCCCGTCGCCGTGGTGATTTCTCTGATTGCGATTGTGCTGGCCACGCTCAACGTCAACATCGGAGCCAACGTGGTTTCCCCGGCCAATGATTTTTCCAATCTCTGGCCGCAGAAAATCAACTTCCGCACCGGCGGTGTCATCACCTGCTTCATGGGCGTCGCGCTGATGCCCTGGAAGTTGCTGGCGAACTACAAGACGTTCATCCTCGGCTGGCTGGGCGGCTACGCGGCCTTTCTCGGACCCGTGGCGGGCATCATGATCTGCGATTACTTCGTAATCCGGCGGCGCGTGCTGGTGCTGGATGATCTGTATCTGCGCGGCGGGATCTATGAATATTCCCGCGGATTCAACTGGCGCGCGGTGATCGCACTGGCGTTAGGGGCGGGCACGGCATTGGCGGGATTGGCAATTCCATCCGTCCGCGTGCTCTATGACTACTCGTGGTTCGTAGGATTCACGGTGTCGTTCGCGGCGTATTACGGGATGATGACCAGCCAGCGAGACTAGATCGGGCCGCGTAGGGGCGGACGCCCTCGTCCGCCCTGCGGAGCAAGGCTCCGCATTGAGGGCATGGAATGACTCAACAATCCACGCGACGTGCTCCCCGGTAGTGGGCGACTTTCAGCCCGCTACCAGCTTCCCCCGGACGAAGGCGTCCGGGGCTACGTGCTTCTTTATGATTTCAAGAATTTCGGCAGGACATCGCGCTGATATGTCTTCAGAATCTGCTCTTCGTCGCCGCCCATCAGATAAATATTGAACTGGGTCACGCCCGCCTTCGCCAGCTCGCGCAGCTTTTTCTGATGCGCGTCGGCATTCCCCAGCAGGCAGAAGCGGTCGATCACTTCGTCGGAGACGAACTCCGCGTTGTCGCTGCCGACTTCACAATGATGCTGATAGTCGTAGTGTCCGCGATCCTGCACATACGAAGTGAGGGCGGCAGGCAGTTCCTCCGGCTTGTACTGACGAATCAGATCCATCACGTGATTCGACACCAGAGCCGGAAACCAGCGCACGCGCTCACGCCCTGCCTTCAAGTCGTCGGAGACCCAGACCGGGGACGCCGCCATGACTTCGATCTTCCCGAAATCCCGTCCCGCGGCCTTCGCGCCGTCTTTCACAAAGCCAAGGCACCACTCGATCAGCGCCGGATCAGCAAACTGCAGAATGATGCCGTCGGCGACGCGTCCGGCCATGTGCAGAACTTTCGGGCCGTATCCTGCGACCCACACCCGCGGCGGAATCTTGGCCCAGGTGAGCCGCGTGGGCTGGCCGTCGTGCTGCACTTCTTTGCCGCTGGTGAGATCGCGGAATTCCTTCACCGCCGCTTCCAGATGCGACCAGCTCACAGGCTTTTTGCCCAGCACGCGCCGCGAACTGTCGCCGCGACCGATGCCCAGTTCCATGCGGCCGCCGGAAATCAGGTTGAGCGTGGCGAACAGACTGGCCGTCACCGTGAGATCGCGCGTCGCCGGATTGGTGACGCAGGTGCCGATGCGCATCCTCTTCGTGTTGGCCGCGATCAGGGTCATCAGAGGGTACGGCTCCATCCACAGCACATGCGAATCGAACATCCAGCCGTACTCGAAGCCGGCGGCCTCGGCCTGCCGCATCAGGCCAACGATGCGTTCGACGGAAATATCAGGCTTGATGGTGATTCCGAATTTCATGGCCCCTTCACGATCTACTGAGGAGTTGAGGAGCGGCAGTGTAGCATAGAATTCCGGTTTGCATCTTCGAGCGGTTCGTCGCCCAGGGAGGACTCTGATGAGCTTCGACATGATCATTCGAGGCGGTTCCGTCGTCACCGCAACCGATACCTACACGGCCGACGTCGCCATCGCCGGCGGCAAGATCGTGGCCATCGGTGCGGACCTGTCGTCATCGGGTGTGGGGCAGAACGCGAAGGCGATCGATGCTTCAGGCAAGCTCGTGCTGCCCGGCGGCATCGATGTCCACACCCATCTCGACATGCCATTTGGCGGGACGACCAGCGCGGACGACTTTGAAACCGGCACGCGGGCTGCGGCTTTCGGCGGAACGACCACGCTCATCGACTTCGCCATTCAATACAAAGGCCAGGCTCTGCGCCAGGCCTTCGACACGTGGATGGGCAAGGCTGCGAGCAAGGCAGTCTGCGACTACGCGTTTCACTGCATCATGACCGACGTGTCGGGCGGGCAGCTGGCCGAGATGAACGATCTGGTCCGCGAGGGCGTGACCAGCTTCAAGCTGTTTATGGCCTATCCCGGCGTATTCATGCTCGACGACGGCAGCATCTTCAAGGCGCTGCAGAGAACGTCACAAAACGGTGGCTTGATTTGCATGCATGCGGAAAACGGCAGCGCCATCGACGTGATCGTGCAGCAGGCGCTGGCGGAGGGAAAGAAAGCGCCGAAGTATCACGCGCTCACTCGGCCCACAACTGCCGAAGCCGAAGCTGTTAGTCGTGCCATCGCTCTCGCCGAAATGGCCGGTGCGCCGATCTACATCGTGCACTTGAGCTGCAACGACGCGCTTGAAAAAGTTCGGGAGGCGCGCGATCGCGGTCTGCCGGTTTATGCCGAGACCTGCCCGCAGTATCTCTATTTGTCGATCGAGAACTTCGACGCGCCCGGGTTTGAAGGCGCGAAGTACGTCTTTACTCCTCCGCTGCGCGAGAAGTGGCACCAGGAAAAATTGTGGCAGGGCTTGCAGCGCGATCACCTGCAGGTAGTCTCAACCGACCACTGCCCGTTCTGCTTCAAGGAGCAGAAAGAGATGGGCAAAGACGACTTCACCAAGATTCCCAACGGCGGGCCGGGCGTGGAACATCGCATGAGCCTGATTTATTCCGGCGGCGTGGCCCGCGGACGTTTCAGCGCCAATCGCTTCGTGGAGCTGGTTTCGACGACTCCGGCGAAATTGTTCGGCCTGTATCCGCGCAAAGGGACGATCGCCGTGGGCAGCGACGCTGACTTGGTCGTCTTCGATCCCAAGCGCAAGCACACCATCAGCGCGAAGACGCACCACATGCGCGTGGACTACTCGATGTTCGAAGGCATCGAAGTCACTGGCATGCCTGACGTGGTTCTCTCTCGTGGGCGAGTCGTAGTCGAAGGCGACAAATTCCTGGGACGAGCGGGGCAGGGAGAATTTCTGCGGCGCGCGACGTATGCGCAGGTGAACGGCTGAGCGAAATTTCGAGACGAATCGCGTTGGCGCAATCTGCCCGCTTCGTGGAATGCCTCGCGCCGACGTTTAGGAACCCGCCCATGGGTTTGCAGGCACGCGCTCGACCGTGAGGTCGAAGATGTTTCGGGCGCGTCTACGGGCCAGTTAAATCGATTTACCTTCCGGATTTAAAGGCAATAAACTAGTTGACACACATGTGCGCTTGGTGTATAAATTGCAGTATGGAAGCCACAAAACATACCCCAGCGCCGCAAACCCTTCAAGAAGCAATAGCTTACTTCGCTGATCCTGATCGCTGCTTTGAGTTTGCCAAGAAACTCCGCTGGCCGGACGGCAATGTGGTCTGCCCACGGTGCGGAGAGGCTAAAAACTCGTTCGTCAAGACGCGCCGTCTGTGGTTCTGCTACGCCTGCAAGAAGCAGTTCACGATTAAGGTCAAGACGATCATGGAAGATTCGCCCATCACTCTCGACAAGTGGATGGCAGCGTTCTGGATGCTGGCGAACTGCCGCAACGGGATCAGCAGTCACGAACTGGGGCGGTCGCTTGGAGTAACGCAAACGACGGCATGGTTTATGTTGCACCGCATCCGCGAAGTCATGGGCGGCAAAACGAAGAAAGGCAAAATGAGCGGCGGGAGCGGCGGTTCGTTTGAAGTGGATGAAACCTTTGTCGGCCCGGTTCCCAAGAATATGCACCGTGGTCGCCGTGAAAAGATGATGCGGCAAATGCGCGACGAGCGCGGAACCGAGTACGGCAGATTCAGCAGCAAGGTGGCCGTTCAGGGCATCTTCAATCGCAATCTGCGGCAGGTACGTGCCAAGGTAATGCCGAACGTAAAGCGCGAAGCGTTGCAAGAGGAAGTGTTCCGCAACATCCCGTTCGGCTCCACGATCTACACCGATAACGCCGTAGCCTATGACAAGCTGCGCGTCGGATACGTGCATGATGTGGTTAATCATGCTGAGCGCTATGTGGACGGCGAGATTCACACTAACGGCCTTGAGAATTTCTGGTCGCTGCTCAAGCGGACGCTGCGCGGCACTTACGTTGCTGTGGAACCTTTCCATCTTGACCATTACCTAGACGAACAAGTTTTTCGGTTCAACAATCGCAAAGATCGCACCCGGAAGATCAGCGACAAAGAACGCTTCACAAGAGTCATGTCCCAAGTGTTCGGCAAGCGTCTCACGTATGCCGAACTGACAGGTAAGGACGGATCGCCGCGCCACGAAACGACAGGGACGCGGACAGCGGAACCGTTCTAGTCCTTGTCGGATTTCTTCGGCTTCCTTCGAGAAGAAGCAGGTTTAGCCTGCTTCTTTTTCTTTGGATTCGCCTGTAAAATCGCGGTCGCAAGCTGCTTAAAGTTCCCTAGTGCTTCCGGTCCCTCGACGTATTCAGGTTGTTTCATGGAGTCATTATGCGCCATTGTGTCGCGCTCCTTCTCCTGCTATTTACAGCTAGCCTGCAAAGACCACAGACGCTCCCCAAGGAATCCAATATTCAAAAATGCGCCACACAGCAGAACACAGCAGACTCCACAAAGAAACCAACCGAGGCTCAAGTTTTCGGCAGCTTTTCGCCACAGACACCAATTCGCGGCGAGGAAGAAGATCAGCCCTACAATGCTGCAAAAGACTCTCTCTATCGAGTTTACCTTTGGGCCGCAATCATTGGAGTTGCCGTTGCGCTCGTTGGTATTGGCATGTTGTGGTATCAATCGCGCCATCTGCAATCTCAAATCCGACTGCAAGAGCGCGGATTGCGGCAATGGGTGAATACAAGCGATTGGAAAGTTGCGGGCACGGGCCAAGAAACTAGCGACCGAAGGCAGATTATTGAAGTTAGTTTCTTGTTGTCCAATGAGACCAGGGCTCCGATAACTCTGATTGCCGTCACTTTCAATTCCGAAGACCATCCAGCCAGCACGGGAGATGAGGGATTCGCGGAGCATTCGATGCTGTTGCCAAATAACCCATTCCGCCCAACTCTCCGCGTCCCACTCACCAGAAAGGAAGAGCTTGACTACGTGCGTGATGGCATACTGCTTCGGATTGGCGGCATGATCGTCTACACCGACGCGCTGGAGGAAACCTGGAGGCAGAATTTTCGCATCTTCTTGAACGCCTCCCACACCGACATTAAGACAAGCAAGTACATCCACACGCTGCACAAGATGCGGACAGTGCCAATCCCATTGCCACAACCATTCTGGCGTAGAGCGGTTGATTGGTACTTGGCTCAAATTGAAGCGATGAAAAACGGAGAATCCGAAAACGATTAGCCCTGTCACGGCAATCAAAACTAGCGTGAGAATTACATGTGTGTCAACTAGTTTATTGCCGATTTAAACCCTTTCGTTTCATTCACTTAGAAGGAGTTTCTTGCACAGCCCCCAAGGCCTGTAACCGGTCCGGATTCTTGGCCTTGCGAGCGTCTTCACCATTACTGGTGCAATCGTGGGAAAGGGTGCCTGCACATAAGAAAAACGTTGCGCTCGCCTGCTGAAAACTGACGCGCGCCACTTCTGTCCGCTTCTCCGCTCGGGTTGTGGCTCATTGCAAACCAGAGTACAGTTACACACTTTCCCATCACGAGATCACCGGAGGAACGATGTTTGCGCCGCCGAATCTGACCATCGCATTGCTGATGATGATCACCAGCGCCATCTGCTGGGGGTCGTGGGCCAACACCTATAAAGGTGTGAAGAACTATCGCTTCGAACTTTTCTATTGGGACTATGCGATCGGCATTTTTCTGATTTCACTGATTCTCGCCTTCACCATGGGGAGCAGCGGTCACGACTCAACCAGCTTTCTGAACAACGTGAATTCCGCCGACAACTCCAACATTGCCTGGACTCTGGTCGGTGGAGCGATTTTCAATCTGGCCAATCTTCTGCTGGTAGCCGCGATCGACATGGCCGGGCTCGCGGTCGCGTTCCCGGTCGCGATTGGTATTGCGCTGGTAGTTGGTGTTGTGCTGAGTTACGCGCTTCAGCCCAAAGGCAGCGCTCTATTTCTGGCAACCGGCGTTGCTTGCGCGCTCATTGCCGTGATCCTCGACGGCAAAGCTTACGGCAGTCTCGCCAGCGCAGGGCGTTCGGTTTCACGCAAGAGCATCGTCACCTGCATAGTTTCGGGAGTACTGATGGGCTTGTGGGCGCCGTTTGTCACTCGCGCCATGACCCACGGCAACACGCTCGGCCCATACAGCATTGCCGTTTTTCTGACGCTTGGGGCGCTGCTCTCGTGTTTCATCTGGAATGTTTATTTCATGAAGAAACCGCTGGCTGGGGAACCCATCAGTTTCAGCGGGTTTTTCAGCGCGCCGCCCTCGGGACATCTGCTCGGCTTGGCAGGCGGAGTGATCTGGGGCACGGGGATGGTTTTCAATCTGGTCGCTGCAAGCTTTACGGGAGTGGCAATCTCGTACGCCATCGGCCAGTCTGCTCCCATGGTCGCGGCGCTGTGGGGAATATTCGCCTGGAGAGAATTTGCCGGTTCGGGATCGCGCGCGAAGAGTTATCTCGTCTTCATGTTCGTGTTCTACGCGCTGGCGATTCTGCTGGTGGCGCGAGCGAACGGATGAGTCATATCGCGCTTCGCGCGACCCCGGACGAATGCGTCCGGGGCTACACAACTACTTCCCTTTAATGCGGCTGATGAACAACTGCAAAAAGCCGTCGGCGTCGGAAGCCAGGCAGACGCGCGCATTCGGCTTCAGCGGAATCACGCCTTCGATCTCATAGTGGTCGCCGTGCAGGACGTTGTTCTCGTTCGATCCCATGCGATTGGCGACAGTTTCGCCGCGCGTGAACTCGCCCCTGGTCTCGATGTCGACGTGCATATCTTTCAGTGTCACGAGTGTGGAATCGATGACCGTGCCCACCGCCAGCGGATCATACATCGCTGCGCCAGCGTAGCCGCTCTTCTCCGAACGTGTCAGATAAAAATCGGCCAACCGGGCGACAAAGTCGCTCTCCGGGCCGTGCGCCGACTGCAGATCGTTAAGGTATTTGCGGGTCATGATGGTGCGCTCGCCCACGTCGGAGCCGATCATGGTGACCATCCAGCCAGCGGTGAAAACGATGGACGCGGCTTCGGGATCGCCGTAAATGTTCGCCTCGGCGGCGCCGTCCACATTTCCGCCGGAGATTGATCCGCCCATGATCACGATATCTTTGACCAGCGGGACGATCGAGGGATCCTTCGAGACCGCGAGTGCGATGTTGGTGAGCGGGCCGATAGGAATGAGCGTAATCTCGTGCGGATGCTTGTGTACGAGTTCGATGATCAGATCGGGGCCGAAACGCGCGTCGGCCTTACACTTGGACGCTGGCAGTTCGACATTCGCGAGGCCATTCTTGCCGTGCCAGAACTGCGCGGTGATCAGTTTCTGATTGAGCGGATGCTGCGCGCCACCGGCTACGGGAAGATCGCAGCGATTGGCGAGGGAAGTTAACTTCAGCGCATTCTCGAGACCCTGCCATGCCTCGACGTTTCCGGGCACAACCGTCAGCGCCTCGACTTTCAACTCCGGAGAGTTCAGGGCAAGCAGAATAGCCATAGCGTCATCGACACCCGGATCAGTGTCGATGATGACTCGGCGTGGCGATTGGGCGAGAGCGGCGAGACAACAAGCGAGAAATAAAATCGGAATCAGGAATCTGCTCACAATAAACCGCCTCCTTTAGCGTGTCATCCTGAGTGGCGCTCTTTGCCGCGAAGAGCCTGCCCTGAGCTTGTCGAAGGGACCTCTGCATTTCCGGCGCCCGCAGGTTACATAGGTCCTTCGCTGCGCTCAGGATGACAAACCTGGACTTACTAAAACTGGCTCGCCCTAAGTACCATCTACAGCAACATGCCGGCGATCGAGGCCGACATTAAATTCGCCATGGTGCCCGCCAGCATGGCGCGGAAGCCGAGGCGGGCCAGATCGCCCTTGCGGTTGGGAGCCAGCGCGCCGATGCCGCCGATCTGAATTCCGATCGAACTGAAGTTGGCGAAGCCGCACAGCGCGAACGTGGCGATGGTAAACGAGCGCGGGTCGAGCGCGGCTCTCTGCGGGCCGAGCATGGAGAAAGCCACCAGTTCGTTGAGCACCATGCGCACGCCCAGCAGATTGCCGATGGCTGAGCAATCGCGCCAGGGAACGCCGATCACCCACGCCACGGGTGCGAACAGCACGCCCAGCACGCTTTCGAGGCTCACCGGGAACCAGGCGATGTGGCGGTGAATGCCGCCGAACATCGCGTCGAGAAGGGCGACCAGCGCGAGAAATGCGATGAGCATGGCGCCGATATTGAGCGCCATGTGCAGGCCGTCGCCGGTGCCGCGCGCGATCGCTCCCAGCAGGTTCTCGTGCTTTTCCCGTTCCGTTTCTTCCGCGCTCATCACAACTTTGCCGGCAGTCTTGGGCTGCTCGGTTTCGGGCACGAGCATTTTCGAAATCAGGATAGTGCCGGGAGCGGTCATGATGACCGCGCTCAGCACGTGCCGCGGCTCGGCGCCGAAAGCGAAGTAGGCCGCCATGATAGACCCGGAGACGTGCGCCATGCCGCTCGTCATCACCGTCATCAGCTCGGAGCGTGTGAGGTCAGGCAGAAACGGGCGGATGGTGACCGGAGCTTCCGTCTGTCCCATGAAAATGCTGGCGGCAACGTTGAGCGACTCCGCACCGCTGGCGCCCATGATGCGCGTCATGAGCCAGGCAGCCCCGCGAATGATGATCGGCATGACCCCGATGTGATAAAGGATGGCGAACAGGGCGCAGATGAAGATAACGACAGGAAGAACCTGAAAGGCGAAGATGAATCCGATGTTGGAATGCTGTTTGCCCAACTCTCCAAACAGAAATTCCGAGCCCACGAAAGCGTAATTGAGCACGCGGTTGGCGGCGTCGCCGGCGACCTGGAACATGCGGCGGCCAAATTCGATCCGCAGCACGAATACCGCAAAGACGAATTGCAAACCGAGGCCCCATGCGACCGTTTTTTTACGGATGGCGCGGCGGTTCGTGGAGAAAATGTAGGCCAGGGTGAGCATGGTTAACAGGCCGAGAATTCCTGTGAAACGTCCCATTCAGTGCACCTCAGCGGCTAGGCCGCTTCCTTCACACAAACGAGCGGCACGTCTGAAGGCGTGCCCTGATACGGATCTCCAGCGGGCGGATAGAGGCCACGCCCGTTTCAAAGCGGGCCACCGATGACTTTGTGAATCAGGGGCCGCTTCGCGGGCACCGAGTCCGCAATCTCGCAACTGGATTCGATCATCTGCCTAGCGCGCTCCGCTCGCGCCTCGGCATTGTAATAAATCGTGGCCAGCGGCTCGCCAACGGCGACTTGGTCGCCGACTTTCTTGTGCAGCACGATTCCGACCGCGGGATCCACGGAGTCTTCCTTGCGCTCGCGGCCGCCGCCGAGGATGACGCACGCGGTGCCGATCTGCTCGCACTGCATGGAAGCGAGATAGCCAGACTTGGCGCTGCGGACCTGCATCGTGTGCTGCGCCTGCGGCAAGCGCTTCGCATCGTCGATGACGCGCGGATCGCCGCCCTGAAGTTCGATCATCTGGCGGAATCTTTCGAGGGCCGCGCCGGAAGAAATGAGTTGCGCGCTCTTTTGTTTTCCTTCGGCGACGGTTTTCGCGGCGCCGCCTAAGTGCAGCATCCATCCGGCGAGCTCGAGGCAGAGTTCGAGCAGATCGGCAGGACCGCACCCGCGCAGGATGTCGACGCACTCGACTACTTCGAGCGCGTTGCCGATCATGTTGCCCAGCGGCTGATCCATGTCGGTGATCAGGGCGACCACGCGCTTGCCCATGCGCTCGCCGGTTTCGACCATGAGTTCGGCGAGGAAGGCCGCGTCCTCTTCGCTCTTCATGAAAGCGCCGGAGCCGGTTTTCACGTCGAGCACGAGCGCGTCGATGCCTTCGGCGAGCTTCTTGCTCATGATGGAGGCGCAGATCAGATAAGGGCTTTCGACCGTGCCGGTGACGTCGCGCAGCGCATAGAGCTTGCGGTCAGCGGGCGCGATTTCGGCGGTCTGTCCGATCATGGCGCAGCCGCAAGTGGCGAGCACACGGCGGAAATCGGCGACGGAAAGATTCACATTGAAGCCGGAAATTGCTTCGAGCTTGTCGAGCGTGCCGCCGGTGTGACCGAGTCCGCGGCCGCTGATCATGGGAACGGCTACACCGGCAGCGGCAGCGAGCGGAGCGAGCACGAGAGAAGTCTTGTCGCCAACGCCGCCGGTGGAGTGCTTGTCGACTTTGCGCGCGGGCAGCGACGAGAGATCGAGCACTTCGCCCGAATGCAGCATGGCGTCGGTGAGCGCCGCGGTTTCGGGGCGGGTCATGCCGCGCAGCACAACCGCCATGAGCCACGCGGAGACCTGGTAGTCGGGGATATCGCCGCGCGTGTAGGCGTTGACCAGGCCTTCGATTTCGGCCGACGCCAGCTCGACCCCATCGCGCTTCTTGCGGATGACATCAATCGCACGGAAGTTGCTGGCTGCGACGGTTGCGGGACTCACTTGAGGCGAAATCCTTCCGGAAGAAGTTCGGTGATGTGGGCCTGCCTGGGGCCGTTCTTGCCCTGGAAGAAGACGGTCGCGTCGGGTCCGAATTCGTAGATCACCTGGCGGCAGGCTCCGCAGGGCGAGCAGGCCACGCCGTGATCGTTGGTCACGGCGATGGCTTGAATCTCGATCCTGGGGCCGAGCGCCGCGACCGCGGAGAAGATTGCGGTGCGCTCGGCGCAGTTGGTCATGCCATAGGAGGCGTTTTCAACGTTACAGCCGGAGAAGACTTTTCCGTTTCTGAGCAGGATGGCTGCGCCTACATGGAAATTCGAGTAGGGGGCATGCGCGTTCTTCATCGTTTCAGCGGCGGCGCGTTCGAGCTTCTTGCGCACGGCGGCGGTGACAGGCTTCTTCGCCATAAGACGCGCCATTGTAAACCCAGCTTCCTCATTTCGGCGTCATTCCTCCAGTCGAGCTTCGCTCGACGGGCAGCCGAGGACGGATGTCCCTACAGGGACCTGACTCGCGTTGTGCGATTGGCTGCCGTACAATGACACGGCGGTAATGGCAGATGCCATCCTTCGACGAAAAGCGAATGGGCAGCGAAATCGCGAGGCACGAGCCCGAGGCGATCGCCACGCTGGCAGGACGGCCGCTTCTGGCCAACTCTGGAATCCCGCTCGATGTGAACTGGGTGCAGGAGGCGCGCGTCAACACGAGCGCGGTGGAACGGCGTGCGCAGACGCAGGTGGCGCGGCGAACGGTGAAGAAGGAGTGGCAGGCGGCGTGGCTGCTGCGGGCGATCTCGTGCATGGATTTGACTACGCTCTCCGGCGACGACACTGAGGAGCGTGTGCGGCGGCTGTGCGCCAAGGGGCGGCAACCGTTGCAGCAGGAACTGATCGACAAAGTTGGCATTCAGAATCTAGGCGTGAAAGTAGCCGCAGTGTGCGTGTACCACACGTTCGTCGAGACGGCGCTGCATGCGCTCGAGGGCAGCGGAATTCACGTGGCGGCGGTGTCAACCGGATTCCCGGCAGGATTGTCGCCGCTGGCGGAGCGCGTTGCGGAGATTCGGCGATCGGTAGAGGCGGGAGCGCACGAGATTGACGTAGTCATCACGCGGGCGTATGTGTTCGACGCGCGCTGGCAGGCGCTCTACGACGAGATTGCGGCATTCAAGCAGGCCTGCGGCGCGGCGCACATGAAAGTGATCCTGGGCACGGGCGATTTGCTGACGCTGCGTAACGTAGCGCGCGCGAGCTTCGTCGCCATGATGGCGGGCGCGGATTTCATCAAGACTTCGACGGGAAAAGAGCCCACGAACGCAACGCTGCCGGTCAGTTTGGTCATGGTGCGGGCGATTCGCGAATACGCGCAGCAGACCGGGATGGCGGTGGGATTTAAACCGGCGGGCGGAATTCGCACGGCGAAGCAGTCGCTCGACTGGCTGGCGATGATGAAAGAAGAACTGGGCGACTCGTGGCTGCGGGCGGAGATGTTTCGCTTCGGCGCGAGCGGGCTGCTGGGGGACATCGAGCGACAATTGGAGCATCATGCGACGGGGCGGTATTCTGCGGAGTATCGGCACCCGCTGGCGTAAGAAATCCCCACTTCTCGCGCAAAAAGCGCGCGAGAAATGGGGCACCCAGCGCCTGTACCCTCCCGTTAGGTTTGTGGCGCTGGCGGCAAGCGGGCAGGAGTGCCCGCTCCACATGGAAATACGATGAGCATCGCGGAAAAATTCGTGAGCATGGAGTACGGGCCGGCGCCGGAAGATCCGAAAGAAGCGGCTTTGTGGCTGGAGCGGCACGGGCGGCGCTTTGGGCACTTCATCGGCGGCGCGTGGCAGGCGCCGGCGGCGGGTGAGTATTTCGACACGCTGGATCCTTCGAATGGCGAAAAGCTCGCCAGCGTGGCGCAAGGGAGCGCGGGGGACGTCGATGCTGCAGTTCGGGCAGCGAGGGCGGCTTCGCCCAAATGGCAGGCGCTTACGCCGCATGCCCGGGCGCGGTATTTGTATGCGCTGGCGCGGTTGGTGCAAAAGCATTCGCGGTTGCTGGCTGTTCTCGAAACGATGGACAACGGCAAGCCGATTCGCGAAAGCCGCGACATCGACATTCCGCTGGTGGCGCGGCATTTCTATCATCATGCCGGGTGGGCACAGTTGCTGACGCAGGAATTTCCCGAGCACGAGCCTTGCGGAGTTGTGGGGCAGATCATTCCGTGGAATTTTCCGCTGCTGATGCTGGCGTGGAAGATTGCGCCCGCGCTGGCGACTGGAAACACCGTGGTGCTCAAGCCCGCCGAGTTTACCACGCTCACTGCACTTGCCTTCGCTGAACTTTGCCAGGAGGCAGGTTTGCCCGCCGGGGTCGTGAACATCGTGACCGGAGACGGCTTGACGGGCGAAGCGCTGGTGAAGCATCCCGACGTCGACAAGATCGCGTTCACCGGCTCGACCGAAGTGGGACGCGCGATTCGCAGCGCGACAGCTTCAAGCCACAAGCGGCTTTCGCTCGAACTGGGAGGAAAGTCTCCGTTCATTATTTTCGACGATGCGGATTTGGACAGCGCGGTCGAGGGACTCGTCGATGGCATCTGGTTCAACCAGGGACAGGTGTGCTGCGCGGGGTCACGGCTGCTGATGCAGGAGAGTATTGCCGAGACGCTGATCGGGAAGATTCGCGACCGCATGAGCACGCTGCGCATTGGGCCGCCGCTCGACAAGGCGATTGACATTGGCGCGATTGTGGCGCGCGTGCAACTGGATCGCATTCAGCGGATGGTGGCGCAGGGCGTGGCCGAAGGCGCGACCTGCTGGCAGCCGCAGACGGCGCTGCCGGCGCGGGGTTTCTACTATCCGCCGACGCTGCTGAGCAATGTGCATCCGACGTCGATTGTGGCGCAGCAGGAGATCTTCGGGCCGGTGCTGGCGGCGATGACGTTCCGGACTCCGCGTGAGGCCGTCGAGTTGGCGAACAATACCGTGTACGGGCTGGCCTCGTGCGTGTGGAGCGAGAACATCAATGTGGCGCTGCACGTGGCGGCTCAACTGAAGGCTGGCGTGGTGTGGGTGAACTGTACCAACCTGTTCGACGCGGCCTGCGGATTTGGCGGATATCGCGAGAGCGGATACGGGCGCGAGGGTGGGCGGGAAGGGCTGCTTGAGTACATGGAGCCTGCCTGGTTCAAGCATGCGGCGAAGTTGACGTCCTCGACTGGAGATAGAAAATCCCCACTTCTCGCAAAGGACGCGAGAAATGGGGCACCCGCCGGTGAGTCTTCCTTGCAGGCAAGTGCGCCGGCGATTGATCGCACGGTAAAGCTCTATATCGGCGGCAAGCAGGCTCGGCCGGATTCGGGATACAGCATGGAGGTGCGGTCGCCGGATGGAAAGTTGCTCGGCGAGGCTCCGCTCGGCAATCGCAAGGACATCCGCAACGCCGTGGAAGCGGCGCGCAAGGCCGACGGCTGGGGCAAAGCGACCGCACATAACCGCGCACAGGTGCTTTACTACTGCGCGGAGAATCTGGCGCAGCGGCGGGAGGAGATTGCGCACCGGCTGGCGGATGCTGTCGGCGAGCAGCCGGCTGCAGCGGAAGTCGAACTCGGGATCCAGCGGATTTTTTCTTACGCCGCCTGGGCGGATAAGTTCGACGGGACGGTACACAATCCGCCGTTCCGCAACATCGCGATTGCGATGAACGAGCCGGTTGGGACGGTGGGGGTGATTTGCCCCGCGGATGCGCCGCTGATTGGGTTCCTGTCGCTGGTTATGCCTCTGCTGGCTGTGGGGAACACGGTGATTGCCGTGCCGTCGGAGAAATATCCGCTCATCGCCGGCGATCTCTACCAGCTGTTTGATACCAGCGATCTGCCGGGAGGCGCGGTGAACATTGTCACTGGGTACGCTGCGGGGCTGCTGAAGACTCTAGCGGAGCATGACGACGTGGATGCGATCTGGTGCTATGGCGATGAGGCCACCGTGGCGAGCGCGAAGGCGTTGTCCATCGGAAATCTGAAGCAAGTGTGGAGCAATGAAGGACGTCTGATCGATTGGTTTGACGCGAAACAGGGCGAGGGACGGTGGTTTCTGGAACATGCCACGCAGGTAAAGAATATCTGGGTTCCGTACGGGGAGTAGGGTTTTTGGGGTAGCGTTAGAGATGACTCCAGGGGCTAATGCCCCTTAATTTTCCACTCCGTAACGCGGCGCTAGAGCGCCGCTCTTCCACGGTATCGTCAATTTCCACCCGCCGGGATGTGCCCGTCTCGCTGCGCTCGATGGACAGCCGAGGCGGCTGTCCCTACATGGCCGGGGTGGCGTTGCATTTGTCGGCGTGCGGCGCTAGCATAGCCCCGTCGCTTCCTTCGTTTGGCATCTTCTTCATCTCTTGCAAGCGTCTGACTGACCTAGGAGGTCCTATGGGCATCGCAGTTTCCCCGCAAATTCATCCGCAAGTGGCGGAGTTCATCGACAAACCACGCAAAATGCTGATCAACGGACGGTGGATGAACGCCGCCTCGGGCAAGACTTTTCCAACTTACAATCCGGCGACGGGCGAGGTGCTCGCTCAGATTGCGGAAGGCGACCGCGACGATATCGAGCAGGCGGTTCGGGCAGCACGGAAAGCGTTCGACAGCGGCCCGTGGCGCCGCATGACGCCGTCTGAGCGCGGGCGCCTGATCTGGAAGCTCGCCGATCTGCTGGAGCAGCACAGCGAGGAGTTCGCCTATATCGAGAGCCTGGACAATGGCAAGGCATTCAACATCGCCAAAGTAGCCGACGTGCCACTGGCGGTCGACATGTTTCGCTATATGGCGGGATGGGCGACCAAGATCGAAGGCAACACCATTCCCATCTCTTCAGGCGGAAAATTTCTTGCCTACACGTTGCGGGAGCCGATCGGAGTGGTGGGACAAATCATTCCGTGGAATTTTCCCCTGCTGATGGCGGCGTGGAAGCTGGGACCGGCGCTGGCGGCGGGCTGCACGGTCGTGCTGAAGCCGGCCGAGCAAACGCCGCTTTCGGCGCTGCGTCTGGGTGAACTGGTGATGGAAGCTGGGTTCCCCGAGGGCGTAGTCAACATCGTTCCGGGATATGGGGAGACGGCTGGAGCGGCGCTGGCGGCGCATCCGAATGTCGACAAAGTAGCGTTCACCGGGTCGACCGAAGTCGGCAAACTGATCGTGCACGCGGCGGCGGGGAACCTGAAGAAAGTTTCGCTGGAACTGGGCGGCAAGTCGCCGAACGTCGTGTTCAAGGACGCAGATCTCGATAGTGCGATCGCCGGCTCGGCCAGCGCGATCTTCTTCAACCACGGGCAGTGCTGCTGCGCCGGGTCACGGCTGTACGTCGAGAAATCGGTGTACGACCGGGTCGTGGAAGGAGTGGCTGCGGAAGCGAAGAAGATCAAGGTCGGGTCGGGGCTTGATCCAGAAACGCAGATGGGGCCGCTGGTTTCCGTAGAGCAGCTGAATCGCGTGTGTGGATACCTGGAAGCTGGATTCTCCGAGGGCGCGAAAGCCGTGGTGGGCGGGCACAAGGCCGGCGACCGCGGATACTTTGTGGAGCCGACTGTGCTTGTGAACACGAAGGAAGATATGAAGGTCGTGAAAGAGGAAATCTTCGGGCCGGTGGTGACGGCGATGCCGTTCACCGATCCCGAGGAAATCATCCCGCGGGCCAACGACAGTGAATACGGCCTGGCGGCGGCGGTGTGGACGCGCGACATCGGCAAGGCGCATCGTATGGCCGAGCAGCTGCGCGCGGGCACGGTCTGGATCAACTGCTATAACGTGTTCGACGCGGCGTTGCCGTTCGGAGGGTACAAGCAATCCGGATGGGGCCGCGAGATGGGACACGAAGTGCTCAACAACTACACGCAGACCAAGGCGGTGTGCGCGAATATCGCGTAGGGTTTGAGCCTGAGACGAGACGGCGGCCACGGTCGCCGTCTTTTTTGTTGGGGACGGCACGCGCCGCAATCGGGAGTCTCATGGTGGCAGTGAGAGTCTAAGCACGGGAACCGGTGCCGTCCCTTGCGGGACTCGGCTCTCGCGCTAGTCCCTTCCCCGGCACTTACGTGCCGGGCTATTGCATACCGCCCCTTCGGGGCTGAGGTGGGGCGGCGTTTTCGTTCGGTGGTTTCCTTCAGAACGAAGATTCTCACGCGCTCACGGAACGACGCGCCAACGCGGGCCTTACCGACGGCCTCCAGCTTTTTTCTGACGGGTCATTTACTTTTCCATCAGCAGGACTTTTTCCTGGTCGTCAATTTCGGTGAGCTTGACCTCGATCACTTCGTTCATCGTGGTCTGCACGTTGCGGCCGACAAACGTCGCTTCGACGGGAATCTCACGATGGCCGCGATCGATGAGCACGCATAGTTGCACGCGGCGGGGGCGGCCGTGAGAAAACAGGGCATCCAGAGCAGCACGGGTGGTGCGGCCGGTGAAAAGAACGTCATCGACGAGCACAATGTTCTTGTCTTCGATGCTGAAACCGATTTCCTTTTCCTGCACGACCGGCTTGGGACCCAGGGTCGATAGATCGTCCCGATAGAACGTGATGTCCAGAGTTCCCACCGGAACTTTTGCGTTCTCGATGCGGGTGATGATCTTGCCCAGGCGCTCGGCCAGGGGCACGCCGCGGCGGCGAATGCCAACCAGGCCCAAAGCGTCGACCCCATCGTTCTTTTCGACGATTTCATACGCGAGCCGCACCAGCGTGCGCTCGATCTCCGATGCCGACATGAGTTGCGCCTTCTGGCGAAGGCCGGTTTTACGAGCAGTGTTCTTTGCATTCATTAGGGAGCGATGCCTCGCGGGCGGAAGCCGGCTTCTCAATGTAGTCAAGGCTCTGGCGCAGGTCAAGCGGGGCGGAGTTCGCCGATTGGAGTTACACCGTGGGGTCGATGATCGGTACGACAGGCTCAAGCTCCGCATCCGAGATTGCGCGCCGGTCCGGGCATTCGGTTCTGACGAGGCGGACAAGGCGCGAGTTCACGTCTTGCACGCCGGCGAGGGTGATGGCTTCCGGATTCTTGCCGACGCCGTCGTTGGGCACAAAACCCACGCCTTGATTTCTGCCCAGGGACTTTGCCCGGTAGAGGGCGGCATCGGCCAGCGCAATGGACTCCTCCGCGCACAAGGCCTCGAAAGCGCCGCGGGACCAGGGATATGCGGCCCATCCCACGGAGCAAGTCTTGCGCACGGTTATTCCATAACCCAGTTCGAAGGGTTGTGCAGCCATGATGTCAAGAACGCGGCTGCAGAATGCGGGAGTGCCGGCGGGATCGGTGGAGCGGCTCATGATGAGAAATTCTTCGCCGCCCCAGCGCACCAGGACGTCGGACTTGCGGACGACCGTGGAGAGCCGTTCCGCGACGAGCTGCAGCAGGCGGTCGCCGGCGGGGTGACCGTGCAGGTCGTTCACTTCCTTGAAGAAATCCACGTCGACCATGATGAAGACCAGGTCGCGGTGATCCATCTTCCTGATATCGCCGCCGCGGGCGCGCTGATAGTTGCGCAGGACTTGTCCGGCTTCGGCGGTGAGAATCTCTTCGAGATAGCGGCGGTTCCATATTCCGGTCAGCACGTCGGTGAAAGAAATCTCCTGCAACTCAAGATTCTTCCGCTGAAGTTCCAGGCTGTGCCAGCGGAGGGAGTGTTCTTTGCTCTCCAGCTGGTCTTTCATGCGGCACATGTCGTCCAGATTCTGGCGGGTGAGGCGCAACAGGCTCAACAATTCTCGATCGAGCAGATGCTGTCGCAGAAAGACCAGCGCGCCCATCACGATCATGACCGCCACGGTGAGAAGCAGGCGGAAGGTGCGCACGGGTTGCGGGGCGTCGCCGCCGAATTGCGCCCACGCCACTAAGAGCGGAGTGATGAAGACGGCCAGCATGGCGAGACGCGCCTGCCAGAGGCCATCGCCACGCACGGCAGATTCCTCTTGCGGACCTTCGAAGGCGGTGGTTCTGGCTACGTAGCCGATGCGGGCGAACCAGGCCATGGCCGCCACCAGCGGCACATCGAACAAGCTGCCGGTGTAGTAGATGTGGTAATCAATGGCCTCATTGGCCATCAGTGAGCCGATGCACGCCAGCAGGGTTGCTCCGTAGAGCTGTCCGTAGATGCCGCGCCACGCGCCGGAACTGCGGCGCCATACCAGGATCAGTCCGGCGCCGAGCACCAGCTGTTCGCAAACGTAGAGAATGTCGAAGCTGGTTCCGTAAGTCGACTCGACCGGATGCACATACTGCCACGGGATCACGATGAACAGGTAGAGGAACAGCCACCAGGTGAGCAGCAACAGAAAATCAAGCGTACCCACGCGGAGGGTGCGATCGTTCTGCCGGGTGTGCGGCTGCACCGCCACTGCGGCCATCATGGGTACGACGTGTAAGAAGAGAATGACGTCGCCGACGAAGGGGTTGGGGGCTTCCTGCCGCAGGAAGACCTCGAAGTACGTCCACAACAGCTGCGCGGCGAGCCACATGCCCACGCCGAGGCCCATCAGCGCCCAGAACAGACGCGCTTTGCGGGCCCGTGTATTGGCGACAATCGCAATTGTGCCGCAGAGCAGAAGCGCGCACTGCAGAAGGTCACCGAAGGCGGTGAGGGCAAAGCCGCGCGGAGCCAGCGCAGATAACAAGACGTGGACACACACCACCGCGCACACGACGATGGTCCACGCCCGAGCGTGCTGGAGCGGAGATATCCCCACCTTTTGATTGTAGGGTTGCATCGCCAGGCAAAACTGTTACGGAAGTAACGCTAAAGCTGACCGAAACTGGACACGTCAGGTCTGCGTTAAGGCTGCGGTGAAGCGCTGCACGAACTGGTAAACATCCTGATATGAGTTGTAAAGCGGCGCTGGGGCTACGCGGAAGATGTCGGGTTCGCGCCAATCGCCGATCACTCCCTCGGCTGCGAGCCGGGCGCACAGAGCGCGCCCTGCACGCGGCAAACGAATGGAGAGTTGCGCGCCCCGGCGCTCCGGTTGCGGGGGAGTAACGAGGGTGAAATGGGGTGAGCCGCGGGAGCTCTGCAAAGATTGGTGCAGCAAGAACTCCAAGTAGGCGGTGAGGTGAACACTTTTTTCGCGCAAGCGCTCCATGCCAGCCTCAGCAAAGATTTCCATCGAGGCTCGCAGTGGAGCCAAAGCCAGAATTGGAGGATTGCTGAGCTGCCATCCTTCTGCTCCCGCCATGGGATGGAAATCGGGTCCCATCTGGAAACGAATGTTCTCGTCGTGGCCCCACCATCCGGCGAAGCGAGGCAGGTTCCAGGCGCGGGCGTGGCGCTCGTGCACAAAACAGCCGCCCACGCAGCCCGGGCCGCCGTTCAGGTACTTGTAGCTGCACCATACGGCGAAATCCGGGCCCCAATCGTGCAGGTGCAGCGGCAGATTTCCAGCAGCGTGGGCCAGATCGAAACCCACGATGCATCCCGCGCGGTGTCCGGCTTTGGTGATCTCTTCCACGTTGAACGCTTGACCAGTGACATAGTTCACGCCGCCGAGCAGGATCAGCGCGATGGACGAGCCTTCACGCTCGATCAGCGACGCGATGTCTTCGTCACGCAGGAAGGACTCACCCTCACGCGGCGTGAGCTCCAGCAGCGCCGATGCGGGATCGAAGCCGTGGAAACGGATCTGCGAATTCACTGCATATTGGTCCGACGGAAACGCGCCGCCTTCGACCAGTATCTTGTTTCGCGTCGGGGTCGGGCGATAGAACGACGCCATCATCAAGTGCAGGTTGACGGTCAGGGAGTTCATTACGACGACTTCTGACGGCTCGGCTCCGACGAGGGCTGCGGTCTGCTGCGTCAGAAGGCGGTGATAGGGCACCCACGGGTTCCGGGCGTGAAAGTGGCCCTCCACGCCGAAGCGCGCCCAATCTTGCAGCTCCTGCTCCAGGTACGACCCTGCAGCCTTGGGTTGCAGGCCGAGCGAATGGCCGGCGAGATAGATACAGTCGTGGACGCTGTTGGTTTTTGGAAAATGAAAACGAGAACGAAAGTGGGCCAAAGGATCGCGGGCATCCATCGCTGACGCGAAGTCTTTTCCGGGCTGGAATGAAGAGGCGCTCACGCAGCAAGCTCCAGCGGGGTGAGCTGACTGCGGATCAACTGCTCGGCCCTGCCCCAGTTCAGGTCCTCGATGCGTTCGATGGGATCGCACAACTCCGACAGCATCTGGTCCTGTTTTCGGCCCCGCTCGAGGGCGACCGCATAGGGAATGCGATGAAACGTTACCATGGCGTACTTGGGAACAAACAGCCGCGGATATTTTGCTTCGAGGGCGAGCTCGACTTTTTTGCGGAACAGAAATCTGGGGTCAGCGACCAGGTCGCGCATTTCGACGAAATTCTCAACTGCCAGATCGGCAATTGCATCTGTATTGACCTTGCGTGCCTCCTCGAAGTCCCGAAACACGCGCGACCAATCCGCGCCGTGGCGGTCGAGGAGACCCAGCAGACACGTGCAATCCTCGAAGCCGCAATTGATGCCCTGACCGAAAAATGGAACGATGGCGTGGGCGGCGTCGCCGAGCAGGAGCGTGCGCCCTTCGAAATGCCAGGGTGCACATTTGATGGTCACCATCGCGCCGGTAGGATTGTCGAAAAAGTTGCCGGTCAGATTCGGCATCAACGGCACTGCGTCGGGGAAGCTCGATTGGAAGAAATCCTGCAAAGATGCTGGTGTGGTCAAATGCGCAAAGCTGTCCGGGCCTTCGAATGGGAGGAAGAGAATGCAGGCGAACGTGCCGTCAGTATTGGGCAGGGCGATCAGCATGTAGCTGCCGCGCGGCCAGATGTGGAGCGCATTCGTCTCCATGGGATGCTTGCCATCGGGAGCGGCGGGGATCGTGAGTTCTTTGTAGCCGTAGTCGAGATATTGTTGCGAGAAGTTGAAGCGGTTCAACTTGAGCATTTCGTTGCGAATCGCCGAGGCGGAGCCGTCACAGCCGATCACTACCTCTGTCTCATGAATACTCTCCTCGCCAGTTTGTTCGTCGCGCAGATGAAGCGCGCCGGAACGGAGATCGATGCCGGTGCAGCGCTGTTGGAAGAAGATGGTTACGCCCGCGGCCTCGGCGGCGTCCATGAGGGCTATGTTCAGCGCGGAGCGGGAGATGGAGTTGATGACTTCGCCTTCATTCTTTCCATAAGGCTGAAATGCGAGTTCCGACGTAAGCGAATGCATCATTCGCCCTTTCATCGGAATGATGATTCTTCGCATGTCGTTCCACAATCCGGCCTGCGTTAAAGCGTGGATTCCGCGGGTCGACAAGGCCAGATTGATGGATCGCCCGGCGCTCTGGCGCACTTGGCGCATGTCCGGGCGGCGCTCATAGATTTCTACTTCGAATCCGCGATTGACAAGACCGAGGGCCAGCAGCGGACCGTTGAGGCCGGCGCCGATGAGAGTGATGGTCTGGGGATCGCGAGTCATGCCAGCAGAAACGAGTTTCGGCGCAGGCGGGCCTATTCGGTCAGCAGCGTGCGCGCTTCCCACAACTCCGGGAAAAACTTCTTGTCCAACGTAAGTTTCAGATACGACGAGCCCGCGCTGCCGCCGGTGCCCATGCGGGCGCCAATGGTGCGCTCGACGAGCTGAATGTGGCGCAGCCGCCAGCTGACCACCAGTTCGTCGAATTCAGTGAGACGCTCGCAAACGTCGATCCAGTCGCGATGGCTGTGCTCGTCGCGGTACAACGAGAGGACGGCACGCGCACGCGCGTCGAAGCGCTCGCGCTCAGTGGCGTGAGCGGCAGGCTGCGCCAGCACGCCCATGCCCCGAAGCGCGTCGAAAAATACGTCCCGCAGCGAGGGTTCGCGCAGACGGCGCGCCAGCAGGGCGTGGCCTTCGGGCGTCGGCCGATGATACTGCAGCATCTTTTCGTCTTTCAGACCACACAGGAATTCCAGTTCGCGGAACTGTTCGGACTGAAATCCGCTGGCTGGCTCCAGTTTGCCCCGGAACGCGAGGAAATGCGTCGGCAGCATCGTCTCGAGGATAGTGAACTGCTCGACCAACACACGCGTGATCTCGGTGCAGCGCCGCAAAAGGCGAGCCGCTTCGTAGACCTCGTCGTGCGATTTTGGGTCGGCGCCGGCTGCGCGCAGGTTGGCGACGACGGCGTCCAGATCGTGCAGCAATTCTTTGAACCACAATTCGTAGGTTTGATGCACGATGATGAACAGCAACTCATCGTGATGCTGCGGTGCTGACTGCGGCTGCTGGAGTTCGAGCAGTTCGGGAACTTTCAGATACGAACTGTAGGTGAGCTGATCGCCGCGGGCCACGGCCGGAGTTGGCGCAGTGGCGGCAGGCATGTCGTGTTGCATTCCCAGAAACTCTTTCGCATTCTCACCCAGCAATCGAGCCTTGGTCTCCGCCGTTAACTGACTCGATCGAATCAGCGAACCTACACGCTCTTCGCCGAGCGGGAAGGGATAGTCTGAACCCAGCATCACCCGGTGCGCGCCCATAGTCGCGACCAGGAACTGCAGCGCCCGCTGATCGAACACAGCCGAGTCGACGTAGAAGCGATCCAGATAGCGGCTGGGCGGCTGCTGGCAAACCCCATGGGCCACGGGATGATGGTGCCATGCGTTCTCCAGCCTTCCCAGCAGAAACGCGAAACTGCCGCCGCCGTGGGCGAAGCAGATCCGCAGCGTGGGCGGGAGTTTGTCGAACGCTCCGCCCAGGATCATTGCGACAATGCCGAGCTGGGTTTCGGCGGGCATGCCGACCGTCCACGGCATCATGTATTTCGGCATGCGAGGCTGGCCGAGCATGTCCCAGGGATGGACGAGCACGGCGGCGCCTTCGTCGGCGCAGTGGTGAAGGAATGTGACGATGCCGGGATCGTCGAGGTTCTTGTCCCCGACATGATTTCCAATCTCCACGCCGAGGTGGCCGGCGCGCAGGCAGCGGGTTAGTTCCTTGCAGGCTGCGTCAATATCCTGCAGCGGGACCTGGCACAGCGACTTGAGACGCCCTTTGCCCTGCGCGCAGAGTTCCAGCGCGGCGTCGTTGAACAGGCGCGCACAATCGAGGGCGTGCTCGGCCGGGCGCTCGTAGGCGAACAGCACGGGCGTTGCCGAGATCACCTGGATGCCGACCCCGTCGCGATCCATCTCGCTCAGGCGCACGTCCGGATCCCAGCATGCGGAATAGATTTTGCGGAAGAAGCGGTCGCCGAGCATGATCTCGGTTTTGCCCGGCTCGGTGTGCTTGATCGAGGGCCAGTCGGGAGTGCCAAAGCGCGCGGCCAGATCGGGCCAGGCGCGGGGAAAGAAATGATTGTGGATGTCGATAACTTCCATTTTCGGTCGCTACCGGCTCTCCTGTTTGCCGGGATGCATCGTGCCGCAATGCTTGCACTTGCGGAGACTCTCGTCGCCGTAAAACTTTTCAAACAGAGGCGGCAAATCGCGCACGATACTCTTCAGCTTCACTTCAGCGCGATACACGAGCTGGTGGCAGTTCGGGCAATACCATTCGAAACCGTCGAGAGCGCCCTCGGGACGCGGCATTTCAACGACCACGCCCAGGGTCTCAGCCTGGCGCTGCGGCGAGTGGCGCATGTGCTTGGGCAGGAGAAAGATCTCGCCCTCTCTGATGGGAATTTCACGCGGGGCCTTGCCCGGAGTCTCCATGATGCGCAGAAGAATGTTCCCCTTGAGTTGATAGAAGAACTCCTCGGTCGGATCGTCGTGGTAGTCGCGGCGCGCATTCGGCCCGCCCACGACCGTGACCATCATCTCGCCGTCTTCCCACACCTGCGCGTTGCCCACCGGCGGCTTGAATTTTTCCCTGTTGGCTTCGATCCAGCTCTGAAAGTTGAAAGCTTTCAGATCACGTATGGACGGCATTGCCCCTCCTATCTCTCCGGCTTGTAGGCCATGGCCCGGATTTCGATCAGCAAATGCGGGTGCGGCAACTGATGCACGGCGACCGTGGTGCGAGCTGGACCATCGAAGCCGTAGTACTCGCCGTAGACTTCGTTGTACCCAGCGAAATCGTTCATGTTCACCAGATAAGTTGTCACTTCGACGACATCGGCGAGCCGCGCTCCGGCGCTCTGCAGGATGTCGCGCACGTTCTCGAGTACGGCTTTGGTCTGTGCACGAATATCAAGATGGACGGTACCAAATTCATCGGCCTCTGCGCCCTCAATCGTATTGTCGGCGCGGCGTGAACTTGTGCCGGAAACGATGAGAAAGTCGCCGGCGCGCTTGAGGTGAGGATACTTGCCGCGGGGCTTCGCTTTCCCGGCAACGACCGTGCTTTCGACTTTCCCCATCTTGCCCACGCAATCTCACGCTACAAGCGAATGCAGATGTTGTTCAGCTCGGAATAGAAATTCAGCGAGTGCATGCCACCCTCGCGTCCGATGCCGGAAAGGCCGACACCTCCGAAAGGCGTGCGCAAATCGCGCAGGAACCAGCAATTCACCCACGTGATGCCAACATTCATTTGTTGCGCAACGCGGTGGCCGCGTTGCAGATTCGTGGTCCAGATCGACGCGGCGAGACCATATTTTGTGTCGTTCGCCATGGTAACTGCCTCTTCTTCCGTGTCGAAGGGCGCGACGTGGCACACGGGCCCAAAGATTTCCTCTTTCACGCAGCGCGACGATTCCGCCAGCCCAGTATAGATCGTCGGCTGGACGTAGAAACCGCTGTCGAGAGCATTGCCGAACTGCGGGATGCTGCCGCCCGTAACCACGGTTGCGCCGTCTTGCCGCGCCAGATGATAGTACGAGAGCACCTTGTCACGCTGCTGCGCCGAAATCAGCGGTCCCAGGTCGGTCGTGTGGTCGAGAGGAGATCCGATGCGCAGGCTCTCAGCTTTCCGTTTCAGCGCCGCGACAAAGCGCTCAAAGATCGTGCGCTCGACGTAGACCCGCTCGGCACACAGGCAGACCTGACCGGTGTTGAGGAAAACCGCCTCGGCAACGCCACTCACCGTATCTTCAAAGTCGCAGTCGGCAAAGACGATGGCCGCGTTCTTTCCGCCAAGTTCGAAGGAGACCGGCTTCACCGAGGCCGCAGCTGTTTTCATGATTGCGACGCCGGTCTGCGATTCGCCGGTGAAGGTCACGGCATTGACATCGGGATGCTGAGTTAGAAATTCGCCAGCCGAGTTGGGGCCGAAACCATGCACCACGTTGTAGACTCCGTCGGGAATGCCGGCCTCTTTCATCACCTCGGCGAGCAAAGTCGCGGTGGCCGGAGTTTCCTCGGAAGGCTTCGCCACCACGGTGTTGCCGCAGGCGAGCGCAGGTGCAACCTTCCAGGTCAGAAGCAGGAGTGGCAGGTTCCACGGTGTGATGATGGCTACCACGCCGAGCGGCTTGCGCACAGCGTAGTTCAGGGCGTGTTTGCCGTCAGGGGTTTCAGTCTGGAAAGATTCGAGGGACGCGGTTTTGATCAGATCGGCGAAGACGCGGAAGTTAGCGGCGGCACGAGGGACATCGAGCCGCGAAGCCAGCGCGACCGGCTTGCCCGTGTCAGCGACCTCAGCGGCAACGAAGCAGTCAAATCGCGCCTCGATCGCGTCAGCGACCTTGTGCAAACGTGCGGCGCGGTCGCGGATGCCGAGGCGGCCCCAATCTCCGCGCAGCGCGTTGCGGGCCGCGCGCACAGCGTCATCCACCAGGGCCGCATCGGCTTCCGTGACTTGTACGATCACGCTGCCGTCGGCGGGATTCACGTCGGGAAACTCGCGCTTCCCGCGAACGTGCTGGCCATTGATGTAGTTGAGGATGGACTTCACCGTGCGTCGAACCCCGCCAGATCGTAGCAGCCTCACATTGAGCGAAGCAATGGCAGACGGATTTCAGGTTTGTCGTTCGGCCAGATAGCGCTGCAGTGCATCGTGCCACGACAGCATTGAAATTCCCTGAGCGTTCAGGCTTGCGGGCGACAGAACCGAATACGGCGGACGTGGCGCGGGGCGGGCCATTTGCTGACTGCTGACCGGCCTCACTTCAGTTGTGAACCCGGCACTGCGCACGATTGTGCGGGCGAATTCGAACCAGGAGCAACTGCCGTCGTTCGTGATGTGTACGATGCCGCTGGCGCCTCTGCGGCAGAGTTGAATGATCGCGTGGGCAAGGTCGACTGAATACGTCGGGCAGCCGATCTGGTCGTTGACGACTTCGAGCGCCGCGCGACTGGCGGCGAGTTTCAGGATCGTGTCAGGAAAACACTTGCCGCCCGTGCCGAATAACCACGAGGTGCGGGCGATGCAGCACTCGGGCAGCACCTCGAGCAATCGAACCTCGGCCTCTGCCTTCGACCTCCCGTACACGCTCTGCGGGTGTCGCGGGTCGGTCGTTTCGTACGGCGACGTCTTTTTGCCGTCGAATACGTAATCCGAACTGAGAAACAGCAGCCTGGTCCCTGCTTTCTTAGCGGCCTGAGCAATGTTCACCGCGCCATCGCGATTGACCGAGAACGCAAGGTCCGGATGCGTCTCGCAGCTATCCACGTCGGTATAGGCGGCCGTGAGCACGATCCACTGCGGGCGAATCTTATCCACGATCTGTTGAACTTTGTCGGCGTTGCGAATGTCCAGGTCGCGCGAGCTCAGGCCAACAATGTCGTCTCCGCTCCATTCGCGCACGAGCGCCTGGCCCAGAAGACCCGAAGCGCCAAGAATGAGGGCTTTCATGATGGTGATTTTCGCGTGGCTATTCGAAGGTTTCGGCGTCGCGCAGGGCAACACCGCTCTGATCTTTTGCGGAGATGATCGGCGCGCCGTCCAGTTCCCAGTCGATTTTCAGGTCGGGATCGTTCCATGCCAGAGTGCGCTCATGTTCCGGCGCGTAGTAGCCGGTTGCCTTATAGAGAACGTGCGCTTTCTCGGAAGTTACGCGAAAACCGTGCGCGAACCCTGCCGGGATCCACAGCATGCGTTGGTTTTCTCCGGAGAGCCGTGTAGCCTGCCAGGCGCCGAACGTGGGCGAGCTGCGGCGCAAGTCCACGGCGACATCGAGAATTTCGCCCTCCACCACGCGCACCAGTTTCCCCTGGGGAGACTTGATCTGATAGTGCAGACCGCGCAGGACGTTGCGGCCCGAGCAGGAGTGATTGTCCTGCACAAAATGCTCGGGGATTCCGATCTCGGCCCAGACGCGCTCGTTGTAGCTCTCCAGAAAAAATCCGCGGTCATCGCCAAAGACGCGCGGTTCCAGAATCAGCATGCCGGGAAGAGAGGTCGTGATTTTCCTGACGGCATCCATCTTGATTGGGGCGGTGGCGGATCGCGTTACCGGAATCGCACTCACTTCAGAATACCCTTTCTCGCAGGAGTTGCAGCAGGTAGGCGCCATAGCTGCTGCTCTTCATGGAATTTCCAATCTGCTCCAACTGAGCAGCACTGATGTATTCGGAGCGATAGGCGATTTCTTCGGGACAGGCAACCATCAGCCCTTGCCTCTTCTCGATGGCCTGGATAAACAGCGCGGCATCCATCAGAGATTCATGGGTGCCCGTGTCGAGCCAGGCCGTGCCGCGTCCCATGACGATGACATCCAGCTGGCGATTTTTGAGATAGGCCTGGTTCACATCGGTGATTTCGAGTTCGCCGCGCGGGCTGGGTTTCAGAGATTTCGCGATCTTCACTACCTGGCTATCGTAGAAGTAAAGACCGGTGACGGCGTAGCGCGACTTGGGATGCGCGGGCTTTTCCTCGATGCTGAGGGCGTGGCCGTGAGCGTCAAACTCGACCACGCCATAGCGCTCCGGGTCATGCACGGGATAGGCGAAAACGCGCGCTCCGTCGGTTTTTGCGGCCGCCTCCCGCAGATCCTTGACCAAATCGTGCCCGTAAAAAATGTTGTCTCCGAGCACCAGCGCACAGGGGTCGCCCGCGAGGAACTGCTCGCCCAGCAGAAAGGCCTGCGCAATTCCCTCCGGCCGGGGCTGTACACAGTACTGCAAACGAATGCCGTACTGGCTGCCATCGCGCAGCAGCGACTGGAATTTGGGCACGTCTTCGACTGTGGAGATGATCAGGATGTCGCGAATCCCCGCCAGCAGCAGAGTGCACAGCGGGTAGTAAATCATGGGCTTGTTGTAGACCGGAAGCAGGCTCTTCCCCATGGCCTGAGTTACGGGATAGAGACGCGTGCCCGATCCGCCGGCGAGGATGATGCCCTTGTATGGTGAGCTTGCTTTCATGATTCTTAGCTTTGAGCTATGAGCTATGAGCGGTGAGCCGCGAGCGATGCCGCAGTTCGACGCTCGCACTCCTCTCATCCTGAGTAATGCGTCGCGATCCACTCGCGGTAGCTTCCGCTGGTGACTTCACGGACCCACGCTTCATTCTCAAGATACCAGCGGACCGTTTTTCTCAAGCCTGTAGCGAAAGTTTCCGCGGGCCGCCAACCCAGTTCGCGCTCGATCTTGCGCGCGTCCATGGCGTAGCGGCGGTCGTGCCCAGGGCGGTCTTTCACGAACGTGATCAAACTGCGCCGCGGTCCCTCGCGGCGCGGAGCCATCTCATCGACCAGATCGCAGATCGTCTCCACGATCTCGAGGTTCGGCTTTTCATTCCAGCCACCGATGTTGTAAGTCTCTCCAGGCTTGCCGTGCTGCAGCACCGTAGCGATGGCCGTACAGTGGTCCTCGACATAGAGCCAGTCGCGAACGTTCTTGCCGTCGCCGTAGACGGGCAGCGGCTTGCCGTCGCGCGCGTTGAGGATCATCAGAGGAATGAGCTTTTCGGGAAACTGAAAGCGTCCGTAGTTGTTGGAACAGTTGGTAGTGAGCGCCGGCAACCCGTAGGTGTGATGATAGGCGCGCACCAGATGGTCGGATGCGGCTTTGGACGCGGCATACGGGCTGTTTGGCGCGTAGGGCGTGGTCTCTGAAAAAGGAGGATCGTCAGGACCAAGGGAGCCATAGACTTCGTCGGTCGAGACATGCAGGAAGCGAAAACGCCGGCGCTCGACCTCCGGCAGCGTGGTCCACCAGGCCCGAGTTTCTTCGAGCAAGGCGAATGTGCCGTCGACGTTGGTGCGAATGAAATCATCCGGTCCGCGGATGGAGCGGTCGACGTGACTCTCCGCGGCGAAATGCACGATGCAAGCGGGCTGGTGTTTTTCCAGAAGGTGGTGGACCAGCGCGCGATCGGCAATGTCGCCATGAACAAACTCATAGCCAGGCTGGTCGGCGATGCTCTCCAGGTTGCGCAGATTTCCAGCGTAGGTCAGCTTGTCGAGATTGACGAGCGAGGCGGCATGGCTCTGCATCCTCTGCAGGATGAAGTTGGAACCGATAAAGCCGGCGCCGCCGGTGACGAGAATCGTGTTCCGCATGCGAGATGCCACTTGCTTCCGAGGCAGATTCGCTGACCCCGTTCCGCCTCGGCGACGAGCACTTGATTGTAATAAAAAAGAGCGGGGTTCGACCCGCCCTTGGTGGAAATGCTCGAATTTTCGACAAGATGGCCCGTGCCTACCGAGTGGATCTTTCGCCGCAGACTCGTATGCGGCCTACCCTACCTTTCGTTCCTCGTTCACGACCGGACTGGCTCCAGCGGCGGCGGCTCTTGCGCTCGGCTTCTTTGCCGACGTCTGCGACGGCGTCCATCCCATCACGGTGAAATATGCCTTTTCTATATCCGCGGCAATCTTCTGCCACTGGTACTGTTCTTCGATTCTCGTTCTTGCGGCCTTGCCGGCGGCTTCGCGCACGGCGGGATTCGCCATCAGAAAACGCAGGCGTTCGGCGAGGTCAGGCGCGCTGCCGCGCTGGAAGGTGTACCCGGCTCCGTCGACCACCTCCCGGTTCTCCGGAACATCGCTGGTGAGCACGCACAGGCCCGCCCCCATAGCGTCGAGGAGCGCCAGCGACAAGCCTTCGAGGTCGGAGGGCAGGACGAAGATCATGGCGTTGGTCAGCAGTTCGTCCAGGGTCTCGCCCGAGACCCAGTCGAGCATGCGGATGCGATCGCTGGCGTGAGCTCTCAGCGAACGGGTGTAGTCGTCACAGTAGCTGGAGGCCCCAGCCATGACCAGTTTGGTGTCGTTGTGGGGTTGCGCGGCCTGGATCCGCTCAAAGGCCTCGACCAGCAGGTGGCAACCTTTCTCGGGAGAGAATCTGCCCAGGAACAACACATAGTTGCCGGGCTCCAGTCCCCACTCCAGGATTTGGCGCGGCTCACGCCATTCGCGGAGAACTCCACCATTGGGCACGTAGAAGGCTTCCACGCCATGCGCTTCGCGATAGCGTTGTTGCAGGGCCTGCGACACGACCATGGTACCGGTAGGGAACCGGACTGACGCGCGCTCGCCCGCGCGCAATACCGTCGAAGCCAGAAGCCCCCATTTTTTCCTCTGCCAGTCGAGCCCCTGCACGGTCACCGCGGTGCGAGTGCCGACGAGGCGAGGCAGCAACGAGAACAGCGCCGGACCCAGCGCGTGATAGTGCACCACATCATAGCGTTGCGTCATCGCGTGCGCCGTGCTCAGCAGGGTGTAGATGACAGTCTCGAGATGTTTGGACCGGACGGTCGGCAACCGAAGCAAGCGCATGCCGTGGTGTTCGGATCGCGGAGGCGTGAAATAAGTGCGGCAGTAGATAGTAACGTCATGCCCCATCTCGACCAACCGCTTGCCGACTTCCTCGTAGTAGGCTTCGATGCCGCTGTATTTCGAGATCACGCCGCGCCCGCCGATGAAGCTCACGCGCAGCTTTGGATTTGCGGGAACGACTTTCTCGCGCAGGGAGAACACAGTGGGGCGCGAATGCATGGAGCGCGAGTCGTCCGTCACGGGAATAAGAGCGGTTGGGATACGGCTTCGGCTCCGCTCGGTCTTGGCGGCAGCCAAGCCCTCGTACAAACTCAGTAGCGCCCGATAGTGCGCCTCGGACGTGTACCGCAGGCGCACAAACTCCCACCCGGCGCGCCCCATTTTCTGCGAAAGCGCAGGGCTCGAGCCAAGCATGCTGATCTGGGCGGCGAGTTGGCTGACATCGCCGGTGGGATAAAGCAATCCGGTCTCGCCATCGCGAACGAGTTCGCGCCGCGAGCCAAGATCGGTAGCTATGACGGCGCGCCCGGCTGCATACGACTCGAGAATGGTCTTGCCCAGCGTTTCGTAGGCGCGGGTCGGCAGCACGGTGAACTGCGACTGCGCGATCAGAGAGTCACGCTGGGCGGCATCAACATGTCCTACGAAGTTCACGTTGGCCAGACCCAGAGACGAAGCCAGGTTTTGCAAGGGCTCGCGCTGCGGACCATCGCCGGCGACGATCAGCCGCATCTGCGGAACCTTCTGCATGGCACGCAGGAGGTCGTCGACGCCCTTTTCGGCCGACAGCCGGCCGAAGTAGAGTACGGGCGCATCGTGGGTTGGGCACGGCAGTTCGTCCGCGTTTTGAAAACGAACATCCTGAAAGTGCGGCAGGACTTGGAATTTGTCGCCGTCCCATCCATGCTCGACGAACTTGTCGCGCACAAAATGGCTCGGCGCGAGGAACAGGTCCACACACTTCCGGTAGGTACCGAGCCAGCGATGAACGTAGGCCTCGGCGGCCAGGGTGATGCGGGCGCTCACTCCCGGATAACAGGCGGGCTTCAAGGCATGCCAGAATGTGCCTCCCTTGCAGGCCTCGCACGGTTCGCCGCGCGAAACCAGGTTGTAACTCGGGCAAAGCAGCTTGAAATCGTTCAGGTGATAGAGGACGGGTACGTGCTGGGCCTTGAGTTCCCACAGAATTGAAGGCGACAAGTGGTGATAGATGTTGCGAATGTGCGCCACATCGGGCTGAAACTCGCGGATCATGGCCCGAATTCGCCTGCGTGCCTGGAACGAATAGATGGCATGCGCCGCCTGGCGCGCCCTGCGCCCGAACCCTGCCTGTGCCTTGAAGTCAATGTGCGGAACAAAGTTGTGGTCGTAGGCGGTGGGCTGGCCGCGCGGATCAGACATCGAAAACAGGGCGACCTCGTGGCCCTGCGACCGCATCAGGTTCATCAACTCGAACAGGTAAACCTCCGTGCCGCTGAAGGGGTAGTTGTATTTGTTGCAGTACAGAATTCTCATGGGGAGGACTCTCGGTCTGCGGGCCGATCCGCTGCAGGAAAAAGTCGGCGAATGATTTCAGGGACTTGCGGCGATTAAAGTTGTGAAGAACCTGCACCCGGGCAGCGTGCCGCACCCACTCGGGATGGCCGGCCTGCGACAAAGTGCCAACCGGACGCTCGGTGCGGCGAGCTGGTGACGCGATGAGGGAAGCGATGAATTGCACGCGGGCCACGAAGGCGCCCATCGAACCGGGCTCATACAGAAAGCCGGTCTGGCCGGGGATGACCAACTCCGGGATGCCGGTGATCGCCGGCGCGAGGACGATCCTGCCGCGCGCCATGGCTTCCATCAGCACCAGCGGAATGCCCTCGCTGCGGCTGGTCAGGACGACGACGTCGGCGCGGTCGTAGAGCGAGTTCATTTGCTCGCGCGGCACGTGTCCCAGCAGGGTCACCCTGTCCTCAAGGCTGTATTTTGCAATCAGCCTTTCCAGGTTGCGGCGCTCGGGGCCGTCGCCGGCAATGGAACATTCGAACTCCACACCGGCGGCTTGCAGCTGGGCGCATGCCCTCACCAGAAACGCGTGATCCTTCACCACGTGGAGCCGTCCCACGGACAAAAGTGTGAAGGTGGCGCACCGGGTCTGCGTTCGGCCCGGAAAGAAGTTAGCGCGTTCGTCAACTTCCACGCCCAGCCGCGAAACCACGACCTTATTCGCATCAAGGGTTGGATAGCGCTCGAAAAGAAGGCACCGGTTGTACTCCGAGACCGTGAGGCAGAACACACAGTTCGCCAGCTTTACATCGAGATACGACGGATGCAGCAGCAGATCAGAGCCGTGCAGGGTCAGGCTGAAGCCCACGTCGAGCAGGCGGGCCGCGACCATAGCAATCCACGATCCGAAATAGCCGTGGTGCACATGGATGTGTTCGACTGCGTGCTCTTGCAAGCGGAGTGCGTAGCCGGCTCCCAGCCAGGTGTGCAGAAGGGCCTTCGCTCGCTGCCAGGGCGATTCGCGGCCACAGAAGAGCACGCGCAGGACCAAGTCCGAGATCCGGCTCCATCGCCGGATGCAAAGCCACGCCGCCTGCAGCACTATCAGGCCGCGCCAGGGAAGCAGGGTGATCTCGGGCGCGCTGTCGACGGCGAAGATCTCCTGCATTGCGGGCTGGCGGACACTTCCGGCGACCACGTTGACTCCGCGCCGACGGAGCTCGTCGATTTCGTCCACGACGTAGGGCTCGACTGCGGAGGGAAACTGATTCGCGAGATAGGCAACGGTCGACATGTGGGTCAGCCTGTTTGCGAGCATTCGGCTCTTCGACGCTGAGCTGCGAGCATTCCCGCCAGGGTGAACAGCAGTCCGTTGACGAACTGATAGCTCATCACGACAACCGCGGCGTTCAGCCAATAGACACCCAGCAGAATGGGCCACAGGTGGTGAAACTGGCGATCGAGAAAACCGTTCTCTTCCCCGTCCGGGATCGCTCCGCGCCGGAGTCGCCACAGTTCCCACATGAGCCACAGGTAGAGCGCCAGCCCCGCCACGCCGTGCTCCACCAGCAATTCCATGTAGGTGTTGTGGGGATACAGCAGCTTCTCGTCGTAGCCCCGGACAAAGCGCGGCAACTCGGCGGGCATTTGGTGGAAGCCCCAGCCCAGCAGCGGGCGCTCGAGAAACATCTGCCAGCTGCCAGCGAGGACGGCTTCGCGGTAGTCGACCCGGGCCGCGCTCCTCGAAGCGATCGCTCAGGGTTTCGCGTAATTTGCTGGAAGCCAGTACGACGATCAGTGCGACGCCCCCGAGCAGGAGCAGTCCCACAAGAACGCGCCGCCCGCGCACACAACTCTTGGAGCGAAAGACCAGCACGAGCACCGTTCCGGCAAAGGACAACCAGACGGCCCGCGTCATGGTGGCCAGGATGGCGAGCGGCACGGAGGCCAAGAGCAGGAGGGCTTTGGCGCCGCGCAGGCTGCCCCGGCGCCAAGCGTGCAGACCCAACAGGCCCAGCAGGTTGATAGAGACACCGTTGGCCACCGCCTGCAGCATGGGCCCGCGCGCCCGGTCGGCGTGAATGCCCAGGCTTTCATCGAGAATGAAGCGGGGAAAGATCAGCCAGTTCGCGCCTGCCAGAAAGGCAATCGCAGTGAATGTCAGGTAGGCCAGGATCGCTAGCGTGAAGATCTCGAACTGCCGAATGCGCCGCTCCTCGGTGAATACGAGAGCGGCCAGGTGAAATAGTGTGAAGGGAACGATGATCTTGGCTGCCAGTACGCTGGCAGCCTCGTTGTCGAAAGGCTGACCCGCCAAACTCAAGAGCGCCAGAAGCGTCAAGCCGAGCATCGGCCAAGTCGCTCGCTCGACGAACAACGGCTCGCGCAGGCAAAGGGCCCGCCCCACCACGGCAAGCGATAGAAGGGCGAACGCCACGCGATCGATCTGATAAAAGGGCACGTCAGGGTGACGCAGCAGCATCGCGCTCAACGCCAGCAGAAACAGCGCTGTCGGAAACGCCATCACCACTTGCAGCGGACTCGCAACCAGGGATGCGACACGCGCAGCGGCGGCTGTTCCCACTCCACCACGACGCGCGGCTTGTACCGAGGTGGCCAGCATCAGTCGCCGCTCCCACGCACCACGGCCAGCACGGTTTTCAAGAGGATGCGCATGTCCGATCCCAGGCTCCAGGTCTGGATATACTCGCGGTCCAGATCCATGCCGCGTTGAAACGACGGATCGCGGCGGGCCGTCACCTGCCAAAGACCCGTAATTCCGGGAAGCACGTCGAGCCGCGCCAGGTGCTCGATGTCATAGCTTTCAAAATCATCGAGCGGATGAGGCCTGGGCCCCACCAGACTCATTTCCCCTTTCAGCACATTCCAGAGCTGAGGCAGTTCATCCAGGCTGTAGCGGCGCAGGAGACGCCCCAGCCGCGTAATACGTGGGTCATCCGCGATCTTGAAGAAGGGTCCAGAGCGCTGGTTGCTCTGCCGGAGGATCGCTTTCAAGGTGTCCGCGTTTTGCACCATGGTGCGGAACTTGCAGCAGCGGAAAGCCCGCGCCTTCCGGCCAGCCCGCAATGCGGAGTAGAGGACTGGCCCCGGAGACTCGAGCTTCACCAATAGCGCAATGACGGCCAGCAGAGGCGACAGCGCGGTCAGCAGGATGCCCGCGCCGGCTACGTCTCCCAACCGCTCCAGCACCAGGCTGGCTGCCGGCCAGCGCTCCGCGTGCAGGGAAATGACGGGCAGGTCTCCGACGCGCTCGACTTCGGCGCCCGGCGTGCATCCGAACAGCTCGGGAACCATCTCGACATCGAGGCGCAAGCGGCGCGCTTCGTGCAGTACGCGCAGCGTGAGATTGCGATCATGAGGAGCTGCCAGAATCACTGCATCGACAAATCCGGTTCGTGCCAGACGAGCCAGATCGGCAACTCTTCCCACGACGCCGTCTCCCAGGGATGCGTTGTTGTCGAGGAATCCAGAGACCCGGCGCCCGGCCTCAGGATGGTTTGGCACATCGGAAACCACCCTGCGCCCGAGACGGCCGGCGCCCACGATCAGAACGTTGCGCTGGTCGCAGGAACAGTGTCCAGGGCTGCGTTGCTGCCTCGCTTTGAGCCACCGCCAGGTCCAGAGGGCAGCAAAATGGAGCAGGCCTGCGGCACAAAACAGGCCGCTTACCGCCCACGCCGCGCCTTGCAAGCCATAAGCAAAACAAAGCAGGGCCGTGGTCCAGAACACCGCCTTGGCCAGAATGCGCGCCTGCCGGTTCAGATCGACGCCGGCGGCATAGAGGCCTTCGGTATAAGCCATGAGGGTGATTAAGGCGGCATGCAGCACGGCAAGGCCCAGCAGCGAAGCCGGAGCTCCAGCCGCATAGTCGAACAGGCGCACTCGCGGAAACAAACCGCGCAAAGGCACCAACAGCCCACCCAGCAATAGCCAGTCGAGTCCCACGAGCACGAAATCCGCCGCGACGGATCGCAACCAGTTCCACGCCCTGCGGCCTTGCAGCGGTCCGGGAACCAGCAAGTCGAGAGTGCGGGCGGAAGAGTTGGAGCGGGGATACAGGATCTCGGTGACTTTCTCGGCAGCAGACTCCACGGGCCGCGCCGGCGGCGGGGGTTTCGCGGGGTCTTGCCACGCCGGGGCCTCGCCCGGGATCAACCGGGCGCAATCGGCGCCCAGCCGTTGTTGTTGTGCGGAATGGAAGGCAGGGGAAGGCACTGGGGATCGGCTCGTTTCAGATCAATTCCACTTCGTAACCTTGAATCTCGACGGCCAGCGAGCGCTGAATCGAGTCCAGCGAGATGACCAGCTTGCCATTCTCGTTCTGGAGCAGCAGGCCTTCGACGCCATCGAGGCATCCGCTGCGAATGCGGACGCGCCGACCGGCTTGCACAAAGGGGTAAAGCGAGAAGGGGACTTCTTCGGCCAGCAGCAGCTGCAAGTCTTCAATTTGTTTTTGCGGGACCACCGCCGCGGTTCGGGCAAAGCTCACGAATCCCATCACACCGGGGGTCTGCAAGACCAGCAGCCGCGCTGCCAGCGACCTGGGGGAACGAACAAAGGCATACCCCGGAAACAGTGGAACCGACACTAGCTTGCTGCGATCGCTCCACCTGCGATTTTCCTTGCGAAGAGGAAGAAACACTTCCATCCCCTTGCCCGAAAGCTGACCGGCGACCTTCTTTTCGAACCGGTAGCGCGTTTGCAGCGCGAACCACACCTCGGGTGCGGGCTGCTGCCGCAGGCTGGGCAGGGCGCTCATTCCTGCCTCCGCTGACGCAGCACACAGCTCCGCGCAATGAGTCCCATCTCCGTTTTCCCCATCTTTCGCACAGCGGTTCCTATCACGAATTCCTGTTTTCTACAGCCACCGATAAATTGCTTCTGGAATGGGAAAGAGGCGGTCGCAGAGCACCGTTCCGAGAAGGCGCACCTGCGCCCGCTCCAGCACTTCCCTGGTCTTGATAGCCGCCGCGCGGCGCGTGTGCAGCGCAGACAGCACCAGGACGATTCCATCAGCGAATTGCGCCATGGCTATGGCCTCGTTCGACTCGCCGGCCGGCCGCGCTTCCACAATGGAGTACTCAAACTCCCTGCGAATCTCTCCCAGATAAGAATGGAGCGACGCCGCCGTTGCCGAGCTTCCGTTGCGTTCCAGGCTCGGCGTGAGCCAGAGGTTGCTGCGCAAAGGGGTGGCGATCCGCCGCAGGGGCAGGTTTGCGAGCCGCGACCGGTCGGCTGTGGGCTCATCCTGTGCCTCTGGATCCGGCATCGAATGGAGGCAGCCACCCACTATGGTCACATTCCCCAAAGTTTCGAGGGCCAGCGTTTCGCCCATCTGGCGGCAGATATGGCGCACGTCCGTTTCCGGTTCGACGGCACTCAGCACGACCTGGCGCACTGGCCGTGCCGCACTGGCAAAGAAGATCTGACGGACCAGGCCTAGAATCTGCTCGCGCGCAAAATTCTCTGGAGTCCACCGGTCCGGCAGGCGCAGACTTCTCACTTCCGGGCGAGCACTCTCCGGCTCTGTCGGGGGACGAGGATCGGGCGTGTGGAACAGCACAGCTCCCATCGATCCTGCCCTCATGCCGTCAACCTCCCGCGCACCGGCCGTGGAAGCGAGGCCAGAACGGGAGCGTTCAGGCAGGCCAACACTTCATCGGGTGTGCGAAAAGCCGGATCGACATAGTCGACGGCAAACGCCGCCCCCGTTCCCGCGGCGCCGGCCGCGGCCAATCCCACAATCAGAACCGTGAACGTGGAGAGGAGTGGGAGTGCTGGAGCCACAGGCGGTTCGGCGACAGCCACGTTGACGATGCCCTGCTGATCGAGCGCATCGGCCATGCGGGCTTCTTCCTGCTTTTTCACGTAGAGCAGGTAGTTCCCTTCGGCAGCTTTCTCCGTGCTCTGCAGATCGTCCTGGGCAACGGCATCCTGCCCCAGCCGGCGCGCGATGGTGTGATACGCCGACTCCTGCAAGGCTGTGGCCGCAGCTTTGGCCTGCAGGGCTTTCATCTGCACCTGGGCACGCTGCAGTTCTCCTTTAGCCCACTCGTATTGGGTGTTGCGGTCAGTGGTTTCATCCCGCACCGGCGACAGATTTTCCGCCGCGATTGCGGCTTGCGCCTGTGTGATCTCCTGCTGGACCTCCTGGACCAGGCGGTGGCCGGGCTCAAACTTGGTGAGCAGCTGAATCCGCTGCTCCTGGAGCGCCTCCAGACGGGATTTCAAACTAGTCAGCACCCCAGCGTTGTCGGCGATTCGAACCTGGGTTGTGGTCCGTTCCGGAAGCCGGGCCAGCAAGGCCTGAAGTTCCCATACCCGCTGCTGGGTTTCAGTTAGGTCGACCCGAGTCTGGCGGTAGAGGGCGTCCTCATCGCTGAGCCTCTGAAGGACGCGGTCACGTTGTTCCGGCGCCTCGACCACATCGCGCCCGGCCATGAACTCAAGGAGGTTGCGTTCGGCCTGCTCCAGGTTCCGCCGCGACTCCTTCGTCTGCTGCTCAAAGAAAAGCAGTTCGCCGCCGGGGCGATGCACTCCGGCATGTTTCTCCAGGTAGGCGTTGGCCAGAGACTGCAACACGCCGGCTGCGCGGCGGGGATCGGGGGACGAGTAGCTGACCGTGATCAAGTTCGTCTTCTTCACGGGATCGACATCGATCTTGGCAGCGAGATGCCGGGCTGCGCGCTCCACGCGCTGCGCACGACCTTCTCCCAGGCGAAGGAAGTGCAGCCAATCGCGCCCGCCGAGGCCGTTCTCTTCCACAACCTTGCGCAGGATGTCTTCGTCCCGCAGCATTTCTACCTCGGAATTCAGTTCTTCCTCGCTGATGGTGATCCGGGTCAGATCAAGCGGAGCGTTCTCCTGCGCGCTGGCCAGCGAATCGGCTCGCCCCGGGCGAATCAGGAGTTTCATCTTGGCCTGGTATCTCGCCCCGGCAAAGACATAGGAAATAGCGAATGCCAGCACCAGCGCCGAGACGCAGACGAAGACCCTTCGCCGCCGAAACACCACCATCACCAACTCTCGCACCGTGGGTGTGGAGGGCTGGACTCGCCGGCGAATTGGGCCTTCGTCTGGCATGCGACTCCGGGGGAATCATCTTTCTAGAACTGGAGAGGATTCGTGTACATACCTACGGTCGGCCTGGTCACGAAGCGGGAGATTTTTGACAAAGCGTTCTGCGGAACGAACACTAAATCTCCGGGCTGAAGGTGGGCATCTTCCTTCAGGCCGTTCCCTTTCAGCATTTTTTTCAGGTTCAGCAACCTGGTTTCAACCAGGTCATCATCGACGCGCCGGAACAGAATCACCTGCGAGTGCTTGGCCTGCGCGTTGAACCCACCGGCAATCTGCACGGCTTCGGCAACGGTGATGTCGGAGCGCAGTTCGTACTTGCCGGGCCGCTCGACCTGACCTCCCACAACGAAGTACGGCCGGTCGAAGTCTTTGAGCGCCACTGCTACCTGCGGATCGTGGAGATATCCGCGGTACGCCTGCTGCACCGCGGTGGTGAACTCGGCAAGATTCAGTCCCTGCACGGCCAGCATGCCGGCGTCTTTCAGCATGACGTAGCCGTCGGGCTGCACAGTCAAGGTCTGGTTGAATTCCGGCGCGACGGTGAAGCTGATTTCCACGATATCGCTGGGCCGTAACCGGTAGAGCGGACGGCGTTCCCCTCCGAGCAAAGGGTTTCCCAGGCCGTCCGCCCTGCCGGGTTTTGCGGCCGCTGTACTAGCGCCTCCCGCTCCAGCCCCGGTAAAGCCGGATGGGGAAGTCTTAGCCCAGCACCGCCAGCAGAAACTTTTGATTTATTCCTATTCATGACGATGAAGAAAATGTCAGCATTAGCTCGGGCCCAGCTAATTGAGAGCAATCTGGGTTCTTGCGGATTATTACCCCAGCTAGAAAATATTTCTTACTGCTACATAACAAAGCATTTCCAGTATGTGCGAATTAGGACGATGAATTGAAACAACATATTATGCATGTAAGTTGGGCAGGCGGATCAACCGCTAGCCATCAACAAGGAGAATACGATGAATAACTCACAGAGAATTGAACACGCTACTCGTCAGCATGTCGGAGCAGTCCTCACCACAGAGCAGATTCAGGAGTTAGTGAAACTGTCAGACCCGACCAACACGAAGGGTGTCTACCCATCAGACTGCGCGTACAGGCGTCTAGAAGATGGGACGCTCACTCACCGAGGGAAGATGGCTTACGGTGATGGCGTTCTGGAACTCGTCGGAAGCAACGCCTACAAAGTACTTCCGACGGAGCATATCGTCAGGCAGAAGAATCCCCCTGTGGCAGCAGCGCCCCCAGT
>DATFNR010000060.1:0-15151 GCA_035266285.1 Candidatus Sulfotelmatobacter sp.
GAAGACCCACCATAACTCATCAGCGGCAGGGGTATTCCGGTGACCGGCATAAAGCCAACCACCATGCCGACATTGACCAGGATATGGAAGCTAAGCACAGCCACCACACCCATCACCACAAACGTGCCAGCGCGGTCGGGCGCTGTTTGCGCGTTCTGGGTCAAACGCATCAGCACGATGAAGTATAGCAGCAACACCCCCAGCGCGCCTACAAACCCATGCTCCTCGGCAAAAGCCGCGAAGATGAAGTCGGTCTGCGGCACCGGCAGGAAAGCCCCGTGTGTTTGCGAGCCTTTCCCGCCCCATAGCCCCCCGGAACCGACCGCAATCATGGATTGCTTAACTTGATACCCCGACCCCTGCGGATCGGCATCGGGATCCTGATAACTGGTCAGCCTCTGCTTCTGATACGACTTCAGAATGTGCACCCTCGGAACGTAAAACACTACCCCAACTCCCACCACAGCCACCAAAACAACAGCCAATCCCTGCCGCCACTGCAACCCGCCCAGAAACATCCCCATAGCTGCGATGGGAAGATAGGTCAGAGCCGTGCCCAGGTCCGGCTGCTTCAGCACCAACAACATCGGAATGCCGACGATCGCGCCCGCCTTGACGAAGTCGCCCCAGGTAAGCTCCCGCGACCGCATGTCGGCAAAAAACTTGGCCACGGCCAGAATCAGAATGAGTTTGACCCACTCCGACGGCTGGAAGTGATTGCCGCCCGGCAGTTTGATCCAGCGCTTGGCTCCCAGCGCCTTCGTCCCAAACACCAGCACAGCCATCAGCGACGCGATCGCGGCAATGTAGAACCAGTGAATCCGGTCGATGAGCGCCTGGTAGTTCACCAGGCTGATCAGAAACATAAGCCCCACGCCGCCCACCACCCAGTAGATCTGTTTAACCTGAGCCCCGGCAAACTTGGTGTGCAGCGTGGCGCTGTTGATCTCCATGATGCCCAGGGCACAGATGAGCAGCACGAACCCCAGCAGCACCCAGTCAAAATCGCGGAATGAAACGTAGCGTGCCATTGGAAATCAGTTGTCAGTACCCAGTACTCAGTACTCAGTACTCGGTACTTCGCACTCAGTTCTAGAATTCATCCAATCCCTACCCATCAAAACGTCACTTGAGGCACTCTGTGCAGCCGACCACCGAGTACTGAGTACTGGGTACTGGGTACTGAGTACTGCTACTGCTACCGCATCCCCGGCGCTGCCGTCGCCAGCGGCACCGTCCTCTTCGGCAGGTCGAACTCGAACCGCCCGCCCTCCAGCCGGTCTTTGTCCCCGTCCTGATCCGGCCCAGTCCACAGCGCCCCGACGTCCACCTTGCCTCCGCCCGGCTTCTGCGCCAGTTTCTGCGGCATACGCCGCTGCTTGTCTACATAGGCTTTGATCACCTGCGTGGCCAATCGCGCCGCCAGCTTGCCGTGCTCGCCGGCTTGAAATAACACACAAACCACGATGTCCGGGTTCCGCCGCGGGGTGAATCCGACAAACCAGCCATTCTGCGCGAACTCGCTGCTGTCCTTGACCTTCGCCCGCAAGGCCAGAGACACAACCTGGGCCGATCCCGTCTTGCCGGCAATCTCGACTCCGGGAACGTGCGCGGAGGGAGCGGTTCCTTCGGGCTGAAGAACTCGCGTCATGGCGTCGGTGATGTAGGTCCAGCCATCCGCATTAATCGGAATCTGTTTGACTTCAGTGTAGTCGGCGGTTTGCACAAATCCTGGCGGAAGGCCGGTGGGATTCACCACATGCGGCACCACCATCTTGCCGCCCATCGAGATCGCCGAGATTGCCCGCAGCAATTGCACGGGAGTGACCGCGATCGCGCCCTGCCCGATGCCCACGGAAATGGTTTCGCCGGCAAACCATTTCTGCTTGTAGTTGCGGATCTTCCATTCTTCCGACGGCATCACACCGCTGACTTCGTTGGGCAGGTCGATGCCAGTCTTTTGCCCCAGACCGAGCATGGTGGCGTATTTGGCGATGCGTTCGATTCCCAGCCGATCGGCGAGGGTGTAGAAGAAGACGTCGCAGGACTGGTAAATCGCTTTTTCCAGGTTTACCTCGCCGTGCGACTGATGCAGAAAGTAAACCCAGCACTTATAGTTCCGGCCATAAAAATCGGCGCTGCCATTGCAATGCACGTGCATATCCTGGGCAATGCCTTCCTGCCAGCCCGCCACCGACATGATGACTTTGAAGGTCGATCCCGGCGCCAGCTGCGCCTGGATGGCTTTGTTCAGCAGCGGCTTTTCGGGATCATTTACCAGCTTGTTCCATTCGTCCTTCGACACGCGCACGGCGAAGTCGTTGGGATCAAACGTGGGACCGCTGGCCATGGCCAGAATCTCGCCGGTGTGGGGATCCATCGCGAGGATGGCTCCGTTCTTCCCTTCCAGCGCCTCTTCGGCCGCAATCTGCAGATCAATATCGATGGTCAGCCGCAGCTGCTTCCCGGGTATCGCGGCAGTCTCCCCCAGCCGCCCCACTTCACGCCCGTGGCTGTCGACCAGCGCCTGCCGCGAGCCGTTGGTGCCGATCAGCATGGTGTTGTATTGCCGCTCCACGCCCGAGATTCCGACCACGTCTCCCGGGTTGTAGAGCTCGAACTGGGGCTGATTCAGCATGTCTTCGCTGACCTCGCCGACATATCCGATCACGTGCGCCATGAACCCGTTGCGCGGATACAGCCGCCGGTGCGCCATGATCGTATCGAGCTCGGGCAACTCGTTGCGGTGCGCCTCGATGAACTGCAATTCGTCGGGCGTAATGTCTTCCTTGAGAAAAATGGGCTGGTACTGCGGCATGGACGCAAAGCGCCGGATGCGCGCCCGCACTTCGTTAGGATCGAGATGCAGCCCCTGGGCGATCAGGTCGGCGTCCCCGCTCAGATCGCGCGAGGAGTCGCGCAGCAGCAGCGCCGAAAACGACGGATAGTTGTCGACGATGGTCCGCCCTTCGCGGTCCAGAATTCTCCCGCGCGGCGCCAGCACGGGCACATTGCGGATGCGGTTCTTCTCCGCCGCGAGCGAGTAGTAGTCGCTCTTCATCACCTGCAGGCTCCACAGCCCGTAGGCCAGCAGCAGGAAGATCCCCAGAATGATGTACTGGGTCGCCGTCAGGCGAATCTCAGAAACTTTTTCGTCGCGACCGAACATGAAGATCAGTACCCAGTACCGAGTACCCAGTACCCAGTGTTCCCGATGGAGTCTTCGTCACTGCGGCATTCGTGGGTGAATGTGGTCGGGTTCCTTCCATTGTAATGCTGTGCCACGCCGTGCGGAGCTCGAAGGGATAACGAAGGTCACGGCCAGCCGGGATTCTTCCTGAAGTCTAACCGCATCTTGGGACCCAGATCGTAGCGCCGGCGTCCTCGCCGGCTGTGGGAGGCCGTCTCGGCCTCGCTCTTACTGAGTACTGAGTACCGAGTACTGAGTACTGACAACTGGTTTCCTACGTTCTCTGCTTGAACTTGTCCAGCGCAAAGTAGAGAAATGTTCCCAGCACCGCATTGGCCAGCCCCGCCAGGGTTCCGTGCAGCCAGCTCCAGGGCTGCGTCATGCTCACCATGTCACGGGCCACGAGGAAGTAAACGGCAGAGTGCACCAGATAAAACCCCAACGTCACCAGGAAGCGGGCGCCCGCATTCTCCACATCCAGCTTGACCCCCAGCGACGAGGCGCCGTATCCCACAACCGTCTTGGCGATGCCATAGATTCCAATCGGATTGTGCCCGAGCATGTCCTGCGCCAACCCGATCGCGGCACCGGTAAACAAGCCTGAAATCGGATTCCGCCGCGCCATAGCAAAGAAAATCGTTACCAGCAAAGGCAGGTCGATGTACCGGGCAAAGCCCGGAAACCGCAGCGGCACGAACGCCTGCACGAACAGCGCCAGCAGCGGCACCCCAATCGTCACCGGAATGCTGAACCGGTAGACTTCAACCTGCTCCCCTGATGTGTAGGTGATGGGCACGCTAGTGTGGAGTGTCATCGGGAGGCGCCTGCGGATCAGGCTGAGTTGTGACCGGTTTATTCGTCTTCACTGGCGGTGTTCCATCGTCAGGCGCGACGGGAACAACCGCGGCCTTCGGGGTCTGGGGTGCGAGGCTTACATTTTTGGGCTGCGCCTGCCCACTTGCCGAAGCCAGAGGCTTCACCACATTCGCGGTCGGCGGTTTGTGCTCGGCCGCTCCCGATGCAGAGGCTGCCCCGCCCGTCGCGGTGTTCGATGGGTGCGAGTTAACGCTCAATCCTCCCGCTTGCGGCCTGGCCGCAACGCTTGCCGGCTTCGCGGTCACCGCATCTCCAGGCTTGGCGTCCGCCGGCTTGGCATCCAGGGGCTTGTCCGGGACCGACGGCAACCGCTGCGCCAAAATGTCGGCGGCCCGCGCATGCCCCGACTCCTCCGCCACCGCCTGCCGCTCCTGCTTCTCGGTCACCACCAGCACTTCTTCCAGCTTGCTCAAGTCCGCCGACGGCTTCACCTTGATGTTCAAAAACAAGTCCTTGCCCGTCGCTACTTTCGTGACCGTCCCGACCGGCAGCCCCTTGGGAAAAATCTGATCCCCGCCGCTGGTGAGGACTTTTTCTCCCGACGGAACCTCCTCGTCGCTCATCACGCGCTCGAGCACGACTTCCCCGTTGACGGTTCCGCGCAGCACACCCTGCAGCCGCGACTTTTCCAGAATCACGCCTACGCCGCTCGATTGATCGTTGATCACCAGCACCTGCGACGACGAGGGATACACCAGCAACACCTTGCCCACAATGCCGTCGGCCGTAATCACCGCCATGTCGCGGTCCACGCCCGCGTCCCGCCCCTTGTCAATGTAGACGACGCGCGACAAGTCGCTGCCGCTGGCCCCAATCACTTGCGCAGCCACGGTTTTCGCGATGAATTGTTCCTTGAAGGCGAGCAGGTTCTGCAGCCGGTGCGCCTGGGCCGCGTCTTCGCTGAGCCGCACCTGCTCCAGCCGCATCTGTTCGATCTGATCCTTGAGCTGGCGGTTCTCGGCCCGCACTCCGCGCAGGTAGAAGTAGTTATGCCAGACGCCGCTGCTGCCGTTCTCAATCCAGACCAGGCAGCGCTCGAAGGGAGTGATCGCCCCCACCGCCCAGATGCGGATCAGCCGCGTGTCCTGGGTGTCGTTGCTGCCGCGCTTGACCTGCACCGCCAGTCCCAGCACCTGCAGAAACAGCACCCCCACCAGAATGATCAGATTGCGGTAGCGGCCGAGGACGGATTCCATAAAACCAGTTGCCAGTACTCAGTACCCAGTTGCCAGTCCGTAGCGCCGGCGTCCTCGCCGGCTGTCGCGAGGCCGTCTCGGCCTCGCACCCGCAGCTCACTCTGAGTACTGAGTACTGGGTACTGAGTACCTGCTCGCTACTCAATTGAGATTTTGCGCAGCAGCTTGAAGTCGGAGAGCATCTTGCCCGTGCCCAGCACCACGCTGCACAGCGGATCGTCGGCGATCGAAACCGGCAACCCGGTTTCTTCGCGGATACGTTTGTCGAGATTCTTCAGCAGCGCTCCGCCGCCGGTCAGCACGATGCCGCGGTCGCTGATGTCGGCCGAAAGTTCAGGCGGCGTCCGCTCCAGCGCTACGCGGATCGCATTCATGATGGTCGATACGCACTCGCTCAACGCCTCGCGGATTTCGCCATCGTCCACGGTAATCGTCTTGGGCACGCCCTCAATCAGGTTGCGGCCCTTGATCTCCATCGTCATCGGCTTGTCGAGCTGGTGCGCCGAGCCGATCTCCATTTTGATCTGCTCGGCCGTGCGCTCGCCGATCAGCAGGTTATATTTCCGCTTCAGATAATTCATGATGGCTTCGTCCATCTGATTGCCGGCCATCCGAACTGATCTCGAATACACAATGCCGCTCAGCGAAATCACCGCAATGTCGGTGGTGCCGCCGCCGATGTCGACCACCATGTTGCCGCTGGGCTCAGTGATCGGCAGGCCCGCGCCGATCGCCGCTACCATGGCCTGTTCCACCAGATGCACTTCGCTGGCCTTGGCGCGATAGGCCGAATCCATGACAGCGCGTTTTTCCACCTGCGTGATCTCCGACGGCACGCCAATCACGATGCGCGGATGCACCAGCATCTTGCGGTTGTGCGCCTTCTGGATGAAGTAGTTCAGCATTTTCTCGGTGACTTTGAAATCGGCGATCACGCCGTCTTTCATGGGCTTGATGGCGACGATGTTGCCGGGCGTGCGCCCCAGCATTTCCTTCGCCTCTTTGCCCACGGCCTCGACCTCGCCCGTGTTCTTGTTGATGGCGACGATCGACGGCTCGTTCACCACGATGCCTTTGCCCCGCGCGTACACCAGCGTGTTGGCCGTGCCCAGATCGATGGCCAGATCGCTCGAAAAAATGCTGAACAGCGACCGAAGGTTGTGCGCGCGCGTTCCGTTCGAGTACCCGTTGTTTGACATGGCGAAATCTTTCCCTGCGTCGTTGCTGACTTCAGTCGCACCCGGTTGCCCAGGCACTTCTCACAATGTTCTCAGGATTGCCGGATATCCCATTCTACGGGATGCCCCGCAACCTTGCTTAAAAACGCGAATGAGTCGCGTTGGGTTCCCTTTGCGCCCTTTGCGGCATTTCCTTAGCGAACTTTGCGGTAAAAGCTCTTGAACGCTAAAGATCGCTAAGAAAATCCGCGAAGAACGCCAAGCAACCCACGCTCGCGCTTCCACCTGCACCCACCAAAATCCCGGAAACTTGCAACCCGTGAATCTTGATCCTTTACACTCGCGCTTATTGAATAATGATCTTCTTCTGCTGCGTATTCACTCCGCCCTGCGCCGTCTGCGCCGTCACTGTAATCACGGCCTCTCCGGTCGGCAGCGGCGGTGTGAAGTAGTGGAACGACCCGTCGGACGCCAGCATCGGCACCTCGCTGCCATTCACCATCACTCGCGCGCCGGTCTGCGTCTTGCCCGTCACCTCGATCACGTGCCCGTGCTGGATAAATGGATCCAGCTCTAAATCAATCGCGTCACTCTGCTTGCCCTTGGAAATGATGGTGAAGCGGTTCTTCTCGCTCTCCACCGATTCCTTGCCTGCCGCGTCGTAGGACTGCACCATCCAGTAATATGCGCCCTCACCCAGCCCGGTGACCGTGACCGCAGCAGTATTAACTTTCTTATCGACAAGTGTAGAAGAAAAATAAGGGTTGCGGGAGATACGCAGGCGATACCCCGCCGCGTTGGCCATCGCCGTCCAGGAGAACTGCACGTCTTTGGTGGGATCCCCCGCGGAGAACAGCGGAGCCATGTTGGCCGGCGCAATCGGCGTCGGCGGCCCGATCTCTTTCGCCTTCTCCAGATGCGCCGATTCCTGCTTGAAGCTCACCTTCTCCCAGTTCGCCAGTTGCACAGACTCGCCGTTACGGCTCACCTCGCCCGATCCTTTTTTCAGCAAGATCTCGTGCTGGTCGGCCGCGGGATCGTTATGCACCTGCGCCGCCGACTCCGGCGCCAGCGAGGCCTTCGCGCCCGCCACAATCACCTCCGACTTCGATCCCTGGCTGTAGGTCGCGGTCGAAAGATCGACGGTCCCCGTACTCACCGCGACGGCAACACTGGTCTGCTGCTGGTCGTTGGCCGAGTTCTCTTCGATCACAATCAGCGAATCCTGCTTCACCGTGTAGCTGGTGCCGTCGTTGAATACGACCTTGGCCATGCCTTCTGACCCGGTCTGCACCACGTCGCCCTTGTCGAGCGGGACGTTGTAGTCGGCCGGAACCCAGGCATAGCTGTTGCCCTTCTTCACCCGCACCGTGCCGTCGAGCGCGGTGAAGTGCGCCTGCTGCGCCGTGGTCACGCCCGAGCTCGCCGGCGGACTCATGCCTGCGACCTTCTCCAGCATCTTGCTGGCAACGTTGCCCGCCGACTTGACCGTGCTTTCGGTGAACTGCGGAAACGCGATGCGCATGGCAATCGAAAACACGCATGCCACCGCGAGAGTGAGCAGCGCCACACTGCGGTATGTGACCGTCGTCCACGCCAGGTGGATCCCCGGTTTGCGATCGTCCGACACGCGTCCCTCAGACCTGCTAAATCCTTCGCAAATATGCGGTAAAAGAAAACGGTAGCACAGGCAAAACCGGTGAGGTCATACGTAATGACGAGGAGACGTTACCTTGGTGCAGGGTAGCGGACGCCTGTTCTTCCCAAAGGTGTTGCCAATTGACGCTGCATGCGTGGAGATGCGCGGTGTGCGCTGAATCCCTCGTCCGTCGAATCTCAAAACTAGGGATGTCATTCCGAACCGGCGCGAAGCGGCGGTGAGGAACCCGCTTGTGTGTCGCCAACCCTACCGCTGCCGCTTGGTGCCGCAGAACCGATCATTTTGCCGCATCTGGACCGCTGGCACGCCGCCTGATTCCCCGTATATCCTTGTCTCCCGTATGGCCGCACCCTCCTCAACCCTCCGCGCCCGCGACCGCCAATCCTCGTTCGCCTCCGGCATGACCATCATCTGGCTCATCGCCCTGGCCAAGCTCCTCATCCACATCTACTTCAACAACCGCTACGGCTATTTCCGCGACGAGTTTAACTACATGTCGTGCGGCGACCACCTGCAGTGGGGATACGTCGACCAACCCTCGCTCATCCCCTTCTTGATCCACATCTCCCGCGCCGTCCTGGGCGACTCGCTGCGCGCCATCCGCTTCATCCCGGCGCTGGCCTCGTCGCTGCTGGTCGTGCAAACCGCAGTCATCGCCCGAGAACTCGGCGGACGCCGCTACGCTCTCATCCTGAGTGCGATCTGCGCCGTCATCTCTGGTCAGTATCTTTCCAACGGCAGCCTGCTCGGCACCAACTGCCTTGAACCCAACCTCTGGCTGGGCTGCGCCTACTTCGCGACCCTCGCCATCAAGCGAAGCGACCCCCGCTACTGGCTCTGGTTCGGCGTGATTGCGGGCCTGGGCATGGAAGAAAAGTATTCGATCGCCCTCTTCGGCTTCGGCATCGTCGTGGGCCTGCTCCTGACCGAGCAGCGCCGCATCTTCGTCAACAAATGGATCTGGCTTGGCGGCCTCGCAGCTTTCCTCATCTTCCTGCCCAACTTGCTCTGGAACATGCACTACGACTGGCCCTTCGTGCAGTTGATGCACAACATCAAGGCTGAACACCGCGACGTCGTACTCGGACCGGTTGATTTTTTCCTGCAGCAGTTGCTACTGGACAACCCCCTGACCGCGCCCATCTGGCTGACGGGCCTGTTCGCTCTGCTCTTCTCCGCGCGCTTCAAACCGTACCGCCTGCTGGGATGGTGCTATCTGGTCTGCTACGCCGTCTTCTACATCCTGCACGGCAAGATGTACTACCTCGCCCCGGTCTATCCCATGCTGATGGCCGCAGGAGCGGTGATGATTGAGACAGCGCTGGATGGTACGGCTGGGGTCGGTCATCCAGAGGTTGCTCCGGCTGAGGTTGGTCCGGCTGAGGAACATTCATGGGAACATCCTGAGCAAAAAGTCCCGCAGGGACGCCACTCATTAGCCCAGGACGTAAGTCCTGGGTCGAGGCCGGAAACCGGGACGAGTCCCGGAAGGACGGCACGCGGGCTAAAACGCGCCCTCAAGCCCGCCATTGTGATCGTCCTGGTGCTTGGCGGCGCCTACATCGCCCCCATCGTTATCCCCGTTTTCACTCCCGACCACTTCCTCGCCTACGCCAAGACCCTCCCGTTCAAGCTGCCCGTCATGGAACACTCCCACGCCCGCGCCGCGCTGCCGCAATGGTACGCCGACCAGTTCGGCTGGCAGGAAATCGTCGACGAAACCGCCGCAGCCTGGAACCGCCTCACGCCCGACGAGCGCGGCTCGGACCCAGCGAAAGCCTGCGGCATCTTCGCTCAGGATTACGGCCAGGCCGGCGCCATCGACTTTCTCGGCCGCCGCTACGGCCTGCCGCGTTCGCTCAGCGGGCATCAGACCTGGTTTCTCTGGGGGCCCGGCCCGTACTCGGGCAATTGCATGATCGTCCTCGACGACCGCAAAGAAGTCCTGGAGAAACTCTGGCAGCAGGTGGACTACGTCGGAACCTCAGCCCCAAATCCGTACGCCCTCGAACAGCAGATCGACGTCTTCATCTGCCGGGGAAAGAAATTCGACTCCTGGCCCGCCCTGTGGCCGAAAATCAAGCGCTGGCGCTAAGGGATTGTGTAGGGACAGCCGCCCTCGGCTGTCCGGTCGAGCGAAGCTCGACGGCCTCGAGCTAGTAGGCATCGGCGAAATTCAGCCACTTGCTATATGGTAACGTATATGTTACCTTTAATCGAGGTTCGAGAATACCTGGACCACCAGGGGCGCAGCCCCTATGCGCAGTGGTTCAACAAGCTGAATGCTCCGGCCGCCGCAAAGATCGCCGTTGCGGTTATCCGGATGTCGAATGGCAACCTCTCGAACGTCAAGAGCGTTGGCACGGGCGTATTCGAGTACAAAGTGGACTTCGGCCCCGGCTACCGCATCTATTTCGGCAAGGATGGGGAGCGGCTGATTTTGTTGCTCGGTGGCGGCTCCAAGAAACGCCAGCAGACGGACTTCGAAAACGCAATGGTTCGATGGCAGGACTACAGGCAGCGCAAACGGTGAGGAGATTGAGATGCCATTGACTCGCACTTTCAAGAACACGATTCAAGCGCGCGTCCGCCGCGATCTCAGGTTCCGCAAAGAACTTCTTCGGGAAGGAGTCGACTGCCTGCTGGCCGGCGACATGGAAACGGGAAAGACAATTCTGCGCGACTACATCAACGCTACCGTCGGATTCTCCAAGCTGGCGCGCGTCACGCGGATTCCTCCCAAGAGCCTCATGCGCATGCTGGGGCCGAACGGAAACCCACGCGCCCGGAATATTTTCGAAATAGTCGCCGGCCTGCAACAGCACGAGGGCATCCGCCTCAGCGTTCGCTGACGCGAATCGTTGCTAACCCGCCATGCACGACGCAGCCTTGCGCGGTGTCTAATAGGGGTATGAAGAGATGGATTCTCCGGCCTCTCGCCTGGCTGCTGGGCGGCGTAACCCTAGTGGTTGTGTTGCTAGCTGGGGCGATTCGTCTGGACCAATTCACGCTTCGGTGGCGAGCGCAACGTCTGCTCTCGGACATTCGCTCGCTCGAACTCCGCAAGAGCACATATGCAGATGTTCGCCGGTTCGAAGGCCGTTGGCTCGACAACGCCAAAGAAGGCATCTGCCGGCCGTATTGGTGCGATTTAGAAGTTCAGCTATACAACGCGAGTTCCCGGCACTTCAGCTTTCTCGTCAGTCACCCCGCAGTCTTTGCTATTTACCATGCACTTGGCGGCCGCTTCGCAGGGGTGTATTCCTTCATCCGCATACGCGACAATTTGTTGTTGGAGAAAGGCATTAGTCTAGGCATCGAGAGCACATCCATCGAGCCTGACGGCAGGCACATCGACTATGAGTTGGTGGCTCGTATTGAGACCGATCCTCTAACATGGGTTTCAGCGCGGCACCCGGAGTATCAGATTGGCGCCCCGGACGGATGCATGGGGTGCAAGGAGGGCTGGGTCAAGTTCACTTCGTTTGCGGACCCGAAAGACGTGTTGCGTCTAACCGATATCAACTTTACATGTATCACACGCTGGCGGCCATGCTCCGGGCAAGAGGACATTCTCCCCAAAGCTTGGAAAGAACTGCAGGCTGAAAAAACCGATGTGGCAGACGCCTTCGACGTCTGCACGCCTCCAGTGATTCGAGTCCTGAGCCGCGAAGCTCGTCGCGTAGTTTTGGCGAAAATCATCGGGCTGGCACACAACGCCGATGGAGCCGTCGTGACGGTGCGTCGAATGCCCAATGGCGTCTCCCAACATGCTGACGAGTGGCAAGAAAATACATTCACTGTGCGTGCGATCTCAGACATTCACATTGGCAGTCAATTGTTGGTGTTTGACGATGCTCGATGTCCCGCCGTTCAAGCTACGGAGGAGAACTTGGGTGCAGCTCGGCTGGGTGCTAGCGAAGGGATGGTAAGCCCGGTCCACTCTCTGGGCTTGCCGTTCGGAACATTCAACCCTCCGAAAATCGAGGTTCGCTAGCCAGATCTAGCTGCGCTCCTTGCCGCTCCTTCCCCGCCGGTTGTAGCATCAATATCAGGTACTCATAAGGAGAAATAATGGCCACCGATACCCTAGCCACTCCGGCCGCGATCAACTATGGCGGCACCAAGGTCTTCAAGAATTTCATCGACGGCGAGTGGGTCGAGTCCTCATCCGGGGAGACTTTCGAAAACCGCAATCCCGCCGACACCCGCGACCTGGTCGGCATCTTCCAGAAATCGAACAAAGACGATGTCAACGCCGCCGTCGATGCCGCCAAGCGCGCCTTCGCCAAGTGGCGGCTGGTCCCTGCGCCGCGCCGCGCCGAAATCGTCTTCCGCGCCGCCGAAATTCTGATCGAGCGCAAGGAAGAATACGCCCGCGAAATGACCCGCGAGATGGGCAAAGTCCTCGCCGAAACGCGCGGCGATGTGCAGGAAGCCATTGACGCCGCCTACTACAACGCCGGCGAAGGCCGCCGCCTCTTCGGCCCCACCGTTCCCTCGGAGATGCCGAACAAGTTTGCTATGGCCGTCCGCCAGCCCATCGGCGTTTGCGGCATGATCACGCCCTGGAACTTCCCCATGGCGATCTCGTCCTGGAAGCTGCTGCCCGCGGTCGTCTGCGGCAATACTTGCGTGATCAAGCCCGCGCAAGACACGCCGCTCTCGACTTTTAATCTGGTTCGCGCCCTCTACGATGCGGGCCTGCCCAAGGGCGTCATCAACGTCGTCGGCGGATTCGGCGCTTCGGTAGGCACGCCGCTGGCCGAGCATCCCGATGTCCGCGCTATCTCGCTGACCGGATCGAGCGAGGTGGGACGCATCATCGGCGGCATCGCTGCCAAGAGCTTCAAGCACTGCTCGCTCGAACTCGGCGGCAAGAATCCCATGATCGTGCTCGACGACGCCAACCTCGACCTCGCCATCGAAGGCGGACTCTGGGGCGCATTCGGCACCACCGGCCAGCGCTGCACCGCGACCAGCCGCATGATCGTGCAGAAAGGCGTCTACCGCGAATTCGTCGACCGCCTCGTCGACCGCGCGAAAAAGCTGAAAGTCGGCAACGGCCTCGACGAAACCGTGCAGATGGGCCCCGCGGTCAACGAGAAGCAGCTGCAAACCGATCTCAGCTACGTCGAAATCGGCAAGAACGAAGGCGCGAAGCTCGTTTGCGGCGGCAATCGCCTCGACAAAGGCGAATACGCGCACGGCTGGTTCATGGAGCCGACGGTCTTCACTGACGTCAATCCCAAGATGCGCATCGCGCAAGAAGAAATCTTCGGCCCGGTCGTCAGCATCATTCCCTGCGACGACCTCGACGATGCCATCGAAATCGCCAACGGCATCGAGTACGGCCTGTCGTCGGCGCTCTACACCAAAGACGTGAACAAGGCGTTCAGCGCCATTCGCGACCTGTATGCCGGCATCACCTACATCAACGCGCCCACCATCGGCGCCGAAGTGCATCTCCCGTTCGGAGGAACGAAGGCCACCGGCAACGGCCACCGCGAAGGCGGCATCGGCGCCATCGATTTCTACACCGAGTGGAAGTCGGTCTACGTGGATTATTCCGACAAGCTGCAGAAGGCACAGATCGACCGGGAAGATTAGTTTTCACCACGGAGGCACGGAGAAATCTGAATTCTTTTTTTCTCCGTGTCTCAGTGTCTCCGTGGTAAACCGCTTTTCACCGTTGCCGACCATGTCGCTCCCGTTCCCGGAGAGAGCTCCATTACATAAGTAATCTTGCCCGGCCGCGCTCAACATCCTAACTTCTAACTATTGTTTCGATCGCCGTGGGCCTGTTGCTATAGGGGTTCTCTTTGCCAGTCTGTCAGATCAATGCTCGTGTTGGGCAACGCGTCACCTCTGTGTGCACGCTCGCGGTCGTAACGGTCGCGCTACTGGCCGGCCTGGTGATTCCATCGGTCGCGCAGAGATCGGCCGGCCGCAAAGTGCTGGTCACGGTCAAGCCGGAATATCCTGAGACCTTGAAATTCGCCCAGATCGGCGGCCTGGTGCGCCTTTCGGCCACGGTGCAGCCGAACGGAACCGTCAGCCAGGTCGAGGTTCGCGGCGGCAATCCCATCCTCGCTGAAAAGGCGCAAGCCGCCGTCATGAAGTGGAAATACGCCCCCGCCGCCAACCAGACCGTCGAAGAGATTTCCCTCAGCTTCAGCCCACATTAAAAAGTGTGGCGCGGGCACTCCTGCCCGCGAAACTTCCCACGCAGCGCTACGCCGCCCCTAGCATTGGTTCAAGCCAGCATTTTCTCTGCGTCCTCCCGTCCTCTGCGGTTAGAATTTCTGTTTGCCGCAGTTAACGCCCGCGGCGAGGTTTTCATGACTCCTACTACCCAGACCCACGAGATCACCCCCGCCTCCCGCCTCGCCAACGTCCGCTATGCCATCCGCGACCTGGCCTGCGTGGCCGACGAAGTCATCAAGCAAGGACACAAAGTTTTGCCCCTGAACGTCGGCGACCCCAACATCTTCGATTTCCAGACGCCGCCGCACATCATCGAGGCCGCCTACAAGGCCATGCGCGACGGCAAGAACGGATACGCGCCTTCCCCCGGCATCCCCGAAGCGCTCGAAGCCATCTGCAGCGAGGCCGCGCGCAAAGGCATTTCGACAGTGCGGGACGTATTCGTGACTTCCGGCGTCAGCGAGACTGTCGATATCTGCCTCGCCGCGCTGGTCAATCCCGGCGAAGACGTGCTCACGCCAAAGCCTGACTACCCGCTCTACTCGGCCGTGCTGTGCAAGTTAGGCATTGGCCTGAACGCTTACGATTTGAACGAGGAAGACGGCTGGCAGCCTGAACTGGCCGACATCGAACGCAAGCTCACGCCGCGCACTCGCGGCATTGTGATCATCAATCCCAACAATCCCACCGGCTCGCTGTGCACCCGCACGATGCTGGAAAAGATCGCCGACGTCGCCCGCCGCCACAACCTGATCGTCTTCGCCGACGAGATTTACGACAAGCTGATCCTCGATTGCGATGCTCAGGGAAACGTCACGCCGCACATCGCCTTCGCCTCCGTCGC
>DATFNR010000061.1:0-11178 GCA_035266285.1 Candidatus Sulfotelmatobacter sp.
CCTAGGAAACTGGCGGCCCCAGCAGCCTCCCCATGCGAGCGAGGAACGGGACATCCGATCAGGGCGCAGCAGACAGCTACCCCGAATGGCTCGGGATCTGGCGCTCGTTGTGGGAGTGATCACTCCTAACGTTTTGCAAGCCAAGAATGACGGAGAAAGCGAAGACCAAATTAAGTTCGAGGCAGAAAGCAAAGGTAAAAGCTGGAGCAGAAGAAAAACCAGCAACTCGCGATGCAGTTCCGACGATCAGAGTGCTTTTTGATAGCCGGGCAGGCTCGCCATAGCCGAGCAGCCTCGTCATAATGGGGTCTGCCTCGTCATAGCGCCCGGGCATGCCTCGTATCAGGGCACGCCTTCAGGCGTGCCGCACAGCGACCCCAGATTGATGCGCCTTCAGGCGCTGGCGTACCGCTGCGCAAACCTCCGCCCCGCCATCACCGCATCCCGCCCCGCCGCCTGTATACTCCATTCCCATGATCCCAGGCACGCTTTCCCGCGCCGTCACCCTGCTCGCGTTCTCGTCCTTGGCCTTGAGTCAGTCGGCACCTTCCCGTGCTGCCACAGCCGTGGACTCCTTCCCGAAAGTGAAGAAGATCGAGCAAGCTTCGATCTCTCCCGACGGAACGCAGGTCGCTTACGTCGTGGACGACCATCTGACGGTGGTTTCCATTGGCGATAACACGGCGCATGCGATCGAGGTTGAGGGCAAGCTGCCTCTGCGTAGCGTGGCGTGGAAGAGCGATTCCAAAACGCTGGCTTTCCTAGCCGATCTCCCCGACAGCGCTCCTTCCGCGCAGGTTTGGACTGCTTTATCCGACGGCACCTCCACGTCAAAACGCGCCGAACTGAAAGGCAACGTCGACGCCCCCAGTTTTTCCCCCGACGGATCGAGGCTTGCCGTCCTATACATCGAAGACATGCCACGGAAAGCCGGCCCGCTTGAGCCTATGACCCCGCTTGCCGGCGTGGTGGGCGACAAGATTTATGAACAGCGCGTCGCTACCATCGACCTGGCCACGAACCAGCTCACGCAGGTCACGCCGCCGGACATGTACGTATACGAGTACGACTGGACGCCCGACGGCCACTACTGGATCGCTGCGGCGGCCCACGGGGACGGCGACGCTAACTGGTACGTCGCGCGCCTCTATCAATTCGACACACACTCCGGAGCGCCTCGCGAGATCTACAAACCGAAGCTCCAGATCGCAGGCCCGCGAGTCTCGCCCGACGGCAAGAACGTGGCCTTCATCGAAGGACTGATGAGCGACGAGGGACCAACTGGCGGCGACGTTTTCGTTGTGCCCGTTGCAGGCGGCAGCGCGCGCAACCTCACGCCCGGCCGCAACGCTTCTCCCTCGGCGGTGTACTGGCTCGACGCCAGCCACATTATGTTCGCCGAAACCGCCGATGGACGCTCCGTGTTTGCCAAGGTCAGCGCCGCCGGGGGCGCCGCGGAGGCGGCCTGGAGCGGCGAAGAATTCATCGGTGCGGAGTCGACGCCGGCAGCTTCTTTTTCCAGTACTGGCGCGGTAACCGCGGCAGTCCGGCAGTCGCCGAATACTCCGCCTGAGGTCTGGGCCGGCGCCGTCGGCCACTGGAAGCAGATCACGACGCTGAATGCGGACGCCAAACCGGCGTGGGGCGAGACTCGCAACTTTCATTGGAACAATGGAAAGACTCGCGTCCAGGGTATTTTGACGTTGCCCAAAGACTACGATGCGGCCAAGACCTACCCGCTGGTGGTCAGCGTACACGGAGGCCCGTCGTCAGCCTGCCAGCCGCGCTGGAACGAACGCGAAATCGGCGCGATGTCGGCCATGGGTTATTTCGTGCTGTGCCCGAATCCGCGCGGCAGTTACGGGCAGGGAGAGGCCTTCACGCAGGCCAACGTCAAGGATTTCGGCGGCGGCGACTTTCGCGACATCATGGCTGGAATCGATGCGGTTTCACGGGAATATCCCATCGACCCACACCGCATCGGCATCCGCGGCCACAGCTATGGCGGATACATGACCATGTGGGCGGAAACGCAGACGCATCGTTTCGCCGCCGCCGTAGCGGGCGCAGGCCTTTCGGACTGGCTGAGCTACTACGGAGTCAATGAGATTGACGAGTGGATGATCCCGTTCTTCGGCGCCTCAATTTACGACGATCCCGCCGTCTACGCCAAGAGCGACCCCATGCACTTCGTGAAATCGGTGCAGACGCCCACGCTGATTCTGGTCGGCGACAGCGATGGCGAGGTGCCGATGGAACAATCCGTCGAATGGTGGCACGCGCTCAACACGATGAACGTGCCGACGCGGCTGGTGGTCTATCCTCACGAGGGACACATTTTCGGCAACCCCGCCGACTCTCGCGACTACACTGTGCGCACGCTGGAGTGGTTCGAGGAATGGTTCGGGAAGGCCGCAAGATCGGCGAAGCACTAGTGTCGTGTCCCACAAGTTCGCCATATCTCACAAGTTCGCCAAATAGGTCGACTTGTCATCCTGAGCGAAGCGAGGAGCCTGCCCTGAGCTTGTCGAAGGGACCTATGCAATTTGCTGGCAGCACCGCAGCTGTCGCCGCTTCCCAAATTTTTATGCTGGGAATTTATGGGACGGAATACTAGCCGACGACGTCCGAACCGACCACGCGAATCTTCCGCCCGGTTTCTCCGTCGCGCTCGAGGGAAATCTCTACATCGCGCTCGCGCGCGAGCCGTGGAAACTTCTCTCCCCACTCGATCAGCAGGATGCTGTCATCGGAACGCAGGTCATCCAGCCCGAGCGTTTCCAATTCGCGCTGTGTGTCCACGCGATACAGATCGATGTGATAGAGCTTGGCCCGCGGCCCGCGATATTCATGCACCAGCGTGAACGTAGGGCTGGTGACGTCTTCCTCAGCAGCCGCTTCGAACGCCGCCGCGATTCCTTTGACCAGAGTCGTCTTCCCGGCGCCGAGCTCGCCGCGCAGGAGCACCAGCCTCGGCGGCGCGAGCAGTTCAGCCAGCGTCCCGCCAAAGGCAATCGTCTCCTCGGCGGAGTGCGTGACCACCTCACGGATTAGTTGTCTCGCATCAATCTGCTTACCCACACCGGCAGTATAAAGCCAGTGACAAACGAGGGTTTGGGCCGCGGTGAGAATGAAGCCGCTTAAACTCCAGCCCCGAAGGGGCGGCATTCATTAGCCCGGGGCGTAAGCCCCGGGTGAGGGCGGAAAGTTTGGCACGAGTCCCGGAGGGACGGCACCGGGGGTCGGTAGGATGCCCGATTGCAAAAATGTCGGGTGGCCGAGGCGAGCTTTCGCTCGCCGGACAGCCGAGGCGGCTGTCCCCACACATTTGTTGAGACTCAATGCGTCGAGAACGCGCTCGACTTCAAACCGAGCAGATTCCTCTCCGCGACATGATCGAGCGACGTGCGCAGGCGCCGGTGGTCGTCATCCTCGAGCGCCACGAAGCGAAACGGCTGCAGCACGCCGTCGGTCGTCTTCCGCATGGGGCTGAGGACTTCGGCCATGCCGTGCACCGGCCCGGCCTGAGTCTGGAACGCGACTTCCACGAAGTCGCCCTGGCCCAGCGATTGCGCCACTCGCAGCAGGCCGCCGGTCACGGAAATGGTTTGGAGTTTTGCTTTGGTGCGCCGGCCATCTTCTAGCCGAATTGCCGCCAGGACGGAATCTCCCAGCTGAATTCGGGCCGCGCGCCGCGATGGATGCGGTTGGGGGAAGTGGGTCATAAGCCAACTGCACTATGGCACTATCCCCTGTTGCGTAACAGATTACTGAGGCCCATCGTCCGAATTCCGCACCGGGAGCCTGAACTGAAGGCATGAAGCCCCAGCACTCCGAAGCACTTAGCCGCTATTTATCAATTGGATAATGTACCGAAGGACAGTCGGGAGTAGAAGAGTGGCCCCTGCAGTATTTGTTCTGAGCGCAGTCGAAGAAGCCACGCTTTTAGCCGCGGAGCGGCCAAAGAATGCAGCCCACGGCGTGAGCCGTGGGTAGGAAATGGGACGCTAGCCAGCCCCAGCGGCGCGAAAGAGGGGCACTCAAAGCACAAAGGTCAGTTCCGGAGGACGGCCCTCATCCATCCCAGCGCGCGAATTTTTCCCGCGCCGTGGCCCGCGCCCGCTGAAAAGCCTCGGGCAATCCCCGCAACAGATCGGTCGCGACCATGGAGTGTTCGCCCACACTCGCGCGCATCACATCGCCCGCCAGCCCATGCAGATGCACCGCCGCTAAGATTGCGAGCAGAGCGTCGTTCGGATTCTGGCCCATCATGGCCGCAACCATCCCCGTCAGAATATCTCCCGTTCCGCCCGTCGACATCCCGGGATTCCCCGTCGTATTGGCCCAGGCTTCGCCGTTCGGCTGCACCACCAGCGTGCGATGCCCCTTCAGAACGACGATCGCTTCGTGTTCCTGGGCAAACTTCCGCGCCACCCCCAGGCGGTCTTTCTGCACGTCGGCGACGGAACACCCCGCCAGCCGCGCCATCTCGCCGGGATGGGGCGTGATCACCAGTAGCCGCCCTTTGCCGTTCAATTCGCTGGTATGCCCCTCAAATGCATTCAGACCGTCGGCATCCAGAACGACCGGGACTTCGCTCTTGGCGACTAGCGCGCGAACCAAGCCGGCTGTCTGCGGAAAGCGCGAAATCCCCGGCCCAATCGCCAGCACGCTCTTCCCTTTCACCAGCGCGTCGATTCTCTCCATTGCGCTGGCGGCAATCGTGCCCACATCAGTTTCCGGCAGCGGTTCGGTCATCACCTCGGGATGAAAGCCCGCCACCGTAGACAGCACCGACTTCGGCGTGGCGACCGTTGCCAGCCCGGCGCCCGTTCGCAAAGCGGACATCCCGGCCATCGCCGCCGCGCCCGCCTTGCCCACCGCCCCTCCCACCACCAGTACGTGGCCGTAGTTGCCTTTGTTTGATTCCACTGGACGCTGGTCGATCAGCGGCGCAAAGTCGCGAGTAGTAATCACGTTCAGCTGCAGCGATGAAACGATGGCCTCTTCGGGCGATCCGATGCCCGCGACATAAGTCGACCCGCGCGTCAGCAAACTGAAAACATGCGCCGGACGCGCCGCCGTGAACGTGATGATCGTATCCGCCCGCGCGATCACGCCCTTCTGCGGCGCCATTGCATCGGCATCCGCACCGGAAGGAATATCGACCGCGATCACCGGCGCCTGCGCCGCATTCATGATCGCAATGGCATCCGCATAGAGCCCGGTCACCGGCGGCTTAAAGCCCGTACCCAGAATCGCGTCGAGATATAAATCTGCGGGCAGGGAGAGGCACACGCGGTCGGACTTCAACTCCTCGCTGGAATGCACAATGATCGCCGCCACCGGCAGCTTGCCGTACATAGCGGCGGCATCCCCGCGCAAAGTTGTCGGATCGGCGAGCAGGATGACCTGCACCGTCTTGCCCTTCTGGTGCAGCCGCCGCGCCGCCACGAAGCCGTCGCCGCCGTTGTTGCCCTTGCCGCAGAAAATGACGATGCGCCGCGCGGCATTGTGGTGAGCCAGGATGTGTTCAGCCACCGCGGCCCCGGCGTTTTCCATCAAAGTGAGAGAAGGCACGCCGAAGCGCTCACTGGTAGCGCTGTCGATGGCCCGCATTTCCGCCGCAGTGACGATCTTCATTCGCTTCCGTACGTAGGGGCGGACGCATTCGTCCGCCCTCGCGTCGCCCAGGCGACGCGTGGGTTCGCTTTCTCGACTCTGAGGGCTCGGGCAGAATCTGCATTCTTCATTGCGTGCTTCGCCCGCAACCCCGGACGAATGCGTCCGGGGCTACACAACCAGGCTATACAACAAGGCTACACAGGCTTTCACGAACTCGCCGTCTGCTCCAGCTGCCGCAGTTGCGCCGGCTCGCCCATGGCAATCAGGCAGTCGTCCGCTTCGATCCGCTCGTCCGGCGGCGGATTGAAGCGCATGCCGTCGCGCCGCTTGATCGCCAGCACAATCACGCCTCGCTCCTGCCGGATGCGCGACGTCTCAATCGTCTTTCCGGCAAACGCAGACGCCGCCGCGATGTGGATCTCGCCGATTTCCAGATCCATGCCCAGATGCGTAGTGGCAGTATCGAGGAAACTGACGACGTTGGGCCGCAGGAGCGATTGTGCGATGCGCTGCCCGGCAAACGAATAGGGTGAGACCACGGAATCCGCGCCGGCCGTCAGCAAATGCTTTTCCGCCGCACTCTCACTGGCCCGCGCAATGATCTTCAACTGCGGATTCAGCCCGCGCGCGGTGAGCACGATGTAGAGATTCGTTGCGTCCGTAGTGGTGGCCGCGATCAATCCGCGCGCCCGCTCGATCTGCGCCTGGCGCAGGGTTTGCTCCTGCGTGGCGTCTCCAGTCACCACCAGCCAGTTCTCGCTGCTGTAGCGCTGTAGTTTGCCCTCGGAAGGTTCGATGATCACGAACGGCACCGGCTTGCGCGCCAGCTCCCGCGCCACGCTGCGGCCCACGCGCCCCATGCCGCAGATGATGTAGTGTCCGTCGAGGCGTCCGATTTCGCGCTCCATGCGCCGCCTTCCAAAGAAGCTTTGCAGCTCGAATTCTAGCAAAGCCTGGCTCAGCGCCCCGACTCCCAACAACAGCAACGACACGCCCGCCAGAATCACGAACACGTTGAACACGCGCCCCGAGTGCGACAGCGGATGCACTTCCTGATATCCGATGGTGGTCAGCGTGGTCACCACCATGTAGAAGCCGTCAAACCACGGCCAGTGTTCGATGTAATGATAGCCCGCGGTGCCGATCGCCATAACGAGCACGAGCAGCGCGCCAATGATGCGGAGATTGCGGAAGGCCTTCATGCAGCCGTTAGCTGGTCGTTAGTCGTTAGTCGTTGGCTCAACCCTAACGCTCTGTCATCCTGAAACGCTCTGTCCTCCTGAGGAGGGCGTTCTTTGCCCGACGAAGGACCTATGCATTTTCTTCGGCGCCGGCAAAATGCATAGATCCTTCGCTTCGCTCAGGATGACAATCGAAACTTTCAGCCAACGACCGACTATAAAACAAAACGGCCCTCCGCGCAGTGCGGAGGGCTTTGCCGAAAAGCGGAAATCAGTCCGCCATCGATCGTGCCGGCGCGCCGGGGGTCCCGTTGGCGATCGCCTGCTGCACTTTGCTGTGCTTGCGCCCGTAAGTGAAGTAAATCACAAACCCAATCAGGAGCCACACCACCAGCCGGATCTGCGTCGCCGGCGACAAAGTAACAATCAAGAAGCCAGAGAACAGGATCGCGAGGATCGGTACCAGCGGGACCAAGGGCGTCCGGAACGGGCGGTTCGCATTGGGATGCGTCCTCCGCATCACCCACACTCCCGCGCTCACCAGCATGAACGCGAGCAGCGTTCCCACGCTGGTCATCTGATCCAGAATATTTAACGGAAACAGCATGGCCAGAATTGCCACGAAGAAGCCGACCACGATCGAGCTGATGTAAGGCGTGCGGAAGCGGGAATGAATCGCGCTGGCCCACGGCCATAGCAGCCCATCGCGCGACATCGAATAGAACACGCGCGATTGCCCCAGCAACATCACTAACATCACGGTAGCCAGGCCGCCCAGGGCCCCAAGTTCCACCAGAAACGTTGCCCACTGCTGCCCGGTCACGCGGATCCCCACCACCACCGGATCGGGGACGTCGAGCTGGGTGTAAGGAACGAGACTTGTCAGCAGACCCGAAACCAGGATGTAGAGAACCGTACAGATGACAAGCGAGCCGAGAATGCCGAACGGCATATCTTTCTTGGGATTCTTGGCTTCCTGTGCCGCGGTCGAAACCGCGTCAAATCCTATGTAGGCGAAGAACACGACACCCGCGCCCCGGAACACGCCAGACCATCCGAAATGCCCGAATTCCCCTGTATTGGGCGGGATAAACGGGTGCCAGTGACTCGGCAGATTCTTGTGAGAAAAAAGGAATGCTCCAGCCAGCGCGATGAATACGCAGACCACCGCAACTTTCATGAACACGACCGCCGTGGTGAAGTTGGCCGACTCCTTGATGCCGATGACCAGGATCGCGGTAATCACCATGATCACCAGAAAGCCCACGTAGTCGTACGTCACATGCACAGGCTTGCCAAACAACACGAAGTCAGAATGCGGTATGGGCGGCAGGTCCATGCCAATGTCGTGCAGAAAGGCACGCAAGTGCCCGCTCCAGCCCACGGCGACCGTGGCGGCGCCGAAGGCGTACTCGAGGATTAAGTCCCAACCGATGATCCACGCCACCAACTCGCCCAGGGTCGCGTAGGAGTAGGTATAAGCGCTGCCCGCGATCGGAATCATCGAGGCAAATTCGGCGTAGCACAATCCGGCAAACGCGCAGGCAATTCCAGCCAGAATGAAGGAGAACAGAATCGCTGGCCCGGCAAACTGCGCCGCCGCCTGTCCGGTGATGACGAAGATTCCAGCGCCGATGATGGCGCCGATGCCCAGCGTGAGCAGGTTGATCGGGCCCAGAGCGCGCCGCAAGCTGTGTTCGCCCGTCTCCTGCGACTCCTTCATCAAGACATCCAGCGACTTGGTTGCCAGCAGATTTGCCATCCGGTTTGGTCTCTCCTTAGCGCTACGCAGAAGCTCCATCCGCATTCCGGCGCGCATTCCGCGACCACGCGTAATACACCGGAATCCCCAGCAGCACCACGATCAGCCCCGGCCACGTGTACTGCGGTTTGTAGCGCAATAGTACGACATCAATGAATAAAGCCATCACAATATAAATTGCCGGGAGCACGGGATAGCCGACCGCCCGGTAAGGCCGCTCCGCGTCCGGATGCGTACGCCGCAGCACAAACAAGCCCACGATCGTAAGAATGTAAAAGACCAGCACGGCAAAAATGATGTAGTCGAGCAGCTGCCCGTAGCTGCCCGAGATGCACAGGACGCAGGTCCAGACCATCTGCACCATCAGCGAAACTGCCGGCGTCTTGTAGGTAGGATGCAGTTTCGCGGCTTTGCGGAAGAACAGTCCATCTTTCGCCATTGCATAGTAGACTCGCGCGCCGGAGAGCGTCAGGCCGTTGGCGCAGCCGAAGCCGGAAATAATGATGGCCGCCGCCATCAGGTATCCGCCGACCGAGCCGAACATCTGCGTCATGACGGCAGTTCCTACGCGATCTTCCGACGCATACTTGATGCCCCGCGCCAGAATCGTGGCCCCTTCTTTGGCGCCATCGAGCGGCAGCGCGCTCAGATAAATAAAATTGCAGGCGATGTAGAGCGCGATGACCACGCCCGCGCCCAGGGCCAGCGAAAGCGGCAGATTGCGGCTCGGATTTTTCACCTCTCCCGCGGTGAACGTCACGTTGTTCCAGGCGTCGGCAGAAAACAACGATCCCACCTGCGAGACGGCGAGAATGGTAAGCGTGCCCACCATCACGGTCGGCCCGCCCACTCCGACCTGAACGGCATGTTGCGCTCCCAGCCCTGCGTTATGCCAGAAATTGGCGCCAAAGTTCGCCGCCAGCGCTGTCGCATTCCGGCCCAGCGCGAATCCAAACACTGCCAATCCCAACAAGGCCGCGACTTTCGCGGTGGTGAACACGTTCTGAATGGCGGCGCCGATTTTCAAACCGAATATGTTGACCACGGCCAGAAAAATCACCAGCAAGATCGCAACCAGGTTCTGCGTGTTGATGCCGACATCCATATTGCCTAGCACCATGGGACCAATTCGAATCGGAGGCACTTTCCACAGGTGCAGAATCCAGCTGGTCGAGGAAATCGAAGGAAAGAAGACTCCGAGAAATTTACCGAACGCCACGCCCACCGCGGCAATGGTGCCAGTCTGGATGACCAGAAACAGCGTCCAACCGTAAAGAAATCCCCACAGCGGCCCCAGGGCTTCGCGCAGGTACACGTATTGCCCGCCCGCCCGCGGCATCATCGCCGCCAGCTCGCCATAGCTGAGCGCGGCCACGATGGTCATGAATCCAGCCACAGCCCAGGCGCCAATCAGCAGCGCGGGCGAGTCAACCTCGCGGGAAATTTCCGCCGAAACGATGAAGATTCCCGACCCGATCATCGACCCCATGACCAGCATGGTGGCGCTGGTCAGCCCCAGGCCCTTGACCAGTTCCTGATCCTGATGGCTGTGGATTTCCCAGTCGCTGCGTGCAGGTTGCGTGGTGGGTGCGCTCAGGTATCCCTCCGGGAATAATCTGCTGTCATCCTGAGGCGGCGCTCTTTGCCGCCGAAGGACCTATGCATCTTACCGGCGGCGCCACCTCTGCCGGCAAACTGCGTAGGTCCTTCGCTTCGCTCAGGATGACAAGCGCAAAAGCGAGAATCGCGCCGCCTGAGACTTTACCGCAGAATGCGCAAAAATTCTTCTGCTGATTTGCCCGGCTCCCGTAACAAGTCAGATATCACCGCCACCGAGTCGGCTCCTGCCTCGATCACGGACAGGGCATTCGCCCGCGTGATCCCGCCGATGGCCACGAGAGGCTTGCGGGTCAAAGCCCGCGCCCGGCGCACGCCTTCAAGGCCTACCACGGGATCGGGATTCTCTTTGCTGGAGGTCGAAAACACCGGCCCGATAGCCATGTAGTCCGCCGACGTCAGGTCGGCTTCTTTCACCTGCTCCGGATTGTGCGTGGAAATTCCCAGCCAGCAGTCGGGCCCAATAATCCTCCGCACCGCCTCGGGGGAAAGATCGTCTTGCCCAACATGCACGCCGTCGAAGTCGGCAGCCAGACACAAGTCGGCCCGATCATTCATGATGAGCTTCGGCACGTGTGGCGCGGGCACTCTTGCCCGCGAAAGTCTGCGCAACTCCCGCGCCTGCTCCAGCATCACCCGTGCGTTGCCGGATTTATTGCGGTATTGAATCAGCGTGCAGCCCGCGCTGACCAGTTCTTCGGCGGCGGCGCACAACGCGTCGGCGGTGGGAAAACACCCAGAGTCGAGAATCGCATACAGACGCGGGAACACCATGCGCCGTCGACTGTACTATCTCGACAGCTCACAAATCCAGTTCACTTCCCAGGTCTTGCCGCCATCGGGCGAGTAGGACTGCTCCATCCGCGACGAGTTCGGGGAAAGGTCGAGCCAGACGTAGCGCACCAGGATGGTGCGGCCCTTGAGCGTCTCCTGATGATAAAACTCGCCCCGTTTGCCGTTGAACGCGCCCACCACGGGAGGCGCGTCGAGCGT
>DATFNR010000062.1:0-34791 GCA_035266285.1 Candidatus Sulfotelmatobacter sp.
CGCGGCTGCGCTGCGTTGGCTGTCATCCGGTGGTGATGGGGAGAATTCCCGCATGCGCACATTGTCGTGGATGCACGGTAGGGATCTCTCGACTGCGCGTGCTGAATCGCTGCGCTCGTCGGCCGGCTTCGCTCAAGATGACAGATTGCGGGTTGTAGTTCCGGAGTTCCGGTTTTGGAATGCCACAGAGAACTGCGGCCCGATACACCTGGGCCGCTGGGCGGACGAGGGCGTCCGCCCCCACGTGGGTTGTGGAGTTTAAGAAATGGGGAGGGCGAGACTCCGGAGTGATCGTGGTCAGTGCTCGGGAAGCGCCGGTTTGTCGGTGGCAGCGGCGGCCATGGCCTTGGCTTTCCGCCAGACGTTGGCCACGGCCAGGGTCCAGAAGGGGACCAGGTCGACGCCGGGCACTAGCTTGGCTAGAAACGACGGCAGGAACTCCCAGTGCCAGCCCAGCAGGTGCACCATCACGGCGCCGACGCCGAGGTCGAGCAGGTCATCGGGCGGAGACATTGCGCCCGCGACGAATAATGGGAAGACGACTAGTTGCAGCGCGTCGGCCACGATGGCCACCGCCATCGCCGCGCGAAACGGCGGGCCTGGAGAGATGGTGATGTCGTCAGGCATGGGGATAGCTGCTGGGTTTATTTTACGACTCGTGGGCGGTTGAGGTCTGCCTGGCCGCGGCCCGATGAATCTGGGCCGCCGGGCGGACGAGGGCGTCCGCCCCTACATTGGAATGGTATGGCCCCGACTGCATCGGCTACTTGGCGTGGCCTTTCAGTTCGACCACGATGATGTCCATCGCGGCGTCGCCGGTGTTCTCCGGCAGGTGGGTGACGGCAGCTTCGTACTGCGTATCGCCTGCTTTGCCGGTAAACTCCTGCGTTTTGCCGTCTGGGAAGGTGAACTTGCCCTTGGCGTCGGTGAGGAACACCGCGACGGAGTTGGGATGGCTATGCATCACGGACTTTTCGTGCGCTCCGTAGTGGACCTTCAGGATGCGTACCTGATCGTTGTCCGTGATCACCGAGTAGTGCTTGGGATCGGCTTTGACGGCGTCCTGAGCGGAAAGCATGGGGGCGAGACAGAGGCACAGGGCCGCGCCCCATAGCGCTGGTGGCACTCGCATAATCGCTCTCTCCTTGACTGTTGTCTCTGAAATGTTATGTTTCGAAAAGCGGCCCCACCCTACGCTGTGAGGCGGGCAATGTCAAATTTTTCACCACAAAGGACACTAAGGGCACGAAGGAGATCAGGACAGCTCGCCCTTTGTGAGACTTCGTGTCCTTCGTAGTTTGTCGATTTGGGACCGACCGCCGCGCGTCGGGCTTGCCTGGCGGGATGCGGCAGTGTTATGTATACATTGTCTACGGAACGCGAGCGGTGTATCGCGCTTCAGTTCGCGTTTCACCCGGCCTTACCAATGCCCCGTCAGCCCGACCCCGACCTGGAAGACCGCGTTCTGAAGGCGGCGCACGCGTTGTGGCGCCGCGGAGGCGACAAGGCGCTTACGCTGCGCGCGGTGGCCAAAGCCGCGGGCACGAATACGCCTGCGGTGTATCGCCGCTTCAAGGATCGCCGCGACCTGGTGCGCGGCCTGCTCCTGCGCACGGTAGGGCAATTCCGCCTGATGTTCGAAGCGGGCACGTCGATCGAAGAGATGATCGACGTTTACGTGGACCAGGCGCTCCACAACCCGCACGAGTATGAGTTGTTCTATACGCATGGACACCTGTTGAATCCGCGGAAAGGCCGCGGGCGGGCGCAGCCGATTCGGAAATCGCGGCCGAATTTCGGTCTGCTGGAGGATCGACTGGCGATGCAACTGGGCGGCGAGCCGCAGGATCACACGCGGCTGGCGTTGGCTCTGTGGTCGGTGGCGCATGGAACGGTGGCATTGCTCGGGTCGAAAGTCATACCTGAGGGGCATGAAGCAGAGTTTCGCCGGGCCAGCCGGGCGGCGGTGAAGGCCCTGCTCGACGGGGCGGCCAAATTTCGAGATGAGAAGCTGTAGGCTGCGGGCTGCATCTCCAGCGGTAATAACCTGTTCAATCTTTGCCGGCACGTGCCAAAGCCAGGGGGCGCATACTGTAGCCAGCAGCAATCGGGTGGAGGCAATCCGTGGCGGTGAAGGTGTTGCTGGTCGAAGACAGCAAGTTTCTTCGCATGTCGACGGAGCACGCTCTGGTCGCGGCGGGATATGAGGTCGTGTCAGCCGGCGACGGAGAAGAGGCGCTGCGGCTGGCGCGATTGCATGCGCCGGAGTTAATCCTGCTCGACATTATGCTGCCGAAAGTCACAGGGCCTGACGTGCTGCGGGCGTTGAAGAAGGATGCGGCGACGGCGGCGATTCCAGTCATGATGCTCACCGGGCTGTCGCAGAAGAATGCCGGGGCGCTTGAAAAAGACGGGGCCGCCGGTTTCTTTGAAAAGTCCGACGCCATGCTGGCGAAAGGTCCGGGGTCCCTGGTAGAGGCGATTGCAAAATTGATGAAGAAATGAGGCCGCGGGCGGTGCCTGCGGGCGGCCAGCGAAAATCTCCGAACCTGAGAAACGTCTTATCTGCTTGTCCCTTCCTGCTATTGCGCTCCATCGATTGTGCCGATAGAGAACCTGAAAGACTGCGGACGGCGACCGCCTCGCCGCGTTGAGATGGGCCATGTTCCGCGCGGTGGAACGAATGACGAAGATCCTGCTGGTCGATGACAGCAAGTTTCTAAGGCTCGCCACCGAGCGGGCGCTGGCCCGGGCCGGCTACGACGTGACCGCGGCCACCGACGGGGAGACGGCGTTGCGGCTGGCGCGGGAAAAGCTGCCAGACCTCATTCTGCTCGACATGCTGCTTCCGAAGATGACGGGGCCGGATGTGCTGAAAGCTTTGAAAAGCGATCCGGCAACGGCGCGGATTGCGGTGGTCGTGTTCACCGGTCTGTCGCACAAGAACGCAGCCCGCCTGCAGCACGACGGGGCATTTGCGTTTCTCGAGAAGTCGGAACTGAGCCTGGAAAAGGGTTCCGACGCGCTGCTGACGGCAGTGGCGGAGATTGTGCGCAAGCTCGACCTGGAAGTACCGGTGGTCGCGGCGAGGTGAGCGAGCAGAGTCTCGAGACGAACGCGGTCGCGGGTTCAAGCGTCCCTCCGGGACGCGGAGACCGCTGTGCGCACATACCCGCCAGTGAACTGGCGGGCTACCGTCAGCGGTCCCTCCGGGACCTGCGCTCTCGCGATGGGTTCAGGTCTTCAGCCATTGCGGGACTTGCACCAGGGCTCCGACTTCAGTCGCCGGTAACCTCCACTCGATGACCGTGTGTCGGCCTTGACTCAACGCTCTCCCCACGAATTGACCCGACAAACCGATCCTGGCTTCCCATCATGCTGAAAATACATAGCTTACAGGCGGGAACTCTGAACAGCCCGGTGGAGTCTATGTTTACTGTGGGGGAGTTGGCCGGATGTAGCGCCACGCTAATTTTAGGGGCGCGGCGAGGTGGAAAATCCTATAATCAAAGGACGTCGATTATGGCGGGAGCTACCACCTTGGGGGATCTGGCAAGTGCAATCGGAGCACGGTCGCAGGAAGAAGCTGCGATTGTCGCTGAGCTGAAGGCGGGCTCGGAAGCGGCGTACGCCTGGCTGATCGGCGAGTTTCAGCAGCCGGTGTACGGGCTGGTGTACCGGATCGTCAATGATCCGGCGGACGCGGCCGACACAACGCAGGACGTCTTCCTCAAAGTGTTTCGCGGGATGAAGCACTTCCACGGTTCGTCCAGCCTGAAGACGTGGATCTATCGCATCGCACTGCATGAAGCGGCGAACCGGAGACGGTGGTGGTTTCGGCATAAAGCGCGCGAGACTTCGATTGAACCGGTGGAAGCGGAAGCCGGCTCGGCAGAGGCAATGCAGGCGGCGCTGACCGATCCTGCCGATTCTCCGTTTGACAACGTGGCGCATCGCGAGGTGCAGCGCAGGGTGGAACTGGAAGTGAGGCAGCTGCCGGAACCGTATCGGACGACCCTGATTCTGCGCGATCTCGAAGATATGTCTTACGAGGAGATCGCCGAGGTGCTGGAGATTTCGCTGGGGACGGTGAAATCACGGCTGACGCGGGGGCGAGAGATTTTGCGGCAAAGACTAGCCGCCTATGTGCGCGAGGTTGGAGATGAACTGGGGTTGGCCGAGCCCGAACCGACTGACAAACAGCACGACGGGTTGCGGCCGCAGGTTGCTGGCGGGGGTAGAAGGGCTGAGGTGATGCCATGAGGCGCGCAGAAACGACGGGCACGGAGAAAATCGCGGAATTGCGGTGCCTCGAGGCGAGGCGTCTGTTTTCGCCATATCTGGATGGAGTGATGACGGGCACGGAGATGCTCGCGCTGCAGGACCACTTGTCGGAGTGTGAAGCTTGCGGTGCGCACTATCAGTCGCTGCGGCGGACGCAGCAGGTGTTGATGAGCGTGGAGCGTCCGCAAGCTCCGTCGGATTTGGGGTTGAAGTTGCGGCTGGCGATTTCGCGGGAAGTGGCGCAGGCGCGGCGGCCCTATGAAGGCCTGCGGGTGCGGCTGGAAAATACCATACGGGCGTTCATGGTTCCGGCCACGGCGGGCTTGCTGAGCGCGCTGGTCATCTTTGGAATCGCGATGGCGTATTTCGTGGTGCCGGCATCACTGCAGGCGGACAATGACGTGCCACTCACCATGGTCAACACCGCGCCGCAGTTGCAGCAGAGCGCGTTTGGCATGACGCTGGATACGATCAACACAGATTCGCTGGTGGTTGAGGCCTACATCGGCGCCAATGGGCGCGTGCAGGACTACCAGATTCTTTCCGATCCCAACGTGTCGAAAGACGTGCTGCCGCAGGTGAAGCGGATGCTGATTTTCACGACGTTCCGCCCGGCGTTGTCGATGGGACGGCCGACGCCCAGCCGGGCTGTGCTGTCGTTCTCGAAGATCAGCGTGAAGGGGTAGGGAACTTCTAGCTCCTTATGGCTGGACTCTCGTTCAGTTGACTGTAAAGGCCCGCCGGTTCGCGGCGAATCAAAATCAGAATCAAGATCAAGGGCAGCAGCTATCGCTTGTATCTCCTCGGCGAAGCGGGGCCGATGCGTGTGAATGTGGGTTGGACCGAGATTTCGTTTCGGGGCTGGCGGCATAGGCTTCGCCGCTGCGGGTATTGCCGTACCCACCCTTCGCAACGTGCGCGAAGGATGGGGCACCCTCTGCATTGGTAGTGCAAACGAGAGCAACGGCCTGGACCACCGAGCGTACGGGGTCTCGCCCTAGTGCCCACCTTCGGAGCCAACTACGCTCGCAAAATAACAGCCTAGAAGACCTGCTCTAGCAGCACCGGGGACGTGCTGGTCTGATAGTTCGTGCTGCCCCCATAGACGGCCGTGATGTGATGAGTACTTACGTTCAAGGTCGAAGTCGCGAAGGTTGCGAATCCAGCCGAGAGGGTGCCGGTGCCCAACGTGGCGGTTCCATCCTTGAACGTAACCGTGCCCGTGGGCGTGCCACTTCCGGGCGCGACGGCAGTGACTGTCGCGGTGAAGGTCACCGATTGGCCGAAGACTATCGGGTTGAGCGAGGCCGCGATGGCCGTCGACGTCGCTGACTGGTCTACGGTGTACGCGAGCGCTTTGGAAGTACTCTTAGCGTGCGTGGTGTCGCCGGAATAGACCGCGGTGATGGAATGAGCGCCGACGGTCAAGGCGAAGGTGGAGAAAGTTGCCTGGCCGGCCGTCACCGTGCCGGTTCCGAGGACGGTGGCGCCGTCCATGAAAGTGACCGTTCCGGTTATCGCCGGCAACGCCGACGTCACGGTGGCAGTGAACGTCACATTCTGACCCACGACAGACGGGTTCAACGACGCGGCCAGCGATGTAGAGGTAGCCCCGGCTATTTCTTCGAGCAGCGGCGTCGAGGTGGACGGAGCATCGAGGGCATTGCCCACGTAGTGGGCGGTGATCGAGTGCGTGCCGGCCGCCAGAGCGGAGGTCGCGAACGACGCTTTCCCACCGCTCAGTGTGCCACTCCCGATGACCGTCGTACCGTCGAGGAAGTTTACGGTGCCTGCGGCTGTGCCGGGCGTTACCGTGGCGGTAAAGGTCACACTCTGACCCGGGTTGGCTGGGTTCGCCGAGGAAGCCAGCGATGTGGACGTGGCCGCCAGGATCTTTTCCACCAGTGCTGTCGAGGTAGATGCGGCATCGAACGGATCGCCGAGATAGTGCGCGGTGATCGAGTGCGAGCCGGCTGCCAGAGAAGAGGTCGCAAACGATGCGATCCCGCCCATCAGCGTGCCGGTCCCGATGACAGTCGTGCCGTCGAGGAAGTTCACGGTGCCAGTGGGTGTACCGGGTGTTACCGTGGCGGTGAAAGTTACACTCTGACCAACGCCGGATGGGTTCGCCGATGAGGCCAGCGACGTGGAGGTGGCGACCAAAACCTTTTCCACGAGCGCTGTTGAGGTCGACGGGGTATCCAGAGTATCGCCCAGGTAATGGGCGGTGATCGAGTGCGAACCAGCGGCCAGAGAAGTGGTCGCGAACGCTGCCTTGCCGCCGCTCAGTGTGCCGCTCCCGATTACTGCCGCGCCGTCGAGGAAATTCACGGTGCCTGTGGCAGTAGCAGGCGTCACGGTGGCGGTGAAAGTCACATTCTGACCGACGACGGACGGGTTCAGCGATGACGCCAGCGCCGTGGAGCTGTTCGCGGATACTTCTTGGACGAGCGTTGTCGAGGTAGAGGAAGCATCGAGGGCGTCGCCCAGGTAGTGCGCGGTGATCGAGTGAGAGCCGGCGGCCAGAGAAGAGGTCGCGAACGCAGCGGTTCCAGCGCTCAGTGTGCCGCTTCCGATGACAGTCGTGCCGTCAAGGAAATTCACGGTGCCGGTGGCTGTGCCGGGCGTCACCGTCGCGGTGAAAGTCACACTCTGACCAACGACGGACGGGTTCAGCGATGACGCCACCGATGTAGAAGTGGCGGCCAAAATCTTCTCCACGAGCGCCGTCGAGGTAGCCGCGGTATCGAACGCATCGCCAAGGTAATGCGCGGTAATCGAGTGCGAACCAATCGCCAGAGAAGAGGTGGTGAAGGATGCGATCCCGCTGCTCAGCGTGCCGGTCGCGATGACAGTCGTGCCGTCAATGAAGTTCACGGTGCCGGTGGCGGTGTCGGGCGTCACGGTGGCGGTGAAAGTCAGTGCTGCGCCCAAGCCGGAGGGATTGCTTCCCGCGGTAAGAGTCAGTGAAACCGAGGAAGCAGCCTTGATGAGTCCCGTACCGGAGAGCGCCACAGTTTGTTCACTATTGGGCGCGTTGAATGTGTTGTCATTGAAAATAATCTGTGCGGTTCGGCTGCCAGTGGCTAGCGGACCAAACTTCACGGTGTAGAGACAGGAAGCACCCGACAGCAGCTTAGCGGGCAGGTGCAGGCAAGCGGCCGGCGGAGTCAGGGTGAAGTCGCCGGTGTCAGCGCCGGACAGAGTCACGCTGCCGAGGGTCAGAGTACCGGTCCCGGTGTTGGCGAGCGAGAGTTCCTGCGTCGCGGTCTTTCCCACCAGCAGAGTGCCAAAATCGAGAATGGCAGCCGAGACGCTGGCGAGAGGTGTGGGGCCTTGATTGGCCTCTTCTGCTCCGATGTCGTATTTCGGGCCCTGGGGCCGCGGAACGCCGCGCTCGTCGACCGTGACGGATGTGGTGAGGGCCTTGTCAATGGCTGGGCTTCCGGTCAACAAAGCCTGCGTCAGAGTCGGACCTCCATTGTTCTGCAGCGCTCCCAGCAAGGGATTCAGAGGCGTAGCCACCGTGCCCGATTGGGTGGTGCCAGCGGTGAATCCGGTGTTGCCGCTACCGGCTCCGGAGATTCCAATCAAGTTGCCGCCATCGTCAGTAAAGGAACCGGCCGAGTTGTTGGCGTCCGGCCCAACACTCGAGGCGCGGTTGGTGGCGAGGATCGTATCCACGGCGGCGATGGTCGAGCCCGCGGCTCCGGCCCAGAAGATCCCGCCGCCATTGGCCGAGGCGTTGCTGCTGAGCGTGGCATTCTCGACGGTCAGCAAACCAGTAAAGCTGGCCGGAGCATCAATACCTCCGCCGTTGCCGCCGCTGTTGTTCTCTACGCTGTTGCCGGTAATGGTGGAGTTGGTGATGGACGATGCGGTGCTCCCTGTGCCGGTAGTCTGCAACTCGATACCACCGCCGTCACCGCTGGCAGTGTTGTCGGCGAGCGTACTGCTTGCGATGGTCAGGGTTGTGCCGGCGGCAAAGATAGCGCCTCCGGAGCCGCCCGCGCTATTGCCGTCGATCTCACTGGAGCCGATGGTGGTTACGGATCCGCAATCGGTGATGGCGCCGCCGTTGCCGGAAGTGGTGTTAGCGAGAACCGCGCTAAGACTTACGGTCAGGGTGTCTTTGCAGTTGGGATCGGCAAAACCTCCGCCGGAGCCCCCCGCTGAGTTGTGTTGCACCAGGCTGCCGTTGACGGTGACGGTGCCGTTGCCAGCATTGGCGATTCCGCCGCCCACCGCCGTTGATCCCAAAGCCTGATTGCCGGCAATGACGGCACCGTTCATAACCAGGTTTGCACCGACCAGAGTTGTACCTTCCGAAATGGGGTCAAGAAACACGCCACCGCCGTCGGCGGCAGCACTATTGCCGCTGACGACCGCTCCGCCGTTGAGGACTATGCTGCCGGGGCCATCGCTCTCGATGCCGCCTCCCGAAGCACCGGCGTGGTTCGCGCTGATGGTGGTGTTGCCGATGGTCAGCACCCAGGTCGAAGGCGCCACATTCTCCATGGCGATGCCGCCACCATCGGCGGTGGCCTGGTTTCCGGTAACGATCATTCCACTGAGCGTGAGACTGGCAACACCCTGCGCGCGAATGCCGCCACCACTGCCGGGAGCGCCGCTGCCGGGCTCGGCCAGGCCGTTGGTAATGGTGAATCCTTGCATGGATACGCTGAACGCGGGCGAAGAAGAGGCAGCAGGATTGATGTCGAAGACGCGATCCAGCAGGTTGCCATCTACCACAACCGTGCCGCCGCTGGTGTTAACAATCGTCACGTTGCCCGCGCTGGGCAAGATCGCGAACGCGCCCGAATTGTTCGTGCCAGTGTTAGCTCCGGGAATCGTGATTTTGTAGTCGCCCGCAATGGTGAGATTGATGGTGCTGCCGCCAGCCGTGGTGTTCGCCGCTTGAATGGCGGAACGCAACGTTACTACGCCCGTTGGGGGAGTAAGAATGTCGGCTGTGCTGTTTACATTGAAGGTACCAGCGAGGGCGGACTGGAGCAGTAGGAGTGGAAGCACTGCGAGGATCAAAGGAAGAGCAATTGGATTCCGGATGCTGGCGACTTCGGGCGACTGGCGCATGATCTGACCCCTTGGGGTAAAGCGCCGCAAGCGTACCACAGGTATCCGGCTTTGTCAGGACTAAAGTTGTGCGATTGAGACAGAGATGTGCAGCGATTTGCCTATAGTTACTTATTGATTAACTTAATAATTGTGCAAGACCTTGCAACTCTGTACGCATGGTGAAGCGCGGAGACTAAAAAATTGCGCAATTGGAAAGCGGAAGAGTGCGCGGTGATGACTCCCGGGTAGTTTCCTAATTTCACCACGAAGGACACAAGAGACACGAAGGAAGTCAGTGAAACTCGCCCTTTTGTGAGACTTCGCCTCATTCATGGTCTGTCGATTTGGGACATCAGCGACTCCCTGGACAGTTTGACCCTCCGCGCGTAAAGCCCTTAAACTTAATACGTTCTGCGCACACTCTTTCGTGGCCGCCTGGATGGCTGGGCCGTTGTGGTTCTGCGGGAGGATTTCCTGAGTCGTTTCCTGAGATTTGCACTTCGAGGCGCACTGATCGCGGGTTTGCTGGGGCTGCTGGCGCCGCTGTGCGCGGCGGACGGCAATAATCCGATCACGCTGGATACGAGCGAGACGCTGTTCACGGTGCTGACGGCGATGAACACGTGCGGCTACGACGCCGGGCTGAACACGTCGGACGCGCAGCGCCTCAACATCCGCGCCGAGGTGCAGAGAAACCTGAAGGAATCCGACGAAACGCAGGCTGTCGTGGATACGATGTGTGAATGGTATGAGAACCACCGCGGCCGCGACCCGGTGCATGACTTGTCGCAGTATGTGTCCCTGGCGCTCTATCTGCAGGGCCCGCCGCACTTTCTGCCGCGCGTGAAGGAAGACGACCTGCCTCCGGATGCGGCGCCGATCGCCGGGTTTGGAAAGCAGCTGGAGCAGTTCTACGACAAGGCGCATCTGCATGCGATCTGGGAGCGGCATCGCGTGAACTATGCGGCGCTGGTGACGCGCTATCACGATCCGCTGGCCAAGATGGTCTTTGATACCGACATCTATCTGAAGATGCAGTCGGGCGGGTATCTGGGGCGCACGTTTACGATTTATCTGGATTTTCTGGGCGATCCCGACGAGGCCAATGCGCGCAACTACGGGACCGAATATGCCGTTGTAGTGTTCCCTTCCCCCGACCCGAATACGCGCGAACCGCTGAAGATGGCCCAGATCCGGCATACGTATCTGCACTATCTGCTGGATCCGCTGGCCGAGAAACATTTCAGCGCGGTGAAGCGCCTCGAACCGCTGCTGCAGTCGGTGAAATCGGCGCCGCTGGAGGAGAACTTTAAGCGGGACATTTCGCTGCTCGTGACCGAGTGCATGGTGCGGGCGATCGAGATTCGAACCAACGGAACCAAACAGACGGCGGAAGCCATGCGGGCACAGGCGGTCGACGACGCGGTCAAGCAGGGCTACGTGCTGACGCGCTACTTCTACAACGCGCTGCTGGCGTTCGAGAAGGATCCGGCAGGGCTGCGCGACGGCTATTTCGATATGCTGGAAGCGATTGACATAAAGAAGGAGCAAAAGGCAGCCGGCGAAGTGGAGTTCGCCAGCGCGACGGCTCCGGAACTGGTGCAGCTCTCGCGTATGGAAGATCGCAGGCTGCTGGTCACGGCGCAGAAGCGGCTGGACGCGGGCGATCCCAAGGGCGCACAGGAATTGGCACAGCAAGCCATCGATAGAAAGATCGGAGACCAGGGGCGGGCGTTATTTATTCTTGCCCAGGTCGCGGTGGCGAACAAGAAGAGGGACGAAGCGCTGGACAATTTCCAGAAGGCGATCGAAGCCAGCAAAGATCCGAAAGTGGTGGGCTGGTCGCATGTCTACCTGGGAAGGATTCTGGACATGAAAGAGGACCGGGAAGCGGCGATGAACGAGTATCGCGCGGCCTTGACCGCCGGCGCGGATTTACCCGAACTCAAAGCTGCCGCGGAGCGGGGACTGCAGCAGGCCTACGAGCCTCCGGCGAAACCGCAATAGGCAGCGATCAGCTATCAGCTGTCAGTGAAAACGAACTGACTTTCCCGGTCGCTGCGATAGAATGCACGGTCGGGAGATTCGGCAGCGGAGCGTGAAAACAAGTTGTCGATGGTCAGAGGAGAGCGCATGAAGCGAGCAGCGGTGGTCATGGTTGTCTTTGGGGCAGTGCTGGGATGCAACCCGTGGAGTTTCGCGCAGGGCAATGACAAAGCGCAGAACCCAGCGGCCGGCCAAACCGCGGGACAAGCGGCCGCGCCGCAGGGCAAGCGGCAGCCTCAGGCGAAAACGCAGCCCGAGTTTGATGCCTACAAGGCGGCGATGGCGCTGACTGATCCGGCGGCAGCTGAGAAGGCCGCCGATGACTTTGCGGCCAAGTTTGCCGATAGTGAGTTGCGCGTTGTGCTGTACAAGGCGGCCATGCAGAAGTACCAGCAGTCCAACAACGCGGACAAGATGCTCGACATGGCGCACAAGGCGCTCGGCTACGACGCGGACGATCCGGAGTCGCTGCTGGGGGTAGCGCAGGTGCTGGCCGAGCGCACGCGCGACACCGATCTGGACAAGGACCAACGCCTGGGAGAGGCGAAGAAAGATGCCGAACGATCCCTGGTCACCATTGATACCGACGTTCCCACGGTGGGCAATGACGCGGACCGAGTGAACGCCTATAAGGGATACCTGCGTTCGGAAGCATACGAGATCCTGGGAACGCTGGCGTTTAACGCGAAGACCTGGAGCGAGGCGGAGTCGGATCTGCGCAAGTCCATCGACGCGTTCCAGCAGCAAGTCGATCCGGTCGCGGTGTTCCGGCTGGCGGTCGCGCTGGACTATCAGAACAAGGTTCCCGAGGCGATGAAGTATATCGATCAGGCGGTTGATCTCACCAAGGACCGCCCGGACAGTGGAGTGGGCAAGGCGGCTCGTGACGAAAAGGATCGCCTGGCCAAGTTGAGCGGCGGGACGGCGCCGGGGACCACGGCGCCTCCGAAAAACTGAAGCTGCACTTCAGGTCACCCGAACCACGCTAGCTGCGCTCGCGGGACGGCCCGTCCGGCTTCGCTTAGAGCCTGCCCAGAGCGAGCGCAGCAAGTCAAAATGAGGCAAGCTGGCGCGGCTGTGCCTGCACGATTCTCTTTCATGAAAGAACGAGAAATCACGGCGCTGGAAGAAGGGCTGGGCTATCACTTTCGACGGCGGGCAGTGCTGGAGCAGGCCGTCACGCACAGCTCGCAGGCGCGGGAGCAGGAGGCGCAGCGGGCGGGCGAGAGCAAGTACCAGGTCAGCGACAACGAGCAACTGGAATTTCTGGGAGATTCGGTGCTGGCGCTGGTGACCAGCGAAGAGCTGTTTCACCGCTTCCCGCACTTCCGGGAAGGCGAGCTTTCGAAATTGCGCGCGCACCTGGTCAGCGAAAAGCATCTCATCCGGGCAGCGCAGCGGTTGGAACTGGGCCACTACCTGCGGCTGGGGCGAGGCGAAGAAAAAAGCGGCGGCCGGGGCAAGACCGCCCTGCTGGTGGATGCGCTGGAGGCGATTCTGGCGGCGATCTACCTGGACGGCGGGCTGGAGGTCGCGCGTGAGTTTGTTCGCCGCAATGTACTTTTGCCCGAACTGGAGAGCATGGACCGCGACGGCGGCATGCTTCCAGTCACGGATTTCAAGTCGGCGCTGCAGGAAGCCGTGCAGAGCCTGGGGTTGCCGCAACCGGCCTATGTGCTGGTGGATGAAGCCGGCCCGGAGCACAGTAAAACGTTCACGGTGGAGGCGCGCCTGCTCACGAAGAACAACCGGGACCCGGAGTTTGTGGGACGGGCCCAGGGCTCGACCAAAAAGACGGCGGAGCAGGACGCAGCGCGGCAACTGCTGACATTTCTGGCTTCCCGGCCGAAACCGGCGGAGTCCAAGGCGCGGGCCGGAGCCGGCTCCCCGGTAGACAAGTAGAGTTCATGGAATCTTCAACGCGCCCCATCGCACGCCCTCTCGTCAGCACAGTGGGATCCGACGTGATCGGATCGCTGCAGTCGCTGGTGGGCACGGTCGTGATCGCGATTTTCGTGATCACCTTTATCGTGCAGGCCTTTCAGATTCCCTCCGAATCCATGGAGGAGACCTTGCTGGTGGGCGACTACCTGCTGGTGAACAAGCTGTGCTACGGAAGGCGCGGCATAGGTGATCTGATGATGCCGTATCAGAAAGTACAGCGCGGGGATATTGTGGTGTTCCACTATCCCGTCGATCCTTCACAGCATTTTGTGAAGCGGGTGATCGGAGTGCCCGGGGACCGTTTGCGGCTGATCAGCAAAAAGGTTTGGATCAATGGCAAGCCGCTGGATGAGCCTTACGTGCATTTTATGGAACCGCCCAACAATCGTGATCCGGGCAGCATGTTTCGCGACAACTTCCCGCGCACCGATGTTTCGGTGCTCAGCATCGACGGCAAGTGGTGGCAGGAGATCCACCGGCTGGTGGAAGACGGCCAGCTGATAATTCCCGAGGGGCACTACTTCGTGATGGGAGACAACCGCGACGACAGCCAGGACAGCCGCTACTGGGGCTTCGTGCCGCGGGAAAACATTGTCGGAAGGCCGCTGCTGATCTACTGGTCGGTACAGAACTGGGACCGCAATGGGTCGGGGTCGTTCTCGGGCCGGCTGTATCACATCGGCTACGCGGTCACGCATCTGTTTCAGATCACGCGATGGAAGCGAACGCTGCGGCTGGTACACTGAAGACGCGGTTGCCCCGGGGCGAAGGCGGCAAAGAACGAGAATGCTTGATCGCGGTGCGCGCAGCGCTGCCCGACCCAAGGAAAAAAGCCATCGTGGCGAAAGAAGTGGCGAAAGAAAAAGAGGTTCGCGAAGAGAACGGCGCCGAGGAGAAACCCAAGGAGACGACAGTCGAGTTTCTGGCGTCTCTGGCAGCGGTTCTCGTCACCGGGCTGTTCATCATTACATTCGTGGTGCAGGCGTTTGAGATTCCCTCCAGCTCGATGGAGCAAACGCTGCTGATCGGCGACCACGTGTTCGTCAACCGGGTGCAGTTCGCGCCGAAGACATCGTGGCTGGGGCCGCTGCTTCCCTATCGAAACGCGCGCCGGGGCGATATCGTGGTGTTCCTCCATCCGGATCCGCTGCAGGCTGGCATCTATGTCGTGAAGCGCATCATCGGCATCCCCGGGGACCACATTCATTTGCGCAATGGAGTGGTGTATCGCAACGGCGTGGCCCTGGACGAGCCCTACGTTTTGCATGACATGGACAATCCTCCGGGAATCCCCTTCGACTCGTGGTCCTACCGCAACAATTTCCCAGCCGTGGCTCCTCTGGAAAACGACGGCGTTTCTCCTTATTGGTTTGCATACATGCAGACATTCGTTCAGGGCGGGGATCTGGTAGTTCCACCTGGCCATTACTACGCCATGGGCGATCATCGCGGTGTGAGCCTGGACAGCCGCTACTGGGGCTTCATTCCCCAGGAAAACATCATTGGGCGGCCCATGTTCATCTACTGGTCATTTGAGACACCGGAAGACCAGTACAGCAGGACAGGCTGGGGTGACCGGGTTATGTTTCTGGGCAAGATTGTCCTGCACTTTTTCGATAAGACGCGCTGGAAGCGGACGCTGCAGTCGGTGCGATAAGAGTGCGCGTGATTCCGGGTGAGACCTGCGGTGAAGCTTCTCTCCTCCAAAAGGCGCCTGGCAGTGGTGGCAGCGGGAATTCTGCTGCTTCTGTTTCTGGTGCGCCCCGGCGCCTCAAGATTGAAGGCGCGGATTATTTCCTCCATCAGTGCGGGTGTCGGGCGCAACGTGGACGTGGGCTCGGTTTATCTCCGCGTGCTGCCACGGCCGGGATTTGACCTGAAGAATCTCGTGGTATACGACGACCCGGCATTCGGAGCCGAACCCATGCTGCGCGCAACTGAGGTGACGGCGGACCTTCGCCTGACCTCCCTGCTGCGCGGGCGGCTGGAAATCGCGCGGCTTGACCTGAATGAGCCCAGCCTGAATCTCGTGCACAGAGAGAACGGACGCTGGAACCTGGAAGCGCTGTTGGAACGCGCGGCACGCACTCCGCTGGCGCCAACGGCGAAGGCGAAGTTGGAACCCCGGCCCGGCTTTCCCTATATCGAGGCCTCATCGGCGCGGATCAATTTCAAGAGTGGAGTGGAAAAAAAGCCTTACGCGCTGACCAACGCAGATTTTTCTCTCTGGCAGGAATCCGAAGACACCTGGGGCGTGCGTTTGAAGGCGCAACCGGTCCGCAGCGACTTGAACTTGAACGACCTGGGGATTCTGCTGGTGAATGGCACCTGGCGGCGTGCGGCCTCTCTGCGCGACACGCCGCTGCAGTTCAGCGTGGAGTGGAGCCGCGCCCAGCTGGGGCAGATTACGAAATTTTTCACCGGGAACGACCAGGGTTGGCGAGGAGGAGTCCAGTTCGACGTGACGCTGACCGGGACTCCCGCACAATTGCACCTGACCAGCGACGCCGCGGTTCAGGATTTTCGCCGTTACGACATCACGCGAGGCGAAGTGCTGCCCCTTGCAGCTCACTGCGATGGACAATACAGTTCGCTCAATCATGTATTTCACGAGTTGGTTTGCCTCGCTCCGGTGGGAAACGGAGTGGTCACGTTAAAGGGGGACGTGGGCCTTCCCGGGAGCCACTACTTTGGCCTGGTTTTGAGTGTAGAGAATTTGCCCGCCAGCCCTATCGTGTCGCTGGTGCAGCGAGTAAAGAAGAATCTGCCTGATGATCTGGCCGCGGAAGGAGTGGTTCATGGAAGCGTCCTGATTCAAGAAGACGCCGCCGCGGGATCAATTTTGCAAATCGAAGGGCGGGGCGGAGTCTCCGATCTGCGCCTCGCGTCCGCCGTGAACAAAGCTGAGATCGGACCGGAGATGGTTCCCTTCGTGGTAACGACCGGTGAGTTGGTGTCCTCGACGCGTGAGATACGAGCCTCCCATGTCCGCGCGGTGGGGCCGCAGGGTGGGAATGGGCTGCGAATCGAGTTTGGGCCTTTTCCTGTGGCCATCGGGCGGGGAGTGTCGGCGCGAGGCTGGATCAATCGAACCGGTTACGGGATCGCGGTTGCGGGAGAGGCCGATGTCGCAAAGACGCTGCGGACCGCGCGTATGTTTGGGATTCCAGCGACGCCGGCGAATGCCGAGGGCGCCGCCCAACTCGACTTGCAGATTGCGGGAACCTGGGCATACGGCGGGCCCGGGACCACGCCGCCAGTCACAGGAACGGTCAAACTGCACAACGTGCGGGTCGGCGTGCGAGGAGTGGCGGGCCCCGTCGAAATCTCCTCAGCCGAGGTGCAGCTTTCGAATGATGTGGCACGGGTCTCCAAGCTGAGCGCAAAAGTGGCCGATACCACCTGGAACGGTTCGATGGAAATGCCGCGCGGGTGTGGGACTCCCGGGGCGTGCCAGGTTCACTTCAACGTCAACGCCGGTCAGATTTCTTTGGCAGAAATGAGTGAGTGGCTGAGCCCGCGTACGGCAGAGCGGCCGTGGTATCGGGTGCTGACCTCGGGTGACGCGAGCGCACCATCCTTTCTGTCGGGCCTGCGCGCCTCCGGCCGGGTAGCGGCGGATCGTATTGTTCTACACAGCATGACCGCGACGCATTTCGCGGCGAACTTGAATCTGGACCACGGCAAGCTGAGGGTCTCAGATATAGCTGCCGACATTCTCGGCGGGAATTATCGCGGGGAATGGCAGGCAGATTTCAGCATAGCGCCGGCACTTTGCAACGGCGGCGGAACTCTCTCCGGACTGTCGCTTGCCCAGCTTCCCGACTCAACGAAAGACCGGCGGATTGCGGGATCGGCGAACGGAAGCTATGAACTCAAGGGAGCGTGCGGAGGGGAATTCTGGCAGTCGGCCGAGGGCGTCTTGCGGTTTGAGATCAGGGACGGAGCGATGCCACACATGTCGCTCGCGGAAGACGAGGGGCCTCTTAAGATTGTCCGCCTTTCGGGAGAGGCGCGCCTGCATCTGGGCAAGCTCGAAGTAAAGGACGCCCGGCTGGATTCTGCCAACGGAAGCTATTGGTTGAGTGGCACTGCATCGTTGCAACGTGAACTTGAGCTCAAGCTGGCCGCGGTTCCATCCGGCTCCCGCCCCAGTTATGCAATCACGGGCACGCTGGCCCAGCCGCTAGTCGCGCCGCTGACGGGCACTGAGCAGGCGCGGCTAAAACCCGATCCAGCCAAGTGAAGTTTTCCTACGGCACATACTACGGCGCCCACTAGCAGGCTGCGGAAAAACTGATCGATGGCGCAAAAAGCGAACCTCAGGCGCTAAAGCGCGGACACATTTTCAATGACTTAACGGCACGAGTGAACTCGTGCCCTTCCCGTTTCGTTGCGGTTCTTGAGTTTTTCCACAGCCCACTACGGCACGTAGCCCGGCCCACGCAGGACTTTGCCGGGGAGAGTGCCGGTCATCTTGCCCTGATCGATAACGGGGACTCCGTTCACCAGAACGTACTCCATTCCTTCCGAAAGCTGATTGGGATTGTCGAATGTGGCCTGGTCACGCACGGTCGCGGGATCGAACACCACGATGTCGGCCCACATGCCGGCTTTGAGCACTCCGCGATCGGTCAACCGCAAGCGCTGCGCCGGCAGCGCGGAAAATTTGCGGATGGCGCCTTCCAGCGTGAGGGCTTTCTCTTCGCGAACATACTTGCTCAGAATGCGCGGAAACGTTCCGTAGGCGCGGGGATGAGGATGCGCCTGGCCGAGAATTCCGTCAGGCGAGGTGCCTTCGGAATCGTTGTCGATCGAGACCCAGAGCTGTTGCAATGCCATCGTCACATCGGGCTGCGACATGCCGAACACGGCGACGCCGGTGGAAGGATCCTGAATCAAGAAATCGAAGAGCGCATCGATGGGCTCCTTGTTCCACAGCTTCGCGATCTCGGAGAGGCGTTTGCCCTCGAGCGGCAGCAAGGCGGGATTCTCGACTGCGCCGATCATGATGGCGTCAGGGCCGGGGATCTCCTGCCATTCGTTGTCCCAGTCTTTCGACGGAGTCAGCATATCTTTGCGAATGCGTTCGCGGGTGGCAGGATCTTTCAGGCGGTCGACCAGCTTTGCTGTGCCGCCATCGTGTGCCCAGGGAGGAATGAAGGCTGAGAAATCGTTGAACCAGGCAGTGTAAGCGTAGGTGTCGGCGGTGACGTCGGCGCCGGCGGCGCGGGCAGCGTTGATTTTAGCGACGACTTCGGGCATGCGCCCCCAGTTGTCTTTGCCGGCAACTTTGATGTGCCAGATTTCGACCGGGAGATGCCCTTCACGGCCGATGCGCAAGGCTTCGTCGATGGCTTCAAGCACCGAGTCGCTCTCGTTGCGCATGTGCGTGGCGTAGATGCCTCCGAACTTGCCCGCTTCGGCCGCGAGGGCGATCAGTTCATCGGTCTTGGCGTAGGGTGCGGGAGCATATTCGAGAGAGGTGGAGACGCCGACTGCGCCGTCTTTCATGGCGTCGTCGACCAGAGCTTTCATTTGCTCCAGTTGCTGCGGAGTCGGCTGAACGTCGTTGTCGCCGAGCACCACGCGGCGTACCTGGGTCGCGCCCACATAATCGGCGACGTTGATGCCGATGCCCTGCTTTTCCAGCCGCGCGAAATACTGCCGGAACGTCCTCCAGTCGGGCGTGATTTTGTAGTGATCGTAGCCGGAGTGGTCCGACTGGATGATGGCCTCATTGAGTGGGGCGGCCGAATTGCCTTCGCCCGTAATCTCTGTCGTGATGCCCTGGTAAATCTTCGAGGGCAGGCGCGGGTCGACCAGAATCGTCAGCTCTGATTGGCCGAGCATGTCGATAAAACCGGGAGCGACGACCTTGCCGGCGGCATCGATCGTGCGCTTGCGCGCGGCAGCCGCAAGATTGCCTATCGCAGCGACCCTGCCGTCGCGAATGCCGATGTCGCCGGAGTACCAGGGCGAGCCGGTGCCGTCGATGATGTGGCCGTTGGTGATGACGAGGTCGAAGGCCGCGCCTTGTGCCTGGGCGAGAGCCCTGCGGGGCACGCTCAGCAGGAATGTTGAAATGAAAAGTAAATAGACTCCGATCCTGCGCTTCATGATTTCTCCTTGGCGGTTCCCTTGCGGTACAAAATCGCACCCGCCGCGATCCAGACTGCCAGCGCCAGCCATTCGTAGACAGAAAAGTGGCCGGGGACCAGCGGGACAACCTTCATCAGCGCCATGGCGATTCCGACCAATAGTCCGAACACCGCGACGGCGCGCTCGGCGGGCGACAGAGTGATCACGCTTGAACGAGTGCGGCCTAGCGCCAGACATGCGGCGCAGGCCGCGGACCATCCTATCGCACACGCAACGGATCCCACCTCGGTGACGGGCACCAGGATCGCATCCCCCAGCGGCATACAGGCAGCGGTGGCGAGGCCGACGCACAGCACCGCGGTGGACGGCGTCTGATGCTGCTCATGAATGGTTCCTGCGCGGGTCCCGACCATGCCGCGCCGTCCCAGAGCAAACACCAGGCGGCTGGCGGCGACGAAATTTCCGTTGAAACATTTGAACAGCGACAGCAAGGCCGCGGCCAGGATGATGTTCACGATCCAGCGTGCGCCCACGGCTTGTTGAAAGGCAACTGCGGTCATGAACTTCTCGCCGGTTAACTGGCGCCACGGCGCGGCCAGGCTCACAGCCGCAACGATACATGCGTAGAAGAGGATTCCGACGAGGATGGCCATCCAGATCGCCCGCAGGAACTTTCCGGAGCGGAAATCCGGGCTGGCTTCTTCCGCCGCCTTGCCCACGGATTCGAATCCGGTCATGAAATAGGGAACGATCTGAATGACCAGCAGAATCGAAACCAGCGGCGCATGAGTAAACAGAGGTGGAAAATTGCGGGGCGATCCGCGGCTCACTCCGAAAACCACGAATACGATGAAAAGCGCGAGGGTGCCGAAGCTGGTCCAATTCTGAAAGGTGGCGCTGAGGCGCACTCCGCGGTAGTTCAATACCGTAAGAAGCGCGGTCAGAGCCAGTCCGATGACCAGGTGCGGAAGATAGATGGGGCGTCCGGCGATGCGATAGAGTTCCGCTGAATCCAGCCCGGGAAGAATGTAGGCAGCAATACGGCCGATGGCGACCGCTTCCCAGGGGCAGACGATGAAGTAGGCGAGGGTCATCATCCAGCCGGTGGCGAAGCTGATGGGACGCGGGAAGACGGCGGAGGTGTAGGCGATCTCGCCCGCAGCGTCGGGCATGGCGACGACTAGTTTGCCGTAGACCCATCCGATGGGAAGCAGCAGAGCGCCGCCGATGACGAATCCGAGCAGAGCGCCGAGTGAACCGCCGCGCAGCAGCCAGTCGTCCATGACGACGAGCCAGCCCACGCCCACCATGGTTCCCCAGCCCAGCGTGAAATAGTCGGTGGCGCGCAGCTTGCGGGCGAGAGTGGTCACGAGGAGGTTGGTCTACGCTGAGTTGTGCCCGAGGGGAACGGCGCGAATTATAAAACATTTTTTCTTTAGCCGGCGGATGCCTCCGAAGGGACGTAGCCATCAGAACGCAGCTTGCGGCTGCAGTTGTGCCGCACCGGCTAAGCTCTGGCGATCCCGTGCCGATTGACTGTGCGGGAGGGAAATATGATTGGTCTTCTGGCAGATGGTGGTTCGATCGGTTTCCTCGATCAACTTGGCAGCAGCGGTCCGGGTGCAGGTTTGAGCGGCCCGGTGGGCCTGAGCAATCCCGGTGGAGGCGATTCCGTGGGACTCGGCGGAGGAGTTGGTATGGAATATTACGCGGGATCGGGCGATTCGGCTGGCTTGAACGGGGGCGTCGGGTTGTTCGCGTGAGATGCGGGCCCTCCGGGCCCGCATATTCGTCGCAGCGGGATTTCTACACAGTACTCTGTTTGCTTTCGTCGTCCTGTCGTGGCCCCTCGATCCTGGCGCGCGGAACGGGCTTTTCGCATGGTAGTATCGAAACCAGCCCGACATGACACCGCGACAACTTATCTGCCTCTTCGAGCCCGCGCCGGTTCGTCGCGTCCCTGGTCTTCCGGCCTCATAGGAAATGACTGCGCCTTCCAAATCTCGCAAACGCGTGCTCAGCGGCATGCGTCCGACCGGAAAGCTGCACCTGGGCAACTACGTCGGAGCACTGCAGAACTGGGTGAGGATGCAGGACGAGTACGAGTGCTTCTTCTGCATTGTCGACTGGCACGCGCTCACTACGGACTACGCTGATACGTCGAGTGTCAAGGCGAACTCGCTTGAAGTTGCGTTCGACTGGCTGGCGGCGGGGCTTGATCCCAAGAGATCAGTGCTCTTTATTCAATCGCACGTTCCGGAGCATGCTGAGCTGCACCTGCTGCTCTCGATGATCACGCCGCTGGGCTGGCTGGAGCGGGTGCCGACCTATAAGGAGCAGCGGGAGAACATCAAGGACAAGGATCTGGGGACGTACGGGTTTCTGGGATATCCGGTGCTGCAGGCGGCGGACATTCTTGTCTACAAGGCCGACACTGTACCCGTCGGCGAGGATCAAGTGGCGCACGTGGAACTGACGCGGGAAATTGTGCGCCGGTTCAACGGATTCTATCCGCTATCGATACGAGTCACTGAGCAGATTCTCACAGGCCAGACCAGGGTCATTCAGGAGACTGAGCACGTGGTTTTCCCCGAGCCGCAATCGCTGCTCACTCCCGCCCCGAAGTTGCCCGGCACCGACGGGCGCAAGATGTCGAAGTCGTACGGGAACTCAATCCTGATGGCCGACCCTGAGCCGGTGCTGCGGCAGAAGCTGAAGACGATGGTCACCGATCCAGCGCGAGTGCGGCGGTCGGATCCGGGGAATCCGGATGTATGCCCGGTGGGCGACCTGCACAAGATCTTCAGCAGCAAAGAGACCATGGCGAAAGTGAACGAGGGATGCCGTTCGGCAGGCATTGGCTGCATCGAGTGCAAAGGATGGGCGGCGGATGCGCTGGTGCAACTGTTGAGTCCTATGCAGGAGCGGCGCCGCAAATTTGAGGAGAATCCGCGGCTGGCGTGGGATATCCTTGAGGAGGGTTCGGCGCGGGCGCGCCAGGTTGCAGGTGAGACCATGGAGCAGGTGCGCGCGGCGATGGGAATGTCGCTGGAGTATGAGGGGAGCAGATAAGAATCAACTTCCCCACTTCTCGCGCGCGAGAAATGGGGCACCCGATGGGGATTTGGATTTGCGCGATTTGAGATGACGGAAACAGGAAAACTCGTTTCGGGGAGCAGCGCTCTTCAGCCCACCCTGCCGGTTGCAGCGGGTCCGTCGGTGGTGACTTCTCCCGCCAAAAAGAAGGAAGAGAGCGACTTTCCGTTTGCGGTGGCGGTGGGTGCAGTTTACGAAGGACCGCTGGACCTGTTGCTCGATCTGATCCGCAAACAGGACATCGACATCTACGACATTCCCATCGCCAAGATTACGGCGCAGTATCTCTCCTACGTCGAGAAAATTCGCGAGCTCGATGTGAACGTGGCCGCCGACTTCATCTACATGGCGGCAGTGCTGATTCACATCAAGTCGAGAATGTTGCTGCCGCGCGATCCCGATGCGCCGGCGGAGGAGCAGGAAGATCCGCGCGACGAGCTGGTCAACCGGCTGCTGGAGCACGAGAAGTTCAAGTCGGCAGCACAAATGCTGTTGCAGAAGCAGCAGATCGAAGACGCGGTGCTGTCGAATCCGTCGTTGAAGGAGTTCATCGACGCGGAAGGCACGGAGCCGGAGCTGGCCGCCGACGTGATCGATCTGGTGAAGACGTTTCAGCAGGTGCTGGAGCGAGTGCGCAATCGTCCGGTATTGAGTGTGGATGAGGAAACCATCACGGTCGGGCACATGATCGACTACCTGCGGCGGCGGCTGTCGCTGGAAGATCGCCCGATTCGGCTAAAGCAGCTTCTGCTGCGGATTCCATCGCGGCAGGCTCTGGTCTGCATGTTTCTGGCGTTGCTGGAGCTGGTACGGCTGCAGGCGATCCAGGTGCGGCAGGAGCGGCTGTTCGGCGAAATTGCCGTGCGCAAGCACATGCACTTCGATGAGATCATGAAAGAGCAGTCGGCGGTACGCGACGACTGGAGGTAGAAGCAGTACCTAGTACTCAGTACCTAGTACTCAGTACCTAGTACTCAGTTGCCGGAGAAAACCAAAGCGACTGGGTACTAGGTACTGAGTACTGGGTACTAGGGACTCACAACCAATGTCCTTAAAAGCTCAACTCGAAGCTATCGTTTATGCGGCGGAGACGCCGATCACGCTGGAGCAGATCATCCAGCTGGTGAAAGATGCTGTTGTCACCGACGGGGCGGCGGACGACGCCGAGATCCGGTCGCGCGTGCGCTCCTGCCTGGAAGAACTGATTGCCGAGTACAGCGCATCCGACCACGGCGTCGAGATTCGGCAGGTTGCGGGCGGATACCGGATGTCGACCAAGCCCGAGCAGCATGAGGTGGTGCGGGCGTTCGCCCGGACTCTGAAGCCGCCGGTGCGGCTCTCGCTGCCGGCGCTGGAAACCCTGGCGGTGATTTCCTACAAGCAGCCGGTTACAGTGCCGGAGATCAACGACATTCGCGGCGTCGATTCCGGCGGCGTGATCGGGACCCTGCTCGATCGCAAGCTGATTACTACGGCCGGGCGGAAGCAGGTGATTGGCCGGCCCATCCTCTATAAGACGACCAAAGAATTCCTCATGCGCTTTGGGCTGAAGGACATCAGTGAACTGCCCAGCATGGAGGAATTCGAAAAGCTGGTGGCGGAGTCGTTTCAAGCGGAGTTGATGCCGGCGGAGAACGCCGCGGTCGAGCCTGAAGCTACACTGGTTGAGGAGCAAGCACAGTCGGCGGAGGTTGAGCCGATGACCGAAGAATCTCCGGCCGAAGAAAAAGCCAGCTGAACTTCGGCACCGGTCTCGAGGCCAAAACTAGCCACCGGGCTGAAGCCCTCATTTTTTTCGGACCGCTGGACGCGGCCCTGAAGGGCCGCTCTTCCACATCAATGCCGAGTTCGGCTCTCCAAACAGGACGAAACGGGGTCCGAAGATGCCACTTGAACGCCTGCAAAAAATCATCGCTGCTGCCGGGGTTGCCTCCCGGCGAAAAGCGGAGCAACTCATCACCTCCGGGCACGTGCAGGTGAATGGGCAAGTCGTCACCGAACTCGGCAGCAAGGCCGATCCCGAGACTGACCACGTGCGCGTCAACGGTAAGCTGCTGCACGGAGCGCAGCGTCATCTCTATCTTCTGCTCAACAAGCCCAAGGGATACGTTACGACCATGAGCGACCCGGAGAACCGGCCGACCGTGATGGACCTGATCCGCGGCGCGAAAGCGCGGGTCTATCCGGTGGGAAGGCTCGACTATGCCAGCGAAGGGCTGCTGCTGCTGACCAACGACGGCGAACTGGCGCATCGTCTGATGAAAGCTGCGTCGCATGTTCCCAAGACTTATGTGGTTAAAGTTGCGGGGAAGCCGACGGAAGAGGCTGTCACCAAACTGCGGGCCGGAATCTCGATAGCCACCGACGAAGGCCGGCGTGTAAAGACCGGGCCGGCCCTGGTTCGTGTGGTCAAGGAGGCGGCTAATCCGTGGTACGAGATCACTCTGGTCGAGGGCCGCAATCGCCAGATCCGCCGCATGTTTGAGGCCGTGGGACATCATGTGGAAAAAATCAAGCGAGTACGCTATGGACCGCTGACGCTTGACGTGCCGCCGGGAAAATCTCGCCCACTCACACCGGCGGAAGTGGAACGGCTGAAATCTGCCTCGAAAATGGGCGTGGCGGGCAGCAAGCGGTCCGTGCAATGATGTGCGGAAAGCATGAGTCGCTTTTCTGATCTGGTCTCTCTTCCGGCGCGCGACATGGGCAGCTACATGCCGAAGGCCGGGCCGATCTCCACCGCGGAACAGCAAGCGGAGCGGCTCATCAAGCTCGACTCGAACGAAAATCCTTTCGGGCCCTCGCCCCGAGCTATCGAAGCGATGCGGTCGGCGTTGGGGGCAGTCAGTTCTTACCCGGATGACGAATGCAACGCGCTGCGCCGGCGTTTGGCCACCTATCACGGAATTTGCGTCGATCAGGTTCTGGTAGCGGCTGGATCGACCGCGGTGTTGAGCCTGCTTTGCCAGACCATGCTGGCGCCGGGGTCGAATGCAGTCACCAACCAGTGCTCGTTTATCGTTTATGCGATGGCGGTTCACGCGACCGGCGCCCGGTTGATCGAAACTCGTTTGCGCAATGATGGCATCGATCTTGACGCCATCCTCGCCGCGATCGATCGCGATACGCGGATCGTCTTCCTTGCCAACCCCAACAATCCCACGGGAACGATGCATGAAGCGTCGGCCATCGACCGCTTCCTGGCTGCGGTGCCCGGACATGTGGTGGTGGTGCTCGACGAGGCTTACTACGATTTCGCGCAGGCATTCGCCGGGCTGCGCGGGGTCGAGTACTCTCGATCGGTGGACTACGTGCGCCAGGGCGCCAGTGTGGTCGTGCTGCGCACTTTTTCGAAGGTCCATGGGCTGGCGGGACTGCGCGTGGGCTATGGCCTGGGACCGGCCGAACTGCTGGTTTACTGCGCGCGCATGCGCAACACTTTTTCGGTGTCGTCGGTGGCTCAGGCCGCTGCGGCCGCCGCGCTGCAAGACGAAAATTACATCCGCCGAGTCGTTGCCAACAACGTCGCGCAGACACAGGTTTTGGCGGAAGGACTGTCTGGACTGGGATATCGTGTGATTCCGACGGCCGCGAATTTTCTGTGCTGCGACGTTGCGGCTGACGCGCAGGCCTTTGCCAACCGCTTGCGCGGAGAAGGCGTCAGCATTCGCCCGCTCGGGGGATGGGGCGCGCCGACTTGCATCCGGGTGAGCATCGGGACGCCGGAGCAGAATGAAATCTTTCTGGATGCTGCGCGGAGAATTACTGGCACCACGCAACGGGCCGCGCGGCGGTAGAGTTGCCTGAGTCTAACCGATCGCAGGAAGCCGGGCCGCGCCGTACAGGCCTGCGTCGCCGCCGAGTAGGGCGCGGGTGATGACGGTCTTCCGCCTCGTGTGCGGGCCAAGCTTGCCGCCGTCCCCCATCGGATCTGCGGGAGCGGTCGCGGCATAGACGATCGAGCGCTCGCGCATCTCTTCGAACATTACGGGTGCAAAGGCATCCCATGCGCCGGCAACTCCTCCGCCAATCACGAAGACGTCCATGTTGAGAACATTGACCAGATCGGCGAGCAGAAGCCCCAGAACCTGGCCAAAACGCTGGTAGATGGAGCGCGCCGCCTCGTCACCTTGCATCGCAAGCTGAAAAACGGTGTGCGCGTCAAATCCGGGATCGGATTCCGCAGCTCTGGCGAGCGCGGGCGCGCGGCCCGTGGCCATGGCCTCGCGAGCCATGCGGACCACCGCAGTCGCCGAGGCGTAGCGCTCGGCGCAGCCGCGATTGCCGCAGCCGCATGGGACACCCTCGGGCTCGATGGTCACGTGGCCAAACTCACCCGCCATGCCGTTCATGCCGTAGTAAATTTTTCCGTTCAAGATCATGGCGCCGCCGATGCCGGTGCCGAGCGTGACCATGGCCATGTTGTCGACACCGCGGCCTGCGCCCAGCCATTGCTCGCCGAGAGCAGCCACCTTGGCGTCATGATTAAGAAAGACGCGAGCCCCCAGCCGCCGCTCAATTTCGTCGCGCACGGCATAGTCATTCCAGCCCGGGAGATTGGCGGACTTGCGGAGAATTCCCGCCTCGATGTCGAGAACGCCCGGGATGCCCACGCCCACGCCGAGGAACGCGCCGCCGGGCCGATGCTTCTCTGACAATCGCCGGATGGCGTCGCACATCTCGTCAATGACGTGGTCACGGCCAAGTTCCAGCTTCGCCGAGAGGGAGATTTTCTCCAGCATCTGGCCATCGGCGCTGATGGCGGCAATGCGCAGGTTGGTGCCGCCGAGATCGACGCCGATGGAGAAGGCGGGCATGCGGGTTAGGTTAACACGCTCAATTCTGGATCGAGGATTTTCGATTGCCGATTGCCGATTGTCACCCTGGAGTTGGATCAATCGGCAATCGGCAATTGGCAATCGCAGATCTCACTTCTGGCATTTCGGGCAGTAGTGGCTGCTGCGGCCCGCGATTACGATGCGTTTGATCGGTGTCTTGCAGACCAGGCAGGGCTCGCCTTCGCGGCCATAGACGCGGTGCTGGAGCTGGAAGAATCCTTCTTCGCCGTCGGCGTCGACATAGTCGGATATCGACGATCCACCGAGCGCGATCGCTTCGGTTAAGACTGCCTTGACGGCAGCATGCAGTTTTGTGAGTTGCTCGCGAGTTGTGGACGCAGCGCGGCGGCGGGGCCGAATTCCGGCACGAAAAAGAGATTCATCGGCGTATATGTTTCCTACGCCGCGCAGCAGCTTCTGGTTCAGCAGAGCGCTCTTTATAGGAGTTTTGCGGCCGTGGAACAGGTTGAGAAAGTGCGCCAAATCAACCTCGAGTGGTTCAACGCCTCCGGCGTCAAAATCGGCGGTATGCGTCACGCTCAGACGACCGAAGCGGCGCGGGTCGACAAAGCGCAATTCCCTGCCCGACGCCAGCCGCAGAATGGCATGAGTGTGCTTGAGCATTTCGTCCTGCGGTTCGCACACCTGCAGCCGTCCGGTCATGCCCAGGTGGACGATCCACTGTGCATGGCTTTGTGTGGGGCGGACACTCCTGTCCGCCTCTGCCGACGCCGGTGATGCAGCTTGCGTAGACCGCTTAGCTCTTCGGCTCTTAGCGGGCATGAGTGCCCTCTCCACATGATCCAGATCGAAATGATCCAGATCGAAAACGATGTGCTTACCCATCCTGCGGACGGCCAAGATGCGGCCGTGCTCGAGCGCAGCCGCAATCTCACGCGCGGGAGATTTCAGCGGCTCCTTCTTCTGTCCCAGCCACACGGATTCGACGACGTCTCCCGTCACTCGCTTGGCGAGGCCGCGGGCAATGGTTTCGACTTCGGGGAGTTCAGGCATGTCGGCTACGATCGCGTCGCGTCAGGCGTGAGATTATTTCTTCAGGAACGTGCCCTGCTCCAGTTCGCCGAATGCCTGCTGCAGCTCGTGTTGCGTGTTCATCACGATGGGACCGTACCAGGCGACGGGCTCCTCCAGTGGCTTGCCTGAGACCAGAAGAAAGCGAATGCCGTCGTCACCCGCCTGCACCGCGACTTCATCGCCACGATCGAACAAGATTAGCGAGCGATTCTCGGCATCGGTCGGAGGATGCGTGTCGGCCCAGCGCACGCTCTCGGTGGGCACGGCCAGCGGCCCGGAGGCATTGCAGAATTTTCCGTCCCCGGCAAAAACATAAGCGAACGCGTGGCGCGTGGTCTCGACCGGAAGAATCTTGCGCTCGCCCGGAGGCACAGAAACATCCAGATAGATGGGGTCGGCGGCGATGCCATCCACCGGGCCTTTCTTACCCCAGAAACTCCCGCACACGACGCGAACATGAGTGCCGTCATCGTCGGTGATCTCAGGGATGTCGGCCGTCTTCACCTCCTGATAGCGCGGCGGCGTCATCTTCAGCGACGCAGGCAGGTTCGCCCAGAGCTGAAATCCGTGCATGCGCCCGGCGGGGTCGCCCTTGGGCATTTCCTGGTGAATGATGCCGCTGCCGGCGGTCATCCACTGCACATCGCCCGAGGCGATCGCTCCGTGATTGCCCATGCTGTCGCCGTGCTCGACCGTACCCGCAAGCACGTAGGTGATGGTCTCGATGCCGCGATGCGGATGCCAGGGAAAGCCGGCGAGGTAGTCCGCAGGCACATCGTTGCGGAAGTCGTCGAGCAGCAGAAAGGGATCGAAGTCATGCGTGTTGCCGAAGCCGAAGGCGCGGCGCAGATGGACTCCCGCGCCCTCCAGTGTGGGCTTGGACGTGACGACGCGTTTGATTGGCCGAATGGACACTTGGGCCTCCTCTGTGGAATCTTCAGTATATGGATGGCGTGCTGGTTCGTGTGACGAACATATTGGATGCGTTGAGGGTCCGTTCCGACGCATGGGGCAGCGGCGTGTCGACAAGGCCACATGATTGGGTAAACTCGTGGTTGCTTTGACAGACATGAACTGACGGAAACATGAACAATCGATCACTTCTGCAAGCAGCTCTAGAGGAGGCCCGCAAAGGCCTTTCCGAAGGCGGCCTGCCAATCGGCTCAGTCTTGGCCGACGCCCAGGGAAGAATTGTGGCCCGCGGGCACAATCTGCGCGTGCAGACGGGAGACCCGACGGCGCACGCCGAAACCGTGTGCCTGCGAAACGCCGGCCGGCGGCGGGATTGGCCGGACCTGACTCTGGTCAGCACGCTGAGTCCGTGCATTATGTGCACCGGGACGGCGCTGCTCTACCGGATTCCGCGGGTGATCGTCGGCGAGAACCGTAACTTCATGGGCGCGGAAGATTTGTTCCGGCAAAACGGCGTTGATGTCGTGGTTCTCGACGACGCGGAGTGCATTCGCATGATGGGCGAGTTCATCCGCGAACACGCGGATTTGTGGAATGAGGATATTGGGAAGTGAGGTCTGGACCGGGACAGCCCCTTCGACTTCGCTCAGGGCAGGCTTGGGGCTGTCCCTACGTGCCAAACCATCGTTCTAGTCGTCGATCCGCTGCACTACCGAAAGAATCTTCCACTCGCCATCTGATTTCGCCAGCGTCAGGTAATCCACCCAATGCGGAGTCACCAGTTTGGCGGAAGCGATATTGCCGGCGATGTCGAGCACGCTGATTTGCTCGGTCTTGTCGGCCGCTGGAATTGAAGAGCTGCTGCTGATATCCCGCAGCATCTGGGCTCCAGTTTTCTCGCGCATCGGGATGTCCCCGTGAATCATGTGCTTGAGGTAATGAGGATGGAGCGTCTGCTGCATGCGGCGAGCGTCCCCGGTGTAATAGGCTTCGATGTAGTTTCTTACGGTGGCTTCCACTTCCGTCGAGTCGGCATTCGAAGTTCGGGCAGTTTGGGCGTTTGTCAAGAGGTTGAGAACGAGGATCAGGCTAATGGCAAGGGCGCGTACGAGGCGTTTCACAATGAATTCTCCGGGCACCGCAATCGGGCAATTCGATTATGCGCCCGCGGCTAAACGAGAAAACCACACCGAAGGCCATGTCTGCGGGGCGCGACGGGTCGATGTTGGTGGAAGTGAACGCCGTCGAGCTTCGCTCGACCGGACAGCCGAGGGCGGCTGTCCCTACATTAGCTTCTTAGTCTTTGAGGGGAACCACGGCGCTGCCATCGCGGCAGAAAGTGGCGACTTTTTGCAAGGCGCCGTTGGCGCGGGGGACGGTCATGACCGGACCGTAGCAGTACACGGCGTGGCCGCTGGCTGCAAAATACCAGCGTCCGCCTTTGGCATGGCGAGTTACTTGCGTTGTGGGCTGGCGCAGGGGTTGCTGCGGCGTCAGGGGGGCGACGGGCAGGCTAAGCAACAAGGCTAGGGTCAAGGCCTTCATGGTCTTCCTGGGACTCTCTGCTGCTTACTGCTTACCCACAGAACTGCTGCCGACTCAAACTACAATCGCGCAGCCTAAATCGTGATCAGGGCGCGGCGGTCGTCCGACAGATCGGAAGCGGGCCGCGACGGCATCTGAAACTTCCGCTGCTTGCCGCTCTGGTTCTGCGCCCGGCCCTGCGGTACAGCCTGGGTCGAAGGAACCTGTTTGGCCGGAGCCTGGGTTTCCGGAGCCTGGGTTTCCGGGGCCTGGGTTTCCGGGGCCTGGGTTTCCGGGGCCTGAACCGCGGGCGTCTGGGACTTCGGAGTCTGGCCCTGGCGCTGCGCCGCCGGATTCTTCTGCGGCTCCGCCTTCTTGGCTGCGAACAATTCGCTGCTGTCCCGGAAGAGTTCGCGAATCAACGCGCGCTGCGACTCGATGGTGCGCCCCTGCTCCACGATCAGCATGGTCATCAGCCCATAAGAAATCAGGAACAGCACGGTCAGAAGCGGCAGCCACGCGTGTTTCTTCCGCACCGGTGCCTCATTAACGGGAACTGGGGAAGATACAGTGTTGTCGACTTCGGTCGTCAAAACGGGCACTCCAATCCTTGCCTCCACGCACGCAGGCATAGAGGGAATTGCACCTCGCGAGCCAACGGTGGTGACTCTTTTAAGTGATTGATATCATGAGGGTTGGGAGCTCAGGGTCGAGGGTGAAACACAGCTGGAAGTGCAACTCGGTGCACATAATGAGTAAGCCGGATTTGTTGCAGATATTTTTCTCCCACGGCAAAGCCTGTGTCTGGCAGGGCTTTTGCCCAATGTTCGGGAGCGTCCGCCAACTTGTGACCACTTTCCCTTCGCCTGTGCGGTATTCCCCTAACCCCAAAGTTACCTCCGTTACTGTCGGCAGAACCGTCGATCATCTAGCATCGGGGGGCAAGTGAGAGACTAGAAAATCTTAGTCAGAGATTAGAACTCATGCGGACGCGAAACCTTCTGGTTCTGGTTCTGTTTCTCTCCTGCCTGCTGGGGCTAGCCGGGGTATCCCAGAATCAAGACACCCCCGCCCCGGCCGCGCGCAAGCTGCTGCGGAAGACCATACCCGTGTATCCCGAGATGGCAAGACGGATGAACCTGGCTGGAACCGTCAAAGTCTTTGCGGTGGTAGCGCCGGACGGAACGGTAAAGGCAGTTCAGCCTATGGGTGGGAGCCCGCTGCTGATCCAGGCGGCACAGGATGCCATCGCCAATTGGAAGTTCGCCCCGTCCAGCGCGGAATCCAAAGAACTGATCGAACTCCACTTTAATCCCTAGAAGCGCCGAGTCTTCCACTGTATCTATCGTTGCTGGCTCACTTTCCGAGCACTAGCTTGGCGATGGTGGCCAACTGCATGTTGGACGTGCCTTCGTAGATCTTGCCGATCTTGGCGTCGCGCCAGTATTTTTCAACAGGATAATCCTTGGTGTATCCGTAGCCGCCGTAGATCTCGATGGCCAGCGAGGTGACGCGCTCGGCGACCTGAGAAGCAAACAGCTTGGTCATAGCGGCTTCCTTGACGAAGTTCACGCCGGCGTCTTTCATGCGGGCGCAGTTGTAGACCATGAGGCGCGCCGCCTCGATTTCAGTCGCCATCTGCGCAATCTGGAATTGAATCGCCTGAAATTCGGCGATGGCTTTGCCGAATGCCTTGCGCTCGAGCGCGTACTTGCAGGCAAACTCCCAGGCGCCCCGCGCCAGGCCGATCATTTGCGCTCCGATGCCGATGCGGCCTTCATTTAACGTCTCGATGGCGATCTTGTAGCCCTTGCCCGGCTCGCCCAGCACGTTTTCCTTTGCAACGCGGCAGTCTTCGAGGATCAGTTCGCAGGTCGACGACGCGCGAATGCCGAGCTTGTCCTCCTTCTTGCCGACGGTGAATCCAGGGGAATTCTTGTCGACGATAAATGCCGTGATGCCTTTGTAGCCCAGCGCGGGGTCGAGCGTGGCAAACAGCACGAACAAGCCGGCTTCTTTGCTGTTCGTGATCCAGAGCTTGCGCCCGTTGAGCACGTATTCGTTGCCTTTCAGCGTGGCGCGAGTCTGCAGGGCAAAAGCGTCCGAACCGGAGCCAGCCTCGCTGAGGGCGTAAGCGCCCAGGATGTTGCTGGCCATTTTCGGCAAAAGGCGCTTCTTCTGCTCTTCGTTCCCCCAGCGCAGCAAAGCGTTGTTGACCAGCGTGTTCTGCACATCCACGATGACGCCGGCCGAAGCATCCACTCGCGACATTTCTTCCACCGCCAGGATGGCCTCGAAGAATTTGGCCCCGCTTCCGCCGTATTGCTCGGGAACCTCAATGCCCATCAGGCCAAGCTGGAAGAACTCGTGAATGAGGTCTTTGTCGAAGACACCTTTTTCATCCATCTCCTTGACCAGCGGACGGACTTTTTCGTCGGCGAACTGGCGAATGTTATCGCGGAAGAGAATCTCGTCGTCGGTCAGAGTGGTCAGCGGGGCCGGGAGCGCAGCTTGCAAGACAGTTTCGGGCATGAGAACACCTTCTGCGTAGGATGGCAAACCGGTAATTTTAGCACCCCCTGGGGCAGCGGCTTGGCATAGGCCCGCACTACCGGGGTCATCGCCAGTGTGGGGGCGGGATTGCCCCTTAGCGCTCTTTGCGGCATTTCCTTTGCGACCTTCGCGGTAAGAAGCTTTTGAACGCAAAGATCGCTAAGAGATCCGCAAAGACCGCAAAGAAAATCAGCGGTCAAAGGAACCGGCCAACCGGCAAGTTCACCAGTAGGTGCAGAATGTCGCGTGAGCGGAGAGACGGGAAGGAATCAAGAAGAAGACGCGGCGGCTAATATCAGTCGCGCTTGTAGACCAGCTTCAAGCCCTCCGCCTGCAGGATGCGCTTGATCTGGCTGCGCGCATGCACCGACCACGGCCCGGAGGTATCGAGCTTCACATAGGCCTGCCAGTGTTTCAGCGCCTTGCGGGGTTGGCGGAGCTTTTCGTAGGCCAGCGCCAGGTTGTAATGGGCGTCGGCATAGGTGGGCGCCAGTTGCAGCGCGGTCTTGTAGGTTTGAATGGCTTCCTGCACGCGCCCGGTTTCGTCGAGCACATTGCCCAGGTCAAAATACGCCAGGGCGTAGCGCGAATCGGCTTCGATCGCCTGACGGTAGTGCTTCTCGGCGAGAGCGAATTCCTGCCGGTTGTAGTACAGCGTGCCCAGATTGATATGAGCTGCGGCATGGCCCGGTTCAACCTCGAGCACCCTGTGGTACGCCGCCATCGCCTCGGTCTGCCGGCTGGGATCTTCTTCCAGCGCGATTCCCTGGGCAAACCACGCCGCAACCTCATTCTCGCGCGGCGTCGGCTCCGGCCTCGGCACGGACGTTGTGGTCACGACTTTCTCCCGCTCGGAAAAATCCATCAGGAATTGCCCGGCGATCGGCTCCAGAAGTTTTCCATCATGCCGGAATGCGACCCGATGCTTCGCGGTCGACCACGTGCCAGCTTCGAGCAAAGGGTGCTCCACGCCGGCAGCCTGCTTGCGCATGGCTTCGAGCGATTGACGGATCACGGTTGGCCGCACGCTCATGGCGCACAGGTCGCGGACTTTTTTGATTTCGAGCAGGTCGGAAAAGGAATAGGTCTCCGCGGACGTTGCCAGACCCATCCGCTCCCAGTTGGCCAGCTGGCGCGGCGTGACGTGAAGAATTCTAAGTAAATCTGCTCGACTGTACACGGTACTGGGAATTCGCACTGTCGCCCAAAACCTCACGGCAACGGTCGCCGCTATTATCCTGAAGTTGCGGCCACAAACGCAACTGGAAAGGCTATGAAAACCTGTGGAGAACCTGGTTGATTTACATGCCGCGGAGATGGTGCAACCCGCACGGCAACCAGCCTACACGGCGACCACTGCTGCCTGATAGTCCTCGTAGCT
>DATFNR010000063.1:0-13720 GCA_035266285.1 Candidatus Sulfotelmatobacter sp.
TCATTCCACACATCTCCCCGCTTGAACAGAATCGAATCTCCCGGCTGAAAGGTCTGCGCGTTCACTTGCGCAATCGTCTGCCAGGCCGCATTGGCCGAAGTCCCGCTGTTCGCATCGCTCCCCGAACTCGAACTCACGTAGTACGTCGCCCCCGACGCGGTACCACACAGCCAGAAAGCCATGACGGCGATTGTCATCCTGAGCGAAGCAAGCCGATTCGCGCAGCGAATCAGCTTGCGTAGTCGAAGTGCCCGCCCTGAGCAAGCGCAGCGCGCCGAAGGGATCCCTACCCCGTCTACGCAGCCAGCGCCCTTGTCAGGAATTTGCACCACAATGCCTCTCAAGTGTTTTCTTCAACAAAAAAGCCACCAGCTTTCGCCGATGGCTCCCGCACTACCCATGTAGGGACAGCCGCCCTCGGCTGTCCGGCGGAGCGCAGCTCCGCATTGCCGGGCCCCCTCGAACCCCGCTGGGTGCCCAATATCTGCTTCTTAAGTTGTCATTCCGAACCGCGTCAGCGGTGAGGAACCTGCTGTTCGTTCGTCACCACAATCTCCTCGCACCCCCGCCGATACGTCACCCGCGCACTCTTACATTTAGGCGGACTCACCCGCGCATCGCACCCCACCAGCCTGATCTCCGCTGCGCACCCAACCGGAATCGCCAAATCCGGCAAGGTCCGAGCCGCCCGCCGCGCGCACCCCATGCCCGCCACCAAAATCAAACTAAGAACCAGAATCCCCCGTCCCATCCGCCACCCCTCTGTGCTCCCCTGTGCCCTCTGTGGTGAAAAGTTCTTTCTGTCACCAAATAAAAAGGCCACCGGCTCCGCCGATGGCCCGTAAGTCTTTCTTAGCGCCCCTCGCGATCCCCGCAAAACGGCCCCTAGTTGACCGCCCACGCCGGTATGACTGCGCTGGTATATGAGTCAGTGGGGCAGGTCAGGCTGGAGGGTAGTGAACCGCCGGTCGTTATGCTCACATTCCCCACGGTTCCGGCGCTGCCCCCGCCGGCAAATGTAAGGCTGCCGGTACTGCCACCCATCGTCGCGGTGCTTGAAGTGGCACTAGATGTGATCGCCAGATAGTAGCGCCCAGGAGCCAGCGTCACCGATCCGCCCGTCCAGTTCACCGTGTAGTAATGGCTGGCGGTGGGAGAAAAACTGCTTCCCGCAGTCGAACCGATGTGCGCCTTTAACGTGCACGTACCCCCGGATGTGCCGGAATAGATTCCAATGTCATAAGTATTCGATGTGCCGTCCGCCGTTGATCCGATCTCGTAAGTGATCGCGCTCGTAGTCTTCTGGAACGGCAGGATCACACCAAAGAATGCGGCTTTGTTTGACGAACTGGAAAACATCGTCGCGCTGCCACTGATCGTAGGAACCGTAATCCAGGGATCGGCGGTATTGTCTGCGGGTAGTTGCGATTTCGCAAAAGCGTCGGTCGCAAGATCAGCGGAGTTATCCGTTCCCGCCTGCGTCATTGCCGTCGTTCCGTTCGCCAGCGTCCCTCCGCTCCCGCTCCAGCTCCCCGGCATATCGAAAAACATCTGCGCCAGAACTCCGCCGGAAGTCGCCTGCAGCACCCGCCCCAGCACTTGCGCTCCGCCCGGCGGCGTCGACCCCGCGTCGTGGCAAGCCGCATACGATCCGCTTGTGCCCGAAGGCACCACGTAGTCGCCTACAACGGTAGCCGTCGCGTCAAACGTGCAATACGCCGATCCCGTTCGCGCCAGCGTCGTCGTCCCGCTCGTTCCAGCATTCGCGATCACCACCCCGATCACTCCCGCCGTCACCGCGCTCGTCGGCTTCACCGCGCAGCCGTTCGCAGTGAGCGTCGCAATGCCGTTCACCTCCGTCCCCGTGCTCGTGTCGTTGCACAGCTCGTAACTGTTATTGGCGAACTTCCCCAGCTCAAATCCGCTGCTGCTCCCCGAAGCTCCCGCCGCGTATACCGTCGCGGGACGCAACCCCACTCCGCTCGGCCCGTTGAACGTCCCCAGGTTGTACACTCCATCCGCCCACGGCTTCAGATTGCTCGTCGGATCGATCGCCCACTTGATCCCGCTGTTGATCCAGAACCCCAGCCCCGGAGCCGCGCCCCCGCCCAGACTCTCGCTCCGCAACACCGCATAAGCTGACGTCGGATCGAACCCCAGCGAGCTCCTCGTCCACGTCGAGCTGTTCGTGTAACTGGAATACACATGCAGGTTCTGTGCCGCTGTCCCGTTGTACATTCCCAGATCGTTCGCGTCTTCCTGCAACAGGTTGGTAAAGTACGAACTGGTCGCGCTGGTCGCCACTTTCTGCGGCGTCCCGCCATTCGCCGATATATAGAAGTTCCCGTCATTCGAAATTCCCAGCGCGGAAGTCCCCGCCCCCGCCGGCCCCATCGCCGCCCCGGGAATCGGCGAACTCACCATCCACGGCCCCGCCACCAGCAATTGCCCGTTCACCGTCAGATTCCCGCTGAACGTCCCGCTCGCCGCCGTGATCCCGCCCGTGCCCGCATAGTTCAACGTCGTCCCGCTGTCGGTCAGACCGCTGTCCCCGCCCAGCGCGCTTCCATTCCCCGAATACAGCGCCAGTTGCGATGACACGCCGCCGCTCACCGTCACCGTCCCTGATCCCGACCCGCTCCCGCAATCCGCTCCTGTCCCTGACACCGCGCCCGCCGCACTCACATGCAGGCACTGCGCGCCCGATCCCGTGATCGGCAGCGTCACCGTCCCGTTATTCCCGACGGTCAGATTTCCATTCACCGTCACCGGAACATTGAACGTCTTGCCCGCCCCCGTCAGCCGCTCCAGAAAATTGGTCCCGCTGGGCAACGCATTGATGTAACTCGAAATCGAAATCGCCGATCGCAAATCCATTCCACCCGATTGGTCGAGGCCGATCGCCATGTCGTTCGCATCCGCCGGAGGCCGTTGCCCGGAAGTCGTTACGGTCACCGGAAAGTTACCGTCTTGCAGCGTGAGCAGGTCATTCGGAATGGACGAAGAGTTCAGTTGCTTGCCGAAACTTAGTCTCCCCTTGCTGTTCGCCGGCGGCCCGTTATTCTCCTGGTCCTGCTGCTGCAGGACAGTCGCTTCCACTCCCGCCCCACCGCTGGCAGTGGAATTTAGACAGGAAACCCAGATGGGAGTTCGCAACGGCGCGTAGCCCCCCGAGATGCACTGGCCGGCGATGATCGACACCGAACTCACGCCTTGACTCGCCACAGCCCCCGGTGCGTCCAGGACGGCATCGGCGTACAAAATCGTCTGATTGATGGCATAACTCGCGGGCCAGAACCAGAACTGAGCGGAGAACTGAGGACTCGGCACGGTGTACGATGCCGGCGCCGCCTGCGTATCGCTGAACGAGCACATCCCGTTCGTTCCGCACGATCCCGAGATGCCCGTCGCGATCGCGAAACTCCCTGTGCCTTGCGGAACCGCTGCGCTGCTCCCTGTCGTGACTAGCACGTCCCAAGTCACTGTTCCCAAGCTGGCCCCGGACGAGGACTGGAGTTCCACCGAAGGCCAGACTACGTTGATGCTGACACTGCCGCTCGAAGGTTGAGCCGAGCCGACAGCCAGCATCTGTCCCGCCCCAAGAGTGGAACTGTGAAGCACGACAAAATAATTGCGAATCGAACTGAGTCCTCCGCCGGTGGCGAATGTAGGAAACATGCCGTTCGTCGGAAACAAACCTACATTCGTAACTCCCACCGATCCTTGGATCAGATATCCCATCTGGCCTGAAATTCCATACAAAGGGTTGGGCGTTCCGCCGGTGGATTCCTGGTAAATGTTCTCGAAGGTTGCCGACTGAAGTCCGCCGAAATAACGCACACCGTACACCGGGAAGCCTTGGCACACAGAATCCGTGAACACGAAGCCGTTGCCTCCGCCGGTGGCGCAGTTCACATTCGTAATCTCAGAGTTGTGGAGATACGTGATTCCGGCATTTCCCTGATCGGTGCGCTGATAAAAGAACGCTCCCAGGGGCCAGTTCACGCTGTTTTTCAACACAGAACTGGAGCGATTGGAAGCCCGCTCAATGATGAACTGCTGATCGTTGTCATTGACGATGCCGTAGCTGAAGAACCCGTTTCCTGACGTTCCAGCCTGGAACAGGTTGATGTCCTGCAGCGCCACGTGATCCGAGTTGTTCTCCAGGAACGCGTTCAGGATGTTGCAAAATCCAAACGTATTCGCGCCGGCGCTGAAAGTAGTCACCCCGAAACTCACAGTAAAGGTCGAAGCCGAAGGGACTGTGAGCACGGGCGACACCCAGCGCTGGTCCGCCGTTTGGGAGTGATATTCGCAAGCTACGGTGTCTCCCGCAACAAAGGCGTGGTTCGTAGCTGTCGTCACTAGATAGGTGCCGTTGGTCTGGGCCGGACTGCACCCCGACCCGGCGCATACACTGGCCACCTGCGCCCCATCGACGTTCACGCTTGAAGAGCCGGACAGGTTGTAGAGTTTGTGATGATTCACAAACGGACCACTTGCAGTAGTGCCGACATAAATGCACCGGTCACGAGTACTGCACTGAATAAAGGCACCCGCGCCATCAAGAACTCCTCCCCGGCCCCGCAAATACACGCTGCCGTAAACAAAGTAGGATGTGTCCGCAATCAGCTTCACGTAAGGAGAAGTCAGAGCATTGGCTACGGGAGCCGCGCCGTTGTCGTTGATCCAGGCGTCGTTCCACGCTTCCTGGATCCCTGAGCTCGCCGACCCCACCGTGTATCCCGCCGCGTGCGCGTTCGCCGTCGTCACCGCAATAGTCCCGCTGGCCGAACCCGGCGCACAGCTTCCGCCCGTCACCGCGACCGCCTCCGGTGTCCCGGTTCCCGAAATGTAGACCTTGTAGGAGTAGTAGTTCGTCGCCGCTGCCGTATCAAGTCCCAGCGGGCACGGATTCAAATGAATCGTCACGCTCCCCGGCGTCGAAAGATTGTCTGCCGGCGTCTGCGCCCAGTTCCAGCTTGAGGTCACATAGCGAATGTTCGCCAGATTGTTGACCCCAAACTGTGTCCCGATCGGCTGCGCAATATTCTGGCTTGCGGTCGGTATCGTGGAAACATTTCCCGTCCCGCCTCCTCCTCCGCACCCGCCCCAGGTCCCATTTCCCAGCAGGCAGCTTCCCGCATTCGCCGTTCCAGTGCCTAATTCATTCGCCGGAACCAGCCCTGAAATCAGGTTCGCCTTCCCCGCCAACCCTGTATCCACGTATTGCTTGGTGGAAGCCTGCAGGGGTGCCGAAGGATTTGCCGGCAAGGTAAGAGGGCCAGTCAGCGTGCCGCCGGCCGTCGGCAGAAAATTTCCCGCTCCCGAATTCGACACCGATTGGTCGACGTATCCCTTGTTCGCCACCTGCCCCGCGCTCGACGGCGCCGGCACGCTCGGATTCACGGCAAACGTCTTTGCTCCCGTGATCGTCTCCGTCCCCGCCAGATGCACCACCGTCGCCAGTTGCGAGTTCACATACTGCATCGAAACCGGAGGCGTGGCCACGCTTCCCCCCGGCGTCGTTCGCACCGCCGCCAGGTTCGCCGGAGACGTAGTCGGCACCACCCAGTACTCCGTCTTCACTTCGCCCGGCCCCAGCTGATAGACAACGGTGTAGTACACGCCCGCCGGCGTCGCCCCCGCATTCGGCACCAGCGGTACGCTCAGCGCTCCGTTCGCTCCCAGCGTCACGTTCGTCGTTCCCGCCGCAACCGCCGTTCCGCTGGCAGTCTCAAACGCCGGCCATAAAATGATCAAAGTCCCCTGCGCCGCGCGGCCGTCGGCCTGATACACCGTATCCGAAACTGTAGTAATCGCCGGTCCGCTCTGCGGAACCGGTTCTGCGGAAGCCACAAGCTGAAATCCCAGAACCACCATCAGCAGCACCCAACAAGAAAGCCGCCCCCTACGGCGGCCTGCGTCCAACATAATCTCCTCCATCAAACTTCCCGCGGGATGGTCGTCCTTTCGTTGCTCTCGACTGGCAACTGACAACTGATTCTGTTCAGCTCTCCTGCCGTTCCCCTTCGTGTAACTTCGTGTCCTTAGTGGTTAAGCGCTCTTCCTCAGTGCCCCTCTGTGCCCTCTGTGGTTAAATTCCCCGCCCGTCCAGAAACTCTTCCACGCTCCGCACATAAACCTCAGCAAAATCCGCCACCGGACGCCTCCCCTCAATCAACTCCATTGCGTCCTCGACCTTCCATCCCATCGACCCCAGAATCGCCAGCGTCATCATCGGCGCCCGATGCACTCCCGCCGCGCAATGGACGAACAGCTTCGTTCCCGCGCTGTCCAGCGCCGCCTGCGCAAAACTCACTCCCCGCTGAAACAGCTCCGCCGGCTTCACCTCGAAATCATCGTCGGTCGGATTCCACAGCACCTCGATCCCGAAGTCCGCCGCCAGCGGCGTGTCGTCGAACTCGATCTGCATGTCGATAATGTGCGTCACTCCCGCCCCCGCCACCTTCGCCATGTTGTCGCAGGTCCAGATCCCCCCGCCCACCCCGATCCGCTCCGTCACCCACGTAATATCCATTCCCGTCCCGTGTGGAGCGGGCACTCCTGCCCGCTGAACTCCAGTGCGATGCAGCGTGGGGATTCGTCTCGCTGGGCGCCCCGCTCTGACCTCTGGGTGCCCCATCCTAGCCGCGTTCTTTGCGGCTAGGGTGGGGTTTTTGACTTTGGCTCTTTCTCCCACCCAGACGGCCAGACCTTTTTCTCGCCGCACTCCCGCCTCATTCTACGGTATCGCCGGATTCGGATTCTCGCTCTCTTCTGGCGTTCTGTGTTCGGCGGCGTCGCCGCCGCCCTCACATGCTTCATGTGCCTCGTCTTCGTCTTCCTTCACCGCCGGCTTCTTCGCCGCGTCCAGGCGCGCCAGCAAAGTCTTGGCCAGGCAATCTTCCTCCTGCGTGGCCTGCTCTCCATCATTCGCCGCCGGATAAATCTTCGCCACCTCGAACAGATACTTCGCCGGCGCCAGTTCGCCATGCATCGCCTGATCCATCACCGCTTCGGTGATCTCCTTCGCGCCCGACTTCACCATGCCGGCAATCTCCTCCCGCACCTGCGCCGGATCCAGTTGCTTCCTCTGTGCCGGCCTCTTCTTCGCCGGCGCTTTTGCCGCGCTCTTCTGCTTCGCCTTTTTCTTGATCATCGCCCCCACGCCCGGACTTTCCTGACTCGCCTCTTTGAAGCCTGTTACTCACGTGCCCCAAACCCCGCGTCTGGCGCGCTTCCGCGCTCTCCCAAAAAACTGAGGGCGCGCCCTGGGGCGCGCCCTCTTTCAAGGAGATCTCTTTTTTTCTCACTCTCTAATTCCAGAATAACAAATTGTCCGGGGGCAACCGGCAAAGTTTTCAGATTTCTATTTGCCGTCTTCACAGTCACTTGCAGCGATTTGGTCCCTTTGCCCCCCTTGACAAGAATTTTTCCGAAGCGGAACGCCACGGTCCAGCAACCCCACTTCGAGCAGAATATCGCTCAGCACATCCAGCGCGATCGGAACATACCTCCGCACCGTCCTCTCGCTGCACTGCAGAAGCCGGCTGGTGGCGAGTTGGTCATGCTCCTGCAGAATGTGCCGCGCGATCAGCTGTCGCGAGAACTCATCCAGCCGCTCCAGGCAGATCTCCATGTCGTGAACGAAGATGACACGGTCTTCAAACGTCGTGACGCGATACTTGGTCACCGTGGCGCGAAAGAACTCGCGCCCCAGCAGTGACGGCAACCTTCCCGTTTCCAGCGAGTAACGCATGTAGCGCCGCAGCATCGCCACCGTCCTTCCCCGGTACACCCGCCGCTCGCGCTCCTGATCGAGTTCCAGCGTCGCACGCTCTTCTGGCTGAGCATCTCTTGCCGTCTCGTCCGATAGCGGGCCAGCCGCAGGAAACTGATGTGCCGGCAGTCCGGGCAGCGATATCTCCTCCCGCTGCCGCGCCTCTCTCCGCTGCTCCCGGCTCTGCCCGGGAGCAACCATCCCCGGCGGAACTGCCGGCTCGTCCGCCGAGGCCGCCATCCACGCAATCATGCCGCTCATGCCGCACCGCCGGCTGCTTCAAAGTCCAGGCCGTCGTCGTCCACTCCGAAGCCAAAATCTTCCACCAGCGTTCGCGCCCGCACCGGCAGGATGACTCTGGCCGGCTCCTTCTTCGTCGGCAGGGGCAAGTCCGCGATGCGAGGCTGGCAGGTCTCGCAGTAGACCACACCCGCACCGCATTCCCGCAGCCACAGGGCTCCGCAGTGCTCGCAATATTTCAGCTCCATCCGTACCGCTTCCCGCTCTCCATCTTGACGATCGCGTTTCATCGCTGTCCCTCCAAAGTAGAATGAAAAACCGTTGCCGACGCTCCGCGGCGCGCAGCCCCGCCCGGGATCGGTCGATCCCGAAAGCCGGAAGCCGCGAACCCAAAGCCCAAAGAAAAAAAAGCCCTGCGCCGGTCTCTGCGTGTGTGTGCAGGGACCGGACGCAGGGCTCGTTTCTCTTACGAAGGCCTGCCGGAGCTATTTAGTTGTGCTGAGTTTCGAAGAACCCGGTTGCATCCTGTGCCGAACTCTGAGAATCGCCGCTAGATACTCCTTCTCCGCCTCTACAGTTTGTGAGCCATCTCATCGTCCGCTCCGGCACCCTCCACCCGCTGCCGGAAATACCCCTCTTCGTAGCCGGACTTGAGCACGCGCCCGTTTTGCATCACTACGCTCACTCGTCCCGTGAAGCGAAGCGACAGCAACAGCCGCTCCATCGATGCCGAGAGCACTTCCGCCGACCGCACTTTGCGGCGAAACTCTCCGAAGTCCCTCTCTTCATTCGAGTTGTCTGGGATTGGGGTCATCGAATTCCATCCTGGAGCCTGCTTTTCCCTACTTTTCCGCGATCGTATCCCTGTGAATTTTCTCAGTCAAGGTTGGATTGACCAACCCTCCGCCTTGCCTGTGGAAAACTCGCCCTTGACCACCGGGCCATCCGCCGATGCTATACTCCCGCGCATGAAGTTCCGGGTCCTGCAAGAGAATCTGCGCAAGATCTTGCGCGATCGCATTGCGGCCGGAGAATTGACCGGCCTGCGACTCGCCCGCCAGACCCGCTTCCAGCAAGCTCATATCTCTAACTTCCTCAACAACAAACGCGGCCTGAGCCTGGAAGGAATGGACAAAGTCCTGGCCGTGCAGCACCTCTCGGTGCTCGACCTGCTCGATCCCGCCGAAGTCAACCAGCGCGCCTCCATCCTGCCGCCAAGCGAAGACGAATTCGAGAACGTCATCCTCACCGACGCCGCCATCGCCGCCACCAAGCCCTTGATCACCGCCAGGCAGGTGAAAGAAATCCTCAAGGTCAAGAAAAGCTTTCTGCGCCGGCTCAAACCTAAAACCCGGGGCCACCGCTCCGGCTGGCAGCGCTTCGTGCTCATCACCGTCGACGCCGCCGATGCCCGCGCCATGCATCCCCGCCTCACCCCCGGAGCCACCGTGCTCCTTGACCGACATTACAACTCACTGCGGCCTTATCGCACGGGCGAGTTAAATATGTACGCTGTTCTGAAAAACGATACTTGCGCGATCCGTTACGTCGAAGCCGAAAAAAGTTGTTTAATACTCCGCCCGCATAATCCACTCTCGCCCGTCGAAATCATCCCCATCGAGCAAGGTCGGAGCCCGGAAGACTCTATCGTCGGCCGCGTTTGCCATGTGGGAGTGGAAGTGTAGAGAAACTGCTGATTGTTGATTTCCGATTGAAAGGCAAGGCAGCCGGGCCCACGCCGGGCTTCGTCGGACTTTATTAACTTACATCTTTAAGCTTTGTAGACTCTCCCGTGTTACGTCGATGACCACTTCTCGACGAGTCCAACAAAACTTGGGACCATTGGCCGTAGGAGTTGAATAATTGCGGGGCGGCTTTTGCGTATTCCTGACGCTTGCGCGTCGAGTTTCTCCAGTGCCTGGGCCGGATTCAGATGAAACTGATGAATCAGGAAATCATCCGGACTCTGAACCAACATGTCGAATTGCTTCAAATAATCTGCAGGGAAGTCTTTCAGGTTGTTGGTGACGATGGCATGGGCGTGCCCTCGAATAGCAGCCGCAAGAACATGCCGGTCCCCTTCATCAGGAATTCCGCTCAGAGATGGCGGCAGACCCGAAGGTATCGTCACGGTCGCCTCTGGAAACGCCATTGCCATCGCATCCAGCCTGCGTTTGCTCTGCGCGTCCGTATACCCAAAAATGCCCTTTAAAACACGTCCGACCTCTCTGAGAATCTGATCACTCCAGAGAGGTCGGTACATGGCTGGTTCCTCGGCCAGTCGCAGGAGCGTATCGCACAAGGGCATTGGCACAAGAACACTGGAATCTAAAACGGCAGCGTATTCATTTTCCTGCGTTAGGATCATTGGGAACTCTCGCGACTTGGTCGTAGAGACCCTCTTCTTGTTCCGATCGCGCAAGATCATCTAACGTCTTACGGCGCACAGTATCGCGCTTGGCTTTGTATGCGAGCACATCGCGCGCATACAAACGACGATGCGTACCCACCATGTGATAAGGGATCTCTTGCTTTTCCAGCAATCCAACCAGGAACTGACGTGAGACACCCAACAGTTTGGCCGCCTCGACAGTGGTCAGATCCGCATTGCTCTGCAGAATCGTTACGGAATCCCCTGCCTTAAGATCGGCCAGCAGCCGACACAGGAAAGCGTAAAGAGAATTCGGCAAAATCTCAGTCCTGCCGTCAGGACCAACGAGTTTTGCCTCTGCCGTTCGCAACTTCTCGTAAATGTCCTCGATCTCGCGTTGATCCTTCCCCGAAACCGCCACGTTCGGAAGATTCGTTTCGACAGATGCCATGTTTTGATCCCCTCCCTTTGCCCGTCTGCGCGCGCGCAATTCCAGCAAGTGCTACAAGTGTAAGCAATAAACGCTACAAGTGCAAGTAACTAGTACGCCAATACACGCCCGCCATTCAAGACACCCATAAAAAAGAGCTTGACAAGATGTATAGTGTTATAGTTAAGTATAACAGTCAATGACGAGCCAGAGTTCACTTGCGAATCGCTTCCGCCCCAACGGCGAACCGGAACTTGGCTCTCAAGGAGAAGTTGCCATGAAATCCCATCGCTCTTTGCTGCCGGTTGTGCTGCTGTTTCTCGCCACCGTGGCTTTTGCCCAAGCCGGCATGCAAGCGCCCGCCGCGCCAGCGTCGGACGCGCAGAAGTCCTTCGACAAACTGAAAACCCTGGCGGGCACCTGGCAAGGCCGCGTGACCGTCGATCCGCCCGACGCGGCGACGAACATGAAGCCGATCGAAATCTCCATCCGCGTCACTTCCCGGGGAAACGCGATTGTGCACGAGGGTCAGGAAGCGGGCACGCCGCTGGATGCGGCAAAGTATGATCATCCCCTTACCATGCTCTATCTGGACGGCGACCGCTTGTACCTCACGCACTATTGCGACGCGGGCAACCGGCCGCGCATGGTGGCCAGAGCGGCAGGTGACGGCAAGTCGGTGGAGTTCGATTTTGTGGACCTCGCCGGGGGCACCGTGTACGGACACATGCACCACGCAGTTTTTAATTTCGGCGATGCCGACCATCACACCGAAGACTGGACTTACATGATGCCGGGCGACAAGCCGATGCACGCGCACTTCGATTTGCAGCGGGTAAAGTAAGTACGGGCGTCACGATTTTGCCATTGGCTCGGGGAAGCAGAGGACATAGCAGGGTCTCAGTAGAGACGGGGAAGATCTGGATATCAGGATGGATCAATGGAACGACAATCAGCCGATTTACCGCCAGCTTCGCGACCGTGTGGTCGCGATGATTCTCGACGGCGTGCTCAAGGACGGCGATCCGCTGCCTTCGGTGCGCACGGTGGCGGCGGAGTACCGGGTCAACCCGCTCACCGTGCTGAAGGGATATCAGCAACTGGTGGACGAGGGGCTGGTCGAGAGCAAGCGAGGCCTCGGCATGTTCATCAACACAGGAGCACGCACTGTGCTGCTCGCGGGCGAGCGGCAGAAGTTTCTCGAGGACGAGTGGCCGCGGGTCAAGGCCACGATTCAGCGGCTCGGCCTGAACGAGGAAGACCTGCTGAATGGAAACAAGCCGGGCGGCGCGAAATCGCCCAAGCCGGATTCCACCGAGCCGGACTCTACCGAGCCAGACTCTACCGAGGAGGAGCGCTGACGCCATGGCATGCATAGAAGCACACGGCCTGCGCAAGGCTTTCGGAACTACCGTCGCGCTGGACGGCATCGATCTGCGCGTGGAAGAGGGGCGCATCCTTGGACTGATCGGCCCCAACGGCGCGGGCAAGACGACCGCGCTCAACGCCATTCTCGGGCTTACTCCGTACGAAGGAGAGCTGCGCGTGCTGGGCCGCGATCCCTGGAAAGAGCGCGACCGGCTCATGTGCGACGTTTGCTTTATCGCCGACGTCGCCGTGCTGCCGCGCTGGATGCGGGTTTCGCAGGCGCTCGATTACGTGGCCGGAGTGCATCCGCGATTCGATCGGGCGAAGGCCGAAGCATTTCTGGCCAAGACCAGCATCCAGCGGCACAGCCGCGTGCGCGAACTGTCCAAAGGCATGGTGACGCAGCTGCACCTGGCGCTGGTCATGGCCATCGACGCGCGCCTGTTGGTGCTCGACGAGCCCACGCTCGGCCTCGACATTCTCTATCGCAAGCAGTTCTACGATTCGCTGCTGAACGACTACTTCGACCACACGCGGACGATCGTCGTGACCACGCACCAGGTGGAAGAGGTGCAGCACGTGCTCACCGACCTGATGTTCATCAATCACGGCCGGATCGTCTTCGAGTGCAGCATGGACGATTTCGAGTCGCGTTATCTGGAAGTGATGGTCAGGCCGGAGCAGATCCCCGCGGCGCGGGCGCGGCAGCCCATCCATGAGCGCCAGGGGCTGGGGCGCAGCATCCTGCTGTTCGATCTGAAGAGCGATGGCGCCGATCGCAAACAACTCGCCGCGCTGGGCAAGGCGCACACGCCCAGCATCGCCGACTTGTTCGTGGCCATGATGGGAAACCCGGCGGCCGATGAGCCGGCAAAAAATGCACGGAAAGAAAATGAAGGAGCGGTTCGATGAATACGACAGCCAACACGATACCGGCGTCGGGAGCGGAACGGCAGGAAACAGTGGCGACCGCAACCCATCCGTTCTACTGGGCGGTGCGACGCGAGCTGTGGGAGTACCGTTCCATCTACATCGCGCCGCTGGCGGTGGGCGGCATCGCCCTGGTCGGGCTTCTGTTCGCCACCGTCAGCCGCGTCATGAAGACCAACCTGCAGGACAGGCTCAGCGTGCTTAAGGAGCCATACAGCTTTGCCGCGGCTTTGATCATGGGGGCGGCGTTTCTGGTCGGATTCTTTTATTGCCTGGATTCGCTGCACGGCGAGCGCCGCGATCGCAGCATCCTGTTCTGGAAGTCGCTGCCGGTCTCCGATCTCACTACCGTGCTGGCCAAGGCGAGCATTGCCATTGTGTTTGTGCCGTTGCTGGCCTTCGTCATCACCTTTGTCCTGCAGTGGCTGCTGCTGCTGTCGAGCGCGGCGTTCCTGGGCAGCGCCGTGAGCGCGGCGCTGTGGAAGCAACTGCCCGAGTTCCAGGAGGCGACGCTCTATCACCTGTTCACCGTGCACGTGCTGTGGTACGCGCCCATCTACGCCTGGATGATGCTGGTCTCGGCGTGGGCGCGGCGCGC
>DATFNR010000064.1:0-20434 GCA_035266285.1 Candidatus Sulfotelmatobacter sp.
ACCGACGACTTTCCCTTCCAGGTTAGCGTGCGTCTCGGCGCCAACTACGGACCGCTCACTTTGTCGGGCGACTGGTGGCGCCTTCTGACGTACATGTTCCTTCACGGCAACCTTTGGCACATCGCCGTCAACATGTGGTGCCTGTGGAGCTTTGGCACGCTCTGCGAATCGCTCTATGGTCGCTGGACGTACACAGGCGTATATCTCATTACCGGCGTCGCCGGAGGATTGACAAGCCTCGCCTGGAATCCCCGCGTATGGAGCGTTGGAGCATCAGGGGCGCTGTTTGGACTTACTGGCGCGCTGATTGCGTCGCTCTATCTAGGCGAGTTTTCGTTTTCTGATCTTTCCATCAAGAGCACTCTGGCGAGCCTGCTCTTCTTCTGCGTCTTCAGTCTTTTCTGGGGGTTCGCTTCCTCCAACATTGACAACTCCTGCCACATCGGAGGCCTCCTCAGCGGGCTGATTCTCGGGGCACTCATCGCCCGCCTGGCTCCCGATCACAACAACGTGCTGCGACGCGCAGCTGTACTCGCCATGGTCGCGCTCGCCGTGGCAGGAAGCGGGTTCGCCGTCCGCCAGTGGCGCGGTGCTCCCTATCGCATGGAGCGGGCTTTTGAATCTTTGTCGACGACAGATCCTGATCGTGCCCTGGCCCAGCTTGAGGCCATCGCGCGGCAGCAGCCCAACTCTCCCGATATTCATTTCGCCCTCGGGCAAACCTATTTCAGCCAGCAGAAATTTCCCCAAGCCGAGAGTGAGTACAAGAGAGTCGTTGCGCTGCAACCGCAGAACCGTGACGCCCTCTTCGAGCTTGGCATGACATTGCTCAGCGAAAAGCGCCTGGACGACGCGAAGAACGCCTTCTCGCAACTCGCGGCGCAAAATGACGCCGCCGGACATCTTGGCCTGGGTCTGGTGCTGGCCGCACAGGAAGCTCACCAGGCTGCGATCGAGGAGTACAAGCAGGCGGTCCAGCTCAACCCCAAGCTCGCCGGCGCTCAATATGAATTGGGACGTTCCTACGCCAAGCTGAACATGTACGACGATGCCATCGCAGCCTATCTGAAGGAGAAAGAAAACACCGGCGATCTCCCCGATCTCGAAACCGCGCTGGCGGAAGCCTACACCGCCAAGGGAATGACCCAACAGGCCCAGCAGGCCCAGAGTCAGGCAGAAGAGTTGGAGCGCAAAAAGTAGGCCGTGCCGTTACCTTCGGTCGAAGGCGCGACTATTTCGCAACTTTTTTCTGCGCGCTCCACTCCAGGTAGGTTGCGAATGGCTTGTCGGGCGGAGCAATCTCAAACTTGCCGCTCAGCGTCGTGCCGCCTGTCTTGCGATACGTCAAGCGGAATCGTGGCGCACCGGCCGCCGCGTCGCTCAAAAACGTAACCGCGCCGTCGGTGGATGCACCGATCGAGTAGCGGATCGTGTGTTCTTCATTGTCAAAGTAGATTGCCTTATAACTCCCAGCCTCCGAATACACCACCATCAGATCATCGTGGCGATAAGCGGGCTTGTTGCCGGTCGCGGGATACTCCGCAAAACTTTTGCGAACCAGAATCTTTCCCTGAAGATCAGGCTGGAACGAGAAGCTCCCGGATCCCTGCCCGGGACCGCCAGTCCCCGATGCGGTCCAATCCCCTATCAGCCAGGAAAGCGGTTTCCAATCGATTGTGGGCTTCGTCTCCTGGCTCCATGCGAGAGAAACGAAAACGAGCGCCATCAGGCCAAATCCAAGTTTCTTGCGCACAGCCGACCTCCGGCGATCAGACCCGAAGAAGTACTGCAGCACCTGGCTCAGCCTTCCGCTTTCTTCACCGCCAGCTCGGCGCCTTGAAAACCGATTTTGCTGTGCGTTCCATCGCAGAAGGGCTTGTTGACCGATCCGCCGCAGCGGCACAGCGAAAATGCAGGTTTGCCGGTGAGATCGTATTGGTTGCCGTTCACGTCCACCAGTTCGACCGTTCCTTCGGGACACTCTACGCGGTACGGGCCATTCGGCCTGACTGTAATTTTGACCTGCGCCATGAATCCATCCTCCATTGTTAAGATCTCGAAAAACTGAAGATATCACCAAGAGTGGAGGCCTGTCTTGCCGGGGAGTTTCTCGCAAGGCACAAAATCGTAGACCACGAAGGACGCGAAGGAAATCAGCGTTTTCCTTCGTGTACCTTCGTGTCCTTCGTGGTTCAAAAAAAGTAAAGTGGACGCAGTGAGATGTCACGCCGCCATCGAACCCGCCGCTATCAGGCTGCGATAAAGCTGCAGGTAGTCGTCGATCATGCGCTTGGTGGTGAAGCGCTCGCGGGCGCGAGCATAAGCCAATTCGGCATAAGCGCGCCGCATGGGGCGGTCCTCGTTGAGGCGCCGGATGCTCTCCGCCAGGCTGGCGGCGTCATTGGTCCGGAAATACAGCGCGGTGTCTCCCCAAATCTCGCGGAAAACAGGGATATCGTTGGCCACGATCGCGCACCGGGAGAACGCCGCCTCGAGCGTGGGCATGCCCAGCGGCTCATAGCGCGCCGTGGCGGCGAAGATGGCGGCGCGGCTGTATAAAGCCCGCAGTTGCGCCTCCGTCTGTGGACCTCGGATCGCTACTGAAGTGTCCTCGGTGGTGACTTTCACATCGGCGCGGATCGGAATCCTCGGCACCGGCACCGTCTGTTCCGCTCCCACAATGCACACCGGGACGGGATGCACGTGCTGCGTCAGAAGAAAAACTTGCTTGCTCGCGTCCACCATGCGGCCCACGGCGAGCACACAATCGTCTTTGCTGACGTAGGGATTGAAGAAGATCGGGTTGCGCCCCGGATAAATCACCTCTCCCCGCCGCGGCTCGCCATAACACATGCGAATGCAATCAAGCATCCAGGCTGAAGGAGCGACGACCGCGTCAGCCCCCGCGATGCCCCGCCGAACCGTCTCGCGGTACCAGGTTAAAGACTGCGCCGGCTGCGGCGCGCGCTCATGCACAGCATGCGTCCACGTAACCAAATCGGTATGCGCCATCACCACGCGCGGAATGTCCACTGCAAGATTGCCGTAGCAGAACTGATTGAGATGAAGCACATCAGGCTTGAGCTCGCGCACCAGCGCGGCCAGAAAGGCCGAGGACTCCGGCAAATAAGCTTCCGCTTCCTGCATCCACTCCAGGCGAAAGGCGGTGGGGTGGTAGTCGAGGCCGTGCAGGCGATCCATCCAGGCGGTCTGTGTGGGCAGCGGGATTTCGCCGAAGCTGACCAGCGTCACCCGCACCCCGCGTGTGACCAGCCCGGTCACCAGTTCGCGGGTGTAGGTCCACGCTCCCGACATCGTGTCGGCCGTGACCAGGACGTGCACAGAACCTCCGGGAGAACGCAGGAACGGCAGCCGCCTCCGGCATCCAGCGTACGTGGCCCTATTCTAGCGGGATTGCGAGGGAGGACGAAGCGATTTTTCGCTGCCGGAGGGTGCAAATCTCATGTTTGATGAGTAGGTTCGACGAATTTGCCCGACGAATATGTTCGACCGGGTAGGTTCGACGAGCCAGGGTGCGAGGCTTACGCAGGAGCCTGGCGTGGCAACCAGTTAGTTCGTGTCAAAAGTTTACGAGTTTTTGAAAGGGCGCGGCTTCCAGCCGCGCCGTAAAGAACCCCTGAAAATAGCGGCTTTAGCCGCTGAGGCTGGGAGACCCAAACCAAGGCTTGTTGTCCGACTCTACTCGCCTATTTTCGGGACACCACCCTGGCTTCAGTTCACTTGCAGCCGTAACCTCAATTCCCGCGCCAGGTTATCAATGACACGGATTTTCTCCGCGGCGGGCACAGGCATGCCCGGCACCGACATCGCCAGCTCGCACGAGAGCAGCATGGCGGTCAGGGTCTCGCGCATTTCGCAGCGCATTTGTTCTTCGACAGCCCGCCGGGCTGCGGACTCTTCGCGCTTCCTGCGATGCAATGCCGACCGAACCTCGCGCACCAGGCGCTCCATGCCGGTGACGGCAAAGTTGATGTAAACCGGGAAGGCCGTTCCCAGATGCTCGGCCACCTGATCGCTCTCCTGAGGCTCGGTTTCGAGCAGGAATTGGTCGATCACAGCGGCCACATAGACGTGCTCGCGCAGGTGGCTCGAGGCCTGCTGCAGGTCGCACGCCCAGTGCGTTTCGAGGCCCGTGGCAGCGTTCAAGGAATCAGCGCACTCTTGGCCGCGGGCTGAAGGTGTAATGAGTAGAATCATGCTGGCTTAAATTGCAAGTCTGCCACCACACCACATGTACTGGAAACACAGGGCTTAGCCACAGCTGCGAGACCAGATTCTCCCGTTGCGGAACCACTGTCCCACGATGCGGTCCAGAATCGGACTCCTAACTTTGATAGCCATCGGCAGCGTAGTCCTTGAGTTTCCGGTAGAGCGTTGTCTTGCCGATTCCCAGCATTCGCGCCGCCTGCAGCTTGTCCCCATTGAGTTCTGTGATGGCACTCAGAATCGTCCGCTTCTCCAGTTCTGCCATAGGGATGATCTTCGGGCCGCCATTATCGCCGGTTGCCGAATCCGGATGCGGCAGGTTGGCGATTTCGGCGGGCAGGTCCGTGACATGGATCAACGGCCCGCTGGTAAAGGCGTAGGTGCGCTCCAGGCAGTTTTCCAGTTCGCGGACGTTGCCTGGCCAGTCATAGGCCAGCATGGACTTGAGCGCGTCGTCGCTGAGCATTTTTTCCTGCCCGGAGCTTCGCGTCATACGTTCCAGGAAGTGCCCGATCAGCAGCGGAATGTCCTGCCGGCGTTCGCGCAATGCCGGAATCCGCAGACTGAGCACATTGAGGCGGAAATAGAGATCGCGCCGGAATTCTCCCTGCGTCACCGCCTGCTCCAGATCGCGATTGGTGGCGGCCAGAATGCGGATGTTGATCGGTATCCGGCGCGTGCTCCCCACCGGCCGGATCTCCTTTTCCTGAATCGCCCGCAGCATCTTGGCCTGCAAATCGACGGGGAGTTCTCCCACCTCGTCGAGGAAGATCGTGCCGCCTTCGGCCATGCTCATCAGACCGTCTTTCGACTGGTTGGCGCCAGTGAACGCGCCTTTGACGTAGCCGAACAATTCACCTTCAATGAGCGTGGGCACCAGCGATCCGCAGTCCACCGGAATAAACGGCTTGTCGCGGAAAGGGCCGGAATAGTGAATGGAACGCGCCACCATCTCCTTGCCCGTACCGCTCTCTCCCAGAATCAGCACAGGGTGCACGCTGTTCGCCGCCTTCGCGATGATGCGGTAGAGCTTCTCCATCTCCGGAGCGCGCCCTACGATGCCGCCGAACCCCTGCTTGGATTTCACCTTCTCGCGCAGCAGGCGGTTTTCCGACTTCAGCTTCAGGTGGCTGGCGACGCGCTCCAGCAGCATCTTCAGTTCGTCGACGCTGAACGGTTTCGTCACATAGTCGTAGGCGCCGGCCTTCATCGCCTGCACCGCGGACTGCACGGTGCCGTACCCGGTCACTACGACCACGACCGCTTCGGGCCTGCGCTCCTTGATGCGGTGCAGGGCATCCAGGCCTCCCGCGCCCGGCAAGCGCAGATCCAACAGGACAGCGTCAAAGGCCTGCGTGTCCAGCAACCGGTAGGCATGCTCGGCGGAGTCGGCTGCAAACGCCACATACCCAAGGGACACCGCGATTTCGCGGCAGGCTTCGCGGATCGACCGTTCGTCGTCCACGATCAGAAGGTTGAGAAAGTTGGCTGGTTCCAGCTGGGGCGCTGTAAGCGGACTGAGTGCTGCTGCTGACGTCATGGTAATTCCTCGTCTCTTGGTAGAAGTACCCCCTCGTTCGGTTGTGCACTGCTTGGAAACTTGAAATTTGCAGCCGATTCCTGAGCCGCCGATCCCTGAGCCATGGGCAGGAGCACGCTAATGCGCGTGCCCTGCCCAGGGGTGCTGTCCACATGAATCAGGCCGCCGTTGGCGGCCACGATGTCATGGGTGGTGGCTAATCCGAGGCCAGTGCCTTTGCCCGCGGCCTTGGTGGTGAAAAAGGGCTCGAAGAGATGAGCGCGGGTGTGGGCGTCCATCCCGCCGCCGTTGTCTCCCACCACAAACAGCGCGCAGGGGAGATCGACCAGACCGCGCGGCCCAGAGCCGCCCTCGCGCAGAACCTGTATCTTGCAGTTATGGGTTTCAACCGAAATCTCGCCCCCGCCCGGCATGGCGTCGCGAGCGTTGAGCACCAGGTTGAGAAGTATCTGCTGAACCTGGCTGGGGTCCATCTCGATGAGCCCCAGGCTGGGTTCGAGGTGCAGGCTGAGCGCAATGTTTTCCCCGATCAGTCGAGCCAGCAGGTTCCGCATGGCTTCGACAATCTCGTTCAGGCAGAGCAGACGAGGTTGAGGATCTGCCGTGCGGGTCACCGTCAGGAGTTGCCGCACCAGATCTGTCGCCTGCAGGCCGGCATTGCGAATCTCTTCGGCATACTTGCGAACCCCATTTCCCGGCTCCAGACTGGCCATGAGCAGGTCGCAGTACAGCAGCACTCCGGTCAAGAGATTGTTGAAATCGTGAGCCACGCCGCTGGCCAGCCGTCCCACGGCTTCCAGCCGCTCCGCCTGGCGCAGACGCTGCTTCGCTTCCCGGCTGACGGCGCTATCTTCAGCCAGCGCCAGAGCGTAGTCGGGTGTGCCGTTGGCTCCGGCGACGCGCCATGCGGTCCAACGCACCGGCCGGCCCTGCCCAAACAGGGGCTGGGAATCGAGTTGAAAGCTGTCGCGCCCCCCCTCGAACAATTCCCGCAGCAATCGTTCGCTTTCGGCCTGGTCGTCCGAATGGAGTAAATCCGCCAGGCGGAGCGTTTCCGTCAAGTTCGTTCGCCCGCCCAGCATTCGCTCCAGTGCAGGATTCAGCGCGGTGATCCTGCCCTGGCGCTGGCACTGCGCCCAACCCAGTGGAGCATGGTCGAACAGGGCGTGCAGGTCCGCCTTCGGATTCTGCGACGTCCACGGAAACTCTGCGGCAGTACTCATACACCTACTCTGCGTGGGAACATTCCCGGAAGGAACTCAAATTCCCGTCGCCCTATACCTTGGTTTTCCCAGGTTGGGAATCCCACGACCCACAGGCCTGCTCCCCAACTCTCTTCTCCGGCCTCACTATCCGGCCCCACTATAGAGAACCAGGCCTGTGCCTGCTAAGTGCGTCCGTCACTAAAACGGGAAATCTTTCTGTGGAAAAGTGGCCGATCAGAGGACAAAAGAGGCGAAGCTCTAGCGGCCGGGCAGGTTCTGCTGGGCCAGCAAGACGGGCTCGGTGAGCCGGAAGGTAAGGCGGCGGCCTTTGTTTAGATGAACTATGGGCGAGTGAACGATGGGCGAGTGAACGACAGGCGAGGAAGCAGCCTCGCCGGGATCTGCCGTGTCGCCGGTGTCGCCGGTATCGCCGGCATTGCCCCGGGCAAACAGGCTGGAAGTCTGAAGCGGAAGACGCCGCCCCGCCAGCGAAAGCGATTCCAGAGTCAGCCGCACATATCCCTGGTTGCGATCGACGTTAGAGGCGCGGGCGCCTTCGATGCGGCCGATCACACTGGTTCCCCGCGGCACGATCGTGTTGCCCTCGACCACAACCGAGCTATCCACCAGGGCATCGAAGGAGCCGGCATCGTCGGGATGGCCGGCCACCAACGCGTTCTGCAGCCGAACCGTAATCATGGTGCCCGCCGGCAGGCTTAGAGTGTCACGAAAAGGAGGAAGACCGACGTCTGGCCTGGAGCCAGCCGGCGGCGAGGACACGGCGCCGCCGCCGCCGACAGCCTGGTCCTTGTCCTGGAAGGGAGCCTGATGCTGGTCGGCGTGGGCAACTCCCTCCTCACCGCCCATCCCGGCCGGCCGGGCGCAGCCCACCATCAGCAGCAGGCAAGCCGAGGTCATCCCAACGACTACACTCCGGTGTCTGCGGAACAGTCTGGTCGTCATTCCCGCCTGCATTCTCTAATGAGTAACTGGCAACCCGAATACCAGAGACAGTCGCATCAAATCAACGACTTGGCGATAGCACGTTAGTGGCATCCCATGTAGATTTTTCCACTCTTGATCCGGCAGCCGTCATACCTACACCCTCAAACGCCGCGCCGCCAGCCTCAAGTGAGAGATTTGGGCGAACGCCAGGCGGTCATGGACGAGTCAGAACGGGGATCAAGTTATGTACCCGCAATCTGGGCTAGCCGGTGAGTTTCGCCGAGTGCAGGACCATTCCAGGCCAACCCGGGCCGCTTGAGCCCAAAAAAATGCGGAGAGCGAAATTGACCTCGCTCTCCGCCCATGTTCCTGGAACTACGCGTGGTTATTTCTTCTTCGGCGGCACCTTCTTCTTTGGCGCTATGGCTTTTGGAGGCGTTCTGCCGCCGATCAACGTGAGTGAATCCTCGGCGTTGAAGGGGAACTGGCGGGTCGAGACCTGCCCGGTCGTGCTGAGAGTTATGTCCACCCGGCGGTTGCTGGCCATCCTAATCACATTTATGTTCTTGAGAACCCGTTGCCGCTCTTCTGCGCTCAGGTTGGCGTTGTTCTCCACCGAATCCTTAACCTCGGCGTCGGTCAGGTTGTCTCCCTTGCCAAACGCTTTGACCTCGATGTTTGCCTCAGGAACCCCCTGCGCAATCAGGAAGCTCTTGGTGCTGTTGACTCGACGCTCGGAGAGCGCCTGGTTGTATTCCGCGGAGCCACGATGATCAGCGTGACCTCCAAGAATCAAGTGTGCGTCCGGCTTGGCCTCGAGATATTTCTTGAAGTCAGCAGCCAGCGCGATCAACGTCCTTTGTTGGCTTGCAAGCAGACCGCCTTTGGGCTCGTTGGGTCTGGGGTGGTCGACGACAAAGTAGATGCTGTGCAGAGAAAGCCGCGCTTCCAGAGCCTTGTCTACCGGCGGTGGCGGCGGATTCTGCACTGTAACTTCGGTGGAAGCTTGTGCCGTCAGGCCGCGAGCATCGGTGCAAATCGCGGTGACCGTCACCGCGCCGGCGGGAACGCCAGAGGTGTTTAAGGTTGCGGAGGTTCCGCTGCCCGAAACCGTACCGGCCGTTGAGGTCCAGTTGGCCACGGAAACCGGAACGCCATCGGGACTGGTGCAGGAGGCGTTCACATTCGCGGGGCTGCCGGTAATCACGCTCGCCGGGTTGGCTGACATCGACATATTCGGCGGGTTCTTCGGCGGCAGCGGCTTCACCGTGTAGTTCGCCGTGCAGCTGGCTTCGTTGTTCTTCTTCTCCTTCGCATCAGTGACCTTCGCCGTCACGGTGTAGCTGCCGGGAGCCGCGCCGGTGGTGTCGATGCTCGCGGCCGTATCTTTGCCCGTAACCTGGCCGCCTCCGTTGCCGCTCCAGGCGTAGGTGAGGGTGTGCTTGGGATTGAAATTGCTGGCCGTTACGTTCGCCGTGATGGGCTCTCCGACCATGACTTCCGACGGTTGCACGGTGCAGGATGCTGCCGGAGTTACCGCAGGCGCGCCGCCCCAGCTGAATACCACGCCGGTGCGCAGCCGCACACCTTCCATGTTGGGTCGCCTCAGCGTCGAAAATTGCTGCGCCGCATCGTCGGAGTAATCATGTTTGGACCACACGTAGTCCGCTTCAAACAGTCGGAATGCGAAGGACTTGGTGATGGGCAGATCCATGCCGCCACCGAGAATCGCGCCGATGCCGTTCTGCCCGTCGTTCAATCCATTGACCGACAGCCGGTTGTAGCTGAGCAGTGCGTGCACGAAGTAGTTGGCATCTTCGGTGCGCCACATGAGGCGCGGGCCCAGCGAGCCTGTGGTTTCGTAGTTGCTGCTGCCCCAGTTGTGTCCGAAATCGAATTCCGCTCCCCAATGCTGATCGAAGTTGTAAGTCAGCGCCGAGCCGAATCCCTTTGTCATGTCCGGAACTTTGAAGCCAACCGGATTATTGGGATCGCCAAACGGCTGGGGGACGGTAATCCCCGGATGCATGTATTGATATCCCACGAAAACGTCCCACTTCGGGTTGGAATCGCTCTGCGCAACCGCTAGTCCTGACATCAAAATCAACGCAAGCAGCGTGACCAGCCCTACTGCCAAAGGGCGAGTTGCACGGGTGTGGCAATTGAGTGACATGGAATCCTCCAAGAAATGTGCGCACCTTCGCCGCGCACCTGAAACAAGACAGGCGCGGACTGGCAAAGTTGTTGCGGCACCGGCCAAGTGAATGAGACTGTACCTGGGAACGGGAAATTCTATCGCACAGAAGCTCAAAGCGAAAGCAAGGACTGCTAAGTATTGCCGACTTAAGCAACCGCACCCGCGCCCCGTCGTCTCAAAATGAAATTCGCGCTCCCGCGCGCAGAGGCGGGTAGGACGGTTGCTGGGCGATCGTCCGCCCCATACAGACCTTGCCGGGCGGGAAGTTGGCCGCGTATTGTGGGGATGGCGGCTTGGGCGGCGGGAGTTTCTGGCCACGGGTTTCGCAGGCTCCCCCGGCAAGTCGCGCGAGTTTGGGCATTCCCCATGAGCCACGAAAAAGTACTGATCGTCGAGGATGAAGAGAACGAACGCTCCGGGCTGGCCGAGATTGTCTCCTCGTGGGGCTTTCGCGTGGAAACTGCCCGCGACGGCGTGGAGGGATTCGCGAAGGCGACGGACTGGTCCCCGTCGATCGTTATTACCGATCTCAAGATGCCGCGCATGGGCGGCATTGAACTGCTGGAGCGCCTGGCAGAGCAAGACCAGACGATCGCCGTCGTTCTGGTCACCGCCCAGGGAACCATCGACAGCGCCGTGCAGGCCATGCGAACCGGAGCCTACGACTACATCACCAAACCCATCGACACCAACCGCCTGCGGACGATCCTGAGCAACGCCGCTGCGCTGCTGGGCACGCGCGCCGAACTGGAGGTCACGCGGCGCAAGCTGCGCGATGCCGGATCGCTGGGCAAGCTCAGCGGCGCCTCGCGCAAGATGCAGGAAATCTTCCGTCTCATTGAAATGGTTGCGCCCAGCACGGCGTCAGTGCTGATCACCGGCGCCAGCGGCACGGGAAAGGAACTGGTGGCGCGGACCATTCACGAGCTCAGCCCGCGCCGGGAGCGGCCCTTTGTCGCCATCAACTGCGCCGCCATTCCCGAGACGCTGATGGAGAGTGAAATCTTCGGCCACGAGAAAGGCGCCTTCACCGGCGCTCTGGAACGCCGCACCGGCTGCTTTGAACTGGCAGAAGGAGGCACCCTGCTTCTGGACGAGATCGGCGAGATGCCGGTCGGCACCCAGGCCAAGCTGCTTCGCGTTCTGGAAGACCGAAAGCTGCGACGGCTGGGAAGCAAGGTGGAAACTCCGGTCGACGTGCGCGTGCTGGCGGCCACCAATAAAGTGCCGGACGAGGCCGTCTCCAAAGGAGAACTGCGCAGCGATTTGTACTACCGCCTCAACGTGTTCAACATTCACATGCCGCCGCTGCGCGAGCACAAAGAAGACATCTCCAGTCTGGTGCAACTCCTGCTCGCCGAAATGAGCGCCAAGCACGGGCGCAAGGTGGTCGCGGTCAGCGAGGCGGTGCTCAATCAGTTCAATAACTATCCCTGGCCGGGAAACGTTCGCGAATTGCGCAACACCATCGAGCGCGCGGTCATCGTCTGCGACAGCGCCATGATTGAGACCAAGCATCTGCCGCCAGGTTTTGGGCAGGCGCCGCTGCGCGCGGCTGCCAGCGATCCGGATGCGGTTCGCCTGGGCGTGGGCACGACGGTGGAGGAGGCGGAGAAGATGCTGATTCTGAAAACGCTCGAGGCCACCAGCAACAATAAGACTCGGGCCGCGGAAATCCTGGGCATTAGTCTGAAGACTCTTCACAACAAGTTGAAGGAATACGGCGCGGCAGTCGCGGAGGCCGCCCCCGGGAAGGAGGAAGTATCGAGCGGCTAGAACGTCGCTCGGCACCTCGAACCGAACCCATTCGACTCCGGTCATGCTGCGACGAAAAGCCATTATCGTGCTCGTCATCACTCTCATGGTGACGGCGATGGTGTCGGCGTTCTCCTACCTCTATATCTCCCAGATCCTCCGCCTCCGCATCGCCAATGCTTACGAAACTGCGACCAACCTGACCCACCAGCTTTCCTACGCGGCCGCCAATGCAGTGCCCGACTTCAGCAGCACGCGCCTGGACACCAACGATCCCGTGGCCGTGCGCCGCGCTCTGGCGGACTATGTACAGACCGACGTTGATCTGAACAATCTGCTGCTCTCCGACCCCGGCGACTGGAACTACATCTACGACGTCAGCATCGTGGACATCAACGGCAAAGCCCTGCTGCATACGAACGCGGCGATGGTGGGCAAGGTCATCCCGCCGCGGCCGGATTTCCAGCGCTTGATGGGCGCCCGTTTCCCCGACCAGATTCGGCTGGTCTTCAGTCCCGCCCGGGTCTATGACGTGACCTACCCGCTGCAGTTGAACGGCGAACCCTTCGGCACCATCCGCATCGGAGTGGAAACCGTATTCCTGAAAAACGAGGTGGCCGCCCGGCTGCTGAAGGCCGGCTATTTTTCGGTGGCGTCGGTCTTTTTGTCGTTGCTGCTGGCGGCGGGAATCTCCAACCTCGCGCTGGGCCCGCTGAAGGAAATCAGCCGCAATCTCGACAGCGTAAGCGCCGGCCAGGCAGACGCTCTCGCAGGCGACGAGTCGGAGCACGACGAGTACGGGCTGGTCACGCTGAAGATCGCGAACCTGGGCCGCCAGATTCGCGACAGCAAGGAAATCTTCTCCGCCCTGAAGGACAACGTGGATCAGCTCATGTCGAAGCTGCAGGACGGCCTGATGCTGTTCGCGCGCGATTCCCGCGTTGTGCTGGTCAGCGCGCCGGTCGAGTCGTTTCTGGGACGTCCCCGCGCTGAGCTGCTGGGGCGCCCGGTGCAGGAAATCTTCGACCGGCACTCTCTGATGGGAACGGCTCTGCTCGACGCCTTCGAGCGGCGCCGTCCGCTCTTGCAGCGCGAGTTCGAGGTGGCGGGAGGCAAGAGCGTCCAGGTGTCGCTCGACTTCGTGCAGGAGAAGAATTCGCAGATCGGCGCGCTGCTCATCATGCGCGACACTGAGTCGGTCCGGCGCATTGGCGACGAGATCGAAATGTCGCGCCGCCTCTCGGCCAGCGGCCGCCTCACCCGGGGCGTGGCTCACGAAGTGAAAAACCCCATCAACGCCATCGTGCTTCACCTGCAGTTGCTGCGGAACAAGCTTGCCCACCAGGAGCCTGACACGCGCCGTCACATGGACATTATTGACAGCGAAATCCGGAGGCTCGATCGCGTGGTGCAGACTCTGGTCGACTTCACCCGGCCCCGTGACCTTCGGCTGGAAGAAATCGACGTACGCCGGTTGATGGAGGAAGTAGCGCAACTGGCCGCGCCCGACGCCGAACAACACGGCGTTAAGATCGAGCGCCACCTGCCCGCCGAGCGGCTGCCGATCAAGGCGGACCTGGACCTGATGAAGCAGGCCATTCTCAACGTGGTCATCAATGGGGTGCAGGCGATGCCCCGCGGCGGGCTGCTTACTATCTCCGCTCACCGCGAGGACAATGTCGTTGTCGCCGAAGTCCGCGACCAGGGCGGTGGAATCCCCCGGGACATGCACGACAAGATTTTCGAGCTTTACTTCACCACCAAGAAAGAAGGCAGCGGCATCGGCCTGGCGCAGACTTATCAGATTCTGCAGTGGCACTACGGCAGCGTGGACTTTGAATCGGCCGAAGGCGCCGGGACCACATTCCGCTTCCACATTCCCGCCGCGGGAGCGGCGCGGGAAGCCGGCCACGCCTACGCGACCGACGCGGCGGTGTCGTGAAGAAAAGGGATCGATCCCTGGCCGCGACCAGCGAAAAATCTGCTCTGCACAGTCCCGCCGCTGACTTTGAAAGGCGTAAGATGAAGAGGTTTTGGCACGGAACTGCAGAGTGTTCGGAATGACTCTGGCCGCAATCTTGCTGGTTGGAATTTCATGCGCAGCGGGCCCCCCGCGGATGGCGGCTGCGCCTGCCGCCACATCCGCACCTCAAACTGCGCAGACCGGGCAACCCGCAGCCGCCGGGCAGAATTCAGGGCAGACCGCCCAGCCTGAACCCGCGCCCGCTCAGAATCCATCGGCACAAAATCAACCGGCACATCCGAAACGCCCGCCGCGAAAGAAGAAGGCGAATTCCGGCAACTGCCTTCCAACCGCGGCCACGACCGGGCCGGCAAATTCTCCTTCTGATCCGTCGAGTGCCCCCAGTCCAGGAAATTCGGCCGGGAGCACGGCGCCGGCGTCTGGTGGCAAGGCCGCGGCTACAACGGCTTCTGCTCTCACGAACTGTCCTCCACCGAAAGTTATTGTCCGTCAGGGAGGCACCACCGAGCCGAGCATTCAGTTGGCCGGCGGCGTCGTCGGCGATCAGGCCGCTCAATTGCGGGACACCGACAACCGCATTTTAAAATCCGCGGAAGACAATCTCGCAAAAATCGCCGGGCAGCAACTGAGCGCGAACCAGCAGGACATGGTCAATCAAATCCACCAGTTCATGGATGAAGCGAAGACCGCGATGACCGCCGGAGAGCTCGAGCGCGCCCGTACGCTCGCGTCCAAGGCGCAACAGCTGTCGCAGGAATTGATACCTCCCCAGAAATAAACCAGTTCGTCATCTGGCGGGGAACATCCTGACGCAGGCAAGCTGCGAGCGTTTAATTTCCCTTGGACCGCGCCGCATTCACTTTGGTCAGAAGTTCCTGCACCATGCCCTGGGCGGGACCCTGAATCTTTGCCGCCTCGGTCAGCACCTCGCGCGCCTCGGTCATCCGGTTCAGCTTGGCGTAGGCAAAGCCGAGGCGGTACAAAGCGATCGAGTACGACGTTTCGTCCTGGCCCTTGAGCAGTGCGACAGCCGCCTTGAGTTCGGGGATCGCCGCCTGCGACTTCTCCTGCTTTAAATACGCGTAGCCGATCGTCGAATGCGCCACGCCACCCGCAGCCTTGCTCTTGTTGTCGGCGTCGGGGGAGTCGGGCTTGGTGATCTCAAGCACTTTTTGCGAATACGAAATCGCCTTGGTCACGCTTGCCGGCCGGGAGTCCTCTACATAGAATCCCGCCAGCGTGAGCAGGGCCGGCAGCGAATTAGGGTTGGCGGCCAGCGTCTTCTCTCCGAAGGAAATCAGGCGCCCCGGATCATTGAGCTGACCCGGGCCCAGCGTATAGATGGCATAGCTGGAAACCTGATCCTGAAACTTCGAATCCGGAAACGCTGCGCTGTATTTCTCGATGTCGGCCATGCGCGCTTTCGGATCATTTTCCGCGGTGATCGCATTGAACCCGGCACTTTCAAAAAAATCGCAGTTGCTCTGCGCCGTCGATTTTTCTTCGCTCACCTTGCGGGAGAAGTCTGCGTCACTCATGCCCTCGGGCCGGGGCTGCTTCGCAATCGAGTGGCACACCTCGCCGCCCCTGGCGGCATAGTCGGCAAGCTTGGAGTTATTCTTGGCCTGCTGCGCCATGCTGGCCTGCGAGACCAGAATGTCGAGGTTGCGCGGGGACCCGGCCAGCGCCTTGTCACCGTAGTCGAGCGCCTTCTGCAGGTCCCCAGTCGTCTGGTAAGCCTGGGAAATCTGCCAGTTCCCGTAGGCCACGGCGGCCGGGTTCGAGGAAAACTTCTGTACGAAGTCTTCGTACATGGCCAGCTTCTTGGTCGCGTCCTGCTCGTTGGAGATCGCCTGCAGGGCGTGATCTTCCTCCGTCCCGGCGGCGATGACAATGCGATCGATCTGGGCACTTGCCCTGCCCGCCACGAACGGGGATACGCAGAAAAGAACAACCAGCGGCAAACCGATCGAGCGTCTCATAAGCCCCTCCGGTAACGCGAAAGACAAACACTCGAATGCGCCTCGAATTCCGGCAGCAGGCGAATCGTAGCGCCGAATGCGGCGGCACGCAAGGGCGTCAGGCACACCTTCGCGGGGGAAATTGCCGATTGCCAATTGCCGATCGCCGATTGAAAACATGTCCGGTTTTCAATCGGCAATCGAAAATCGGCAATCGAAAATCCTTTCTCCGCGCCTCCGTGGTGAATCCGCAGCTGGGTTAAAGTAGAACGATGCGCGCCATCCTGGGCCAGCGTCCGCTGCGCTTCGTCTTCGCCGCCAACATGATTTCCATGTTCGGCAGCGGGATGAACTCCGCCGCCGTGGCCTGGTACATCCTGCAGGCCACGCACAACGAGATGGCTCTGGGAATGCTCGTCGTTCTGCAAACCATTCCGGCCATGCTGTTGCTGCCTTTTTCCGGCGTGGTCATCGATCGCGAAGATCGCCGGCGGCTGGTCATGTGGCTGGATGCGCTGCGCGGCCTGATCATCCTGACCGTGGCCATCCTCGCCTTCCAGCACCGCGCGCAGGTCTGGCAGCTTTACCTGATGAACACGCTGGTGGCCGCGGGCTTCTGGATGTTCTGGCCGACCATCACCGCGCTCATTCAGGAACTCACTCCCGCGGGCCAGTTCGTCGAGTCCAATACCTTCCTGCTCGCGGGCGTGCAGGGCGGATGGCTCATGGCGGGCGCCGTCGTCGGCTTCATGTACAACCACATCGGGCTCGGCGGAGTGCTGCTGATCGACGTCTCGACCTATGTGGTCTCATTCCTCTGCTACTTCGCGGTGCGCAAGGGACGTCACGTCGTGCTGCATCCGGAGGAGTTTCGGGCCGATCTTGTGGCCGCGGAAAATCAACTCCAGCGCTTCTCGCGCGACATGCGCGAAGCCCTGCGCTTTCTCCGCGACCAGCGCGCCGTCGTGCTGCTGGGAATGAGCTGGGCTCTGTTCCTGGGAGCCATGATGACAGGAGGCATCGTGAGTCCGTCGCTGAGCGACCGCGTCTTCCACGCGGGAGCTAAAGGCTACGGCTGGCTGAGCGCCGGATGGGGTAGCGGCGCATTCATCAGCGCTTTGTACGTCGCCCCGGCCATCGCCTACCTGGGCGGCCGCCGTGCCATTGCGTTCTCCATGGCGCTGCTGTCGGTCAGCATGGCCTTTGCTCCCATTTCGCGGTTCCTCTTCGCCGCAATTTTCACTTATTTCGTGATGGGTTCGGCGCGGGGCGTGGGGGGCGTGGCCATGAATACCAGCCTCATGGAGATGGTCCCGAAACATTTGATGGGACGGGTGCAAACTGCCTTTAACTTCACCGGAACGTCGCTGCAACTCGTGCTCGCTCTCGGCGTCGGAGCAGTCGCACACAAAGTGAGCCTGGTCGCTGCATTCGCGCTCATCGCCTGCATGTATGGACTCTCGTTCGTGGCGGCGAGTTTGCCGGTGAGGACTGTGGCGCCGTTAAGCGAGGTTTCCTCTGCGGACTAACGCCGAGTGCGGGCCGCATGTCTCGAGGTTCAGCCTCTTAATCTTGGGTCCCAATACTATTAGACAGGGGAATTCAACACGAATGAATCACAGAACCTTGAGCAAAGTATGCTGGCAGCTTGTTCTAATTGCTGGCCTCGCAACTTCGCGGCTGGACGCACAATCGAACCCTCTCGACCAGGCCAGAAACCTGGTTCAGACAAGAACCTCGGTTGACCAGGCCAAGTCCCTGCTGCAGCAAGCCATCGCGGCAGATCCCAGGAATGCGGAGGCACACTTCTTGCTTGGAGAAGTTCTCTACGCATTTCTCGACTTCAGCAAGGCCTCCGAAGAAGCCCAGAAAGCAGTAACACTCGATGACAGCAAGTCGGATTATCACCTCTTATTGGGGAACTCGCTCAGCGGACTGCTCGATTCCGCCGGCATGTTCAAGAAAATGTCCCTGGCCCGCCAGATCAAAGTAGAGTTCGAGCGAGCCGTCGCCCAGAGCCCCAAAAGCATTCCAGCGCGGGCAGCGCTGTCTGAATTTTATGCGGAAGCACCGGGCATTGTCGGCGGCAGTATGGACCAGGCCATCGATCAAGCCCGGCAGATCAGTGCGCTCGATGCGGTGGAGGGTCACTATGCCATGGCCGCCGTTTATTTGAATCAGAAGAAAAGCGCTGAAGCGGAGCAGGAATACAAAGCAGCGGTCGCTGCCGACCCGCGGCGGGCAAAGTCCTACGTGCAACTCGCTTTTATCTACATTCAGGAGAAAAAGGATTCCGATGCTCCGCCGCTTTTCAAGCACGCGGTGGAAGTTGATCCTCAGTATCTGCCCGGATACTTCGGCGTGGCTCGCTCCGACCTGCTCAGCGGACAGAATCTCGACGAGGCGGAACGCTTCCTCAAGAAATATCTTGGCCGTTGGCCGGAAGAGGGCGATCCGACCTGGGCCAACGCCCACTGGCGCCTCGGCCAGGTTTTTGAGAAGCAGGGGAAAAAAGATCTTGCGGTCGCTGAATGGCAGGAAGCCTTAAAGCTGGCTCCGAACTATAAGGCTGCGCAGGACTCCTTGAAGGCAGTCGGGAAGTAAGTTTTTTGCGTTCGTAGCATTTTTGAATAACAGAATCTCCCGCGTCGCAACGCGCCTCGTGTTTCATTCAACAATCAACAATCAAAAATCATCAATCAACAATTGCGTTCTCTGTGCCTCCGTGTCTCCGTGGTGAAGAAAACTGTTATCCTTTCCTCTTCCTCAAGGAACACTCAGGAGCATTCATGTCCGCAGAGCTGCAGGGCCGCAACGCCGTCGTCTTCGGAGTCGCCAACAAGCGCTCGATCGCGTGGTCCATCGCCCAGGGACTGCACGCCGCCGGCATGAAACTGGCCATCACCTATCAGAACGAGCGCATGGAGATGGAGGCCAAAGACCTCATCCTGTCGCTGCCCGGCGCCGAAGCCTACATGTGCGACGTCTCCAAAGATGAGGAGATCGACCACCTTTTCGCCACGCTCAAACAACGCCACGGCAAGCTGCACGCGCTCGTGCACTCGGTTGCCTACGCTCCGGCTGAAGAACTAAAAGGAGACTTCGTCAACACCACGCGCGAAGGCTTCCGCGTCGCGCACGATGTGAGCGTCTATTCGCTGATCGCGGTCGCGCGCGCCGCCGCCCCGCTCATGGAAGACGGCGGATCGATCATTACGATGACGTATTACGGCGCCGAAAAAGTTGTCCCGCACTACAACGTGATGGCCGTGGCCAAGGCCGCGCTCGAATGCACCGTGCGTTACCTGGCTCACGATCTCGGCAAGAAAAAGATTCGCGTCAACGCCATCTCCGCCGGACCGATCAAAACCCTCGCCGCCCGCGGCATCTCGGGCCTGGGAGACATGCTGAAATCCCACGCCGAGCGCGCCCCGCTGGGCCGCAACGTGGAAGTTGCCGAAGTAGGATCGACCGGCGTGTTCCTGGCCTCCGACGCCAGCAGCGGCATCACCGGCGAAGTGATCTATGTGGATTGCGGCTACAACATCATGGGATTTTAGGTGATTGCCACCAATCTGAAGATCGCGGCGCCAGATCTCCTTCGCCGGATTCAACGCATGCAGGCGATCACCATCGGCTGGATGTGTGTTGAAGCTGGAGTATCTCTGTGGGCCGCGTGGTGGGCCAGAAGTCCAGCGTTGCTGGCATTTGCCGGCGACAGCACAATCGAACTGTTCTCAGCCGTAGTCGTGCTGAGACGATTTCGGAGTCCCCTCTCCGATGAGAATGCTGAACGACGCGCCTCTCGAATCGCGGGCGTCCTACTTCTTTTCCTTGCTCTGTATGTCATTGCGGCCGCCGCTGCGACGCTGCTGGGTTACAGTGAGCCGCGATCAAGCGCTTTGGGGATCATGGTTCTGATCGCCGCGGCGGCGATTATGCCTTGGCTGGCCCGGGAAAAGCGGCGTTTGTCCTCCATTACGGGTAGTGCAGCACTACGCGCGGACGCGGCGGAATCCATGTTGTGCGCTTATCTCTCGATGATCGCTTTACTCGGACTCTCCGTGCATGCATTCTTCGGAATCGCGTGGGCCGACCCGCTTGCCGCTTTGGCAGTCACGCCGTTCATTGGCTGGGAAGCCCGCGAGTCCCTGCGCGGCAAAGCATGCGGTTGCTGCTAGCGTTACGGACACGATACGGATAACGTTGCAGCACCGACCTATGGCAGGTTGCCCCGCCCTTCCCGCGTTCTTTGCGGGAGGGTGGGAATTGTTACGCTCGGTCATCACAACAGAATCAAAACCCCACCCTGTCCCTGCAAAATACGCAGGGACAAGGGTGGGGCAACCTTCGGCGTAACTTCGTCTTCAGCTCACGTTTTCCACAGACTTTTTCCGCGCATGTGACGAACAACCTTTACCGAGAAATCCAGCCTGCCTAATCTGGCAGCGTAGGTACCGGATGTTGTGCCGCCCCAGTCCTAGGAAACTGGCGGCCCCAGCAGCCTCCCCATGCGAGCGAGGAACGGGACATCCGATCAGGGCGCAGCAGACAGCTACCCCGAATGGCTCGGGATCTGGCGCTCGTTGTGGGAGTGATCACTCCTAACGTTTTGCAAGC
>DATFNR010000065.1:0-19389 GCA_035266285.1 Candidatus Sulfotelmatobacter sp.
TGGCCGCTGTGCTCCTGGATGACGCCGTAGACGGCGCTCAGGCCGAGGCCGGTACCTTTGCCGATGGGCTTGGTGGTGTAGAAGGGGTCGAAGACGCGCTGCGGCTCGCGTATGCCGGGGCCGGTATCGGAGAATTGCAGAACGGCCTCATTCCCGTGTTTTTCCGCGGTGATTTCGAGCAGGCCGCCGCCGACCTCCTGCAGAGCGTCCATGGCGTTCTCGATGATTTCGATGAAGGCCTGAAAGAGCTGGTTGGGATTAGCGCGCACCTGGGGGAATCCGGTGGCGATGGAGATGGCGATGTGAATCTTGCCGCCGGGATAGCGCGATTCGAGCATCTGGCGGGCGCGGGCGAGCAGGGTGCTCAGATCGACCAGCGCTTTCTCGCCCGGAGTCTGCTGGGCGAAGCTGAGCAGGTTCGCGACCAGGTCGCGGGTGCGCTGCGCCTGTACGACAATCTTGCGGAGCAGGGCGTTCTGCTCGTTCGACAGGCGCTCCTGGGCCCAGAGGTGCTCGGAGTGAGTCATGACGGCGGTCAGGGGGTGGTCGATCTCGCGGGCGGCGCCGGCGACCAGGTTCCCCAGAGTAGCCAGCTTCTCCTTCTGCACCAACTGGTTCTGCAGGCGCATCTGGCCCTCGTAGGCGCGGCGCGATTCCTGCAGCAAGCTCATCAAGGCCTGATCCTGCAGGTACTGTCCGAGAAACTCGAACGCTCCGAGGACCAGCATAGCAGCCAGGACGGCGTAGATCCGGAAAATGCGCGACGCGGGAATGGAGTGGTCGAGCAGGGCTGTCCACAGGCCCAGGACGGGCAGGGAGAGGATGGCAAGCCGGGCTAACCGGGGAATGATCTTGTGCCAGCCCGCTTCAAGGCGGGGGCCGACGGTTTTCAGGTCCCAATCGCGGGCCGACAGAGCGGTTGCGGCCATCCAGACCACCGCGGCGATGAAGGGAATGTCATACAGGCTTCCCGAATAGTACGTGCCGCTGGCCACGGCCCGGTCGAGGAACTGGGCATTGATGCTGTACAGCACGGCTGCGGAGAACAGATGGAGATAGAGCCGCCTCCAGTCGCCGGAACTGGTGAGGGCGGCAAATCCCAGGACTACCACCAGCAGAATGTTTTCCAGCAGAAAGAGCTGGTCGTAGCGGGCGTCGTAGAGCTTTACGTTGAACACAACGTACTGGTGCGGGAAGACAAGGAAGGCGTAGAGAAAGCTCCACCAGCCCAGGAGCGTGAGGAAATTGAGCAGGCTCAGGTGGATGCCTCGCTCCTGCCGGGCGCGGTCGGGGCGCCAGGCCACGGCGCCGATCATGGGAACGAGGTGGAAGAAAAGGATGATGTCGAAGAAGTAAGGGTCGGGGATGGGCTGGCGTTGTATGAGCTCGGAATAGCACCAGGCCACTTGATTGCTGACCCACAGGCAGCCGCCAAAGGCCAGTAACGCCCAGAAGCTGCGCTCGGGACCGGGGCGGGTGATCGCGTTTCTCAACGTGGCTGCGAGGAAGACCGAAATCGCAGCCAGGGCTGCCAGGTCGGCGAAGGCAGTGAGACCCAGGCTCTTGTGGGCGGTCAGCGACACGACAGCAAAAGACAGGGTGATCCCGGCCGCGGCGATGAACCAACGGTGGCGTTGAAACGGACTCATCCGAGGACAATTCTATGAGGGGATGGGGGAATTGGAGAGGCGGCGGACGGGGAGTGGGTTACTTTCGTCACCGTGTGGAAACGACCACGGGGGCTGAAGCCCAAGCGATTTGAGCCTTGAACGCGGCCCTAAAGGGCCGCTCTTCCACGTGGTTCAAAGGGCGATAACGTGTTCCGCGCCATGTGCGGATGTGGATTGGGACCCCGCGATTCGCACCTCACCTTCAAGGCCGCTGAAGTGGCTCCGATAGTGGCGGCTGTGCGATACGAGATGGTCTAGAATCAAGCGGAGGAATGAAGGACCTTTGTCCTTCTCGGGTGAACTGATATGGCATTCCCAGTGACTCGGCTACGCCGGCTGCGCCGCACGGCGGAGTTGCGCAATATGGTGTCGGAGACGCGGCTTACTCCCGATGCGTTTGTGTATCCCATGTTTGTGTGTCCGGGGGAAGGCGTGCGCAAAGAAGTGCGGTCGATGCCCGGCGTGTGCAATCTGTCGGTGGATGAGGCGGTGAAAGAAGCGCGGGAGGCGCATGCGCTGGGCGTGCCGTCGGTGATTTTGTTCGGGCTGCCTGACAAGAAAGACGAAGTGGCTACGGGAGCGTGGGCGGACGATGGGATCGTGCAGCAGGCGGCGCGGGCGATCAAGCGCGAGGTTCCGGGTCTGGTGCTGATGGGCGATGTTTGCCTGTGCGAATACATGTCGCACGGACATTGCGGGATCGTGAAACCCACGGTTCCGAGATCGCTGGGCGCGGCGGTGCGGGATGCGGTCGTGGTGAAGGGGTGGAATTCGAGCGAAGAGGCGATTGATGCGCTGGTCGAGCAGGCCAAGCGAAGCGCGGAAGGCGACTACGAAATTGTGAATGACGCCACGCTGGAATTGCTGGCGAAGACTTCGGTGTCGCTGGCCGGGGCGGGGATTGACATCATTGCGCCGTCGGACATGATGGACGGGCGGGTGGGGGCGATTCGCAAGGCGCTGGACGAAGCGGGGTTCATCAATACGCCGATTCTTTCGTATGCGGCGAAGTTTGCCTCGGGATTTTATGGACCGTTTCGCGAGGCGGCGGATTCGGCGCCGCAGTTCGGCGATCGGCGGTCGTATCAGATGGACGGAGCGAACGTGCGCGAGGCCATGCGGGAGATTGCGGCCGACATTGAAGAAGGCGCGGACATGATCATGGTCAAGCCGGCGATGCCTTATCTCGATGTGATTGCGGCGGCGCGGCAGAGGTTTGATTTGCCGCTGGCGGCGTATCAGGTTTCGGGCGAGTACGCGATGATCGAAGCGGCGGCGCGCAATGGATGGATCGAGCGCGAGCGGGTGATGATGGAATCGCTGGTGTCGATCCGGCGGGCGGGGGCGAGCATTATTTTGACGTATTACGCGAAAGAGGCGGCGCGGGTGTTGGGGTGAGTCTGTGCGGGCAACCATTTGAAGACCTCAGGGGCTAAAGCCCATCGATTTCTTGGCTGCTAACGCGGCCCTAAAGGGCCGCTCTTCCACCACAACCCTCCGAGCAGAACCTTACGCACAATTCCTTCACACGCATTGAAAGGCGCTCGTCCACGGCGGCAACGGGCATTCGTGGCTCGAAGAGAGTCAAAGGCGTCGGACAGGAGTGTCCGACCCACACGGGCCAGACCCACACCGGCAGTTACGCTCCCGCGGCGCCTTGGCCCTGGAAGCTGACTTCTACCTGGCGGCGGTCTTCGTCGCTGACTTTGAACATTTGGCGGGGCTTGAGATTCATGAAGCTGGCCAGGAAGACGTCGGGGATTTGGCCGATGCGGGTGTTGTAGGTGGTGACGTCGTCGTTGAAGAACTCGCGGCGGTCGGCGATGCGTTCTTCGAGTTCGGAGATGCGGTTCTGCAGTTTGAGGAAATTTTCGTTGGCCTTGAGTTGGGGATAGTTCTCAGCGACGGCGAAGAGGCCGCGCAGGGCGCTGGCCATTTTCAGGTCGGCCAGGGCTTTCTGGCCGATGCTGGCCGCGTTCATGGATGCGGCGCGGGCCTGGGTGACGGCTAACAGCGTTTGCTGCTCGTGCTGCATGTATCCCTTGACGGTTTCGACTAGGTTGGGGATTTCGTCGTGGCGCTGCTTGAGGAGCACGTCGATGTTGGCCCAGGCGCGGTCGTTCTCGTTGCGCAGGCGGACGAGGCCGTTGTAGAGGATGACGGCGTAGATGAGCACACCGGCGATGAACAGGAAAAATGCGAGGCCGGTGATGACGTCGGCGCCCATGGTGATTGTCTAAAGGTGCCAGCAGACGGGGGGGAGTGGCAAGTAACGGGAGGGTTGCGCCGGGGGAGAGGGTCATCGCCGGGTCAGATTGAGAGTGGCGTTCCCCACCCTTCGAAAACCGCGAAGGGTGGGGCATCCTCGTGCAGCCTACCTGGCAGGGATCGGCCCCGGGCATGCATGAAAGAAGCGATTGGGTCACTGCATGGCGAGGATTGCGATCAGGCAGGATCCATTGTCGATGGGCACGCCGTTGGGACAGGAGGTGGCGCTTCCTCCCTGGAAGCTGACCAATAGAAGCGATCCCTTGGCGCCTAACTGCGGGTCGAAGTAGGCGAACGCCGGATTGCCATTGCCGACCGGGCTGCCTGGGCCTGCGAGGCCTCCTGCGACAAAGTTGCCGATGGTCGTGCCCAGGACTGTGAAGTCGCCATTCTTGCTATCGGTGCCGTTGCCGGAAATGCTGTTGAGGCCAGCGGGAACGCCGGTGGTCTCGGTCAGAGTCAGGGTAATCGTATCGGTGTTGTCGCTGGCGCTCGTCCCGGAGTAGGTGCCTGTAAGCGAACTCGCCAGGACGCCGGTGATGGTTCCGGTTTGGCCGTCGGACTTGCAACCTGGGGACGAGATCGTGAAGGTGCCTGAAAACGGCGGCGTGGCAGATGCGTTATAGGTCCCGTTAACCGTGACGGTGGCAGTTCCGCCGATATCGTAGGTGAAGGTCACCTGGCTCGAGGCGTTGACGATCCGTTCAGGGTGCGGTTTCCATTGTCGGAGCCGCATGTATTTCCTAGATAGTCAATGGCGATGTCGGTAGCGGTGGATAGGGAGGAGCCGAGAACATCCACTTCATACATAGGGCTGTCGATGATTCCTCCTGGCCCCGTGGCATTCACCGTAATAGTCCCGAAGAAGTCTCCCGGCGTGTTTTCAAACAGGACGGCTTCGAGTGCGACCGGGTTACCGTTTCCGCCCTGGGCCGTGAAATCCCATGCCCCGGTCATAACTGGAAGGACGGGCGGCGGAGTTAATTTTCCGCCCTTGCCTTTGATCAGGCAGGCGGTCATGCCCAGGGCCCCCAGAGCGAGAATCGTCAGACACGCTGAGCGTTTGGGCCCAAGCAATTTCATTCGTTGCCTCCGGTGTGGCCGAGAACTGCCTGGCTGATGCTGGCAACATATCGAAGGCGTGTCAATGGGTACAGCGTAGAGATGATATGAATTTGGTATGAAATCGTGGGGGAGTTCGGCGTACCGAGCTCAGGGGATGATTGAAAATACGCCGCTATCGCAGCGCTGGAAGCGCTGCGCCACGCAAAAGCAAGCACCGAGGCGAGTTTTCAGCGGCTGCTGGTATGCCGTTCCGGAGATTCCTGGCATAGATTTGGGTTGTTCCTGTCACGGCGGCGGCGGGCGACTGCGGTGCTGCCAGCAAAGTGCATAGGTCCTTCGCTTCGCTCAGGATGACAGAGCGACGAGAATGACGGCGAGGGAGGGCGCCCGGCTTCGCCTGGGCGGGACAGCCGAGGCGGCTGTCCCTACAGGATCATGGTCATCTTGAGTTCTTAGTCTTTGCTTGGCTTCTTGGGGGTCAGGTCGCAGTACTGGCGGACCTGATCGAGGTTCAGGCCGGCGGGGGAGAACTCGGCGATCTGGCGTCCGCCGCGGGTTCTGACTTCCACGTTGAAGATGGTAGCGCCGATCAGGCCGCGGGTGCTGCCTTTGTCCATGGCGAGGACGCGATCGCGCTCCCAGGTCCAGCCATGGTTGCCGTGAACGTCGTCGACGCGGACCATGACTTCCATCTTGGGCTGGCCGGTCCAGAAGGCGGGATAGTCGGGTTGGCCTAGCTTGGTGCCGGGGTTGAAAATCGCGCGGTCCAGCTTGCCGTCGGAGCAGAACAGTTCGACTCGCGGCTTGTAGTTGGGGTCTTCTTTGAAATAGTTATTGGACACGAGCTCGAAGCGGACCCGGTGGGCGCCAGTCATTTTGTCGTCAGACTGGAACGACATCCAGGTGCCACCGGCGGTGACGCCGTCCTTTTCGCCCTGGTAGGGGCTCATGGCTCCGCCCTGGGCGAGGGTGAAAACTGCTCCGGCGCATAGCAGCGACAGGCCTGCCAGCACAATCCTGGCGGCACGGGCGGGGCGGCTTGTTTTAGGGCGAGACGAGGGCTGGTTGTTTACGGGCATGTTGGTCACGATCCTCCTCACGACGATCCTCCTGAAGCTGACCTTCCTTGAGACGATCCTGCGGAGATGGATCTCCTGTATATATTGAACCCGAATTCACAGGGAAAAGTTGCATGAAAAGGTACGGAGGTGGGGTGAAAATTTCGAGAGAGTCGGAGACTGCCTCGCGGGCGAGAGCCCCTTCGACTTCGCTCAGGGCAGGTCCGCGCCACACTAACGGATGTCGATTCTGAGATCGAGGTAGACCTGGGGGCGGTCGTCGAACTGGCTGACGGATTTGGTATCGCTTTTCTTGCCCTTGTATTGGGCGTAGATCTCATAGTCGACGGCGGTGGAGAGCGCGGGAAAGCGATAGGTGCCGTCTGTGCCGACGATGTAGGTTTTGATGGCGCGGGTGCGGGTGTTGGTCACGTAGACTGCGGCGTCGGGGAGGGGATTGTCCTGGGCATCGAGGACCTTGCCGAGGACGAGGCGTCCGACCTGTTTGTCCTTCTTGTCGGGCGAAGCGCCGGCCAGGATCGCCACGAGGGCGAACAGCGCGCAGGCCAGAGCGACGACGGCGGAGACGGATCGTGGGCGGGTCACGAGGGTTTATTCTCTCACGGCTGGCGAGGGAGATTGCACAATTGAACCAAGGTTACAAAATTGTGGGGCGCGCCGCGTGAGGATTTCCGGCGAGCATGCTGGGGGAGCCGGTGGCGGCCTTCTGCGGGAGTCGGTGCGGTTTCGGGTCTGGAAGCTGACGATTTAGGGGCCGAGCTAACGAATGGCGCCGGTTCGCGGCCCGGGTGTGTGGGGCTCGACTTGGGGTAAACCCGCGCTCGCTGCGCTCGCTGGACGGGCGAGGCGCCCGTCCCCACACTGTTCGCCCGCGCCCACACATTTCTCGTCTCCGCACATTTCGCGCGTCCCCACATATTTCTCGTGCCTTGGGATGGCGGCGCTACCTCATTCTGGTTTCGGGGAGTGGGCTAGAAGGACAGGTGCAGGCCGGTATCTTCGCGCTCGTCGTTGTAGATGTGGACGGTGACTTCCTTGACCAGGTGGAGGGTCCTGCCGTCGGCGGATTTGACGTGTTTGAGATCGGCCGAAAGGATGTAGTCGCGCTCGCCAGCGGGAACGCGCTGGGCGAATTCGCCGTTGTGGTCGGAGAAGAGTTCCCAGCGGACTTTTTTGGGCTTGTCGGTGGCGCGGCGAATCCTTACGGTGACGCCGTAGACGGGGTGGTCGTCGGGCCCCCAGACAGTGCCGAAGATGAGGCCATAGGGCTTTTCTTTTTCTTTGGAGTGCGGTGGGGCGGCGCTTTGCAAATGCGGAGGGAGAGAAAAGAAAAAGGCTGCAGCGGCGAGCAGGGCCGGGAGACGAGAGGAACGGCGGCTAAGAGTGCGTGGCACAACCCTGACCTTTCAAGGCTTACGCTTCAAACTTCTGGTTTCCAAAGCAGCGCCTGAAGGCGCATCGGTTTTTGCGGCTTTTTGCGGCACGCATGAATGCGTGCCCTGATACGAACCGCATGTGCATGAACCGCGCGTGCACGAACCGCACGTGCTTGAACCGCGCTACCAGACGTGAATCGTGCTGATATGAATCGCACTGCCATACCTGAATCGCAGCGGCAGACGTGAATCGCGCTATCAGAGATGAATCGCACTGCCGAACATGAATCCCGTTACCGGACGTGGATCGCACTGCCGGGATGGACGGCTGCTAGTAGTCACCGTCTTCGCTTTCCTCTTTCGCTTCTTCCTCCTCCTCTTCGTAGCCTGCTTCGACAGCCTTCAACTCCAGCGGACTGGTGGTGACGACTTCGAAGTCGGTGCCACACTCAGGACAGGAAATCATTTCGCCTTCGTCGACCTCTTCTTCTTGGACGTCCAGATCGGTTTCGCATTCGGGACACAGCACCATAAAGCCTCCCCAGCGGATTAGGGCTTCCTGATAATATTTAGATTCTTCCCGGCGGTTGGTCAAGAGGCACGTCCCTAGGGCCTTTCCAGTAGGGACAAACTGCCCTATCTGGGCTCCGCCACCCCCGGTGGTGTGCGCAGGGAACGGTGCGAGCGATCATGCTGCGATTTCCTGGATTCATGAAAGCGATGGCGGTCGCGGCGGCGGTGCTGGCGGCAGGATTTCGCTGTCCGGCGCAGGATAGCAAGTCTGGCTCGGGATGGAGTGCCGATCCGCAGATCGCGGCGGCGCTGAAGCAAGTCTCGGCGCAGCGCATTCAGGCCACCGTCGAGAAACTCGTCAGCTTCTATAACCGGTCGACCCTTTCGGCTTCGGATCTCGATCTGCTCAAAGCGGACCGGGGAATTACGGCGGCGCGCTTGTGGATTGTGTCGGAGTTCGAGCGCTACTCCAAAGACTGCGGCGGCTGCCTCGACGTTGAGACCTACAAGACTGTCCAGGAACCGGGCGAGCGAATTCCCAGTCCGACCGAGATTGTGGATGTGTATGCGGTGCTGAAAGGCAGCGATCCCGTCAATGCCAAGCGGATCGTGCTGGTAACCGGACACTACGACTCGCGCGACAGCGATCCTCTGGACACGAAGGGCTATGCGCCCGGCGCCAATGACGACGCCAGCGGGACGGCGGTCAGCCTGGAGTGCGCGCGAGTGCTGGGCAAGATGAAATTTCCCGCGACCATTGTTTTTCTTGCCGTCGCGGGGGAAGAGCAGGGACTTTACGGCAGCCGGCATTTTGCGGAAATGGCGAAAGAACGCGGCTGGGACATTCAGGCGGTGTTGAACGACGACATTGTGGGAGGAGACAAGAATCCGGCGCAGGTGGCTTCGATCGTGCGGGTCTTTTCCGAAGGCCTGCCAGTGACGGCGACCGAACCAGAGGTGAAGCGGACTCGCGCGCAGGGTGAGGAAAGCGACTCGGCGTCACGGCAGCTGGCGCGGTATATCGCGGATGTCGCCCGGAGCTACGAAACCGGATTGCGGCCGATGCTGGTGTTTCGTCCGGACCGCTACCTGCGCGGGGGAGATCAATCGTCGTTCAACCAGCAGGGATTCGCGGCCGTGCGCTTTACCGAGTTTCGCGAGGACTTTCATCATCAGCACCAGACGCCGCGGACCGAAGAAGGCATCGAATATGGGGATTTCTCCAAGTTTGTCGATTTTGACTACGTGGCGCGCGTGTCGCGGCTGAATGCGGCGACGCTGGCTGCGCTGGCTGCGGCCCCGGCGCCACCGGCGAATGTGCACCTGCTGGTCATGGGTTTGGAGAATGACTCGACTCTGACGTGGGAAGCGTCTCCGGGCGGGCCGGCAGCGGGGTATGAGGTGGTGTGGCGGGCGACGACCAGCCCGGAGTGGGAGCACGTGCTGCGCGTGGGAAATGTAACGAAGAGCACATTGCAGATTTCCAAGGATGAAGTGATTTTCGCGGTGCGGGCGGTGGATGGGGCTGGGCATCGGAGCTTGGCGGTGGTGCCGGTGCCGGAACGGTAGAGGCATAGGAAATCCCCACGTCTCGCAAAATACGCGAGACATGGGGCACCCGAAGTCCGAAACAAAGCAAAATCCCCACTTCTCGCGCAAAAAACGCGCGAGAAATGGGGCACCCAAGTAGAATTGGACCAAGTAGATCAATCAGAGGTAATTCAGTGCGGCGAACCAGCGAACCCATGACGTTGAGCCTGCCTCCGTTCACCCCGGCGGTGATCTGGCTGGTGGGGATCAACACCAGCGTTTATCTGTTGCGGCTGTTGCTGGGCGTGTTCCGGATGCCGGTCGATGGTTTCCTGCTGGACTATTTCGCGCTGACCCCGGCGCAGGTGGTTGCTCACGGCTGGCTGTGGCAGCTGGTGACCTACAGTTTTCTGCACTTTGAATTCTGGCACTGGTTCGGCAACATGCTGGGGCTGTGGATGTTCGGCGCCGCGATTGAGAGTGCGTGGGGGACGCGGCGTTTCGTCGAACTGTACACGGTGGGCTTCGTGGGCGCGGCGCTGACTACGGTGGCGCTGTCGTATTCGCATTTGCTGGGCAATCCGGCGCGGCCGACCATTGGGGCTTCCGGCGGCGTGTTTGCCATCCTGATCGCGTTTGGAATGCTGTTCGGGGACAGCGAGATCATGATGTTCCCGTTCCCCTTCCTCATCAAAGCGAAATATTTCGTAGGAATCCTGATCGTGGTCACGCTGGCGTTTGCCATGGCGGGCGGGGGCAACGTGGCTTACGTGGCGCACCTGGGCGGACTGTTCTTCGGCTGGCTCTACGTGAGGCGCGGGCCCAAGGCGGCGATGGTGAAGGTGGGATTCGCGGAACGATACTACGGCCTGCGCAATGCCTACTATCGCTGGAGGCGGCGACGGGCGGCGCGGAAGTTCGAAGTCTACATGTCGAAGCACGACCGCCAGGTGCATTTTGACGAGCATGGGAACTACATTCCTCCCGAGGACGAAACGCGCAAGGGCAACGGCGGGGGGAAGTCGGGGTGGGTGAACTGATATTGGGATTTGCCACGCAACAAATGCATAGGTCCTTCGCTTCGCTCAGGATGACAATTCAATCAGGATGACAATTCAAAGAAGTTGGTGAGTTCAGAAAATACCAGCCTCGGTAGTTCGGCGTTCTTCATTTTCCCTTTGAAACCCAGGTCGTGGCCGGCGCCTTCGATGGGGACCAGCTTCGTCCTGGCGGGGATCATCTTCAGGGCCTGCTCCATTTCGGCGATCGAGGCGAAAGGATCGCGGGTGCCCTGGATGAATAACGCGGGCGTGCGCAGGTTGGGGAGATGCTGGGTGCGCTGCTGCTCGGGCTTGCGCGGGGGATGCAGAGGATAGGAGAGCAACAGCAGGCCGGCGACGAGATCGGGGGCCTGGTCGGCGAGCTCGGCGCAGAGCATGCTGGATTGGCGTCCGCCATAGGAATGGCCGGCGAGGAAGACGTTTTCGTACTTTTTCGATTTGGTCGGATCAAAACCCCCACCCTGTCGCAAAGAACGCGACAAGGGTGGGGCAACCTCTGTGTCTCGATCCCCACTTCTCCCAAAACCGGGGAGACGTGGGGCACCCTGGTTTGTGTTGAGCGCGGCGATTGCGTTTCTCAGGCCGGCTCGGTCGCGGGCTGCGTCGCCGGGACCGGGCGGGCCGTAGGATCTGGTTTGGCGGTAAGGCAGATCGCAGCGCAGGACGGTGAATCCGGCGGCGGCGAAAGTCTCGGCCAGAGCAACGAGCAGAGGGGCTTGGGCGTTCGAGCCGGCGCCGTGGGTGAGGACGAGCGCATTGCCGTTCGGAGTTTCCGGCGTGTGGAGGAATCCGCGAACTGGAGGATCGACGGAGTTGACGGTGAAGGCGCGGATGGAGGTTTCGGGCAAGGCCTCATTCTAAACTGCCGCGCGATTCTGGCTTCTTGTGATCGATGCAGGAAGCCTGCGCGTTCGAGCAGCTGCCGAGCTTCGCTCGGCTGGACAGCCCCATTCGGCTGCGCTCAGGGCAAGCGAGGGCGGCTGTCCCTACACGGGCAGCGGAACTTCGCTGAGCGTCTCGTAGACTTTCACGATTTGGATTTCGTTGCCCAGGCGGGCCCAGCAGCGGAGCATGTCGGGGTCTTCCTGGGCGGCGCGGCGGGCATCTTCTGAGCTCCAGTAGCGCAGCAGGACGTAGTGCGATTCGCGGTCGCGGTAGAGGAGGTCGCGTCCGTAACCTTTGGCGGTGAGGATGGAGCTGAGTTCGCGCAGGGTGGCGAGAGATGCGGCTTCCTGGCCGGGAACGGGTTCCCAGACGGCGACGGAGAGAATCTCTTGCGCCATACGCGAGGATTATAGCGCGGGGACCGGTTTGAAGGGTCGCGCCCGCGTCGCGGTTGATAGAGAGCGGAATGTCCCGGAGGGACGGCTGAAACCATTCCGCGGCGATTGGTTTCAGCCGTGCCTCCGGCACGGGACGCCGTCGTCTGCGATTCCCTACCCGCCAGTGAACTGGCGGGCTATTATCGGTGGTCCCTCCGGGACCGGCGCGGTGTCGTACCGGCGCACCGCATTTTTCTTTGCTGTGCAAGAGCGCGTGCGGAGGCACTTGCTATGGGGGATCCCTCGCTCCGCCCGAAAAACGGGTGTGCTCTGGATAACGCCGGCATGAACCTGTCTTGCGGCGGAGCTGTCGAGCTTCGCTCGACTGGACAGCCGGGGGCGGCTGTCCCTACATGATTCTCTCTTGCTACGGGATGTTATTTTCGGCTCGGCTTCTTCGGCTGCCGCTTCCTGGGGCGGGCGATCCGCTGCGCTTCTTCGGCGGTGACTACGTGCAGGCGCATTAGGTTGGTTGAGCCTGCGGCCTGGCGGGTGCCGGAGACGACTCCGAGCACGTCGGCGGGCTTGAGCTGGCCGCGGCGCAGGAGGTCCTGCTCGGCCATGGCGACCATCTGCTCGGCAGAGCGGGCCTGACGGCAGCGGACGGGACGAACTCCCCAGTAGAGGTTGAGCCGATGCACGACCGGCTCGATGTGGGTAAAGGCGAAGATGGGGGCTATGGGACGATATTTGGAAATCATGCGGGCGGTGTTGCCGGTTTCAGTGAAGACGGCGATCGCGCCCATGGGGAGATCTTCGGCGGCGTGGGCGATGGATTCGCAGATGGTTTCGGCGACCGAGAGGCGGCGGTGGTCGCGGCGCCGGCGCGGTTGCTCGAAGTCGGCCATGTTGCACTCGGCTTCGACGACGATGCGGGCCATGATGGCGACCGATTCGCGCGGGTACTGGCCGCTGGCGGTTTCGGCGGAGAGCATGACGGCATCGGTGCCGTCGAAGATGGCGTTGGCCACGTCGCTGGCTTCGGCCCGCGTGGGACGCGGGTTTTCGACCATGGATTCGAGCATCTGGGTGGCGGTGATAACCGGTTTGCGCCAGGCTGAAGCGCGGCGAATGACCTGCTTCTGGATGACCGGGACTTTCTCGGGCGGAACTTCGACGCCGAGATCGCCGCGGGCAACCATGACTCCGTCGGAGGCTTCGAGAATTTCCTCGAGATGATCGATGGCTTGCGGCTTCTCCAGCTTGGCGATGACGGGAACGTCGCTGTCGTTCCGGGTACGGTGCGCGGCGATGATTTGCTTGACCATGCGGACATCGGCGGCGCTGCGCACGAAGGAGAGAGCGACGGCATCGACGCCGTGGTCGAGGCCGAATTCGAGGTCTTTGCGATCTTTTTTGGTCAGGGCCGGGATGGAAAGCGCGATGCCGGGAAGGTTGATGCCTTTGTGCTCGCCCAGCGGGCCGCCGTTGATGACGTCGCAGAGAACGTCTTTGCCGCGGACGCTGCGAACGCGCAGTTCGATCAGGCCGTCGGAGAGCAGGATGCGGGCGCCGGCGGTGACCTCGCGGGCGAGATCGGGGAATGTGGTCGAGATGCGCGCGGCGGTGCCGGGCACGTCTTGCGGTGTGATGGTGACGACCGAGCCGGTTTTCAGCAGCACGGGCTCGTGGCCTTCGAGCGCTCCGGTGCGGATTTTCGGGCCTTGCAGATCCTGCAGGATGCAGACGGTGCGGCCCTCGCGCTCGGCGGCGCGGCGCAGGCGCTGGATGTTGTGGGCGTGATCGGCGTGGGTGCCGTGGGAGAAGTTGAGGCGGGCGACGTCCATGCCGAGGCGGAGCAGGTCGCGCATGAGAGCCTCGGAGTTGCAGGCGGGGCCGATGGTGCAGATGATCTTGGCGCGGCGGGTGGCAGGATTCGGCATGTGGGGATCCGCGAAGTTCAACGTTCTTCCAGCAGGGTTATCGTTGGCAAAGGAAGCCTGGCTTTGCCTTGTCTCTCATTCTATGCGACGCTTCGCCTCCTTGTTCCACTCGCGGTCGGGCAGGGCTCTAACACTGGGAGGAGCGGAGGCGGGAACGGGAGCGACTTCAGAACCGGGATCAACTTCAAGACCGAGGTCAACTTCAAGAACAGGGGCAACTTCAAAAACAGGATCAACATCAAGACCAAGGTCAACTTCAAAAACAGGATCGACATCAAGACCAAGGTCAAAAGCGGCGGACAGGAGTGTCCGCCCCACACTATTCGGGTTTGGGGCTGTTGATTGCGGTCAGTTCTTTCAGCTCTTTTCCCAGCATGGCGCGGGGGAAGAGCAGGGCGTTGAATTCGGCGCCGACCAGGACTACGAGCGAGATCAGGTACATCCAGACCAGCAGGGCCATGGCGACTCCGAGCGAGCCGTAGATGGTGGCGAAGTTGGCGAAGTGCTGCAGGTAGGAGCGGAATCCGATGGTCACCGAGAACCACAGAACCGTGGCGAGCGTCGCACCCGGAATCACGCTGTGCCAGGGCTGGGTGCGGGGGACGGCATTGTGATAGATCAGGGCGATGACCGAGATGCTGGTGAGCGTGGCGATCAGCCAGCGGCCTGCTCCCCATAGCAAAAAGATATAGGCGCTGAAGTCGGGATCGACGTAGAAGAGGATGCGGGTCTCGATCTTGCTGCCGAGGGCGACGAGCAGCGTGGCGAAGGTCATCGGGATCAGCGCGAAGACGACCAGCATAAAGGCGATCAGGCGTTCTTTCACCAGGCCCCAGGTTTTTGGGAGTTCGTAGCAGCGGCGGAAACCGTCCATCCAGGAAATCATGACGCCGGAGGCGGTCCAGAGCGTGATGACGGAGGTGGTGGTCAGCAGGCCGACAGGATGCTGCGCAGCACCTTTCATGTAGGTCAGGGCCGTGTTGCTGCCGGCAGGAAGAATGCTGCCCAGGGCATAGGTAATCTGGCGCAAATAGGGCGCACCTTTGCGCCAACTGGCCAGGGCGGAGCCTACGATCAGCAGCACCGGGAAGAAGGTGAAAATCATGGAATACGCCGAGGCTTTGGCGATGGCGAAGGCATCGTGCACAAAGGCACGCCAGGTAGCCAGGCGCAACAGGCGTAGGAAGCGCAGCATGCGTTGCCCTAGATTAGGGCCGGGAGGCACCTGACGCAAACAAGGAAGTGAGGCAGGTTCCTCGATACGCACTCGCTGGGGGGTGGCCATAATATCGGACAACTTACTACGCGACACCGTTCCGGCTGGGCTTCGCCTCGCCGGGACGGACGAGGCGTCCGTCGCTACGTGATCAGAAACGGGTTCGGGGGCGAATCGCTTCGCCCCCGAGGTTCGTTTTCGTTTTTCTTACTCCGCGGGTATTTCAGCGGGCAAGTCTTCGTTCTCGCCTTCGTGCCGCATGAGCTCCAGAGCGCGCTCGGCTTCTTCGTACGCTGCCGAGACTTCGGCCTGGACCTTGGCCGCGGCCTCTTCCATCTCGGGCGAGAGGCGCACGTTGCGGTAGTACTCCATGCCGGTGCCGGCAGGGATGAGGCGACCGACGATGACGTTTTCTTTCAGGCCGCGCAGGTGATCGACCGCGCCCTGAATGGAGGCTTCGGTGAGTACGCGCGTGGTCTCCTGGAACGACGCCGCCGAGATGAACGAATCCGTAGAGAGCGACGCTTTGGTGATGCCGAGGAGCAGCGGGCGTCCGGTAGCCGGCTTGCCGCCCTCCTTGATCACGCGCTCGTTCTCTTCGCGGAAGCGGAACTTGTCGAGCTGCTGCTCGAGCAGGAACTGGGTATCGCCGACGTCTTCGACCTTCACCCATCGCATCATCTGGCGGACAATCACTTCGATATGCTTGTCCGAGATGTTGACGCCCTGCAGGCGGTAGACTTCCTGGATTTCGTTGACCAGGTAAGCCTGCAGCTCTTTTTCTCCGAGCACAGCGAGAATGTCGTGCGGGTTGAGCGGGCCGTCCATCAAGGGTTCTCCGGCCTTGACGCGCTCGCCTTCCTGCACGTTGATGTGAACGCCCTTGGGCACCGAGTATTCCTTCTCGCTGCCGTTGTCGGCGACCACGTAGATTTTGCGCTGGCCTTTTGAAACCTCGCCGAACTTGACCGTGCCATCGATTTCGCTGATGACGGCGGTTTCGTGCGGCTTGCGGGCTTCGAACAGCTCGACCACGCGGGGCAGACCACCGGTGATGTCCTTGGTCTTAGTGGTTTCGCGCGGAATCTTGGCCAGCACGTCGCCCGGGCTGACCGTATCGCCGTCCTGCACCATGAGGTGGGAACGCGACGGCATCAGGTAGCGCTTCGACGACTTGCCTTTAATCACGATCGCAGGCTGGCGCTTCTCGTCGGGAGAATCGCCGACCACGTGCCGCGACAAGCCGGTGACTTCGTCGACTTCTTCGTGCAGCGTCACGCCTTCCTGCAGGTCCTTGAACTGCACGGTGCCGCCGATTTCGGTGAGGATGGCGAAGGTGTACGGATCCCACTCGACCAGGACCTGGCCCAGGGTGACCGGATCGCCTTCGTTGACTTTGAGTTTGGCGCCGTACACCACCGAGTAACGCTCGCGTTCGCGGTTTTTCTCGTCGACCACCGCAATCGAGCCCTGGCGGTTCATGACCACCAGATCGCCGGATTTTGCGCGGACGGTTTGCAGACCGATGAAGCGCACGGTGCCGTTGTTCTTGGCATCGAGGCGCGACTGCTCGGAAACTCGCGACGCGGTGCCGCCGATGTGGAAGGTGCGCATGGTGAGCTGGGTTCCGGGCTCGCCGATGGACTGCGCCGCGATGACGCCGGTGGCTTCGCCGAGTTCGACGAGGCGTCCGGAGGCCAGGTTGCGGCCGTAGCACATCACGCAGACCCCGCGCTTCGATTCGCAGGTCAGCACGGAGCGGATTTTCACGCGCTCGATGCCGGCCGCCTGAATCGCAATGGCAAGGTCTTCGGTGATCTCCTGATTGATATCGACGATGACGTTGCCGTCATAGTCCTTGATTTTTTCGAGCGAGACGCGGCCGATGATGCGGTCGCGCAGCGGCTCGATGATTTCGCCGGCTTCGACGATACCGGAGACGAAGATGCCGTCGACCGTGCCGCAATCGTACTCGCTGATGATGACGTCCTGGGCCACGTCGACCAGACGCCGCGTCAGATAGCCCGAGTCGGCCGTCTTGAGCGCGGTGTCGGCCAACCCCTTGCGGGCGCCGTGGGTGGAGACGAAATATTCAAGCACCGTGAGACCTTCACGGAAGTTCGCCGTGATGGGCGACTCGATGATCTCGCCGGAAGGCTTGGCCATGAGGCCGCGCATGCCGGAGAGCTGGCGAATCTGCTGTTTCGATCCGCGGGCGCCGGAGTCGGCCATGACGTAGATCGGGTTGAGTTCGCCTTCTTTGTCGCGCTTCTGCATTTCACCGAACATTTCGTCGGCGACCTTTTCGGTGATGGCCGACCAGATTTCGATGACCTTGTTGTAGCGCTCGCCGTTGGTGATGGCGCCGTCGAGATACTGCTGCTGCACGCTGACGACCTGCTTCTCGGCGTCGCGGACCAGGACTTTCTTGTTGTCCGGGATGACCATGTCGTCGATTCCGATCGACAAGCCGGCGCGGGTGGCGAAGCGGAAGCCGAGCGACTTGACCTCGTCGAGCATCTTGACCGTAATTTCGAGCCCGAACCGGAGATAGGTGTAGTTGACCAGCGCGCCGATTCCTTTCTTCTTAAGCAGGCCGTTGATGTAGGGCATGCCCTCGGGCAGGTGATCGTTCAGGATGGCGCGCCCGACGGTGGTGTTGACGAACGAGCGCTCGACCTGCACCGGATCGGTGTGGGTGATGTCCTGATCGTCATAGGCGGTGGTCAGGTCAATCAATTCGCCAGAGTAGCGCAGGCGGATGGGCGAGAGCGTTTCGACTTCGCCGGCATCGAGCGCGAGCAAGACTTCTTCGATGTTGGCAAAAGCGCGGCCTTCACCCTTGGCGCCCGGCTTGCCTTTGGTCAGGTAGTAGAGGCCGAGCACCATGTCCTGCGTGGGCACGGTGATGGGCTGGCCGGAGGCCGGCGAGAGAATGTTGTGCGAGGCCAGCATGAGCACGCTGGCTTCGACCTGCGCTTCCGGAGACAGCGGAATGTGGACCGCCATCTGGTCGCCATCAAAGTCGGCGTTGAACGCCGTGCAGACCAGCGGATGAATCTTGATGGCCTTGCCTTCGACCAGCACCGGCTCAAACGCCTGAATGCCGAGGCGGTGCAGGGTGGGAGCGCGGTTCAAGAGCACCGGATGATCCTTGATGACTTCTTCCAGGATGTCCCAGACGATGGGCTCCTGCTGCTCGACCATTTCTTTCGCCTGCTTGATGGTGGTGACGTTGCCCGTCTGCTCCAGCCGGTGATAGATGAACGGCTTGAACAACTCCAGAGCCATTTTCTTGGGCAGGCCGCACTGATGCAGCTTGAGCTCGGGACCGACCACGATGACGGAACGTCCGGAGTAGTCGACGCGCTTGCCCAGCAGGTTCTGGCGGAAACGTCCCTGCTTGCCTTTGAGCGTATCGGAGAGCGACTTCAGCGGGCGATTGTTGGCGCCGCGCAGCACGCGGCCGCGGCGTCCGTTATCGAACAGGGCGTCGACGGCTTCCTGCAGCATGCGCTTTTCGTTGCGCACGATGACTTCGGGCGCGTGCAGGTCCATCAGCTTCTTCAACCGGTTGTTGCGGTTGATGACGCGGCGATAGAGATCGTTCAGGTCGGACGTGGCAAAGCGGCCGCCGTCGAGGGGAACGAGAGGACGGAGCTCCGGCGGAATCACCGGGATCACGTCGAGGATCATCCAATGCGGCTTGTTGCCGCTCTTGCGGAAGGCTTCGACGACTTTCAGGCGCTTGGCGTACTTGAGCCGCTTCTGCAGCGAGCTCTCGTTCTTCATCTTCTCGCGCAGCTCGGTCGAGAGCTGATCGGTGTCGACGCGCTTCAGCAGTTCCTTGATGGCCTCGGCGCCCATCATCGCTTTGAAACCCGCAGGGCGATATTGCTGATCGAGTTCGCGGAACTTGGCCTCGTCTTTAATGACCTCGTGGTCTTTCACCGGAGCGTCGCCGGGCTCGACCACGACGTAGGCTTCGAAGTAGAGCACGGACTCGAGGTCGCGCAGGGAAATATCGAGCAGGTGCCCGATGCGGCTGGGCAGTCCTTTGAAGAACCACACGTGGGAGCAGGGCGAAGCCAGCTCGATGTGGCCCAAGCGCTCGCGGCGCACTTTGGACAGAGTGACTTCCACGCCGCACTTGTCGCAGATCACGCCGCGGTGCTTCATGCGCTTGTACTTGCCGCAGAGGCACTCCCAGTCGGTGACCGGGCCGAAAATGCGGGCGCAGAACAGGCCGTCGCGCTCCGGCTTGAAAGTGCGGTAGTTGATGGTCTCAGGCTTGGTGACTTCGCCGTGGGACCAGCTGCGGATTTTCTCGGGCGACGCCAGGGAGATGCGAATGGCGTCGAAGTCCGCGATCACATTTGCCATTTCGAACGGGCTCGAACGAAACA
>DATFNR010000066.1:0-18428 GCA_035266285.1 Candidatus Sulfotelmatobacter sp.
CGTCGAGGCGCTCGATAACCTGATGGACAACCTGAAAGAACACGGCTACGACTTCAACAAAATTCCTTACGTGCTCCAGCTCAACAAGCGCGACCTGCCCAATATTCTTCCCGTCGACATGCTCTCGACGGAATTGCGCAAGAAGAACGAACCGGTCGTGGAAGCTGTCGCCTTCCAGGGCGCAGGCGTCTTCGAGACCTTGAAAGAGATCGCCAAGCAGGTTCTGACCGAGCTGAAAGCCGGCGGGTAACCGGCATCCAGCCCGGCAGGAATCAGCTTCAAGCAGCCGCACATACTACAACCCTTCTCGCAAATGGTTTTGGGAAGGGCACGCCTTCAGTCGTGCCGTCACGGACCGCATCAATACTGGGCTTTAGCCCCTGAGGTGGTTTGTTGTCCGCCGGTCCCTATTTCTGAGACGAGTTCTAGAACTCTATCCTCAGCGCCAATTGTCCCGTGCGATTCCCCGCGTTCTCCGACGTCTGCACGCTCGTGATTTGCCCAAACGTGGAAGATGTGACATCAGTCGAGGGTGGCGCGTAGTTCGAGTGATTGAGCACGTTGGTGAAAGTGCTCTCGAACTTTAATCGCAGCTTCTCGCCGAATGAGAAGGCCTTTGACAACCCTCCCGCGATCGCCACCGTGCCCGGGCCTAACAGACTACCTACCCCGCAGTTTCCGACCGGCCCGGCCGGTTGGACAACGAACGCGCTGGCATTGAAGTAGTGGGACACGGTTGCGTTCGCCAGATTTCCGTTCCCGATGCAATCCGGGCGCTGGAAAGCACCGCGATAAACCAAATTCAGGTTGCCCGGATCATAGCTGGGACTGGTCATCGGAGTCAGGTACGGTCCGGTCTGCCACAGGGCAATGCTGCTGATCGACCACCCGCCGAACAAGGCCTGTGGGATCGGGCTCATCTGGCTCAAAAGGCGGCGTCCATTTCCGAATGGAAGTTCATAAATGGAGGAGACCAGCACGCGATGCCGCCGCACCGCGGCGATGTTGCCGCGATTGGCGGCCAGATCGAAGCGGTCGGCTACAGGAGTTCCGTAGATTACTTCCGGCGAGAACGCAGTCGGAGCATCGCCGCCGACATTTCCCAGGCTCTTGGCCCACACATGGCTGGCTTGCAGCGTCAGTCCGCCGCGGCTGCGATGATTGATTTCCGACTGTAGCCCTTCATAGTTCACCGAAGCCTGATTCTCAGACGACAAAATGCGTCCCCAGTTGAGGTATGGCCGCGGATTGGGATTGGGTGAGATCGTGCTGGGCTCGACCTGATTCAGATCGACCGTCTGGCTCATGCGATAGGAATTCGTTCCCACATAGCTGACGCGCAAAGTTGTATCCCGCATCAGCTCGCGTTCCACGGTCAGGTTCCATTGTGCCGACTGGGGATCGCGATAGGCGATGGGCGTGTTCTGGTAGAAGTCGCCGGTGCCGGCGAGGGCCGCGGGGCTGACCGGAGTGGTAACGTTCGGAAACTGATAGGCGGGCTGGCCATTCTGCACCGCATTCGCGGTCGTGCGCACCACGCCCACGCTGATGTTGGTGGTGTTGAAGGAGAGCTGGCCCAGGTTCGTCATGGTGAAGATGCCAAAGCCGCCGCGAATCACGGTTTTGTCATCGGCGAAGGGCCGGTAGGCGAAGCCGAAGCGCGGCTGGAAATTCTTCTTGTAGAACTCGCGCACGCCTGGCCCCAGGCCTTGCGAGCTGGCCGATTCCACCGGGCCGCAGGGCAGCGCCGGATTCGCCACGCCAAACGGGTTGTAGGGTCCGGAGCAGGCGTTGATCGATTCGAGAAATCCCTGGACCGGAACGTTGTGATCGGGGACGATCACGCCGCCGTTGCGTTTGTCGAATGCGGTGAGATTGTTCAGCGGACTGACGAAGGGCGGCAGGGCTTGCCAGCGCAGACCAAGCGTCAGGGTGAGGCGATGGTTCACGTGCCATTCGTCCTGGCCATAGACGCCAGTCTGGATCGCGTGCGCAAGAACATCGGGACCTGATTGTGCGGTGTAGGTTTTCGCCGGCAGGCCAAGCAGAAGATCGGCGTAGGAAGATTCACACAACGTGGGCGACTTTAGGCTCGGAGAGCAGGCCGGCAGACCGGTGAGAGCGCCACCGGAGAAGGTAAAAGCTCCAAAGTCGTCCGATCCCCCAAAGCTTTCAATGTCGGCATACCCGACGCGGCGCACGTCAACTCCGAACTTCATGCTGTGCTTGCCCCGCGCCCAGCCCAGATTGTCGGTGAACTGCACGGTCTGCGACTTCGTGACTCCGGCCTTGTCGCGGCCGATTGGAGTGAGCCCGGTATCGCTGAAATTGAAAGTGGAAAACGCGTTGGCAGTCGGGTGGTCGCTGATGTCCAGACCGGCCAGCCCCAGCCGCTGGATGGCATTGGCTCCTTCGATGGGGAAGTTGACGCCAATCCGGAATAGCGACACGCCGAATCGCGCCTCGTTCACCAGGTTGTTGGTGATGGCGTAGTTGTGGGAGAAGATCAGGTTGCGGTCGGTCTCGCTGTCGGAGTCGCTGGGCAGCAGAGCGTTCGGCGCGGTGCTCGAGATGTTCTTGGCGCTCCAGCGCAAGTACAAGGATTGCTTGCTGGTCAAGGTGTGGTCCATGCGGATGTCGTATCCGTCGGTGTTGCTGGGCGTGGCAGTCTCTTGCAGGTAGTTCACGCTGGCGCCGGGCGAAGTCGGTGGCGGGATTACGCCGAACAGCGCGGCGGCCACCGGGTTGATGCAGCTTGGATTGCACGCAACCTTGTTGTTCGGGAACTGCAGGCCGGTCAGTGGGTTGACGACAAGGCTGTTGGCTCCGATGAAGTTCGGATCGTTGAGATTGCCGCCCCGCATCGCCGCGGTGGGAACGCTCTCAAACAACGGCGTAGTCAATCGCCGCCGGTTGCCTTCATAGGCCGCAAAGAAGAATGTGCGCGGCTCTCCCTTGAGCAGCCAGGGAATCTTCACCGGTCCGCCCAGGCTTCCGCCGAACGTGTTGAAAGCCTTGTGGGGCTTGAGAGGAAGATTGTAGGGAGTGGCATCGAACAGGCTGTTCTGCATGTACTCAAACACGCTGCCGTGAAAGCGCTCCGTTCCGCTCTTGGTGGCGATGGTGATGTCGCCCAGCTGCGCGAACTCGGCATTGTTGTTGAACTGCGAGACCTTGAACTCGCTGATCAGCTCCGACGAGGGATTCATGTTGGCCAGCGCGCCGTTCTGCCGGATATTCACGGTCGAGGCGCCGTCGACCGAATACTGAACCTGCGAAGGCAATCCGCCGCCCACCGAGACATTGCCGTTGGCGTCCTGCTGCGCGCCCGGCACGGTGTCGAGCACCGCCATCGAACTTGTCGTGGCCCCGCGGTAATTGACCGGCAACTGTGAAACTTGCAGGAAGTCCTTGGTGTCGGCCAGGGTGGCGCTCTCGGTATCGATCATGGGAGCCAGGTCGGCGACTTCAATCGTCTCGGAGGCGGATTTCACTTTCAGCGACAGGTCGGCGCGAAGCGTTTGCCGCGCTCCCAGTTCCACCGACTGCAGCTTGAAGACGGCAAAGCCTTCCGCAACTGCGGTAATTCCGTAGTTGCCGGGCTTGACGTTCATGAACTCGAAAGATCCGTCAGGAGCGGAAACCGCCTCGCGCTGGGTCTGGCTGTCGAGACTGCTGAGCGTGATCTTCGCTCCCGGAATCACCAGGCCGTTAGGATCCTTGACTACACCCACGATCGATCCGAAGGTTGACTGCGCATTGGCCGCAGAGACGTTCCACAGCGCAACAACGAAAAGCGACACCAGCGAAATCCACGGTCGAGACACTGCACTTCCCTCCTCTGAAGTCCATTGCAGCCCGGAAATCCGGCTGAAAGAACTTTGAGTTGGGACGTTATCGGCGCACTCGTAAGGAAGGCGTAAAGAATTCGACAAAAGTTTCGAATGATCGAGATTCGAATCCGCGATGTCGCGAGAGTCTCAAATCGGCGAGATTTGAATTCGTGATGCGCGTGTGATGGGCGCGGACGATTTCTGATGCTGAGGCGATGCCCGACGTCACAAGTCAAAAGCGGCGGACAGGAGTGTCCGCCCCACATAAGACGATTCGCACTTAGTGAGTCCCGCGCGACTCTTCGTGCATCTTTGATTTGGCGCAGCTTGTCTGCCCTATACACCCGGAGGAGTCATGTCCCGCGTACCGGCCTGGTTTGAACGCAAGTTCGATCTTTCTTTTCCGGCAGAGTTATTCCCCAACATAGTGTGCCGCCTGCGTGGAACACCGGCGCGGCTCGAAGAGATTGTGCGCAGCGGCGCTCGCGAAATCCTCGTGAGAAAGGAAGACGGAAAATGGTCCGCACAGGAGCATGCCGGGCACCTGCTCGACCTGGAGCCGCTGTGGACGGCCCGTGTGGAAGACTTCGTGGCCGGAGGCGCGGAACTCACGGCCGCAGACCTGAAGAATCAGAAGACGCACAACGCCAATCACAATGCGCGGCCTCTGGATCAGATTCTCGCGGACTTCCGCAGCGCAAGAACAGCCATGTTGCATCGCGTGGAGAACGCCGAGCCGAGCATGTTTGCGCGCACCATGCTTCATCCGCGCATGAAAACGCCGATGCGCCTGGTCGATCACCTCTACTTCGTCGCCGAGCACGACGATCACCATCTGGCTCATATCTGGGAGTTGATGCGCGACTGATTCCCGCCCACAACCATCCCTCCGAAACACCGCGACAGAACCTGCGATCCATGGTGGTTGCGCGTTGAGGAGTAATCACCAGCCGCAGGCAAGGTGCACAGGTCCTTCGCTTTGCTCAGGATGACAACCCGGACGCTGCAGCGCGTTGGAGGGGCAAGGTTAGTAGCTCGAGACTCGAATTCTCGGCTTCGCGTTTGGCAAGACCTCGCCGATCTGCACCACGCTCACTCCCGCATCATGCAGCGCGCTCCCGAGTCGCTCACCATCCGGCGTTGAGATCAACAACCCGCCCGCCGTCTGCGGATCAAACAGCAGGGTCCGTACTTCTTCCGGCACTCGGTCGTCGTATTCCACCATGCACTCGGCGAAATCGCGGTTGTTCTTGAGCCCGCCGGGCACGTGCCCGGCGCGTATGCACTCCACCGCGCCGACGAGAATCGGAATGGCTTTCGCGGAAATCCGCGCCGACACTTCCGACGCCAGCAGCATCTCGCGCAGGTGGCCGATCAGCCCGAATCCTGTGATGTCGGTCAGTGCGCTCACTCGAAAACCAGCCGAGCTTTGCTCGGCCAGGACGGGCGAGTCGCCCGTCCCCACACGGCCGGTGGTGATCACCTCAGCCGCTTTCTTGTTGAGGGTCGTCATCGACTGCACCGCCGCATCAATCCAGGCTTGCTCTGCCTTGCCCTTCTTGATCGCCGTTGAGATCACGCCGGTGCCGAGTGCTTTTGTGAGAAGAAGCGCGTCTCCCGGCTTTGCCCCTGCGTTCGCCAGGATTTTTTTCGGATGCACCACTCCCGTGACCGAGTACCCGAACTTTGTCTCTTCATCGCGAATGCTGTGCCCACCGATCACAGTGCATCCCGCCTCGATCATCTTCGACAATCCTCCAGCCAGAATGCGCTCCAGAATTTCAAGATCGGCTTTATCCGGAAAACACACCAGCGCCAGCGACGTGAGCGGCTTGCCGCCCATGGCATACACGTCGCTAAGGGAATTGGTCGCCGCAATCTGCCCGAACGTGTACGGATCGTCGACGATGGGCGTGAAGAAATCCACCGTCTGCACCAGCGCCTGGTCGGGCGCGATTTGATACACGCCCGCGTCGTCGGCGTGATCGAAGCCGACCAGAACGTTCGGATCATGCTGCCGGGCTAATTTCCCAAGCACCGTGTCCAGCGCCGCCGGACTCAGCTTGCTCGCTCAACCCGCAGCTTTCACCGACTCCGTCAGCCGAAATGGCTTGGTTTCGGGCATCCCGTCATTGTAGAAGATTTGTGACCGCCGCTCCTGCTCCAGGACTGCACGTTCCAGACAGTGGCGGGTTGCATTGGTCGCTGCAAGAAACTTGATCTCAGCCGTTCTAATTGCATGGCGATGAGTAGCTGCGTGAGAACGCGGTTCGCGACGCGCTTCATCGGGTATTGTGGCTTGGCCGTGTCGATGTTGTTATCGTCGACGTCGTGCCATAAGAGAGATTCCCCTCCCGCCAACTCGACCGCGCCGCGGCCTGAGGATCATCTCGTCGGGACCTGGAAGCTCAACAAGGATAAGACTCCTGTCTTCGGCCCGCGCTACAACCCCATTCCCGTTTACGAATGGATCGTGATTTCGCGTAGCGGAGATTGCTTCACGCTGATGTTTTCGCATCAGTCCGACAAACGGTCCGAGGCAGATCGAGTACTTGTTGGGGATATGAAAACACCGGGTGTCGGCGTGGACGCACTCAACGGCAAGCTGGCAGTCTTTCCTGCTTACATTCGACGCATTGATCCGGATACCTTCACTCAAGGAAGCGAGGTTTCTGAGGACGAATACAAGGCTCTACCCGACGGGAAGACAATGAGAGTCCGGCAGCAACCTTTCGTTGATAACGGGTTCGCGCGGGAGTTGGTCTACGACAAAATGGCAAACTCCGACATGACATCATTCCCTCGATTTTAACTGGATCTCAGCAGCGCTTTTACTTTGCCGTCACGTCCGTCACCCGGATGTCGGGATACTGCCGATTCCACTGCGCCGAAATGCCCTCGAACGTCAAACGAAAAGGCTGGGTCTGCCCCGGTCCCAGCGGCGATGCGCTGAGATCCACCGCGTCGGGATAGGGCCCGCCGGTCTTGAGCACACGCAGCGGAAGCTCCTCTTGTCCCACGGTCTGTCCAAGTTCATCCTTAAAAACAACTTCCACCAACGCATGCGTCACAGTTTTATCGCCGGCATTGGTAACCGTGCCGTCAAAGTAGCTGACCGTCGCCCCAATGAAGTTTTCTGCCGCGCTCATCTTGAAATTGGAGAGGGTCAAGCTGGTCGCGTACGAGGGAGGAGCCTTCGCCGTCTTGGGCGGCTCGCGCAGCAGAAAGGCCAACACCAGCATGAGGAGAACCACCGCCGCCACCGCGGCGGAAATGATCAACCGGCTGGAATCGCGTTCCTCAGTGACAGGGCTTTGCTGCCCCAAGCTACCCATGGCCAGATTGTAGGCCGCCCATCATTGATTGTCGATTGATCCGACCCGCGTGCATGTAGGGACGGACGCATTCGTCCGTCCAGTCGAGCGAAAGCTCGAAGGTGTTTCCTCGGCCCCTTCAGTGCCCAGAGCCTGCGCTGATGAAGAGTGAGCGGCTATCCGTTTCGCGCCGCCAGCAACTTCGCCGCATTGTCGTGATACACCTTCTGCAAGATCCCGTCGCTCAGCCCAAGCCCATTCAGCGCCCAGTGATAGTCAAACTGTTCAATCTCGTAGAAATGTTCGTCCTGCGACTCCAGGATTCGAAACGTTACCCGGTACATCGTCTTATCGAAGCCCATATCCGTGCCGTAAACCAGCCGATCGGCGTGCTTCTCATAGAAGTGCGACGCGAAGCGGGGAATCGGCGCGGTTTCGGCATAGCGCGCGGAGATGTCGGCATACAGATTCGGATTCCGCTCCAACACCTCGCCCAGCCGCGCCAGATCATAGTCAAGGTTGGCGAAGTGGCAGGCAACGAACATAGTCTTGCGATGCCGCGCCACCGTCCGCTCGAGGATGTCGACCATCCCCGACAGAGCGACGATGTTCGGCTGATTGTCGAGCCGCCAGTGGTAGGCGTTCATCAGTCCGTCATTGGTCTTGTCCATTTTCTGGTACATCCAGATCGGGTCAGCCACGTGCAAGCTGATCGGCATGCCCAACTCGCCGCACTTTTCCCACAGCGCATCCATCCGCGCATCATCCGGATGCATTCCCTCTGCGTTCGACTTCCCCGACCTTAGGCCCTTCCCTTTGTCGTGAATCTCTCCCACACCGCGCGCGCCAGCCTGATGGCAGCGCTCCAGTTCTTTGATGGCCGCCGGCCCGAATCCTGGCTGGTTGTAGCCGGCAAAATCAAATCCGCACCACATCTCAAACCGCTCGGGATACTTCGAATACTGTTTGTAGATGCGGTCGAACTCCGCCCCGGTGGTCATGGTGAGGATCGTCGTTCTCTCTACGCCGACTTCATCCATGTTGCGCACCCACTCGTCAATCTGCGCCTCAGTCTTGGCGTACGGATGCGAGTGCATATCGATGATGGGGAATTTCGCTTTGTCGACCTGCGTGACCGGAATCTTATAGATCGAGACAGGCCGGTAGTCCTTGAGCAGAATGGTCTCGGGCGATGCGGGCTTCTGCGAAGTCGCCGCACTACCTGCCGGCACCTTGGGCTTTGACTCAGCCTGAGCTGATCCGAACGCCTCAAGCCCCGATGGAAGTCCAACCGCCAGCCCCGCCCACTTCGCAGAATGCAGAAATGTCCGTCGATTCATCTCGCTCTCCTTCGTGAACCTTCGTGCCCTTCGTGGTTACCGCCTCGCCCTTGGAAGACCCTGATAGAATGTTACAAAGGGGTTAGCAACCAGCACATGCCAGTTCCAGTCTCACAAATGTGGACGGTGACCAGCTATGTCCTGCGGCAGAAGCTCGCCGGACGCAAGCAATACCCGCTCGTGCTCATGCTGGAGCCGCTGTTCCGCTGCAACCTGGCCTGCGCCGGCTGCGGCAAGATCCAATACCCCGCCCACATTCTGAAAAAAGATCTTACCCCGGAAGAATGTTTCCGCGCCGTCGACGAGTGCGGCGCTCCCATGGTCTCCATCCCCGGCGGCGAACCGCTGATGCATCCGCAGATCGCCGAAATCGTCGAAGGCCTGGTCGCGCGCAAGAAGTATATCTACCTCTGCACCAACGCGCTGCTGCTGAAAGAGAAAATCGACCAGTTCAAGCCCAGCAAGTATCTGACGTTCAGCGTGCACCTCGACGGCCAGCGTGAAGAGCACGACCTCGCCGTTTGCCGCGATGGCGGATACGATCTCGCCATAGAAGGGGTGAAAGAAGCGCTCAAGCGCGGCTTCCGGGTCACCACCAACACCACGTTGTTCGACGGCGCCAACCCGAAGTCCGTGCGCGCCTTCTTCGACGAAATGATGGACCTGGGCATCGAGGGCATGATGCTCTCCCCCGGCTACTCCTACGACAAGGCCCCCGACCAGAAACATTTTCTCGGGCGTGCCCGCACCCGCCGCATGTTCCGCGCGATTCTCTCGAACCGCAAGAAAGACTGGCGCTTCAATCTTTCGCCGCTGTTCCTGGAATTTCTGATGGGCAAACGCACCTATCCCTGCACGCCCTGGGGCATGCCGACCTACAACGTCTTCGGCTGGCAGAAGCCCTGCTATTTGCTGCAGGATGGCTACGCGGAGACTTTCGCCGAGCTGCTGGAAACGACGGAGTGGAGCAACTACGGCACCGAGTCGGGCAATCCGGCCTGCGCCAATTGCATGGTGCATAGCGGCTACGAAGCTTCGGCCGTGAACGCCACTTTCAGTTCGCTCGGTGGATTTCTGGCTACAGTCAAGGCGACTCTGTTCACCGGTTATCGTGATGACGAGGCTCTTCACATGCTGGAGGAGCCGCAAGCCCCGGTACATCCGCTGATCCAGATCGAGCCACCCAGCGAGACAGCGTCGCTGCAGCAAACGCGCGCATAACGAATCATGTAGGGACAGCCGTCCTCGGCTGTCCAGGCCGGGCGAAAGCCCGGCATTGGTGAAAGAGCGGCGCTTCAGCACCGCGTTAAGCAAGATAAAGCTTGACAGGGCTTAGCCCCTGCTCGCAGCTCCTAGCTCGAGGCTCATAGCTCATGACCGGCAAAGAAGCAGGCCACGTCGACCACGCCTCGCCCCAGGCCACGCCGCCGCACGCGAATGCCGTCAACCCCGACTCGCTCGAAGTCGCGCCCGGCACCGCCCGCGAACACCTCGAAGGCTGGATCCCCCCGCTCGCCACCGAAGACGAAATCCGCGCCGCCCTCGAAAAAGCTTTTGACTACCGCGGCGACATCACCATCACCCGCAAAGACGGCTCCACAATCGAAGGCTACCTCTTCGACCGCCGCTCGGCCGCAACGCTGAAAGATTCCCTCGTCCGCCTCTACCCGAAAAACTCGAACGAAAAAGTCTCCATCTCCTACGCCGACATCGCGGCTCTCGCCTTCACCGGACGCGACACCGCCGCCGGCAAAAGCTGGGAAGCCTGGATGAAAAAATACGGCGAGAAGAAAGCCGCCGGCGAAAAAGACCTCAGCCTTCACCCCGAACCTCTCGACTAGCCCCGACCGTATCCTCCTGAAAGTGCTCAGAATCATTGGCATAGGAGCGTGATCGTGAGCACAGCCGCCGCGATTCAAGCGATGCCAGAATGGCTGGTGGAACGAAGGGGGAGCAATGGAAGTTACTGTGGAACACCTTGGGGCAGTACAGTTCGAAATCAAAGCCCGCCAGCACTCGATCTCCTGCGACCAGCCGCCGGAGAACGGCGGCTATGACGAAGGCATGACCCCGCCGGAGTTGTTGCTTGCCTCTCTCGGCTCGTGCGCCGCGTTCTACGCCGCGCAATACCTGCGCAAGAATAAACTCGCCACCGAGGGCACGCGGGTTCGCGTCGCCGCCGACAAAGTGAAGGATCCCGCGCGGATCGACAACTTCCGCATCGAGATCGAAACCGCGGTCGGCCTGAGCGAGCAGCATCGCGCCGGCGTTGAAGCCGCTGTCCATCATTGCCTGATCCACAACACGCTGCTGCACCCGCCCAGAATTGCCATCGAGATCAAAGAGCAGGTGCCGCTGCCGCAATAACGTGGCAGGCTGGACTACTTCGGCTTCTGCGCGGTTCGCGCCGATCCAGCGAACTCCAACCCGTCAATCAGCTCCTCGACCTCATCTTCGGTCCCGCCGATTACGGTAATCGACACTGCATACCCGTGCGCCAGCATCGCCAGCGTCGACTGCAGCATGACCCGCGTTCCTACATCTTTGTGAAAATCTCCCCGCACCAGCGTCTTCTTTCCGATCTCGACTTCGTAGGGTTCCTCGTCGACGTTGAAGCCCCGCGCCTTGGCCACTTCGGTCAGCGGCCCAAAGTACTGCGCCGCGTCCTTGAGCCCCGGGTACGCCGCCGCGCCTTCCGCCGCAATCAGAATCGAAGAATTCACGTCGTCCCCATGCGCTTCCGGAGGCCGCGAAAAAGCCGCCAGCAAGACGCGCGCGCCTCTATCTTCTTTGTCGTCCGCTGTGTCTCTCTGTGTCCCGTGCTCGCCCTGAGGCACGAAGGGTGGTTGAGGGTTTTCTTGCGCGCCCGGGTCCTCATCCCGTTCATTCATTTCCTCAGTCCGCAGCACCCACCCGGCGGGGATCTTACAGGAGAGCGCCAAAGTTCGATTGCGGTAGATGCCGTTCGTGACCGAGCCGGAGTCCAAAGTGGCCGGGGAAGCCGCAGAGTGCTTGGCCTTCTGTGAGGAGGATGAGGGTTGAGACTGGCCGAGAATTTCCCCGCACGCTGCGATTGCCAGAAGGGCGCTGGCAATCACTCGCGGAACAAGCCGCCGAAAACAAATGCTCATCTCGATATGTTACGCGAGATGCGCGGCCCTAACCTCCGGAAAGGGTGAAGTTCACCTGTATCTGCGTATCGACGGCCACGGGTTCGCCATTGAACAGGTACGGACGGTACTTCCACTGTTTGACTGCCTTAGTCGCAGCCTTAGCGAGCATCGGATCGCCCGACACCACCTGCAAGTCCGTAATGGTCCCTTGCTTGCTGATGATCGCCTTCATGATGACTGTTCCCTGGATGCGCTGCGCGCGGGCCTTCCCTGGATACGTTGGGTTCACCCTCTTGATCAGCAGCCCTCCGCTCATTGCTGACGAAAGGTGTACACGCCCCGAAACGTCCTGCGGCGCTGAACTCTCGGATGCCGGCGGCGGGCTGGATTGATCCTGCGATTGCCCAAAGCCTCGCCCGCTCAGCAGAATTCCCAGCGCCGCGATCCAGAGAATACTTCTTCCAAAAACATCCGAAAGCATTACGCCGCCTTACCCATTTGTGGCTGGGCGCAGTGCGCGCACCGCCGCGCGTCGACGGGAATCTCGCTCAGGCACTCGGTGCATTTCTTGGTCGTGGGATCGGCCGGCGCCGGATCCTTGCGCATCCGCGCCACCAGCGCATTCACCGGCGTCACCACAAAGAAGTAGATGGCCGCCGCGATCAGCAGGAACGACACGCAGGCGTTGATGAAGTCGCCGACCGGGAACAACGTCCCGTTGATCGTGAAGCTGACCGCCGAGAAGTCTGGCTTACCCACGATCGCCGCAATGAGCGGGGTCAGCAAATCCTTGGTCAGCGCAGCCACGACACCGCCGAACGCCGCGCCAATCACCACGCCGACAGCCATATCCACAACATTTCCGCGAAGAATGAACTTTTTGAATCCGCTTAACATAACGTCGCCCTCCCAAATCGAAGTGCTCGCCAATGTACGGCAGCGGGGCAGAGAGGTCAAGGCCCAAGGCAGATCGGGACACCTGCAGGATTTTGCACCCACAGGCCCGAATCGTAAGAGCTTCGTAGAAGTACCGTGGAAGAGTGGCCCTTCAGGGCCGCGTAAAGATGGGACAACGGGCGTAGGGCTTTAGCCCGCGTGGTTGCCTTTCTCCTCAGATCCGCATCGGCATCACAATATACCGGTACTTATAATCATCCCCTTCGGCCGGCCGCAGCTGCCCCGCCGACTGCGGATCCTTCAACTCCAGCCGCACTTCGCTGGTGCCCGCGGCCTTGAGAAACTCCACCAGGTATTGCGCATTGAAGCCGATCGTCAGCGGGTCGCCCGTGTACGCAGCCTCCAGCGAATCCTCCGACTCGCCCGCCTCCGTGGACGACGCCGAAATCTTGATCTCGCCTTTCTCCAGCCGCAGACGCACCGCCCGCGAGCGTTCGTCGGCGAACTGGGCCACGCGCTGGATCGCCGCATTCAGCTCATCCGCATTCAGCGGAACAATCTTGTTGTTGTCCTTGGGCAGCACGGCCTCAAAGTTAGGGAACTGGCCCGTCAGTTGCCGCGAGGTCAGAAGCCGCGATCCGATGCGGAAGAACAACGTTGACTCATCCTTGGCAAATTCGACCGTGTCGGAATCGGTAGAATCAAGCAGGGATTTCAACTCATCCATCGCCTTCTTCGGCACCAGAGTCTTCATCTCGCCAGAGACGCCTTCAAACTTCCCGCCGCTGCGCTCGCAGTGCGCCAACCGATGGCCATCGGTCGCCACCATCGTGATCGACTCAGGCTTCAACAGCATTAACGCGCCGTTCAGCGTGTACCGCGATTCTTCGTTGGAAATGGCAAACCCTGTGCGCGCAATCAGCCCGCGCAATACCTGCGCCGGAATCGTGACCGCTCCCGCCGTCGGAAACGCCGGCAGGCTGGGGAAGTTCGACTTTGCCATCCCCACCATCTTTGTATTCGACCGTCCGCAGCGAATGCTGACCCAGTGATTCTCCAGCAGCTTGATCGTAATATCGGCATCGGGCAGCAGCTTCACGTAGTCATGCAGCTTGCGCGCCGGTATCGTGCACGCCCCTTCTTTCTTCACTTTCACGCTGCAGGATGTGCGCAGGCTCAGATCGAGATCCGTCGCCGTCAATGACAGGCGGTCTCCGGCCGCCTCAAACAGATAATTGGAAAGAATCGGAATCGTGGTCTTGCGCTCGACCACGCCTTGTGTGGCAGTCAACTCGCGCAGCAACTCAGGCTTGCTGACCGTAATCTCCATGGTCTCCACGGCAACGGCGGCTTCCACCGGCATAAGCACATCTCCCCTCGGTAAGCTACTTCCGGTGCGACTTCTATTCTTACCCTTATATCAAATGCAAAACCTATAAAACCAGCAGTAACAGTAGGCGCTTCGGAGAAGTGGAAATCCCGGCCAACCTGCCTGTTCCCAGCCGACTTCCCGCCACTCCTTCATGTTGGAAATCAGCCCCTGATTCTTCGGACCACCCAGTATAAAGATGCCTGCCGTCCGCTTTCCCGCCGTCCTTGCACAGCTTCCACATCCTATTCACAACCGTCCCGCAAGGAAGACCAACTCGAGAAGTGGAAATCTGCCGAACACCCGCGATTCAACCGCCTAATTGCTCAGTCAACTTATTGATCAACCTGTTCAAATCCTTGTCGTTCTTCCGGACCTCTTCAATTTTCTCGACCGAATGCAGCACGGTCGTGTGATGCTTGCCGCCAAACTGCCGCCCGATTTCCGGCAGCGACGCTTCGGTCAAATGCTTGGCCAGATACATCGCGATCTGGCGCGGATACACAATCGCCCGCGAGTTGTTCTTGGCCTTGATCTCAACCAGCCGCAGCCCGAATTGCTCCGCCACCATTTTCTGAATCGACTCGATCGTGACCTTGCGCGCCTGCGAATCGATAAAATTCTTCAGCACCTGCTGCGCGTAGGGCAGCGTGATCTCAGCTCCGATAAGCGATGAATGCGCCACCAGCCGGATCAGCGCCCCTTCCAACTCGCGCACGTTCGACCGTATATTTGACGCCACATACAGCGCTACGTCGGTCGGAAGCGTTACTTTTTCCTGCTCGGCTTTTTTCTGCAGGATTGCGACTTTTGTCTCCAGGTCCGGCGGCTGAATGTCGGCGATCAATCCCCACTCGAACCGGCTACGCAGCCGGTCTTCGATCTCGGCCAGCTCTTTCGGCGACCGGTCGCTGGCAATCACGATCTGCTTCATCGACTCGTGCAGCGCATTGAAGGTATGGAAAAACTCTTCCTGCGTCCGCTCCTTCTGCGCCAGGAACTGGATGTCGTCGATGAGCAGCACGTCGACGTTGCGGAACCGGTCGCGGAAGCTGGTCATCTTGTCGTAGCGCAGCGAGTTGATCATGTCATTGGTGAACTTCTCGCTCGATACGTAGCAGATCGCCGCCTGCGGCATGCGCCGCTTGATCTCGTGCCCGATGGCCTGCATCAGGTGCGTCTTGCCCATGCCGACGCCACCATACAGAAACAGCGGGTTGTACGCTCGCGAAGGACGCTCGGCCACCGCCTGGCAGGCGGCGTGGGCAAACTGGTTTCCGCTGCCGATCACGAACGCATCGAACGTGTAGCGCGGATTGAGTTGCGCCGCGCCGTCCCAGTCGAAGCGCGACTGTGCCGGCGCCGCAGCGGCTGCCGCCGGAGCCGAGAGCCCGCCATCGTGCCGCACCGCGGTCGCTGCCGGATCGTCCTCGGGAGTCACGAACTTCACGTCGTTGAATCCCAGGCCCAGCACGTCGATCGCTTCCTGGATCAAGTCCGCGTATTTGTCGCCCGCGTGCCGGAACTCGACCGTGGGAACACGCACGAACAAGACGCCTCCGCTGGCGTGGCTGTAGCGCGTCGGTTTGAGCCAGGTGTCGTAGGAGTGCCGGTTGATTTTCTTTTCCAGCGCGTCCAGAATCCGCGCCCACGGATTGGGGGAGAGAGTTGTGCTCGGACCTGACATATATGAATTGCTCACTGCGGCGCTCTGGCGGCTGGTTGGAGAGCGCCTGTTCTATAACTGCCGTTGTACTGAGGTAGCTGGAACCGTTAATTTTACTGCGGACTGCGCCCGTTCTCCGGTGCGCCGCGCTGCAACTCAAAGAGAAATTTTGAAAGCAGGATCAGTCCGGCATACTAGCACAAATTTTTTTGTTGTGTGGAAATCTTCGGCTCGAATTTTCCGGCGAATGACTATTCACACTCCGATTTCTTCGCGCTGTCAAGTGCCGCGCTGGTAACTGCCGCGCCAGCAGTGCAACGTGAGCCGTGCGCTGTCCCCAGCCTCCGATCCCGCGCTTCGAGTGTGCGCTGCATGAACCATACGTAAAGTCCGGTAAAGCTCGTTGACCTTGCCTCATAAACAGTGCTACGCTCCGGTTGTTTGCCACTTCCCCTGCCGCAGTGCCCCTGTGAAGACGTTTCGCCGTGAGGTGTCCGCGCAACATCCACGCACAAGAGAAATCAGTTAAGGAGGCAGCCATGCCCATGAAGAAGAGATCCATCACTCTATGCGGGATCGCAGTGATCACGATCCTCGCGCTCGTATGCGCCGGATGCGGCGGTTCCAGCATGAGCCATACCATGACGCCGGCGCAGGCGCAGGCAGTCGAACAGCAAATTGGCAGCGCTGTCGCAGTTGCCATGCAGTCGGCAGCAGGCGGTCTGCCCCCGGCCAACGCCGAGCGGCATAGTCTGGCCGCTGCGGTGAATGCGGTGCAGCCGGATCAGACCACCGATTGCACCGGGTCGTCCACGAGTCTCATGTGCAACATTCCAGTTTCCTCGAGCGCGGCATGTCCCGGCGGAGGGACGATCGCTGTCTCCGGCAATTTCGACTTCACCCTCAACAACGGCTCGGGCTCCGACAACACTACCCTCACCATTACGCCGACCAATTGCTCGGTCGACAACCTGACCATCAACGGAAACCCCAACGTCATGCTGGCTACAACGCTGAACTTCCAGAAGAGCATGATTCAGTTTCCCGTGACGTTGATGGAGACCGGTGGTATTACGTTCGGTCCCAATCCCTCGGGCAGTTGTTCGCTCAACGTGACGGCGACCGTAAACTCTCTGACCAGCTGCACCATCACTGGCACCGTATGCGGGCAATCGGTCAGCGGCAACTGTTAGCACGTTCTCCGAAAGGGATGTCACAGCTTCTTCGCACTACGATGGGGCGCGGGCGAACCGACTCACCCGCGCCTTCGTTTAGTTTGTGCCCTAATGAAGTTTTCGCCTGAGACTTATTTTGTCCGGTCCACGTAGGTCTCGCCGCCCTTCATCACGAACACCACCTTCTCCATCACTGTGATGTCAGCCAGGGGATCTCCCTCCACGGCCACAATGTCGGCGAACTTGCCGGCTTCCAGGCTGCCGATGTCGGCCGCGCGTCCAGTCAGTTCCGCGCCATTGATGGTCGCAGCACGCAGCGCGTCGATTGGCGACAACCCTCCCTTCACCAGCGCGCCAAATTCCTTCGACACGAAATCCGGATCGTCATCCACTCCATATGCAATCCGTATATGATGCGCCAGCGCCCTCTGAAATGCCGGCTGCTGCTCCTTCAATATTGCAACGCCTTTGGCGAAGCTCACCGGATCGCGGCCCTGCGAGGTTCCCGTGGTCATATCGTGCTGAAAGCAGAACAACGTAGGCACCAGCCAGGTTCCATGTTGTTCCATCAGGCGCGCCCCTTCCTCGTCCATCACCGTTCCGTGTTCGATGGAATCCACTCCCGCGCGGACTGCGGCCTTGATTCCTTCGGCTCCTTCTGCGTGCGCCATGACCTTTTTGCCCGCGCGATGCGCAATCTCCACCGCTTTGGCCATCTGCTCTTCGCTCAGCTCCTCCACCCGATAATCGCTGATCGGGTCCATCACTCCGCCGGTGGCCATGAGCTTGATCCAGTCGGCGCCGTACTTGATATCGCGCCGCACCACGTCGCTGATTTCCTCCGGCGTGTCGGCGATGTTTGGACCGCGGGGCAAACCCGCGTCTGGCGCCAGCACGTTAGCGTCACCATGGCCGCCGGTGAGTGACACGCAGCCGCCCGACGACACCATCCGCGGGCCGCGTATCAGTCCCCGGTTCACGCTGTCGCGCAGCGCCAGCTGTCCGTACGCCGGGTCGTCTTCGCAGGCGTCGCGCAGCGCCGTGAATCCATGGTCGAGCCACACCTGAAGATTTCGCACCCCCCAGATGGCCTTCTGCGGCGAGGACATGCGCAACCGGGACGTCGAAGACTGATCCTTGGGGTTGCCCAGAACATGCGCGTGAGAATCGATCAGCCCCGGCACGACCGTATATTTCGAAAGATCGATCACGCTCAGCCCGGCGGGCGCGGAATCTGCCACGCGCAAAATGCGGTCTTTTGCGATCAGGATGTACACGTTGGTCGAAACCTTCCCCGTGCGGACGTCAATCATCCGTCCAGCACGCACCACCCCAGTCGGTTCCAGATTCTCCTGTTGGGCAGCGACGGCGGCCGCAATACCGCAAACGACGAACACAAGCAACGTCCACTGGTATAGCCTTGGCATGGTTGGGTTTCCCTCCGGAAGAACGATAAAGACTATGGTGGGACGGCCCTGCTGTAAACCGAAAAGCGTCAGGTTCCGGGCCAGCAATGTCACCGGATAGGAGTGTGAAGGCGATGAAGCCGGTTTCCTCTCGCCGCCTTCTACGCAAAGCCTGCTTGGCGCATCTGCAAACGGTGATTTATACTTACAGTTTGCCCTAACACCGTCGAGCGACTCAGGAGCACGCACTTTTCATGCCCAAGCGTACATTCCAACCCAACCGGCGCAAGCGATCCAAGAAGCACGGATTTCGCG
>DATFNR010000067.1:0-14791 GCA_035266285.1 Candidatus Sulfotelmatobacter sp.
GACCAACCGGCCGGTTCGCACGTACACGATCACCTTCCCGCGAAAATATCGAGTGGGAGAAACCACGCTCGACGATCCCGAAGTCGCCACCCGCCTGGCGCGCCACCTGGGCTGCGAGAACCATCGCATCGTCGTCGAGCCGGACGTAGCCGGGCTTCTGCCGCGGCTGGTGTGGCACATGGATGAACCTACGGCCGATCCCGCCATCATCACGGCTTATCTGGTATGCCGTGAAGCGCGGAAGCAAGCGACCGTCCTGCTCTCAGGCGTCGGTGGCGACGAGCTGTTTGCCGGATACCGCAAGCACGTTGCGCATTACTGGGCCCAAGCCTACCAGCGACTGCCGTCAGCCGCGCGCAGCATGGCTGAGGCGGCCCTGGCTGCGTTGCCCGGTCTGCGTGGTACGCCGATGAAAGGAAGATTGCGCCTGGCGAAAAAAATGGCGCGCAGCGCGTCGCTGAGCCCCATCGATCGCTTCATCGCGAACTGCACCTATCTTGACAAGGTTCAAAAATCCGACCTCTATAGCTCTGAGTTTCAGGCTCAATCCTCGGAATGGGACGCTACCGTTTCCCATCGGGCTGCGTTCGATCGCGTAGGCGACGCCGACTTCCTCCACCAGATGCTGTATCTCGACACCAAGATTTTCATGGCCAGTCTCAACCTCACCTACAACGACAAGATGAGCATGGCGTCATCGGTAGAAGTCCGGGTTCCTTTTCTGGATCGCGAACTGGCCGAATTCGTTGCGTGGAATGTTCCTCCCAACTTGAAGCTCAAAGGATTCTTCCGTCCGACGACGAAATACATCTTCCGCCAGGCGATGCGAAACATTCTTCCCAGAGAAGTGCTGCGACAACCAAAGGCTGGCTTCGCCGCGCCCGTCGACTACTGGCTGGCTCACGATCTGAAGGAAATGGTTGACGATCTGCTCTCGTCAGCCCAGGTGCGCCAGCGTGGCGTCTTCCGCCCGGAGGCGGTGCGGCGCTTCGTCAGCGAGCAGCGCAGCGGACGCCAGGATTGGTCGATGCAGCTTTGGCAGTTCCTGACTCTTGAGCTCTGGATGCGGACATTTCTCGACGGAGGAGCGCAGAAGTTCGAGTCGGAATCAATCCCCAAACAAGTGGCCACGGCATGAAACAGGCCAGCCGGAACGAATGAACCAAACCCAGACCAGACATCATAGGAGTTATCGCTAGTTCATGCTCATTTTGGGCCTTAACATGTTTCATGCCGACGCCTCGGCGGCGATCGTGCTCGATGGCGAAATCAAATTCGCTGTTGCTGAGGAGCGTCTGAACCGTCACAAACATTTCGGCGGTTTCCCCGCGCTCGCGGTCAAACAGTGCCTGGATGCGGTCGGCGCGAAGATTACTGACGTCGACCACGTGGCCGTCGGGCAGGACAGCGATGCGAATCTGGCAAAGAAAGTTAAGTACGCGCTGGCCAACCCCGCCAAGATTCTGAACTTCATTCGCCTCCGCCAGCGCAAGGAAGCCATGCGCGACGTGCGCTCGCTGCTCGCGACGGCTCTCGAAGTTGATTCCGCGAAACTTCGCTTTCAGGAGCATCACCTCGAACACCACATCGCCCACATCGCCAGCGCTTACTACTGTTCGCCGTGGGAGAAGGCCGCCGGGTTGAGCTACGACGGTTCCGGCGACTTCGTCTCCACCATGATGGCGCGTTGCGAGGGCAACGACATCGAAGTGCTCGACCGCGTGTTCCTCCCCCACTCCCTCGGCAGCCTCTACACGATGATCTGCGAATTCATCGGCTACAACAAGTATGGCGATGAAGGCAAGGTCATGGGCTTGGCTCCCTACGGCAAGGACACATACTGCGAGCAGATCAGCAAGACCGTCGCGATAAAGAACGGCGGCTTCCAGCTTGATCTCGGATACTTCAAGCCCCTGGGAAGCAATCAGGGGATGCAGGTCTTGCCTGACGGCACCGTGCGCCTGGCGCGGCATTATTCCGCCCGCATGGAAAAACTGTTCGGCGAGCCCCGCCAGCCGCACACCGAAATCTCGCAGCGCGACATGGACCTGGCCTTTGCCCTGCAGCAGCGCTTCGAGGAAGTGTTCTTCCACCTGTTGAACCAGTTGCACCGTCACGTTCCTTGCGGCGACCTCGCTCTGGCCGGCGGATGCGCGCTCAACAGTGTGGCCAACGGCAAACTCTTCGAGCGCACTCCATTTCGCCGCACCTACATTCAGCCGGCGGCGGGGGATGAAGGCCTGGCCATTGGCGCGGCTCTGCATACCTATCACTCCGTGCTGAAGCAGCCTCGCCGCCACCAATTGCAGCATGCCTACCTCGGTCCCGAGTTTTCCGATTCGCGCATTCAAGCGGCGCTGCAGAGCGCGGGCCTGCAATTTCGCAAGTTGGATCGCGGTCCACTGCTTGACGCTGTGGCAGAGCAGATTGCCGCGGGAAATGTGATTGGCTGGTTTCAGGGACGCATGGAGTGGGGCCCGCGCGCCTTAGGCAATCGCTCGATTGTTGCTCATCCCGGCCTGCCCAATATGAAGGACGTCCTCAACGCCCGCATCAAGCATCGGGAATGGTTTCGTCCCTTCGCGCCATCCATCCTCGCGGACAAACAGCACGAGTATTTCGAGCACGATCATCCTTCGCCCTTCATGCTGCACGTCTACAAAATTAGGCCGGAGAAGCGCAAGGCTCTGTGCGCGGTGAATCACGTGGATGACACCGGACGTCTGCAGACCGTGACGCGCGAAGAAAATCCAATCTACTACGATCTCATCTCAGCCTTCGAACGCAAAACCGGTATTCCAGTGATCCTCAACACCAGCTTCAATGAGAACGAGCCGATCGTATGTACGCCAGAAGAAGCCATCGACTGCTTCCAGCGCACGCGCATGGATGTCCTGGCGATCGGACCGTTTCTGGTGAAGAAGGAAACTCCGGCGTGAGCGCGGTAGGCGACGTTGTCGTTACTCGCCCATGACTTTCACAATGACTCGTTTGTCGCGCTGCCCGTCGAACTCGGCGTAGAAAATCCGCTGCCAGGTTCCCAGGTCGAGCTTCCCTGCCGTGATGGGCACGATGACCTCGTGATGGATAAGCAGCGCTTTTAGGTGAGAGTCGCCGTTGTCCTCGCCGGTCTCGTGATGCTTGTAATTCTTGCGAAACGGCGCCAGATGCTCCAGCCACTGGTCAATATCTTCGATGAGGCCGCTCTCGTTGTCGTTCACATACACGCCCGCAGTGATGTGCATAGCCGAAACCAGAACCATGCCTTCCTGCACCCCGCTCTTTCGGACGATTTCCTCTACTTGCAGCGTGATATGCACGTACGCGCGATGCGTCTTGGTGTGAAACTCCAGGTATTCCGTGAGCGTTTTCACAGGGTGTTCCCGGGCGGCCTTTCCGGCGACCTAACGCAGGACTTCAGCGAGCTTTCCGCTGCGAATCACCTCGGCAATCCGAGCCAGGTCGTTGTACATGACGCGATCCTTATCCATAGTCGGGCAAACCGCACGAATCGCTGCGTGCGCCGCCTGACCGCGCTTTGACGTCTTCAGCGGAGCCAGAAAATCCAGCGCCTGCGCGACCGCCATGGCCTCGAAGGCCAGCACGTTGCGCGTATTTTCCACAACGCGTTTCAGCTTGAGCGCTGCGGTCATGCCCATCGACACATAATCTTCCTTGTTGCCCGAGGTGGTGATCGAATCGACCGACGCTGGATGCGACAGCACTTTGTTCTCGCTGACCAGCGCCGCCGCCGCCACTTGCGGAATCATGAAGCCCGAGTTCAGGCCGGCGCCGGGCGCCAGAAACGGAGGCAAACCTTCGCTCAGCGCAGGATTCACTAGCCTTTCAATTCGCCGCTCGCTGATGCCCGCCAGGGCGCTCAACGCGATCGCCAGAAAGTCCAAGGCAAAGGCGAGCGGTTCGCCGTGAAAATTACCGCCGGAGATGACATCTCCCTGCGCGCTCTTGGGATCACCAAGGAACACCAGGGGATTATCGACCGCCGAATTCGCCTCTGTCTCGAAAACCTCGCGGCAGTGGGCCAACGTGTCGCGCACGGCGCCATGCACTTGTGGAATGCAGCGTAGCGAATAGGCGTCCTGCACCCGGCCGCAGGTGCGATGCGATTCGCGAATCTGGCTGCCTTCCAGCATGTGCCGCAGGTTGGCTGCGGTTTTCATCTGCCCGCGGTGCGGCCTCGCCTTGTGAATGCGCTCGTCGAAAGCCGTGTCAGTGCCCTTGAGCGCATCGCAGCTCAGCCCGCCCAGCACATCCGCGGAATCCGCCAGCGTCTCCGCTGCGAGCAGCGCCAAAGTCCCGACCGCCAGCATCGCTTGCGTTCCATTGATGAGAGAGATTGCTTCTTTCGACTCCAGCACCAGAGGCTTGATCTGCGCCCGTTTCAGCGCCTCCGCGCTCGGAATACGCGCACCTTTGTCGTCGACGCACTCGCCCTCGCCGATCAGGGCCAGCGCCAGATGAGCCAGAGGCGCGAGGTCGCCGCTTGCCCCCACGCTTCCCTGCGACGGCACGAAGGGCGTGACTCCGCGATTGAGCAATTCGCACAGCGTATCGATCACGACAGCTCGCACGCCCGAGTATCCCTTGGCCAGCGAATTCGCCCGCAGCAAAATCATGGCGCGGGTTTCCGCGACTGAGAGCGGCTCTCCAACGCCCGCCGCGTGCGATCGCACCAGGTTGACCTGGAGTTCCCGAATCTGATCGCCTGCAATACGGACGTCGCTCAACTTGCCCACGCCGGTCGTGATGGCATACGCAACCTTGTTGCCGGCAACGATTTCATCCACCACAGCGCGGGCGCGGCTGACAATCTCCCGCGCGTCGGGAGCCAGCAGCGCGGCCCGGCGTTCGGTCGCGACCTCGCGCACCGCTTCCAGCGTCAGGTCATTTCCGTTGATGTGAAGAGCGTTCAAAGAGTTTTCGTCTCCTGCCAACCCTGCCGGTCCAATTACCGTCCCATCGCCGCATTGAAGGCGGTCAGATACTTCTCCGGCAAGGTCGCAATTTTCATCTTCGAGTCGGTGACAATGTGAGTGGTCTCGCCGTCGGCCAGGAGCATTCTATTGTCCGCACGCACCAGTTCATAAGCAAACACCACTACCGACTCGCGCACATTCTTCAGCCGCGTCCGCACGACGACTTCGTCGTCATAATGCACTGGGGCGCGGTAGCGGCATCGCGCCTCGGCCACGGCGATGTAAAGGTGATCCTCACGCTCCATGTCGCGGTAAGCAAACCCCATCTGCCGCATCAGTTCCACCCGGCCCACTTCAAACCAGATCAGATGGTTCGAGTGGTACACCACTCCCATCTGATCGGTTTCCGCGTAGCGCACTCGCAGCCGGGTTTCGTTCCATACCTGCTGAACTGGCTTCATTTCCCGGTCCACACAGGTTTACGTTTCTCCAGGAACGACGAAATGCCTTCGCGGAAGTCAGCCGTCGTGCGGATCGCTGCGTTCGATCGCAGGGCAGCGTCGATTTGCGCGTCCAGTTCGGCTCGAGCGTAGTCGGTGAGTAAACGCTTCGTCGCTCGCAACGACGCCGCGCTGTTTTCTATAAGCAGGGCAGCTAATTCACGGGCGCGGCTCATCAACCGTTCGGGAGCAACCACCTCACGCACCATTCCCATGCGCGCTGCCTCTTCTGCGTCGAAAATCCTCCCCGTCAACAACAAGTCTCGCGCCTGTTTTTCTCCCACCTGCCGTAAGAGAAATGTCGAGACAATAGCCGGTACGAAGCCGATCCGCACTTCGGTATATCCAAACTTCGCTTCGGACACCGCCAGCGTAAAGTCGCACAACAGTGCCAATCCCGTCCCACCGGCGATTGCCGCGCCGTTTACGGCTGCAATCGTCACCTTGGGGAACTCGTACAGCGACCGGAACAGCCGGACCATCGTCTCAGAGTCCTTGAGGTTCTGCTCGGGAGAGCGGCCCAGCAGTTCTTTCAGATTGTCCAAGTCCATGCCGGAACAGAAAGCCTTGCCCGCTCCGGTCATGATCAGGACGATCGCCTCCGACTTCGCCACGTCGTCCAACGCGCACAGAAGATCTTCAATCAACTCGAAGCTGATCGCATTGCGCTTCTCGGGGCGGTTCAGCGTGATCGTTGCCACGCGCCCGTCGTACGCGAGTTGGATCGTGCCATAGCTCATGCAATGCCCACGCCCTAGTCCGCCGCCTGCGAATTCGAAAACTTCGCGCTGATGCCTGCTGTCGCTTTGAGCAGAGCGTCAAGCGATTTTAGCGGAGGCAACTGAGCTCCCCGCGAGCGCAGTGCGTCAACGACTTTCTCCGTCGGGATGTTTCCCACCAGATCGTCCTGGGCAAAGGGACAGCCGCCGAGCCCTCCCAACGCAGAATCGAAGCGCCGGCAGCCCGCATCGTACGCTGCCAGAATCTTCTCGGCAGCTTGATCGGGACGACTGTGCAGATGCACTCCGATCTCGAGGTAGTCGTACTTCGTTAACACAGTGCCCACAAGATCGCTGATCTGCTGCCCGCTGGCCATGCCGACCGTGTCTGCCAGGGAAATCATCCGCAGGTTCCCCACTTCCATCAGCGCGATGGCCTCGACCACCTCGTCTGGATTCCACAGGTCGCCATAGGGATTGCCAAACGCCATCGAGATATAAACCACGACGTCGAGCCCCGCGTCGTCAGCCTTCTTTTGAATCTTCTCCAGCTCTTCGAGCGCATCTTCCGCGGACTGATTCTGATTCTTGCGCAGGAAAGTCTCTGAGATCGAATATGGAAACCCCAGGGTCAAGACCGCCTGGGTCTCGATCGCTCGGAGTGCTCCTTTCTCGTTGACCACGATTCCGATGATCTCCACATCATCCGGCGGATCGAGTTCTTTCAGAACCTCCTCCGAATCCGCCATCTGCGGCACTGCCTTCGGCGAGACGAACGAAACCGCGTCAATGTGCTTGAACCCTACGCTGAACAAGGCCTTCAGATAGTCCACCTTCAAGTCGGCAGGGATGATCCCTTTCAGCCCCTGCCAGGCATCGCGCGGGCACTCGATCAACTTGACGAGATCTTTCATTCAGACCCATTGCCTGCTGATCGCCAAGGATTCGCACGGACCGTATCTGAACTTCTGATTTATCCGTGTTGATCCGCGTAAATCCGCGGCGAAAGAAGTTGACTTACGTCTGCAGCACTCCCACCTTGAACTCCGGCACGTCGGGATTCAGTGCCGCCGCTTCCAGAGCCTGCGTGATCGCATTCCGTGTCTCCGCCGGATCAATGATCTTGTCGATCCACAGCCGGGCCGCTCCGTAGCGCGGATCGGTCTGCTCATCGTATGTGCGTTTCACCGATTCGTAGAGTTCTTTTCTTTCCTCCTCGCTCAACTTCTTGCCTCCGCGCTCCAGTTGCTTCACTTTGATCTCAACCAGCGTCCCCGCCGCCGAATCGCCGCTCATCACGGCATAGCGCGCCGTCGGCCAGGCAAATACAAAGCGCGGATCGTACGCTTTGCCGCACATCGCGTAATGTCCGGCGCCGAACGATCCCCCTACGATCACAGTAATCTTGGGCACGACCGAATTCGATACCGCATTCACCATCTTCGCGCCCGCCTTGATGATTCCGCTCCACTCCGCGTCGCGCCCCACCATGAAGCCGTTCACATCGTGGAAGAAGATCAGCGGAATCAGGTTCTGGTTGCAATCCATGATAAAGCGCGCAGCCTTTTCCGCAGATTCCGTGTAAATGACGCCCCCAAATTCAATTCGCTTGTGCCCCTCGTGATCGGTCTGCTGCGCGTGCAGTTTCTGATTGGCCACAATGCCCACGGCAAATCCGCCAATTCGTCCATAACCGCAGATCAAAGTCTTGCCATACTCCGGCTTGTACTCATCGAAGCGGCTGCCGTCGAGCACCCGCGCCAGCACTTCCTTCATGTCATAGGGGCGTGCGGGCGAAGAATCATAGATTCCATAAATCTCTTCCGCGGCCAGTTCCGGCTCGACCGGTTTCTTGCGGTCCCAGGGCGAGAGCCGGCGGTATCCCCACTTCTCAACAATCGAGCGGATGCGCGCGATGCAAGCTTCGTCATTCGCTTCCCGAAAGTCGACCGTGCCGCTGATGCCCGCGTGCATCGCCGCCCCGCCCAATTCCTCCGCTGAAACTTTCTGACCGATCGCCGCCTGCACCAGCGCCGGTCCGGCCAGAAATAATCCGCTGCCGTCAGTCATGAGCACGTGATCGCACATCACCGGCAGATATCCGCCGCCAGCCACGCACATTCCCATAATTGCGGCGATTTGCGGAATCCCCATCGCCGACATCACGGCATTGTTGCGGAACACACGCCCGAAATCGTCGGTGTCAGGAAACACATCTTCCTGCAGCGGCAAGAAAACTCCCGCTGAATCCACCAGGTAGATCGTCGGAATGCGGTTCTCGATAGCGATATTCTGCGCGCGAATCACCTTCTTCGCCGTCATCGGGAAAAACGCGCCCGCTTTTACCGTAGCGTCATTCGCGATGATCATCACCAGGCGCGTATTCACTCGAGCCATTCCTGTGATCACGCCCGCCGCCGGCGCTCCGCCCCACTCCTCATACATACCGTGCGCCGCGTACAAGCCGAGTTCAAAAAATGTTCCGGGATCGACCAGGAGTTCGACGCGTTCCCGCCCCGTCAACCGCCCGTTAGCATGTTGTCGTTCGACCGCTTTTTGGCCCCCACCCTCCCGTATCTTCTCCTCCTCGTTGTGTACTTGCGACATAAGATCCGCGAGGAAGCGCATATTGGCTTCGAAGCGCGCCGAGGTGGGGTCAATCTTCGTCGTCAGCGCATGGTTGGGCGCAGACGAATTCGCCGTGGGGATGTCGTTGCGATCGGCCATGGATTAAGAACTGAGGTGCGTCAGGATCGAACCAGCGGACTGTTTACGGTATACCACGTGGGCGGAAGCACGCAAACGCGGGCATCAGCAGCCGATGCGCCGCACCGCCTCGGCCATGGGGTCGTCAGCGATGTCATCGACCAGTCCGATGCGAGCGAATACAACCGATACCGGGCGGCGCAGGTGTTCCGCGGGGAGGCTGATGCCGAGTCGCGCACCACGCCCTCTTTCGGAAGGGTGAAAGAGGCTGCAGTCACCTTCCCTGGGGCTATCGGTCTGGTTGAGATTCAGGAAATCAAGCCGGGCATTGTACGTGAAGTGCTGAAGATCGATGGGGACGCGCCGGGTGAAGCCAGGTATCCGCTGCACTGAACATTACTGCGCAGCGCTGATCCATTCCGCCAGCCCGCAGCCGTCTTCCTCCAGTAGAAAAGTTCCCACTCCGTAGCATTCTCCAAAGAGGCGCTGCGACGCTGGATCGCGAGCGGCCCGGGTGATCCATTGCCGCCCCACGCTGTATTGCGCGGCGGTAAACCATTTCTGCGGCAAGACCTCCACCAGCCCCGCCTGCAGATAGAGGATGAAAAGTGCAAATGCCGGGTCGTCATTCGACATTGCCTTATAGCTGGTCGGAACGATCAGTTCATCGACGCTCTGCAAGGCTGCAGGAACTTCGATCTTGTGGGTGCTCGGCAACAGGCTCAACGGCACCTCAAATTCAGCCATCGGAGCACTCGCGGCGTAGATGCGATCCGACGATGGCTTGAACCAGCCCGCCACCTCCGCCAGGTCAAACTCCTGCAGGTTATCAGGATCGAAGCAGGCGAACCGGATGTTTCGACCCTCCGGACACCAGACTCCCACAAAATGCGGCGGCACGAGGAATGGACGGCAGTAGGTGTTTAGTGCCAGACGCGCGCGTGCGGACTGTCCTTCGGCGCCGAGAGTCACCACATGGCCGATCGGTCCGTGCTCGCCGTGATGGCTCCAGACCAAGCGCCGCCCGGTATGTGATTGGACGGAAGGGAACGTCTGCCAGTACCACGGCGCAGGGCCGACGGTCTTCGAAAGCCTCTCCCGCAGCCGGGAGGTGTTGATCGCAGCCATTACCCGGCAGCCGGCACGCCGGGTCCTTTAACGTGGGTGCGGATGAACTGCACAATTTCATCCATGGCAGTACCCGGCTGAAAGATTGCAGCCACGCCGCCTTTCTTGAGACCGTCGACGTCCTGATCTGGAATAATGCCGCCCACCAGCACGATCACGTCGTCCATCTTGTGCTGCTTGAGCAGGCCCATCACGCGCGGTACGATCGCGTTGTGCGCCCCTGACAGAATCGAGAGCCCGATCACCTGCACATCTTCCTGCAGCGCCGCGTTGACGATCATCTCGGGCGTTTGCCGCAGTCCGGTGTAGATGACCTCCATGCCGGCATCGCGCAGCGCGCGGGCTATGACTTTCGCCCCCCGATCGTGCCCGTCCAGCCCGGGCTTGGCCACCAGTACGCGAATCTTGAAGTCAGCCATTCATCCCATTTAACCACAGAGAGCACAGCGGAACACAGGGGAATGCAGGCAGGTCTCTGCCACCCGGTGCCCCCGCGCCAGGCCTTGTTTGCGGGTTTCGTGGAGCTAGACGGCAATGACTGGGAGAACTAAGGTTTACCCCGTGCACCTCTGTGGCCCCCGTGGTTAAAGGGTTTCGATGTCGACTAAAGGGTCTTGATGTCCAAGCTTTTCCACAAATACCAGCAAGCCACACTGCGGTAAGGCGACCATGCCCGCGCGATCTTTTCCATGACATGAGGTTTGGGCATGGAGCGCTTTTTGTAATGCTTCTTCATCGCCGCCTGCACGCCATAGTCGCCCGTCGGCAGCACATCCGGACGCTTCAGCGTAAACATCAGAAACATCTGCGCGGTCCAAACACCCACACCCTTCACTTGCGTGAGGTGCTTGATCACTTCCTCGTCCGGCAGGTCGGCCAGACCAGCGAAATCCAGCAGTCCCGCCTTCGTCTTGGCCGCCAGGTCCTTCAGGTACGCAGACTTCTGCTTCGACAGCCCGACGCTGCGCAGTTGCTCATCGCTGAGTTTGAGAATTCCCTCTGGGGTAAGCGGTTCGCCGGCCAGCGCGGCCAAGCGATTGAAAATCGTCGCTGCCGCCTTGCCGTTCAGTTGCTGATACAGGATGGATTCTGCCAGGCTGTGAAATTCCGGCGGCCCGAACTCCATGCGGCACGGCCCCACGCGCTCGATGATCGCGCACAGCACAGGGTCGGATTTCTTAAGGTGATAGATGGCTTTTCGCATGACCTATACCTTTACCACAAAAGCGGCTCTGCAAGGCGAAGAAAAAACGAATAACACCGCTGACAAGAACTGTCTGGCCGATGGTGCTCATCGCGCGAAGGCGAACAGCATTCCAGCCACCCCTCCCCCCAGCACCACCCAGGCGGGATTCACCTTCCATCGCAGCAACACGCCGAGCGCCGCCGCCCCAATCACCCAAGCCGGCCATCCCCGAAACGCATCGAGTGCCAGCCGGTACGTTACGCCCGCCATCAGAGCCACAGCGCACACATTCACGCTATCCAGAAACGCCGCCATCCACGCCGATTGCCGCAGCCGGAACAACACTGGCGCCAGCAAAGCGACATAGAAAAACGAGGGCAGAAAGATGGCTACCGTCGCCACGGCTGCCCCCGGAGCTCCGCCCAGAATGTAGCCAATGAATGTCGCCGTCGAGAGCACCGGCCCCGGCGTGAACTGTCCGATCGCCACCGCGTCCAGCAACTGCTGATGCGTTAGCCAGGCGTGCTGCCGGGTCAGGCCCTGCTCCAGGAAGGCCAGCAAGACGTATCCTCCGCCGTAAAGCACTGCGCCGACCTTGAGAAAGAACAACCCGATCTTGCCGAGCGATGGTCGGGCGACGGCGGGCGCGACCGCAATTGAGAACGCCGCGACACCAAAAAATCCCGCGCCCAGGCCGAGGGCCTTTCGCGGCAGCAGGAGGAGCGGGAGCATTGCACCGGTTGCCCGCAGGGCAGCCGCACGTCGCGCCAGCATTCCCGCCACGCCGCCACCAAGCAAGATCACAATCGGATTGATTCCGAGAAAGAACGCCGCCAGCGCCAGCACGCCAAGCAGTCCGAGCCCTAAATCCCGGACCGCTCCTTTTCCCAGCCGCCAAATGGCGATGGCGATCACCGCAATGACTGCGGGTTTGATCCCTCCTAGCAGCGAAACGGCTTGCGGCAGCCCTCCGAATCGAACATAAGCCCAGGCGAATGCGCCAGTAATCAGCGCGGCCGGCAAAATGAAGCTTGCTCCGGCAACGCCCAGCCCCGCCCACCCCGCGCGCACGAACCCCACGTTGATGGCCATCTCCGTGGAAGTGGGCCCGGGAATCAGGTTGGCCGCGCCCAGCATGTCGAGAAACTGCTGCCGCGTTACCCATTGCCGCTTGCGAACGATCTCGGCTTCAATCAGCGCGATATGCGCTGCCGGCCCGCCGAAGCTCACCGCCCCGAGCCGCACGAACAGCGCAGCCAGCTCACGCAGGCGGCCCGCGATCGAACCGGGAGGAGCGTTCGCAGGAATGGTTTGCGCTTCGCTCACGCTCGACTTACCGCTCCTTCCGGTCCGTTTCTGAGGGGCCGCCCCTGCGGCCCCGCGAGACAACGAGAAACAGCAGGCACATGAGCATGGCGAAATCTGTGCGGGCGTCGCTCACCATGAACCAGAAACCCTGTCCCGCTTGACTGAGTTCCGGAATCTTCGTCATCGCGATGGCCGTGCAGATGATGACGAGCAACGGGATCGCTGCCATGCGCGTGACGATCCCGACGAGAACCAGGAATCCGCAGACGATCTCGAATGCACCCACAAAGTGAGCGGTAAAGGCGGGATGCGAAAAGCCAATCCGGGTGAACCGGTTGACGCCCAGGTTGGGGTCGAGGTATTTGAGAATGCCCTGCGTGAAGAAAATGAACCCCACGGCGAGGCGGATGAAAATCGCGCCCCTGAGCCCCGACGATCTCTCAAAAAAGGCCATTGCAGTTCCGCGCACTGCCCTAAAAATTACCGGTGCGTGAGCACACTCATGCGCGCCAGTGTAGCAGAGAGACCAAACTGCCGGTTCGCACCGCGCGCCGATGAACGACCTCCCAAAAAGTTACAGCGCAGAACTTTTTACAAATCATTTGTCAACGTCCGTAACCTCCGCCACGCGCCGCTCATCCAGTGCTCGGTCGTTTTTCCGGCCAAGAAAGAAAATCCCAAGGAGCAGTCAATGGTAAAGACAATTCGCACGCTGTTTGTGGTAGCGCTGGCACTCGCGGCTGGGCTGTCGGCTCGGGGTAATGCGGAAACCGGTCACCGCGCGGGCGCGGTATTCGTCATGACCAATGCAGCAGAGAAAAATCAGGTCATTGCCTTCAAACGAAACGCGGATGGTTCACTCACAGAGCAAGCTGCTTTTCCCACAGGTGGCCGCGGCAGCGGTGGAGTCACCGATCCGCTGGGTTCCCAGGGATCGCTCACGCTCACACAAAACCTTTCGTTTCTGCTGGCGGTCAATGCCGGTAGCGGCGATATTTCTGTCTTTCAGGTCAATGGCGCCAAGCTGCTGCTGGTCGACAGAGTCCCCTGCGGCGGTAGTGAGCCGGTGGCCGTGGCTCAACGTGGCGACCTCGTGTATGTGTTAAACGCTGGCGGCGCCAGCAATGTGACGGGTTTCCGCCTGGAGCCGAACGGAAAACTGAAACAGATTCCCGACTCCACTACTTTCCTGTCTACCACCAACTCCGGCGCCGCATCCCTGGCCTTCAGCCCCGACGGCGAGTTCCTTCTCGTGACCGAAAAGCTCACCAACAACATCGATGCCTTCCATGCCCAAATCGACGGCACGCTCGGCCCCATCGTGATCAACCCAAGCGGCAGCCCGGGCACGTTCTCTGTATCGTTCGCGCCGAATGGTACGGTTCTGCTTACCTCAACCGGGCCAGCTGGAGGCACCAACGCATCCACCATCTCCTCCTACTCGCTCGCTCCCAACGGCCAGCTTACTGCCATCAGTCTCAATGTTCCGACTGAAGGCGCAGCCACCTGCTGGCAAGCCACCACTCCAAACGGCCAGTTCGTCTTCACCGACAACTCGGGATCCGCAAACATCGCGGGATTCTCGATTGGCACGAACGGAGCCCTCACTCCGCTGTCTGGAACCATCGCGGGGATTCTTCCCACCGGCAGCGCGAATCTGGACGTCGCCATCACCCCGAACGGCAAGTTCCTCTACACCCTGGATTCGGGAACCGGCACAGTAGGCATCTTCGCCATCGGCGCCGATGGCACGCTAACCAGCCTCGGCGATGCCGGCGGGCTCTCGGAAGCAGCGGGCTTCAACGGAATCGCGGCTTTCTAGTCAACAATTGCGTTCTGGAATCGCGTGGGTTGCAAAAACACGTGCAACCCACGCTATTCAGTTGCAACCGGCACAGGCCGGCGCAACTCATCGGTGATGTCGGGTTGATAACTGAGAACTGACAGCTGGGTTTAGTGGTGGAGGCGGCGGGAGTCGAACCCGCGTCCGAAAATGTCACTGGTCAAGAGAACTACATGCTTAGTCGTGTTCATGCCCTGGGCATTACCCCAGGACGTTCGCGGCCCGCGCTCAGAACCGACAAGAAACGCGTCCCGCTAGCCTGTGATCTTAGCCTCCCGCCCCAGACGTAGACGAGAAGAGCAGCCCGCTGTGTGACGTCCTTTGGAGGCCCACGGGCGAAGCCTCCTCGGACGGCTGCCTAAACTAGTTAGGCTGCGTATGCCATCTGTTGATTGGCAATTATCATTTTGCCCACGATTACGGGTGTGTGCACCCCGGCATGCCTCTTGGCCGCAAGCATCTCC
>DATFNR010000068.1:0-51081 GCA_035266285.1 Candidatus Sulfotelmatobacter sp.
GGACAAATTTATTGTAGCCCTCAAGCTCAAGGTCGGTGACATCGAAGAAAAGGGTGCCGTCTTTCAATTCCGTGCGTTCCCGCAGAATGGCAATCGACCGCTGATGACGCTCCAGTAGCGGCGGCATCAGCGAGGCCACGAAGGGTTGCTCCAGAATCTCTCCCAGCGGCTGGCTGGCGAGTAACGGGATGAGCTGCGGCAGGAACTGATAATTCTGGCTGGACTCGATAATCATGGTCAGCTTCATCGCCGGAGCCCGCATTTCGACCGCGGTACGGGCATCGGGATACAATGCGCCGTCAATGACGTCAGTCCAGTGCACCAAATCGGCTACTGGCGTGGGATCGAACCCGAAGCGCTGTTGGGCCACGGTGGCGATAAAACTGGTGCAGGACTTGAAATCGGGATCGTAAAACTTGCGGTTGCTTTCGTTCCGCTCGAAGTGCTCGGCGTCAGCCGGCGACAGAAAGGCGCTCTGGTGATGGTCGAACCACCAGGTGATTTTGGGAGAGCTGGAATACTTGAAGTCGACGATGGCGTTCTCGTCGCCGTCGAATTCGCGTTCGTCAAACAGCGCCCCGGCGCGGTGGACCAGGCCGGTAAAGACGAACTCGGCGTCGCTGCGAATGCGCTCGCGGTAAAAGCGCGCGAACAGCGCGGCCGAGGAAGCTCCGTCAAAGCACTTGTCGTGATAGAAGACCCGAACTCGCAATGAACTCCCCAAACTCCTGGTTTTCACTTCCCTGAGATTCACGCCGTTGATGCGCGATTTCGGGAAGCAATGTAAAAGCTAATAGGATTGACAGCTTCGCGCAGGAAAGTCAAGGGCAGACTGGGGGCACCGGTGCAGCCTCAGAACAGCGATTCGTATCAGGGCATCGCTTTAGCGATGCCACCAGCAGTGTGCAGGAAACGAGCGGCTTTAAGCCGCTGAGTTTCCGCCACCTGCGGCGGCTAAAGCCGATTTCACGTCGCAATCGCGGCGGCATGCCTGCAGGCATGCCCTGATACGAAACTCCAGAACTGCGGTGAATCTGACATCTAGATCGCGTTCGCCTGTTTTTCCGCCATGTCGCCAATGACAGGCAGCTTCCACTTCTGCCCGCCGTTCGCCTTGATCAGCAGCATGATCCAGATCACCACGACGCCAACCCACAGCGCCATCCACAAGAGAAACATAACTAGATGCCCGAGAATCGGGATAAACGCCAGCACCGCAGAGAGGATCATGAACGCGATCGAGAGTGCGATCCACGCCCCGAAGAAGAAGAGGTTCTGCCAGGCGTGAAACCGTACGAACCGGTTCTTGTTGTAAGGCTCCATCACCAGGAAAATGATGGACGGAATGATGGTGATGTAAGCCAGCATGCCGGCGACGTTGTCCGTCATGCCGCCTGTGCTGGCGACGGGAGCAGCAGCCGGGGCGGCATGCGCCGCGCAGGCCGTGGTGCCATCGGGAATCTGTGTACCGCACGTACTGCAGAACGCCATAGAGATTTCCTCCTCAGTCGCCAGAATCGAAGCACTCACCAGGATGCACCCGCTCAGGCCCGGCGGCGTCGCGGGCAACGTACCAAAAAACTCGCGACGAAGCAATCCACAAATGTGCAGGAAGCGGGATCGGGCCTACTCTGACCCCGAGTATCGTTCCGCCACGCTGCCCAGAACGGGGAGCTTGAACCTGTCCCCCTGAAGCGCTTTGACCACCAATACCAGCCAGATCAGCCCGGCGGCGAGCCCTGCCGCGACCGAAATCAGCACGGTCAGAAGCGGTCCCACGAGGGGAACGCTGAACAGAACAAGCCCGGCCAACTTGAGGATGGCTACCGTTAGCAGCGCGGCCGCCCACAGCAGGAGGCATTGCACGGAGTGAAAGCGCACGAAGCGGTTTCGATTGTAGGGCGGACGAAGCAGGAACACGATCGCGGGGAGAAAGGTAAGGTAAGCGAGAGCGCCCGCGATGTTCTCTGGAAGAAAGCCCACACGCTGGCCAGGCGTGACGCAGCCGGGAGTGGGGCGCCCGCAGCCGGGGCAGAAAGCCGCCGTCTCCGGCATCTGAGCAGCGCAATGGAGGCATAGGATCGGCATGGGATTCAGTCGATCCCTAATCGCGCAAGTTATCAGAAGGACGCCCGTGCCGTAAACCGGCGAACCAAGCTAGCGCATTGACGCAACCCGGCTCCAAGTGTATGTTCGTGCAAATTTCCATGCGCGGCGGCGGCTTGCGCACGAGGGGACAACGGATGGCGATTTGCGCGGCTTGCGGGAACAACATGGCGGAGGGCGAACGGTTCTGCCGCGTCTGCGGCCGGGACGCCCTCACGGGCACTGTCGCAGCTCATGCCCCCGCTCCGGTTGCCCCGGGAGCTCCCGCAACCACCAGCGGGAAGGCGATCGTTAGCCTGGTGTGCGGGCTTCTGTTTTTCATCCCTTTCCTCTTCATCGTGGCCATCGTGTGTGGCCACATTGCGTTATCCGAGATCAAGAAGAGCGCAGGCCGGCTGAAGGGCGAAGGCCTGGCCATTGCCGGGCTGGTGCTGGGATACGGTTGGGTTCTGACCATTCCGATCATTCTGATCATGGCAGCGATTGCGATTCCCAACCTGCTGCGGGCGCGCATCGCGGCGAATGAAGCGTCGGCAGTGGCTTCGGTTCGGACCCTCAACGTCGCCGAGGTGACCTATTCCACCGAGCATCCGGACGCCGGATTTACCTGCTCCCTTTCCGACCTGTCGAGCATCATCGATCGCAAGCTGGCGAGCGGCCAGAAGAGCGGCTACGCGTTTGAACTGTCGGGCTGCACCGCCGACGACAAGGGAGCGATGGCGCACTACCAGGTCGTCGCCTATCCTGTCACCCGCAACCAGACCGGCATGCGGGCGTTCTGTTCCGGCGAGGATGCGGTTGTAAGAGTCGACCGGAACGGCTCAGCGCAGGATTGCCTGGCAAACGGCGCGCTTTTATCTCAATAGAACGGGATCACTTCCAGGAGGCAACGAATGTTCTGTCCACAGTGCGGGACGAATAACGCGGACACAGCAGCGGTGTGTGTACAGTGCGGCAGAGCGTTGCAGGCGGCTGCCCCTCCAGCCCTACAGCAACCAGGGGTGGTCATGCCGCCGGGCACCAGCGTGCAGAACTACCTGGTCTTCGCGATCCTGGCCACTGTCTTCTGCTGCCTGCCGGCCGGAATCCCGGCCATCGTCTATGCGGCTCAGGTCAACGGGAAGCTGCAAGGCGGCGACGTGGCGGGAGCGCAGGCTGCCTCGAAGAACGCAAAAATGTGGTGCCTCATCTCGGTCGGAGTATTTTTTGCGGGATTCCTGGTGTGGGGTCTGCTCGCCATGTTTGGCATCCTAGGCAGCCTTGCCCACCACTAAGAGATTATGACGATGTTGCAGGCTCGCGGACGTTGGTTGGCGATGATCATCCTCGGCGCCGGGGTGGTGGCTGCGTTCATGCTCCGCTTCTTCGATCCGGCAACTTCCGGGGTGTTTCCTCCTTGTCCCGTGCGCTATCTGACGGGCTGGTATTGTCCGGGCTGCGGATCGTTGCGCGCAATGCATCAACTGCTGCACGGCAATCTGCGCGCGGCCTGGGCCATGAATCCGCTGACTGTGACCCTGCTTCCTTTCGTGATGTACGGCCTGGCGTCGCATGCGCTGTTCGAGATTCGCGGGCGAGAACTGCCGCGGACCTTCCTGCCCGCAGTGTGGATTCGCGCCCTCTGCGCGATCATCGTCCTGTTTGGGATTGCCCGGAACCTTCCCTTGCATCCGCTGAACCTGCTGGCCCCGGGCGCGATGCTGCACCCGTGAGGCGTGAGAACTTGCCTAACTTCTAAGGGCTTCCTGTTTCTTCCGGCAGTCTTCGCACAGACCATAGATCTGGAACGTGTGGCGAGTGGTGAGGTAGTGGTAGCGGTGGCCGATTTCCTGCTCCAGTTGGCTCACTTCCTGGGAGAAGAACTCGACCGAACTGCCGCACCCGGTGCAGACCATATGGTGATGGCTGCGGCGGTTGTACTGGTGCTCGTAGCGCGCGATGCCGTCGTGAAAGGCAACTTCGCTGGCCAGGCCGCACTCGGCCAGCAACTTCAGCGTGCGGTAGACGGTGGTGTAGCCGATGCGCGGGTCTTTCTTTTGCACCAGGCGATGGAGTTCGTCGGTGGAAAGATGGTCGCGCGTTTCCAGAAATGTGCGCAGGATAGCGTCGCGCTGCGCCGTCTGCTTCAAGCCCACGCGTTTGAGGTGCTGGTGCAGGATGCCCTGAGCCTCGCGCACCATCTGGCGGGAAAGGGTGGGCTGGTCATCGATGCGTTTCTGCAGCATGGCGGATGGGGCGGGCAGCCGGAGTCAGGATAGCATCGGCCATCTTGAAAATGAAATTCATTTTCAGCGGGACCCGGCCCCCGCGCCCCTGGCTTACAATCGAAGTTTCACATGAGCACACTGGCAGAGATCAGCGCACCCAGCGCGCGGCGGTCCCCCGTTCTCCGCATTGTTCTGTGGCTGTCTGTGGCCCTGCTGTTACTCCTGGCGGGGGCAGCCGGCTACGCCTGGTTCGCGGCCGAATCGGCATTGCCCCAGTTGGACGGGCAGCTGCAGGTCGCAGACCTCTCGGCTCCAGTCACGGTCACGCGCGATAGCCACGGTGTTCCCGCCATCGAAGCCGCCAATCTGGACGATCTTTTCTTCGCGCAAGGTTTCGTCACTGCGCAAGACCGCCTGTGGCAGATGGACGTAATGCGGCGCTACGGCAGCGGAGAGCTCTCGGAGATTCTTGGAGACGAGATGCTGAAGCTCGACCGCGAGCAGCGGATTCTGGGGCTGCGGGCCGCGGCCAAGAAGTCGCTGGCCATGGCAAGCACGCGCGACCGGAGCTTCTTCGAGGCGTACGCGCGGGGAGTGAATGCCTACATCAGCGCGCGGAAGCGCAGGCTTCCGATCGAGTTCCGCATTCTTGGTTACGCGCCCAAGCCGTGGCTGGCGGAAGATTCGGTCGTAATTGCCAATTCGATGGTCAAGGATCTGAACTATCACTACTTCTTCGATGCCCTCGCGCGCGAACAAATTCTGGCCCGGCTGGGGCCGGAGCTGACGGCGGATCTGTATGTAAACCGTTCGTGGCACGATCGTCCGCCCACGGTCATGCGCGACGATCTGGCCGAACCGCAGAACAACAGCGGCGATTCTGACGACAATGATGACGAGGACGACGATTCCGGCCCGGACGACGCGGTCACGAAGAGCACAGCGCCGGCCACGATGCCAGACGGCATTCCCGTCAATGGCTCCAACAACTGGGTCATCTCCGGCGCGCACACGGTGACGGGCAAGCCGCTGCTTTCGAATGACATGCACCTCGGCCACCAGATGCCGAACCTGTGGTATGAGGCCCATCTGCATGCCGGGACGCTCGACGTCGCAGGAGTGACGCTACCCGGAATGCCCTTCGTCGTGGTGGGCCACAATCAGCGCATTGCCTGGGGATTTACCAACGTGGGGCCGACCGTGACCGACGTCTACATCGAGAACTTCAACCCGCAAGGCGAGTATCAGACGCCGGGAGGATGGGTTCAGCCGGAGCACCGCACCGAGACCATTCACGTCAAAGGCCAGCCCGATGTGAACATCAATGTGAGGATCACGCGGCATGGGCCAGTCATCACGGAGCTGGTGCCGGGTGAGGCGCGGCCGCTGGCGTTGCGTTGGACGCTGTACGACGGCTTGCGCATCCCGTTTTTTGACCTGAATGCGGCGCAGAACTGGGACGAGTTTCGCAAGGCGCTCGCGCTGCTGGACGCGCCGGGACAGAACGTGGTCTACGCCGACGTAGATGGCAATATCGGATACCAGTGCACCGGCAAGATTCCGATCCGCGCCGCGGGAGATGGCAGTCTTCCCGCGAGTGGCGCCGACAACGCTCACGAATGGACTTCCTACATTCCCTTTGAAAAGCTGCCCAGCATCTACAACCCGCCATCAGGAATCATCGCAACGGCCAACGGCCGTGTCACCCCGGACGGATATCCCCATTCGATCAGCATGGAGTGGGAGGCTCCCTGGCGGGTGGAGCGGCTTTATCACGTGCTGGAATCGGGACGCCAGTTCTCCGCCGCCGACATGCTCGCACTGGAAAATGACGTGCATTCGGAAGCTGAGCAGTTTGTGGCCGAACGCCTGGTCTATGCCGTCGATCACGCCAGCAAACCCTCTGCTCGGGCAAAACAAGCCGCCGATCTGATGCGGAATTGGGATGGCCGCATGCTGGCGGCTTCCGCGGCGCCGACCATCGTCGACAGTTCGATCGTCACACTGAGGCGTCTGCTACTCGAACCGAAGCTGGGAAGCGCGCCGGCCGATCCGGTCCGGGAAGATGAGACCCTTAGTTGGAAGACTTATTCCTGGGAGATGCGATCGGTGTGGCTCGAGAACATTCTGCTGCATCATCCCAAGCGCTGGCTGCCGGACAAATATCCGAACTATGACGAATTGCTGACTGCGGCGGTCGAGGAGGCGGTGAAATATCCGCAAGCTCCGAAGGACCTTTCCTCCTGGCGCTGGGGCGCTTTCAACGCGGTGGAAATTCAGCATCCCGTGCTGGGGAACATTCCGCTGCTACGGCACTGGTCTGGGCCGGGAGTGCAGGAGCAGTCCGGCAGTGGATACACGGTGAAGGCAGTGACTCGGCACCACGGCCCATCCGAACGTTTTACAGCCGATCTGGCCAACCTCGACCAGTCGACTCTGAACACAGTGACCGGGCAGAGCGGAAATTTTCTAAGCTCTCATTACATGGACCAGTGGAAGGCATGGTACGCGGGAACGACGTTTACTGTGCCCTTCAGTGCGAGGGCCGTCGAGGCAGGCAAGGCCCATAGGCTGATGCTGCAGCCTATGAAATAGCCGGTGCAGCGGCGGACGCCTCGTCCGCCAGCCTCGTTCCGCCCCCCGGACGAGGCGTCCGGGGCTACGTGGCCCTGCTAGAAGAAATCAATTGCCTTTACGTCTCCCACGAACCCGACAATGTTGATCGTCCCCGTAGGAAGGAGATCCTCGAAAGTGTTGATGTAGAGAATATCCTTGGTGGTGTCGTAGACGCGCAGGTTCCCGCCCTGGGCGACGTACTCAATGAAGCGCGTAGAGAAACTCTGGAGGCCGGTCACATCCCCGTTGTCTGGAGGAACGATAACGGTATTTTTGTCGTTATTGAAGATGGAAAGACAGCCGCGGACTTCGCCGCTGGGAATGTTGACGTTGCCGATGTTCGTGCAACCGCGAGATCCAATAAAAAGCTGGCCGTTATTGCTGAAATCCATGTGGTCGTGATAGCCATCGGTGATCACCGCGGTGCCAATCACCTTTCCTGCGGTCAGGTCCACAATGTCGAGGCGTCCACAGGTGGTCGCTGCAGTGGTCTGGCCCGTGCACGCGTTGTTGGTCGGCGGCGTTCCGGCAACGAAAAGAACCGTGCCGCTCAACACTGCGTAAGTGGCGGCATCGACCGGAATAGTCTGCGTGATCTTAAGGCTATTCAGATCGAAGACGGCCACGCTGGCCTGGGTTCCCCCGCATTCCGGACCGCAATTCAGAATGTAGGCAGTCGTTCCGTTAATGATGGCGAAGACCGGTTCATCGAAGCCGGGGATAACCACGCAAACGGGATTCGGTGCCGTGTTGCAACTGGTGTCGACCGGCGGAACCGCCAGCAGCGGGGAGAGAACCGTGACGGAATTCGAGGTCACGGAATTCGGGCCGTTCGGGCTGAAGACCAGCAACTGGGTGGCATTTGGATTGGAGATCACGGTTTCGGCATTGCTCACGCCGATGGTGGTGGTGATGGTACCCGCAGTGAGGTTCATCACGTCGACTGCGCCGAGCACCTGAAATCCCGGGACGGAGGCGCTGGGGACGGCAGCAAATCCGATCGGGTCGGCCGTCGGCAACGCCATGCTCAAACTTTGCCCCTGCAGCTGCACGCGCCCCATACTACTTTCCGTCACAGTGTTGACGGCAAAGACGGAATTGCTGCCCGCGTCAAAGACAATCAGCTGGTTGCGCGATGGCGAAATGGCCATCATGCCGGGCTCGGTTCCGGCACCTAGCGGGGCCACAGAAGGCAAAGTGTCGTTCTGCCCGTTAATCAAACGCAGATCTCCGAAGACTGTGTTCGCCGTGACGCCCTGCGAAGCCAGCACGCGTTCCCGCAGATGGCTGGGCGCCGTCCCTGCGCCGTAACCTCCGCAGGAAATCAGGCTCACCGCGACGCATAACAAGGCAGCGATGAAAAGAAGTCTTTTGCTCAAACCGCGGGCTCCTAAGGGAATGAAAAAGGGCGATTTAGCTGCGAAATCAGGGATTATAGCAGACCCTGAAACCCATCCCCTGTCGCGCGATGCTCTCGTACCCCTGGCTATCAGATGCGCGATTTCGTACTCATCCTGTATTCTCAGCAGATATGGCGGCTGATTTTCTTGCCCGGGTCAAACAGTCTCCCCTGTTGTGCGACGGCGCCATGGGGACGCTGCTTTACGCCAAAGGCATCTTCATCAACCGGTGCTACGACGAACTGAATCTTTCGCAACCCGACCTGATTCGCGGGATTCATCGCGAATATCTTCAAGCGGGCGCAGAGATCATTGAAACCAATACCTTCGGGGCGAACTCTTTCCGTCTGGCCCGCCATAGCATGGCGGACAAGGTACGAGACATCAACCGGGCCGGAGCCCGGCTGGCCCGTGAAGCGGCCAAGAGTTTCGATGTATATGTCGCGGGATCGGTTGGCCCGCTGGGCACTCGCATTGAGCCTTTGGGGAAAACTTCGTTCCAGGAGGCTCGCGCCGCATTTCGCGAACAGATTGAAGCGCTGGTGGAAGGTGGAGTCGATCTGCTGATTCTGGAGACCTTTGGCTATCTGGAAGAGATCCATCAGGCGCTGTTGGCCGCGCGCGACGTCAGCGCATCGCTCCCGCTGGTAGCCCAGGTGACCATCGACGAGGACGGCAACTGCCTCGACGGCTCCGATCCGGAGACGTTTGCTCCCAAGCTCCAGGAGTGGGGAGCTGATTTGATTGGCTGCAACTGCAGCATCGGACCGGTGGCCATGCTGGACGCCATCGAGCGCGTGCGCGCGGCTTCTTCTCTACCCCTGGCGGCGCAACCGAATGCCGGCATTCCCCGATCGGTAGAGGGCCGCAATATCTATCTGTGCTCGCCGGAGTATATGGCCAGTTACGCGCGCAAGTTTGTGGCGGCAGGCGTGCGCCTGGTGGGAGGTTGCTGCGGAACCACACCCGACCATATTCGCGCCATGAAATCGGCGCTGCGAGTGGGCGAGGCGCGAGGAAAAGCGGCGACAGTTCCAGCGTTGGGCAGTCATGCCACTCCTGCCGCAGTCCCCGCCATGCCCCTGGCGAATCGTTCCCGCCTGGGCGCCAAGCTGGCGGGGGGCGAATTTGTCACGATGGTCGAGATCGTCCCGCCCAAAGGCACCGACATTCGCAAAGAGGTCGAGGGAGCGAGATTTCTGAAGTCGGTCGGGGTGGACGCAGTCAACATTCCCGACAGCCCACGGGCCTCGGCGCGTATGAGCAATCAGGCGCTGTCGCTGCTGATTCAGCGCGAAGTGGAGATGGACGCGATTCTGCACTACACCTGCCGCGACCGCAACGTGCTCTGCATTCAGAGCGATCTGCTGGGCGCGGCCGCGGTAGGAATCAGGAATCTGATCTGCATCACCGGCGATCCTCCCAAAATGGGAAATTACCCGGACGCCACGGCGGTGTTCGACGTGGACGCGATCGGGCTGGTGAACATCGTCCGTAACCTGAACCAGGGACTGGACATCGGCCGCAATCCCATCGGGGCAGGCACGGGTTTTGTGATCGGCGTGGGAGCCAACCCGGGCCTGACCGACCTGGACGAGGAAATTCGCCGTTTTGAGTACAAGGTCCAGGCCGGGGCGGAATATGCGGTCACCCAGCCGGTTTTCGACTTGCGCCTGCTGGAAAACTTCCTGCGGCGCATTGAACACTGCCGGATTCCGGTGGTGGCGGGGATTTGGCCGCTGGTCAGCGTGCGAAACGCGGAATTCATGAAAAACGAGTTGCGGGTTTCCGTGCCGGACTCGATTCTGGAGCGCATGGCGCGCGCCCAGACTCCGGAGGCGGCCCGGGAGGAAGGCGTCACCATCGCGCGGGAGATGCTGATGGCGGCACGGCACATGGTTCAGGGGGTGCAGATCAGCGCTCCTCTGGGCCGCTACAGATCGGCTGTGGACGTGCTGGAGGCGCTGGGCACGGCTCGTCCCAGAGCGTCAGCGTAATCGGCGCCGGAATCGGCATGCGCTTCCCGATGTGGGAGTCGGCACGGCCAGGACTGTGAAAATCCTCGAAAAAAGACTGGACACGTTGCGCAAATAGTTGCATTAAAATAAGGAGAGGAGCGAAGCCCGTTGGCCAAGTTCGAAGAGTGTCTCCAGCGACTCGAGAAGATCGTTCAGGAGCTGGAAAAGGGAGAGGTGCCGTTGGAAAAGTCCCTGGCGCTGTTTGAAGAAGGCATGCAGCTGTCCTCCGCTTGCCGGAAAGAGCTCGAGCAAGCCGAAGGCAAAGTGGAGATCTTGCTGAAAAAGAACGGGAAGCTCCAGGAAGAGCCGTTTGAGCCGCTGACGGAAAAGGCGCCTGCGCGCCGGTAGGTCCCTCAGTGCGGCTCGTAAGTTGAGAAGTTGAGAAGTCTGTGGAGTTGGGGTCTCCCAGCCCGCCCCGCAGCCTGAGTCCGATATTGACGACGGTTGAGAGATCGGGGGATGTATGCCTCAAAGTGTTGTCGTTCTAGAGAAAGATCCGAGGGTGGCCCGCTTCCTGGCCAGCGGGTTGTGCCCTCACTTCGCCGTGCATGTAATCGAATCCCGCGACGAGCTGCACGAATATGTCGCCAAGGGGCGCCCGGAAGCGCTGGTGCTCAACATTGAACATTGGCGGCTGAGCGATGTCGAGAATATGCACCGCGACTTTCCCGCTCTGCCCATTGTGTGCACGCACCGCATCCCGGACGAGGAGATGTGGATGGCCGCCCTCGAAGCTGGCGCCAGCGACGTTTGTGCGGCCGATGATGTGGACAATGTGCTTACTTCAGTGCTCCGCAATCTGGGGCTAGCGCGAACCGCTGCAGCATAGTTTCCGAGATTGCAAAGGGACGCCTGCGGGCGTCCTTTTTCTTTTTTGCTTAATTTCTGTCTGCAACCAAAATTGGTTTTGGGAAGGGCACGACTTCAGTTGTGCCGTCAAGAGCAGCATTAATACCAGGCTTTAGCCCCTGAGATGAGTGGTTCTTATCCTCGGGTAGGCCCGCGAACGTCCCCTAAATGAATGCGACCGCGAAAAGAGTCAGCGCCCACCAGCGCCTTGCTATACTCACTGCTTCATGCTGCAGCAGACTCTCGAACAAGGCCAACGTCTGACCGACGCTGCGCTCGACCGGCTCATTCCGCTGGAATCCCAACCTCCTGTCTCCATTCATAAGGCCATGCGGCACAGCGTGTTCGCCGGAGGAAAGCGTCTGCGCCCGGTGCTTGCGATGGAGGCTGGACGCATGGTCGCGGGGTCGTTGCCCGCAGGCATCGAGGAACTGGGTGCGGCGCTGGAAATGCTGCACACCTATTCGCTGATTCACGACGATCTTCCTGCACTCGACAACGACGACGTGCGCCGCGGGCGACCCACGTGCCACAAGGTATTCGGCGAGGCCATTGCGATTTTGGCTGGAGACGCGCTGCAGACCCAGGCTTACGAAGTGCTGGCGCGGCTGAAGTGCCCGGCGGAGGCCCGCGTTCGCATTGTCGAGGAGATCGCCCGCAGCACTGGCACGGTCGATGGCATGATCGGCGGGCAGGTCGTCGATCTGGAGGCCGAGCATACCAAACCGACGACGGAAATGCTGGAATACATTCACCGCTCGAAGACTGCGGCGCTGATCACGGCGAGCCTGGTGAGCGGCGGACTGTTCGCCGGGGCCAAGGACAGTCAGGTGGCGAGACTGCGTGCGTTTGGAATGGGGATCGGGCTGGCATTCCAGATCGTTGACGACGTGCTCGACGTGACGCAGACATCGGAGCAGTTGGGAAAGACTGCGGGAAAAGACAAGAGCTCGGAGAAAGCAACGTATCCCGCTCTGTTTGGGATTGAGGCTTCGTTGCGCAAGGCGGACGCTCTGGTGAGTGACGCATTCAACGAACTGGACAGTTTCGGCGAACGGGCTGAAACCCTGAAGGAACTGGCAAGGTTCCTGGTGGAACGGAAGAAATGACGCAGGAGGCCCTGGACATCAGTCCTTGATCGCGAGCCTCTGTGCCCCTCTGTATCCTCTGTGGTAAAAATTAACTACGGCGATGGAGTTCGCCAAAACCGCCTGCTGGTCTGCTGCGCTTCAGGCTGATGACTCCTACAAAATCGAATCCAGTTTTGTAGGAGCGCTCGCGTGAAAGACTTCCTCGCCATATCCGTCGCGGCCGTCGTGGGAGCAAACCTCCGCTACGTCCTGAGCCGCCTTGCTGCCCGAGAGTTTGGCCCCGTCTTCCCTTTCGGGACGCTGGGCATCAACATCCTCGGCAGCTTCATTGTCGGGTTCTTCGTGATCTGGACCACGGAGCGCGTTCTGCTGGATCCTCGCTGGCGCCTGCTGGTGGTGGTGGGCTTTTGCGGATCGTTCACCACGTTCTCCAGCTACGCCTACGAAACTATGTCGTACTTTGAGACCGGCCAGTGGGGATTGATGCTGGCCAACATCTTCACCAACAACCTGCTCTGCCTGGGAGGCGCGCTGGCGGGCATGGCGGTGGCGCGGGCCCTGTAGGCATCATCATGAATCGTGCTCTCGAAACGGCGCGGTTGACGTTGCGCCAGTATCGCGAAGACGATATTGCGGAACTCGTGCCGTTGATCGGCACGCGTGAAGTCGCGGCCACTACCCTGCGCATCCCGCATCCTTACACCGCTCAGGACGCCAGGGAGTACATTGCCAAAGCCAAAGTAGACTGCGACGGACAGGTTCGGCGGGCCATCACCCTGCGCACGGATGGCCGCCTGATCGGTGGCATTGGCCTGGCCGTCGACGAACAACACCAGCATGCTGAACTTGGATATTGGCTGGGCGTCTCCTATTGGGGGAACGGCTACGCGACCGAAGCGGCAAGAGCGATGCTGCACTATGGGTTTGAAGCGCTCGGCCTGCAGCGGATATTCGCTTTGCACTTCGCCCACAATCCGGCGTCGGGGCGAATTCTGCAGAAGCTGGGCATGCGCCACGAAGGCTGCCAGCGCGAGCACATCCTCAAGTGGGAACGGTTCGTCGATATCGAACTCTACGGCATTTTGCGGAAGGAATGGGAGCGGCGCGAGTAGAATGCCTGAAGCCATGGCGGTTCAAGTCAGCATCTACCTGAACGAAGCGGACCAGTGGCATCACCGGCCGCTGCACATGGAGATCCTCAACTACCTGCGCAAAGAAAATGTCTATGCGGCGACTGCAGTGCACTGCGTAGCTGGATTCCTCGGCCGGCATCGTGTCGAGACAGCGCACCTGGTCGAGGCGGGCGGAAAGCTGCCGGTCATTATCATCTTCGTCGACACCGACGAGCATGTGAGCCGCGTGCTCCCCACGCTGAAAGAGATGGCCGCGCACCGGCTGATCGTGCGCGAGAACGTCGTGCTCGAACAGGGAAATCTGGACTGATATGACTCCCCTGCCCCCTGGTCCGGACCTCGACATCCCAGCCCTCGACGTCCCAGCCCTCGACGTCCTGGCGATCGCGGCGCACCGCGACGACGTAGAACAAACCTGCGGCGGAACGCTGCTGAAAGCCGCGCAGCGCGGGCAACGCACGGGCATTCTCGATCTCACTCAGGGCGAGATGGGAACGCGCGGAACCGCCGAAGATCGCGCGCACGAAGCAGCAGACGCGGCCAGAATTCTCGGCGTGCAGTGGCGGCGGGCCCTCGACATTCCCGACGGACGCGTCGAAAACACCTGGGAGAACCGGCTGAAAGTTGCGAGCGTGATTCGCGAGACGCGGCCTCGCGTGGTGATTCTGCCTTACTGGAAGGGGCGGCATCCGGATCACTACACGGCTTCGGTGCTGGGCTATGAGGCGTGTTTTTTGGCAGGGTTGGCGAAACTAGACTGTAGCGCCGCCGTTTCGGCGGTTGTCGGCGCTGACGTCCCGCCCGCGCCGCCGAGGGCGGGACGCCCTCAGGACAGCCGGCAGGATGCCGGCGCTACAAACCTTCCGCCTCATCGTCCGTTCAAGATCGTCTACGCCACGCTTTATTACGACATTCGACCTAGCTTCGTGGTTGACATCAGCGATCAGTTTGAGGGCAAGTTCGCATCCATTCTGGCCTACCAGTCGCAGTTCAGCGATCAGGAAGCGGGCAAAGACCTCTTCCCTGCCCATGCCGAAATCCGCGCGCGCGTCGACGCCATGGCGCGCTTCTACGGCATGCTCGGCGGCGTGACTTACGCGGAACCATTTCTGCAGAAAGAAGTCGGCCTGGTCGAAGACCTGTTGGCCATTCCAGTCAAATCCATTTAGCATGTCCGCACCAAATCCGTTTGAAGGAGACTTTGCCAGCATGTTTCGTTTTTTACTCGCCCTTGTTACCGCCTTGGCGCTGACCGCCGGGGCTGCAGCCCAAGCTGGAAGCTCGTCCACTACGTGGAAGATCGACCCCAATCATTCCTCGGCGCAATTTTCAGTGCGGCATCTGGGCGTCTCGACCGTGCGGGGCGCGTTTACGAAAGTGAGCGGCTCGGCGTACTATGATCCGTCCGATCCCTCGAAAGCCACTCTCGACGCCACGATCGACGCCACTTCCGTCGATACCCGGGTCGAGATGCGCGACAACGACTTGCGCAGCCCGAACTTCCTCGACGCGCAGAAGTATCCGACGATTACTTTTCATTCCAGGCAGCTCAAAATTCCTGGCCCTGGGAAAATGCTGATTACCGGCGATCTGACCATTCACGGCGTCTCTAAGGAAGTTGTGCTGGACCTGGATGGACCGACGGCCCCGATCAAGGATCCATGGGGAAACCAGCGCATCGGCGTGACGGGAACGACCACGATCAATCGCAAGGATTTCGGCGTCAACGGCGCTCCTGCCGTGGTTGGAGACGACATCATGATCACCATCGACGCCGAACTGGTTCAGCCGCTGGCGAAGTGAGGAGCGGACTTTCCCGACTCTCTTTCCCGTATTTGCCAAATGTTACGGGGAGGTTGACGTGATATTACAGTGAGGTTAACTTTGCGGAATTCCTGCGCTCAGACCGGCATGCAGGTTACAATGAGGCTCCGATCTCGTCCCCCCTGCACGAAGTAAATTGCCCGCAAAACTGATTTAGGAGGCGGACAAATGAGGAACCGGACCGGGATTCAACGTCTTCTGCTCGCACTCGCCTGGGCCTTAATCTACGCTTCACCGGTGCTAGCCGCTACGGTAACCGTTTCGCCGAAACGCGCCGCCGTGACCGTCAGCACGCAAACCCAACAGTTCACGGCCTCGGCCAACGTCGTCTGGAAAGTCGATGGCGTCGCCGGCGGAAACGCCAAGGTCGGGACGATCACCACGGCGGGCTTGTACACCCCGCCCGCCACGGCCGGCAATCACACGATCACCGCGACCACGAACACAGCGCCGGCATCTTCGGCGTCGGCCACGATCGCCGTCACCGACCTGGCGGGCGTGTTCACGTACCACAATGACATTGCGCGCGACGGAGCCAACTCGCGCGAATTTGCCCTGAGCCCTGCGACCGTCACGACCGCAACGTTCGGTAAACTGTTTTCCTGCGCGGTGGACGGCGCCATCTACGCCCAGCCCCTTTGGGTGCGGGGCTTGACCATCGCTGGAAAAATCCACAACGTGCTCTTCGTGGCCACGCAACATGACAGCGTCTACGCCTTCGACGCCGACGCGAATCCCTGCGTAAAGTACTGGCACGTCAACCTGCTGGACACTCTGCACGGAGGCTCCGCCGGAGATAGACCCGTGGTCTGGAACGATGTCGGCAATTGCTTCGGCGATGTCTATCCGGAGGTTGGAGTTACGAGCACACCCGTCATCGATCCCACGACCAAGACGATCTATTTGGTCAGCGCATCCCAGCGGAATGCAACCAATTCCGGCAACTGCTCGAATACCTCAGGGACTTTCGATCACCGCCTGCACGCTCTGGATCTCGCCACCGGAAACGAGAAGTTCAGCGCGCCCGTCACCATCGCGGCAGCTGTGCCCGGAACCGGCGACGCCTCTTCGCAGGGCATGGTGAGTTTTAACTCCCAGCTGCACCACCAGCGCTCAGGCCTGGCGCTGGCTGGCGGCAACGTTTATTTGGGCTTCGCCGCCCACGAGGATGCCACTCCGTATCACGGCTGGTTGATCGCCTACAAAGCTTCGGACGTGCAACAACAAACCGCCGTGTTCAACACCACGCCCAACGGATTGAACGGCGCCGATGGCGGCATCTGGGCCGGCGGCGGAGCACCGGCCATCGACAGCGGCGGCGACGTTTATGTCAGCACCGGGAATGGCGTGTTTGACGAGGCTCCTCCGCCCCCCGATAACGACTACGGCGACAGCATTCTGCGCCTGCATCCCGCCGCCGGCAAAACGCCGAACGGCGTCAATCTGAGCGTGGCCGGCTGGTTCACTCCCGATGACCAGTTGACGCTTGCGCAAAACGACTCCGACCTCGGCGCTGGAGGCGTGGTGCTATTCCCTGATCAAACCTCGGGCGCCGGTCCCAAGCACTTGCTGACGCAGCTGGGTAAGGAGGGCGTGGTCTACCTGATTGACCGCGACAAAATGGGGGAGTTCAACCCCAGCAGCAACGATCAGATTGTGCAGAGTTTTTCCGGCCCGGGGGGCGTGTGGGGCACTCCCGCATTGTGGAACAACAATCTCTACATCGGCGGATTGAATGATTCACTGCGGCAATTCACCTTTGATCCAGCCAAGGAGCAGTTCAATACACCGGCCGCTTCGCTGTCGGCGCACGTTTTCAACTTCCCGGGCCCGACCCCCTCCGTCTCTTCTCAGGGAGCATCGCACGGCATCGTGTGGGCGATCGACGCCACCCTGTACGGCTACGCAAACCCAAACATCGGCATCAACTGCTCAGCCGTGCCGGTGCCGTCTGGCTGCTTTGGGGCTGCCGTCTTGCATGCCTACGACGCGCAGAATCTGACCATCGAATACTGGAACAGCTCGATGGCTGCCAAGAGTCGAGACCGGGCTGCACTTGGCGTGAAGTTCGTGCCGCCGACGGTGGCCAATGGGAAAGTCTACGTGGGTACGCGAATAGAAGTCATCGTTTACGGGCTTCTTCCCGACTGATTGCCGACCGAAGCTCGCTATTTCTTCATCGCGATCGCGAGCCCGTCGCGGAGGGGCAGGATCGTGGTGTAGAACTCCTTCGCGTCGTAGAGTTTGCGGTTGAATTCCAGGATTGCCTTGGTGCGCGCATCGCCTGGGTTATGCTCCGCGACCCGCCCGCTCCACAGGACATTGTCGGTAATGAATAGTCCGCCTTTTCGCAGGCGCGGGGCCACCAGGCGCAGCACCCGCGGATAGTCCTCTTTGTCCACGTCGTTGAAGATGACATCGAACTCTTGCTTCTGCTCAGAGAGAAACTCCAAGGCGTCGCCGGTATGGAGCTGGATGCGGTTTGAGACACCGGCGCGGGTGAAGTAGCCGCGGGCGCGCTCCGCATTTTTGGAGTCCCCGTCGGTATAGATGACGCGGCCTTTCTCCCCCACTGCTTGCGCCCACCAGATGGTGGAATAGCCGATGGCAGAGCCCAGCTCGAAAACCGTACGCGCGCCGATCATCATGGCCAATTGCTGCAGCACGCGCGCCACCGCCGGACCGACAATCGGCACGTCGTGCTTCGTGGCGTAGTCTTCCATTTCTGCCAGCACATCGTCGCGCTTCGGCAGCATCGAATAGAGATAATCGTCAACCCGACCCGCTGTCGTGAAGTCGTAGTGACGCCAGTTTGGCTTGCTGTGCTTCTTGCTTTCCGTCACGTTTTTCCCTTTCGCTCCAGAGAATTTGGCCGAAGACCTAGCCGCCAATCGTCACGCCAGGCGTCATTTCGAGCACTTCGCTGGCCTTTACCAACTTCCGCAGCTCGGCGGGAGTTCCCACCAGCACCGGGAACGTGCCGAAGTGCATGGGGATGACTGTCTTCGCCTTCAGCAGATTGCTCGCATAAGCCGCCTCGCGCGGCCCCATCGTGTAGTGATCGCCCACCGGAAGCATGGCGATTTCGGGCGCGTACAGTTCGCGGATGATAGCCATGTCGCCGAAAACATTCGTATCGCCGGCATGATAGATCTTGAGCCCGGTCGGAAACTCGATCACGTATCCGCAGGCCTCACCGCCGTAGACGGTCTCGTCACCATCCTGAATGCCGCAGGAGTGATCGGCGTGCACCATCGTGACCTTTATATCGCCGACCGTCTGCGTGCCGCCCTTGTTCATCTCGGCAACCTGTTTGGCGCCTTTCTTCCCCAGCCACCGTGCCAGCTCAGGGATGCCGACCACGACCGGGTTGTGCCGTTTGATGATTTCGACGGCATCGCCGATATGGTCGCCGTGACCGTGGGTACAGAGAAGAATATCCGCCTTCTTTACGTGCTTCTCCGCGGCCGGACACATCGGATTCCCCATGATCCAGGGGTCGATGATGACAGTCTTGCCCGCCGGGGTTTCGATGCGGAACGTCGCGTGGCCCAACCAGGTAAGTTTGACGCCCTTGAGATTCATTAAAGCAATAGCTCCTGGCCTCCAGCGACCAGCTCGCACCAGCGTCGAATGCTGATCGCCGATCCCGAATGCTGAATGCCCAAATTTGCCCACCTAGTTTAATATGAAACGCCATGGCGGAACTTAAGGTGCTGATTCCCCGGCAAGACATTGAGAAACGTGTGAGCGAACTGGGTGCGCAGATCACCAAGGACTTCGCGGGGCAATCGGTGATCTTTGTGGGCGTGCTCAAGGGCGCGGCGATTTTTCTCTCCGATCTGGCGCGGCATGTCGACCTCGACGCCACCTTCGACTTCATCGGCGTGTCGAGCTACGGCAACCGGCCCAGCCCGAAACAGGAGCTCAAGAGCGGTTGGGATTCCACCGGCGAGGTCAAGCTCACCAAGGACGTCGATCAGTCGATGAAGGACAAAAACGTGATCGTCGTGGAAGACATCCTTGATACCGGCCTGACGCTCACGGTTCTCAAGAAATTGCTCATGGCGCACCAGCCGAAGACGCTCAAGATCGCCGCTCTGCTCGACAAGCCCTCGCGGCGCAAGCTTCCGCTCGAAGGGGACTACGTGGGGTTCAAGATTCCCGACGAGTTTGTGGTCGGCTACGGTCTGGACTACGCGGAAAAATACCGCAATCTGGCCGACATTTGTGTCGTGCCACGGGAATAGCCGCCGCCTCGCCCGCTGCAAACGGAACGGCAAGAGCGGCTGCTATCATGAAAAGAATGGGCTCTGTTCTCACCAAACCGGATCAATTGCCGGGCGAGTCGTTGTTGCTCGACGTGGCCGACGTTTTGGCGACCTCACTCGACCTGGACACGACGGTGCGCCGGGTCGCCGAAGTCGTGCGCAAGGTCATCGACTACGAGATTTTTGCCATCCTACTCCTCAACGAAAAGACCCAGGAATTGCGCTTCCGCTTTCAGGTCGGCTATCCGCCGGAGTTCGCCGAGCGCACGCGCATCAAAGTGGGAGAAGGCGTCACCGGACAGGCAGCCCAACTGCGGCAAGCCATATTGATCGACGACGTAACCCGCGATCCTCGCTATATCGCGGCCGTTCCCAACGTGCGGTCTGAGCTGGCGGTGCCTCTGATCACCAAGAACCGCGTGATCGGCGTCATCGACATCGAGGCGCGCGAACCCGGTTATTTCACCGAAGAGCACAAGCGTCTGCTGACGCTCGTCGCATCTCGCATGGCCGCCGGCATCGAGAATGCGCAGCTCTACGCCCGCACCACCAAGCAGGCGCGCATTCTTCTGCTGCTGAACGAGATTGCGCGCGAATTGACCTCGATCCTGAACCTGGACGAACTGCTCGGCCGGATCGCAGAACTGGTGCGGCGGCTCATCGACTACCAGATGTTCAGCATTCTGCTGCTCGATGCTTCCGGCGAAAAGCTGCAACACCGTTTCTCGCTGCGCTTCAAAGAGAGTGTTCATCTCAAGCATGAGATTTCTCTCGGCCGCGGCATTGTCGGCACCGCAGCAGCGACCGGGCAGGCCGTGTTGGTCCCCGACGTCGGCAAGGACCCGCGCTACATTGAGGCCAATCCCGAGACTCGTTCCGAGCTCGCCGTACCGCTGGCCTACAAGGGCAAGGTGATCGGGGTGCTTGACCTCGAGCACACACGGCGCGGTTTTTTCACCGACGAGCATCAGCGCACCATGACTACCCTGGCGGCACAGATCGCGATCGCCGTCGAGAATGCGCGTTTGTATGAGGAGATTGAGCGTCAGGAGCGGCGGCTGGAGCGGGATCTCGCCCTGGCGCGCGAGCTGCAAGGGCGCCTGCTGCCGCAGTCCCCGCCAAAACTGGCCCATCTCGAGGTCGCAGCAAAGTTCGTTCCTGCCCGCGCCATCGGAGGCGATCTTTACGACTTCATCCCGTACTCGCTGTCGCGGATGGGCATCGCCATCGGTGACGTCAGCGGCAAAGGCGCGCCGGCCGCCATCTATGCCGCGCTGGTGAGCGGAATCCTGCGCTCGCATGCCCCGATTGAGCCCGGTCCCGCCGAGATGCTGTCGGCGGTGAACCTCTCGCTGGCCGAGCGGCGCATCGAGGCGCAATTCGTCTCCATCATCTACGCCGTTTGGGACGACCAGCACCGCATCCTCAGCGTCGCCAACTCGGGCCTTCCCCGCCCCATCTATGTGCACGGCGGAAAGAATGAGGTGATCGAAGCCACTGGCTTGCCGCTCGGCCTGTTCGACGAAGCCGAATACGACGAGTTCAAATTCCGCATGAAGCCGGGGGATATGTTTGTGTTCTTCAGCGACGGCATCCTCGACGCCCGCAATCGCCAGGGTGCACTGTTTGGCCGGCGCGGGGTGGAGAAGATCATTGCCGAATGCGGAGAACAATCTGCGGACTGCGTGGTGAATTCGCTGTTCCAGGCTGTGGCTGAGCACTCGGCCGGCATGGAAACTTTCGACGATCAGACCGTAGTCGCCATTCACGTAAAGGGCGGCGGCGCGCACGCTTCTTCCAAGAAGAAATGACCACGAGCCGTCAGAGTTTGGCCGAGCGTCCACCAGGATTCGTGTTTCGCCAGAGCAAGCGAGGAATCCTGCGGCGCGGCGCGCATTCCCTGCTGCACTGCGAAGACGTCGCTCTGCCAAAGCTCGCCGCGCAATACGGGACGCCCCTGTATGTCTATTCGTCGGCCATGATCCGTGAGCGTTGCGCCGCGTTTGAGGCTGCGTTTCGCGGCGTTCCGCACGCGATCTGCTATTCCGTCAAAGCAAATTCCAATCTCAGCATCCTGCGCCTGCTGGCCAAGCACGGTTGCGGCTTCGACGTGGTTTCTGGCGGCGAACTAGAGCGCGTGCTGACCGCCGACCGCAAAGCGGCGAAAAAGGTCGTTTTCTCGGGCGTCGGCAAGACGCGCGAGGAATTGACCGCAGCGCTCAAAGCCGGAATCCTGTTGTTCAATGTGGAGAGTGAATCGGAGCTTTGGGCTTTGGCGGAATGCGCGGGACGGATGCGGACGAAAGCGCCGCTGGCGTTGCGCGTCAATCCCGATGTCAGAGCGCAAACCCATCCCTACATCTCGACCGGTCTGCACGAGCACAAGTTCGGCGTGCCCATCGGCGACGCGCGGGCGCTGTACGCAAAAGCGTCCGCGGCGCGCTACCTCCAGGTTCGAGGCGTGAGCGTTCATATCGGCTCCCAGATCACTGATGTCGCTCCCTTCGGCGAGGCCATGGCGCGGATCGCGGATCTGGTTCGCGAACTGCGTGCCGACGGCCACGCCATCGATTACGTCGATGCCGGCGGCGGTCTTGGGATTGCCTACGAACGGGCCGATGCGGAGAACGCTGATGCGACGAGGACTGATGTGACCGGCTTTGACACCTATGTCGCAGCCTATGCTCATGCGCTCGCCACGCCCCTGCATGGCCTGGGCGCGCGGCTGTTGTTGGAGCCCGGCCGCTCGATCGTGGGTCCTGCCGGAATTTTGCTCACATCAGTCCTTTACCAGAAACAGAATGACGGAAAGAAATTCCTGGTCGTGGATGCGGCAATGAATGATCTGCTACGGCCTGCCTTGTATGGCGCCTACCATGAGATTGTCCCGGTCAGGCAGAGTAAGGGCCCGGAGCGCAAGCTGGAAACATTCGATGTGGTTGGCCCAGTCTGCGAAACCGGCGATTTCTTCGCCCGCGACCGCGACCTGGCGGAAGTCCATGAAGGGGATCTCCTCGCGATTCTCGACGCCGGCGCATACGGAATGGCGCTGGCATCGAACTACAACACCCGTCCGCGGGCGGCAGAGGTGTTAGTAACGGGCCAGTCGGCAAAAGTGATTCGGAAGCGAGAGAAGATATCAGACCTGCTGCGCGGCGAGTTGTAGACCGCGCGACACCGTGTCGCTACCCTTCCCCCCACTTCAGCTTCGTGCGCAACGCCTGGTAGAAATCCGCCCCCGTACGGAACAGGTTCACCTGGTGCTCGGACCGCCGGCAGCGCACGCGGTCGCCGTCGCGCAGGTCCATTCCAGGCTGTCCGTCGAGGCTCAGATAGGCAACTTCTTCGGCGCTGCGCAGCGTGATATCGATCTCTACCGAATCCGGCACCACCAGCGGACGATGAGTGAGCGCATGCGGCGCAACCGGGGTGATCACGAATGCGCTGACGGTGGGCGCGAGGATCGGTCCACCAGCCGACAGCGAATATGCCGTCGATCCGGTCGGCGTAGCGACGATCATACCGTCGGCTCGATAGCTGGAAACGAACACCTTGTCGATGTAAAGGTCGTAGTTGTTCAGCCGCGCCAGCGCCGTCTTATTCACGACCGCGTCGTTAAAGACGAGATAGCTGCCGCGAACCGTATCTCCGCGCAGCAACTCGCAACGCATCAACGAGCGATGTTCCACCGCGGCACGCCCCTCGCCGATTGCTTCGAGCATCGGGTAGAGCGACGGCAACGCCACGTCGGTTAAGAATCCGAGCGAACCGAGATTCACGCCCAGCAGAGGCACGTCGATCGCCGCCGTCGCTCTCGCCGCCGATAGCAATGTGCCGTCGCCGCCCAGGACTACAACCAGATCCAGTGACCTGCTTGCCATCTGCGCCCTGGGCACGACTTCCTGCTTGCCCGCATGCTGCGACGTTTCCTCATCGACGATGACGTTGTATCCGTGCTGGGCAAGCCAGCCGAGGAGTGCGGGAACAGTTTTCGCGACTTCCGGACCGTCGGGTCGCGAAAAGATGGCCGCCGTCTTTTGCGTGGCAGCTCTGGTTCCGGAGGTTTTCTGGGAAGATGCTTTCGGGCGCGCCATGGCAGTGTCGAAACAACGATTGTACAGAATCTTCCAGCCTAGAACTCCCCGTACAGAAGAAACTCGCGATTGCCTTCCGCGCCCAGAATTGGCGATTCGATCACATCCGTATGCGCCGTTCCAAGACCGGTCAAGGCCGCCGTCACCCGGTCCACCGCCGCCATCTGCGCCGCCTCTTCGCGCACGATGCCTCCTTTGCCGACGTGCTCCCGGCCCGCCTCGAACTGCGGCTTGACCAGGACGACGACCCGCGTTCCACGCCGTTCGTCCTGTGCCCCGGGAAAAGCCGCACCGATCACCGCCGGAAGCACGAGCGTCGCGGAGATGAACGACACATCCATCACGACGAGGTCGACCCCTTCGCCGATCGCATCGCGCGTCAGATAGCGGGCGTTGGTCTTTTCCAGCAGCCGCACGCGCGCATCCTGCCGCAGTTTGAAGTCCATCTGCCCGTAACCTGTGTCCACCGCAATGACCCGGGCAGCGCCGTGCTGAAGCAGGCAATCAGTAAACCCTCCGGTAGACGCCCCGACATCAAGACAAACCTTTCCCGAAACTTCAATCTTCCAGTGTTCGAGGGCGCGCTCCAGCTTCAGGCCACCGCGGCTCACATACTTCAGGTCCTCGCTCAGCAGCCGGATCGCCGAATCTTGTTCGATTCCTGCGCCCGCCTTGTCAATCTTCTGCTCGTTCACCAGCACTTTGCCGGCAAGGATCAGCGCCTGCGCGCGCTCGCGCGAGGCCGCCAGACCGCGCTCCACCAACAGCTTGTCGAGTCGGAGTTTCAAGCTGAGATCAACGGCAGCTCATGCCACGAAAGTGCCAGCACTCGCTCCAGTGCAAAGTGTTGAAGCATCTCTCGCTGAATCACTTACGAAGATACTGCTTCCCTTTTCCACAGAATTTTCCACGAACATGTTGAAAACTCACTGCCCACTACAGCCGCAGCAATAACAAGAGCCGCCCAAAAATGAGGGCGGCTCTTTGATCCCAAGCCAAGCTTTGCTACCCGGCAACTTCTTCCAGCAGCTTCTGATCGATGTCGAAGTTCGCATGCACGTTCTGCACGTCGTCATGCTCTTCGAGCGCTTCCATCAGGCGGATCATGGTGCCAGCTGCCGCGCCCTCCAGCTTGATGTAGTTTTGCGGAATGAAAGCGACGCTCGAAGAGGCCGGCGTAATGCCTGCCTTCTTCACAGCTTCGAGGACACCTTCGTACGCATGCGGCTCAGTCAGGATCTCCCAGTTCTCGCCGTCATCGTTCAAATCTTCGCCGCCGGACTCCAGAACGATGTTCATCAGGTCGTCCTCTTTCGCGGCGCTTTTGGGAACGATGATGTCGCCTTTCTTGTGGAACATCCACGAAACCGCGCCGGCCTCGGCCATGTTGCCGCCGTTCTTGCCGAAGACGTGGCGAATCTCGCTGACCGTGCGGTTGCGGTTGTCGGTGTTAATGTCGAGCAGGATCGCAACCCCGCCTGGTCCGTAGCCTTCGAGAGAGAATTCTTCGTAGGTGGCGCCGGGCAGTTCGCCGGTGCCGCGCTGGATGGCGCGTTTGATGTTGTCGGCCGGCATGTTCTCAGCCTTGGCCGCAACGATGGCGCCACGCAGGCGCGGGTTCGTGTCGGGATCGCCGCCGCCGTTCTTGGCGGCAATGCTGATTTCCTTGATGAGGCGCGTGAAAATCTTGCCGCGCTTGGCGTCCAGCGCGCCCTTCTTATGCTTGATTGTGGCCCATTTTGAGTGGCCGGACATGGTTCGACCTCGTGTCTAAAGATCAGTATCGAAAGAACGTTGGATGGCGCAGGATTCGCCTTCAGAGGAGATCAAGGTTGCCTCGACAACGATAGCCTCGGTATGGGTGCAGGCGAAGCAAGATTATAGCACGCCGCCAATCGTGCCCTCATACTCGCCTCAACTCCTGCTCTCCTCAACTCTCGCGCTCCCACGCACCGCGGCCAGAAGCGCCTTCGGATCGGCATTGTCGCCAAAAGTGCGACTTAGGTGGACGAACAAATCACGATTTCCCGGGGCGAACACGAAACTGGCCCCCAGTTGAAACGGATTGTCCCCCAGCCGGTGCTGGCGATGGCCGGCAGCCTTCGCGCGAGCCCGAGCATGGAAGTTGTCGCTGCGCAGCAGATGCAGCAGATTGGCCGACTTCAGCTCCACCGCCTTGTAAGCTCTGCGCTCGGCATCGACCAGCAGAGGGAAAGTAATGCCACTCTCCGCACGGAATGCGAGCGCATAGGTCATGTCCCCCATCCCGACGGCGGCCAGATTGGCTCCGGCCTGCTTGAACTCGCTCTCGTGCTCGCGCAACTGCGCGACATGCTCGCGGCAGAAGATTCAGCCATAATGTCGCAGAAAGACCACCACCGCCGGACCCCTTTCCCACAAAGAGTCAAGCCGAATGTCGCTCCCGCCCGCCTGGGGCAACATGAGGTTCACGAGCTTTCCGCTGAATGTTTCTGGCATGTTCCTATTCTATGGGACGAGCGGGTTGCGTTGTATCGCACACAATACGCCGCTCCAGGAAAAAGCGATCCACGAACAAGAAGACTGCCCTCCAACGGCAGCCCATGGGCTTAGTTACAGCGCAACCCTTAAGTGGTATTGACTGTGGCGGCCCTGACTTCTAACATCCCACGCAAGGCGCGCCCCTGCACTTTTTTCCTTATGACTGGCCAGCTTGTCGGGCACTACCGGATCCTCGAAAAAATCGGGGCGGGCGGGATGGGCGAAGTCTATCGGGCGCGGGACGAGCGCCTGGGCCGCGACGTCGCCTTAAAACTGATTCGCCCCGCCTCCAGCGAAAATCCCGACCTGCTCCGCCGCTTTGAGCAGGAAGCGCGGGCCGCCGCGGCTCTCAATCATCCCAACATCCTCGCCATCTACGACGTCGGTTTCGACGGCGGCACTCCTTTCATCGTTTCTGAGTTGCTCGAGGGGAAACCTTTGCGCCAGCGCTTGCTGGAGGGCCCCATCCCCATTCGTGAGGCTGCCGAATACGCTCTCCAGGTCGCGCACGGCCTGACCGCGGCTCATGGGCGGCACATCGTGCATCGCGACCTGAAGCCGGAAAACCTCTTTGTCACGAACGAGGGGCGCATCAAGATTCTGGATTTCGGCGTGGCCAAGCTACAGTCACCTTCCGAAGACGGCCGTCCCATCGAAAGCCTGACCACGGTGACCAAAAGCGGCACCGTGGTAGGAACGGTCGCCTATATGTCGCCCGAGCAACTCCGCGGCAAACCAGTGGACCATCGCAGCGATATCTTCACGTTCGGAGCGATCCTCTACGAAATTCTGACCGGCCAGCGCGCCTTTCGCGGCGAAACCGAAGTCGACACCATGAGCGCGGTCCTCCGCGAGGAACCGCCTGAGGCCAACCTGGAACGCGCCGCCATCCCTCTCGGATACCGCGACATTGTCAAACATTGTGTGGAGAAGGAACCGGAGAATCGTTTCCAGTCAACCCACGATCTTGCCTTCGCCCTGCAGACAATCTCGGGATCGTCATCCAGCGGTCAGGCTCGCTTCCTCAGTCCGAAGCCTCAGACTCATCGACTGCTGCCCTGGGCGGTGGTTGCAGCCCTGGCGCTAGCAGTTCTTGTTCTGGCTGTCATGCAGCTGAGCCCTGGGATTTCTCCACCGGCCTACCATCGTTTGACCTTTGAATCCGGGACCGTCTACTCCGCGCGCTTCGCCCCCGATGGGCAGTCGATCGTCTACAGCGCTGCCTGGAACGGCAAGCCGGTGCAATTGTTCTCGACCGTCGGGAATTCCCTTCAGGCCCAGCCGCTGACTTTGACGGATGCCAATCTGCTCGCCGTTTCACGTACCAATGAGCTGGCCGTCGTCCTGGGCGGTCATCATACCGGGCAATTGGAAACGGTTGATGGCATGCTCGCCAGCACGCCATTGGCCGGAGGTTCGCCTCGCGAACTCCTGCCCGACGTTCGCTGGGCGGACTGGGATGCCAATGGCAAGCTCGCCGTCGTTCACTACGTCGACGGCCGCAGCCGCCTGGAATACCCCGTCGGCACCGTGCTCTATCAGAGCGGCGGATGGATCAGTCATATCCGTTTGTCTCCGCGCGGCGACAGGATTGCCTTCATCGATCATCCTGCCCTGTGGGATGATCGCGGCACCGTTTGCCTCGTCGACCTGACTGGCCACTTCCGCACTCTTTCCGCCGAGTGGGAGTCCGCCAGCGGCCTCGCCTGGCATCCCAATGGAAATGAGATCTGGTTCACAGCCGCAAACAAGGGCAACAGCCTAGACCTGCTGGCTGTGAACCTCACGGGCAGGGTGCGCACTTTGCTGACGCTGCCCGTGGCTCTGACTCTGCAGGATGTCGCCAGCGACGGCCGCGTGCTGGCTACGCTCAACTCCAAGCGGCTGGCTATGGGCGCAGGAGCTCTGGGCAGCAACGAAGACGTCGACCTTTCCTGGCACGACTGGAATATCGCCAAAGATATCTCGAGCGACGGACAGTCCGTACTGTTCGAGGACGCCAGCGAACTCGGCGGTACCAGTTATGCGGTGGCGATTCGTAAGTTGGACGGCAGTCTACCCATTCGCATTGGTGAGGGCAGCGCAGGCGGACTTTCTCCCGACGGGAAGTGGGCCATCTCCATTGCGGCCGACAGTCCCGACCAAGTCACTTTGTTGCCGGTCGGCGCCGGCCAGCCGCGTCCCGTTGACGCGAGTGGGTTAGAGCACATTCAAAACGGCTGGGCGCGTTTCCTCGCCGACGGGAAACAACTCATGGTGAATGGCAATGAGACTGGGCATGCGGCACGCTGCTATCTCCTGTCCCTTTCCAGCGCCAAGCCTGAAGCCGTAACCCCTGAAGGAATCCGCTGCGGCCCATCGTCGCCGGACAGCCGCCTGGTAGTTGGCGTTGGACCGAATCTGACCGTCGCCCTCTACCCGGTTGCAGGAGGCCCTCCACGCTTGGTTCCAGGCGTGGAAGCCGGGTTCCGTCCCGTGCAGTGGTCGGCAGATGGCTCCACGCTGTACGGCTACCATGACGGAGAACTGCCTGGCAGGATTTACAGCGTCAACATTGCCACGGGAAAGAAGACGTTGCTCCAGGAACTGCGCCCCGGAGTTCCGGCAGGAGTTGTGAACATTTCGCCCGTGGTCGTTGGCCGCGACGGCAAACGCTTCGCCTACAGCTACAACCAGACCCTCTCCGTCCTCTATCTCATCTCCGGCTTGCACTAGAACCGCTCTTGAGGAAACGGTGCATGGTGCCGATTGGGGCCAGCAAGAAGATGCTGGTCTTACAGTCTGCCGAAACACGCTTGAGCGCATGATTTTGGGGGTCTACAGTGCAGGTTTAGGACGCTGCCTGCTTTTGGGTGGCGCAGGCTTCAGCGATAACTGCAATCGATGCGAACCGTGGATCAAGACCCGGAAAATCCCAGCCGCGAAGCGGCGGCATTCATTAGCCCGGGGCGTAAGCCTCGTGTAAGGTGGAGAAGTGCGGGCGAGTCCCGGAGGAGTCTTTGTCGTAGCCAACAGTCCTCGGAAAACGTGGAGCGCCAAATGGCTTAGTAGCCGCGAAGCGGCGCAAGAATGCAGCCCATGGCGTAAGCCGTGGGTCAGAAGTGGGAATCTAAGCCCGAAGGGGCGCAAGACGGGCTACGACACAGACTCCGGAGGGACGGCACCACTTCTAACGCACACACTTTTAGCCCTGCGATAGTTGTAGTTCAGTCCAAAGGCCCCGCGAAGTCAACAGGTACATAGTGAAAGAAGATCGAAGTCGACGTCTGCCCCTGGCCCAACGCTTCGCGGTAGTGCGGCAGCCGCGTTCCCCGATAGGCCAGCCCGTCTCCAATCGCCTGATACACCGTGGTCGTGCCTGAAGGAGTATCCAGCCGAATCGGCCACGGCGTTTCCAACCCTGGTTCCGGAGAGAAATCCAGGCAGAGCGTAACGCTGAATTCACACTGCTCGCGGTCCGTGTGCTTTTTCAGTTCCGCGCCAGCCAGGTAGGAAGCCAGGTAAACATAAGACGGCTTGAGCTCTTCTCCAGCGACCCGGCTCAGAACGCCGCAAATCTGCCGATGGAAAAAGCGCGCGACCGGATCGTTGTAAGCGACGTAGCGCCGCAGGCTTTGCCCATCGCCCAGCGGAATCGCGCCGCTGCGAATCCGGCAGCGGTAGTAGCGCCGCAAGGCCGCCACATGAAACGGATGGATCAACTCTCCCAGAGGCGCATAGCCCTTCCGCTGGAACATCGCAGCGGACTCGGCGAGCGCCGCCTCCCGCCGACGACGGTGCAGTGATCCGCCGTCCGCCCCCACCAGGATCCCCGCCGTCCGCAGCAACCGGCGTGCGCCCCTGTCGAGAGTCGAAGTCACTGGCTCCCTCAAGCCAGACTCTCGCACCACGGCATCGAGTCGCGGCCCCAGCCAGAACGGCAACAGGTTTCCGCTCGCATCTGGGACCCACACCATGCTGCCCTGCAGGGCGAAACTATGCAGCAACCCTTGCTGCGATACGAGCGCATGGGGCAAGTCCCCGTCGTCGCAAACGATGCAATCAGGATTCAAGAATAGAGGTTCCTGCCCCGTGTCATCGAGCCGCGCCGCGAGCCCGCATTGCGGAACCAGATGCAGCGGCAACTCGTCGAGCAGGCAGTAGAAACGGTCTGGAGGAAACGCCGCGCAGTGAGCTTGCCGCGGCGCCCCCTCCATCAGGCGTTCGACCCAGTGCATCCAGGCCGGATTGTTTACTGACGTAGCCATCCATTTAAGGTGAAGCGGCTGTCAGCGAAGAGTCCTGAAGGGCACTTCACCGCAGTGATTTCGTGCATCAATTCGCAGGGGAAAAAGACGATCTGGTTCTGCTGCGGAACTATCGTCTGGTAAACGTTCGTCTGGTAATTGTTCTGGCCGACGTAGCTATCTCCTTCCAGCCGCGCGTCGTAGAGGCGCAGTTCTCCGCCCTCGAACTGCCGCGGCTCGCGATGGAAAAAGTAGACGAAGGTCAGATGGCGCGCTGCCACCCGGTCGCTGCCGTTGTCATTGTGACAGCGGAAGAAATCGCCGTCGTTGCTGGCTGTGACCTGAGCCTCAACACCGGCTATGGCAAACTGCTCCATCCCCAATTTTTCGAGAGCCTGCGGCAGCACCGCACGAATGCGCGCCAGCACCAGCTCCCGATGCTGCCCCAGATCGAACAAAACACGTGAGCGGCGGTGTTCATAGTTGATCAGGCCGCCATCCGCGACCGGCGAAACTACTTCGCTGGCGCGAAAATCAGCCTCGTGCTCTACCACGTACCGGGTTAGCTCTTCGAGTTCCTGTGGCGCCAGGAATTCGTCGAGCACGACGCACCTCGCCGGCAAAGTTGACGGTCGCTCGTCGACGGCCACGTTCGTTTCCAAAACTACGGTAGTGCGAGTTCCGTGGCCCGGCGGCTGCGGCTGACGCGCGGGTTGTGCGGGCTCTGGCCGCTGCACCCCCGGTGGCTGCGGCTGATTTCCGGGTGGTTGCGGTTGAGGACGCGGCGGTCCCGGTCCGCGCATCGGCGTACCCGGGGGCTGGGGCTGCTCGTGCTTGTGCAATGCGATGCCCGGAGGTTGTGGTTGATTGCCCGGCGGCTGCGGCTGATTGCTGGGCGATCCCCCAGGGTTTGGGCCGGCGTAAATTTCCGCGCTGTGCACCGTCGACGATTCGCTGACCGCGAGTTGATTGTCCTGCAGGATGCGTTCAACGATGCTGCCGCCCAGGATGGAGAAACCACGCTGCGCGACCGTTTCGCCCACAGCCGAGGCGATCACCGCCCGCACCGCCTCCTGCATCGCTGAACTCGCGTTGCTGGAAGCTTTGGCATGCTGCAAGAGCGCCACCAGCAGCGCGCGTTCCTGCGCGCTGAGAATGCGCTCGTCCTGCATCAGGGTCTCAGAAAAGGAATCCAGAATCTGCTTCGGTGTCATGAGAGACACGCCTCCCTGCGTGTGCTTGCGAACACAATCAGGTTTGGGGCCCGAGACAGGGGAAGCGAGATCGACGATATACCCGGAGCCTGTTGATCTCCAAGTTAATTCTGCGGGATCAGAGCGACAACCGGAACGTCCTACGAGGCAGTAAAGCGAACTCTGGCAGGCGGCTGAGAAACTCACGTCGCTATCTGATCCTGGGTGGCGCAGCGCTTCAGTTTCCGCGCGAGAACCGGAAATTGACGCGAGCCATGGATCAAGACCCGGAAGATCCCAGCCGCGAAGCGGTGGCATTCATTAGCCCGGGGCGTAAGCCCCGGGTAAGTGGCAAACGGGAACAAGTCCCGGAGGGACGGCAGCCGTTCTCACACACTTCAGCGCCGCGGTAACGGCCTATTTTTCAACGCCGGCTTTAAGTCGCTGAGGTCGGACTGGTTGGCAAACAATTTCTTCAGCGGCCGGCAAGGCTATCTAGCGCGCCGCCATGGCACCGACCATCGACTGGAACACCTTGATTCCGTCCGTGCAGCCCAATTCGGCTTCGGATGAGCGCTCGGGGTGCGGCATCATGCCGACGACGTTGCCTCCCGGACTACAGATGCCGGCGATGTTTTCCAGCGAGCCATTAGGATTGGCTGCCGCCGTAATTCCCCCGGCGGGCGAGCAATAGCGAAACACGACCCGGTTTTCTCGACGTAACTCGTCCAGCGTCGCCGCATCGCAGAAGTAGTTCCCCGACATGTGACCGATCGGGATCGTCAGCACGTCTCCCTTCGCACATGCGTTGGTGAACGGAGTCTCGGCGTTTTCCACCCGCACCTGCACCGGCTTGCACACGTACTTCAGCCCCACGTTGCACATCAGCGCGCCCGGCAGCAAACCCGACTCGCACAGGATCTGGAAGCCGTTGCAGATCCCCAGAACCAACCCACCCCCGGCCGCGAACTTGCGCACCGAATCCATCACCGGCGAAAACCTGGCAATCGCTCCCGTTCGCAGATAGTCCCCATAGGCAAAGCCTCCGGGAACAATCACCGCGTCGCAGTTCTCCAGGTCGTGTGATTCATGCCACAAGAAAGTAACCGGCTGCTTGACCACATGCTCAATCGTCCAGTAAGCATCGTGATCGCAGTTCGACCCGGGAAAGATGATGACGCCAAATTTCATGTCGACCTCTGGTGTTGGATTTCCCGTTAGTCTAGCACGGCTGTCACGGGGACTTACGATGTTATGTTTTGCAGTTATGTTCGTAGATATTCACCTCTCAGGTGACAGGAATCACAGACACGATTCGATTTGCAGTGCTCTGATGCGGCCAGCGGATTTTCTTGACACTCGAGGGCGCCAATTGTATTCTCGCGGCCCAGAAGGTGTGATCTAGACATTTTCGTTCCGTTGGCGCCGTCCTGCTCGGCGTGGCCTCTGCATTCCCCCTCAGGCCAGCGAGTACAGCGGTCAAGAGAACGCCCTTAGGTGAACTGTGCCATGTCGCTCCGTCTCTCTGCTCCATCTCTGGCTGCATTCTTCGTCGCCTGCGCATTTGCCGCGTCCACGCCCGCGTACGCCATTGGCTTCCAGCCCGTCTCCCCCGACGAATTGAAGATGACCGCCGAGCCCAAAGCCCCAGGTGCCCCGGCCATCATTCTTTTCCGCGAGGTGGATCGCGACGACCGCGGCCGAACGGCTCACGAGGACGTCTACTTCCGCGTCAAGATCCTGACCGAGGAAGGCCGCAAGTACGCCGATATCGAGATCCCCTACTTCAAGGAGCAGGAAAACGTCGTCAACATCCACGCCCGCACCATCAAGCCTGACGGATCCATCGTTCCTTTCAACGGAAAGGCCTTCGACAAGTCGATCGTCAAGGCGCGCGGGGTCAAGTACCTGGCCAAGACCTTCACCCTGCCCGACGTCGAGGTCGGCGGCATCCTCGAGTATTACTACACCACTGACCTCGCGGAAAACTTTGTCTTCGACTCCCATTGGATCCTCAGCTACGAGTTGTTCACGCGGAACGCGAAGTTTTCTCTCCACCCGTACACCAGCGATTACCAGCCGTTCTACGTCCGATGGTCGTGGAATGCACTTCCTCCCGGAACCCCTCAACCAACTGAGGGAGCGGATCATGTGGTCAGACTTGAAGCCAACGATATTCCTGCTTTCCAGACCGAGGATTACATGCCTCCGGAGAACGAACTGAAATCTCGCGTTGACTTCATCTACAGCGACGAGATGTTCGAGAAGGACATGGACAAGTACTGGAAAAAAACAGGAAAGAAACGCTACGACCAGATGGAAGGTTTCATCGGCAAGCGGAAAGCGATGGACGAGGCCCTCGCTGGCATCGTTTCTCCCAGCGACTCGCCGGAGGTGAAGCTCCGCAAGATCTATGCCCGCGTGCAGCAACTCCGCAACACCTCATACGAAGAAGAGAAGACGGAGCAGGAGGAGAAGCGCAACAAAGAAAAAGCCCCGGACAACGTGGAAGCTGTATGGAAGCAACAATCCGGAAACGGTATGCAATTAACCTGGCTTTTCCTGGCCCTGGCTCGCGCCGCGGGGGTGCCTGCGGACGGCATGTGGGTCTCGGACCGGCACAACTACTTCTTCGTCCCTCAAACCATGGACGGCCGCCGGCTCGATGCTAATGTCGTGGTGGTCAAGCTCGACGGCAAGGATATCTTTTGTGATCCCGGGGCTGAATTCGTGCCCTTTGGCATGCTGCCTTGGGTCGAAACCGGAGTGAAAGGCCTGCGCCTCGACAAAGACGGCGGCGCCTGGCTGCAGACTTCTCTGCCCGACAGCAGCCAGTCCGGCATCCAGCGCAAGGCTCAGCTGAAACTCTCCGATACGGGCGATCTGGAGGGCAAGCTGACGGTAACGTTCACCGGACTCGAAGCGGCCCAACGCCGCGTGGAGGAACGCCTGGCCGACGATACCGAGCGCAAGAAGTCGCTGGAAGATGGGGTCAAGGACTCCATTCCCGTTGCTTCCGAGGTCGAGCTAACGAACCGGCCCGAGTGGAAAAGCTCGGCTCCCTCGATGGTTGCGGAATTTACCGTGAAGATTCCGGGCTGGGTCTCAGGCGCGGGGCGGCGCGCGCTTTTACCGGTTGGTCTCTTCAGCGCGCCTGAGAAACATCTTTTCGACCACGGCAGCCGCGAACATCCCATCTATTTTCCGTTTCCCTTCGCTCGGACCGACGACGTGAGCATTGACTTGCCTTTGGGCTGGCAGATTTCCACCCTGCCGGCGCCGCAAAAGCACGACGGCCATATCATCACCTACACCTTGCAGGCGGAAAACGACAAAGGCACGCTGCATCTGAATCGCACCTTGAACGTCGACGTTCTCTTGCTGGAAGCGAAGTACTACCCCGCCTTGCGCACCTTCTTCCAGGTCGTCCGGACAGCCGACGAAGAACAGGTCGTCTTACAACCGGCAGGAACCAATGCAAGCAACTAGTTCACGAACCCGTCGTCTGCTCACGTTCGCCGCTTTCTGTGCTTTGGTTGCTGCGCGACCGGCGCAGGCCGGTGATGCCCCCCAATGGATGCACTCCGCCGCCTCGGCGCCGTTGCCGCCCCACGACGAGAAAACCGACGCGGTGCTTCTCTATTCGGAGAGGATCGTTAACGTCCTATCCGCAGACAAGATCAAGACCCAGGTTCGCGAAGCCTACAAGATTCTTCGGCCCGGCGGCCGCGAGTACGGTGCGGCCGTAGTGCCGTTCAACGCTCACGAGAAGATCAACAACCTCCACGCATGGTGCATTCCCGCCCAAGGCAAGGATTACGAAGTGAAGGACAAAGAAGCGGTGGAGCTCGCGCTTCCAAAGGTCGAAGGCAGTGAGCTGATCTCTGATGTACGGGTGAAGTTCTTGCGAATCCCGGCTCCCGATCCCGGCAACGTCGTCGGCTACGAATACGAGGAAGACAAGCAACCGCTGGTGCTCCAGGAGGTTTGGGACTTTCAGCGCGAGATCCCCGTACGCGAGGCGCACTACTCGCTTCAGCTTCCCCCTGGTTGGGCCTACAAGGCACTCTGGATTAACTATCCGGAATCCAAGCCTGGCGAGGCCGGCGGCCAGTTGCAGTGGACTGTGAGCGATGTGAAGAGCATGCGCCCGGAGCCGGAAATGCCTCCCCTGGATGGAATCTCCGGCCAAATGGTGGTCAACTATTTTCCCCAGGGCGGCGCTTCCACAAAGGGTTTTACCAACTGGCACGAGATGGGCAATTGGTACCGCAATCTGACCGAGGGGCGTCGGGATGCCTCCCCGGAGATTAAGCAGCAGGTCGCTACCCTCACCACTTCGGCCAGCACGCCGCTGGAAAAGATGAAGGCTCTGGCTCAGTTCGTGCAGCACGACATCCGCTATGTGGCCATCGAGCTCGGAATTGGCGGCTGGCAGCCTCATCCTGCGGCCGATGTGTTTGTGCACCGCTATGGGGACTGCAAGGACAAAGCCACCTTGATGAGCTCGATGTTGAGCCAGATCGGCATTGAGTCCTACTACGTAGTCATCAATTCGGAGCGTGGATCGGTGACGCAAGAAACGCCCGCCAGCGCCGGTGTATTCGATCACGCCATCATAGCCATCAAGCTTCCGGCCAATGTTTCTGATCCATCGTTGACCGCAACCGTAAAAGACCCAAAGTTAGGAACGCTTCTTTACTTTGATCCCACCAACGAACTGACCCCTTTCGGACAAATTGGAGGATACCTCCAGGCAAACTACGGCTTGTTAGTTGCACCTGAAGGCGGCGAGCTGGTCGAATTACCGATGCAGCCTCCAGCGATGAACGGCATCCAGCGCACCGGCAAGCTGGCCGTCGATCCCGCCGGCACGCTAAAAGGAGAAATCAGCGAAAGCCGGATGGGAGATCGCGCCTCGTCGGAACGCTGGCGCCTGCGCACAGTCACCAAGAGTACCGATCAGATCAAACCCATTGAAGATCTGCTCGCTGGTTCCCTGTCCCTTTTCCACATCTCGCAAGCAAACTTGGTGAATCTCAACCAGACCGATCAGCCCTTCGGCTTCCGTTACTCTTTCAATGCCGAGAACTACGCCAAGAATGCTGGTGGGCTGCTGCTGGTCCGCCCGCGCGTGATTGGCGTGAAGTCCAGTGGGCTGTTGGAGACCAAGGACCCTCGTAAGTTCCCTGTTGAATTCGAGGGCCCCGCGCATGACACCGACACCTTCGACATCACCATCCCCGACGGTTACGTCGTCGACGACGTGCCGCCTCCGGTTGACGCCGACTACAGCTTCGCCAGCTATCACGCCAAAACCGTGGTGCAGGGCAACGTTATCCACTACAGCCGCACCTTCGAGGTGAAGGAACTCAGCGTGCCACTCAGCAAGATGGACGACCTGAAGAAGTTCTACCGCATCATTGCCGGCGACGAGCGCAACACCGCAGTCCTCAAGCCGGGCACAGCGAAGTAGCCATGTGTTCCCGGCCAGCAATCGCACATCAAGAATCAGGCGTATATCAGAAATCAGGATGCGAAAGACGCGCTTCCTAACCAGCTCCGCGCCATTTCTAAAAGGCTACTGAAAAACTGGCTTCGGGGCGCTTGATTTTGGGTGGCGCAGCGCTTCAGCGCTGCGATAACTGGCTTGTTTTTCAATGCCGGCTTTAGCCGCTGAAGTCAGATCGGTGGGCAAAATTATTTTTTCAGCACCCTGCTAGAGATGAGCCTATCGAGGAGCTTGAGGAGCCGCGCTCATGCTGGAGTCTTGCGGCGGCGTCAATGCCGGCACAGCGGGTCGGATAGAGATCGGGGCAGCGTCCTGACTTTGTGCGGTCTGCGCTGCGGTCCCGGTGTAACTTTGCGGCGGATACCCTTTCGCTTCTACGATCGCCCAGTGCCATTCCTGACCGGGACCGAGTTCCAGATTCAGCGGCGCACTGAATACCGTGGTTGCAAATGGCGCAGCCGCCGCCCGCATCCGGTAGATAACTGTCAGATCCGGTTTCCGCTCGGGCCGCACTTCGGATTCCTGCGCCTCGAGGGCCAGGCTTTGCCCGTCCGCCTTCATCGTCCCATTCGACGTTGTCCCGCCCATCGCCATCCCGTACGGCGCGCTCTCCTGTAATCCGGCCCTTTTCACAATCGTCAACGCAACGGCAACTTCGCTGACATGCCATTCCGTGGCGTTGAAGATCGAAACCGTCAACGCGTCGCCTTCGATGACGGCCGGCCCTTGCAGCTTGAGCACTTCGTTTGGGGGAAGCCCCATTTGCGCGTACTGGCTCGACAGCAAAGCCTTGGCATTGGCATTGAAGGAAAGACTGCAGGTCACATCCGGGGATGCGACCTGAAATCCCTTGCCTCCTCCAGCCATCAAAAAGCGCATCGCTGAACTGGCCGGGTGGCGGCTCTCCGACCGGTCCATCACCTGCGTCAGGTTGTCGTTGTCGATGACGTCGTCACCCGATGCCGTCTTGCGCCGCATATTGCGTGCGACATCTCCTAGAGGAGCGTCATTCGGATCGTCCTGCGCAACCACGCCCACTGGCGTCAAAACCGCCAGCATGGCCGCCAGCAACAGCGTTCGCCGCATTGTGGAAAGCCGCAGCACGAATCAAGCCCTTACTCAGATTGTATGGAGAGAGGTCACCAAGGCAGAGATGACCAAGGTACCCGGAACCGCAAAAGGAAGGAAGCAATGGGCGCGCAGACGAAATGGAGACGCAACGGGAAGCGCGCCCAAGCCCAGAAAAAACGTTCTACAGCAACCCCTGAGACCGAAAACGAGTGACTGGATCTGCGACTGGCACTACCTCTCGCCGGAACAGCCAACGAGCCACCGCAAAGCCAATCGCCGCGTAGCACAGATGCATCATTCGCATACACACCCCCGACCGGCTGGGTCGATCCACAGGGGAGAAACTACATAAAACTCTATCGGCACAATAGCAACGCCTATCACCTCAGACAAGGCACATCCGTGCCATCAAAGTGGCACGGAAGTAATAGCAGTAATGTGCAAAGTCAACCCCGACCTGCCACACAAAGAAAAAGGACCCTCGTGGAGGGCCCTTTCTCACTCTGTCAAAACGCAGCGAAGCTCAGTGCGCCACCACCACCTCGTCCGTCGCCCGCCCTGCCGGCGGCACCACTACCGTCGACAGGCTGCCCTCAGCCGCCAGCTTCTGGAAGGCTGCCAGATCCCTCCGCTGCAGGTCCTCCCAGCGCCCGATCAGTTCCCCGCTCTGCCGTTTCAGCTTTTCGAACTCACGCTGCTCGGCTTCAGTCGGCGCGGAATCAGCCGTGCCCGCATCCATCGCCAGATACGCCAGCTTCGCATCCAGCTGCGGAGGATACGCCAGCGAGTCCTCATTCGCGCTGATGGTCAGGTTAATCAGATCCTCGCGCACCGCCACCAGCTTTTTCTCCAGATCGTCAGCCGCGCTGCCAATCGTCTTGGCGCTGGCATTCTCCGGCAGTCGCCGCTTCAGGCCCGCCAGCTGCGATCGCACATCCTGAATCTGATTCACCGTGTCGTACACGCGACTCAGTTCATCACGGGTCGCGAGCAGCAGATTCAGTTGCTGCTCCAAATCGGCCTGGCTCACATGCACCCGCGGATCCAGCTTCAACTCGAAGGGCGCCGTCTGGCTTTGCCCGCCCACGGTCAGCCGCGCCTGATATTGGCCCGGCACCGCCACCGGTCCCCGCGCCCCGCCGCCGTACTCCCACAGATAGTATCCCGGCACGCGGCGCGCCTCCTCGTAGCGCAAATCCCACTCAAAGCGATTCAGCCCCGCTTCCGGCTTGATCTCTTTCTCCGGTTTCTTGTCGTCCGGACCAAGCGGCTCCTCCAGCGACACCAGCTCCGCGCTCGAATACCTGCGAATCACTTTGCCCGAAGCATCAAGAATCTCGATCTTCGTCTCCGTGTCCGCCTTGGGCGCATCTTTCAGATAGAAATAAATGGTCGCGCCCACCGGCGGATTCTGCCCCGTTTTCTTCGAAGGCCGCCGCTCTCTGGCCTCTCCCGCCTGAATGCGATAGGCCGTCGCCGGCTTGTACAGAAACACATCTTTCTGCGCAATCTCATCGCTGTATTGCCGCAGCGGCGTAACGTCATCGAGAATCCAGAAGGCACGCCCATGCGTCGCCACCACCAGATCATCATCCTTCACCGTTAGGTCGTGCACCGGAGTGGTTGGCAGGTTCAACTTCAGCGGACGCCAATTCGCCCCATCATTGAACGACACGTACACTCCCGACTCGGTTCCCGCATAGAGCAACCCGCGCTTTTTCGGATCCTCCCGCACCGCCCGCACGAACACGTTGTCGGGAATCCCTTGCGTCAGCTTCGTCCAGCTCTTGCCGTAGTCGCTGGTCTTGTAAATGTAAGGGCGCAGATCGTCAAACTGATGCCGATCGACCGCCACGTACGCCGTCCCCGCATCGTGCGGCGACGGATCAATCAGGCTGATGCGGCTCCACTCCGGCATGTCCTTCGGCGTAATGTTGGTCCAGGTCTTGCCTTCGTCCTGCGTGAGCTGGATCAAGCCGTCGTCGGTCCCGACCCATAGCAATCCCTTCTTGAGCGGCGACTCCGCCAGGGCAAATATCGTGTCGTAGTATTCCGTGCCCGAATCGTCGAGCGTGATGTCCCCGCCCGAAACCTTCTGCTTGCTCTTGTCGTTTCGCGTCAGGTCCGGACTGATAGCGGTCCAATGCACTCCGCCGTCCGTTGTTTTGAACAACATTTCGCCCGCGTGATACAGAGTGTTGGGATCGTACTGTGAAATCAGCACCGGCGCCGTCCACTGAAAGCGATGCTCGAGATTGGCCGCCCCATGCGCATCAGAAAGCTCGGGTTGCACCGTGATGGCCTTCACCTGCCCGATGTGCCGGTCATAGCGCGTGATGTTCCCCTGGTACTCGGCCCCATAAACGATGTCGGGATCGCGCGGATCGGGCGCGATATAGCCGGCCTCGCCTCCGCCTACGTCATACCAGTCGGTGCGATCGATCGATCCATTGTCGCTGCGGCTCGCGATAGCCACCGTGCCGCTGTCCTGCTGCGAACCGTACACCCGGTAAGGCGTCTCGTTGTCGATGATCACGTGATAGAACTGCGCCGTCGGCTGGTTGTCCTCCGCCGTCCAGTTCTTTCCGCCGTCGACCGTCACCGTCACGCCACCGTCGTTCGAGGCGATCATCCGCCGCGTATCCATCGGATCGATCCACAGCCCGTGATTATCGCCGTGCGGCACGTGAACCTTGTTGAACAGGTGTCCGCCGTCGGTCGACTTGTAGGCCTCAACGTCCATGATGTAGAGCACGTCCGCGTCGCGCGGGTCGGCGATGATGTGCATGTAGTACCACGGCCGCTGCCACAGGCTGTGGTCCTCGTTCACCAGCCGCCAGTTCTCGCCGCCGTCGTCGGAGCGATAGAGCCCGCCGTCGGGATTGTGCGCCTCGATCAGCGCATAGACTCGGTCCGAATTCGCGGCCACGGCCACGCCGATTTTGCCGTACGGTCCCTTGGGCAAGCCGTGCTCCTCAATATGCTTCCAAGTCGTGCCGCCGTCCCCGGACCGGTAAAGCCCGCTGCCTGGGCCGCCATCGTCCATACTCCACGAAGTGCGCCGCGCCTGCCACAGCGCCGCGAACAGGATGTTTGGATTGCGCGGATCGAAGGCCACATCGACGCCGCCCGTGTTCTCGTCCTTGTACAGCACCTTCTCCCAGGTCTTGCCGCCGTCCGTGGTGCGGAAGATGCCGCGCTCCGCATTCGGCCCGAACACATGCCCCAGGGCCGCCACGAAGGCGATGTCGGGATTCATGGGATTGACAATGACCTTGCCGATGGCCCGCGAATCATGCAGCCCCACGTTCTTCCACGTCTTGCCGCCATCCAGCGTTTTGTAAACGCCGTCGCCGTGCGAGATGTTGCCGCGGATGCACGCCTCGCCCGTCCCCACATAAACCACGTTAGGGTTGGAGGTCGCCACCGCAATGCTGCCGATCGATCCTGAGCCTTCCTTGTCAAACACCGACGTCCACGTCATGGCGCCGTCGCTCGATTTCCACACGCCGCCGCCCGTCGCGCCGAAATAGTAGGTGTTGGGATCGCCCGGAACGCCCGCCGCCGTCAGCGATCGCCCACCGCGGAACGGCCCGATCAGCCGATACTTCATCCCCTTGAATGGCTTCTCTTCCGCCTTTTCGTCCTCTGATTTTGTCGAACCACTCTCGGCCGACGCGCTGGCGGCAGTGGTCTGGGCACTATCCGCCGACTTCGCCTGCTTCTTATCGGCTTTGGTCTGGGCTGGCGCCGGCGAACAAAGCGTAACCGTGGCAACAAGGGCAAACACCACTGCGACAATCAATCGTCCTGCAAGCAACGTGATTCTGCGACAGCCATTGGGGCCGACCATGGGAATTGTCTCCGGGAAGGGTTTTAAACAGGAAACAATACTAATCCCGTGGAGGCCGCATGAAAAGAGAGAGCCATTCGGAGGGGGAGGGCCCAACCTCGCTTCCCGATCAACCGTCCCAATGCGTCACACCCGCCGCTGCTGCGACTCCTGCCGAGTAACCACCTTCTGTGCTGAACTACCGAATGGGCACTCACGCTGGATCAACTCCCCAGCCGCGGACTTTGCGATCTCCCGCATCAACAGCAGACGCTTGGACACCTTCGGATCCGCTGGCGGCTGTTCCAAAAGAAGGTCACAATACCCCACAATCACCGCGAACCGATTGATCATGTCGTGCGCCAGCATACAGTGCGACTCGTATATCTCCCCATTGGACTCCATACTGCCACTCCTTTAACTTCGGGTTTCGTGCATGCGGCTGAGTATTCCATGCCTCATTTCGGCGACGTGTGATTGCAATCACAAACCCCGGGTACGGAAGACAGTGTCCGGCTGCGGAATACAGGGAGCACGTTGGGCTGCCTGGAAACCCGCTCCCTGAGCAGACTTCCGGCGCAGACGCTATTTCTTCGCCATGAGCTGCTTCTTCGCCGCCTCCAGTTCCCGCCTCTTCTGCTCATCCACCTTGGGATACGCCAGATCAAGAGACTCCAGCGTCTCCACAATCACCCCAGAAACCACAATCCGCGTGAACCACTTATTGTCGGCGGGCACCACATACCACGGCGCATGTTCGCTCGCCGTATTTCGAATCATGTCTTCGTAAGCACCCTGGTAGTCGTCCCAATACTGCCGCTCTTTTATGTCCGACGCCGAGAACTTCCAATTCTTCTCCGGCTCATCCAGCCGTGCCAGAAAGCGTTTCTTCTGCTCCTTCTTTGACACGTGCAGGAAGAACTTGCGGATGACGGTCCCGCTCCGTGCCATGTGCCGCTCGAAGCTGCGAATGTCTTCGAACCGTTCCTCCCAGATGTTCTTCCCACAAAGCACCGGCGGCGTCTTCTGGCTCTGCAGAATCTGGGGATGCACCCGCACCACCAGCACCTCTTCGTAGTACGACCGGTTGAAAATCCCGATGTGCCCGCGCTCCGGCAGGCAGCGCGTGGTGCGCCACAAAAAATCATGCTGCAATTCCAGGTCCGACGGAGCCTTGAACGAATACACCTGGCATCCCTGCGGATTGACCCCCGACATCACGTGCTTGATGATGCCGTCCTTCCCCGCCGCGTCCATAGCCTGAAAAATCAGCAGCAAAGCCCAGCGGTCCTGGGCATAGAGCATGGACTGCAGTTCGGCCGTGCGCGCAATTCCCTGCTGCAAAGCCTCTTCGGCGTGTTCTTTCGACCGCCAGTGCCCGGTATCCGCCGGGTCAAAACCCTTCAGCCGGAAATGTTTGCCATTTTCAACCCGATACGCTTTCGCCAGTTTGTCAGTCTTCACGGAAGGTAACTCCTGACGACAACATTAGCAGGTTGATCCCGAACGCGCGCGCTGTGGCCGTCTTGAAAGGGCACGCCCGCGGTTTTGAGACGGCGTTGCCGCGGCGGCGCAAGTCCCGACGCAAATTTCGGACCTCGCCCACCTACGCGGGCTACTTGTACCGTTCGGGAAGGGCGGGCTGCCGTTTTTGAAAGGACCGGAATTTGATGCGAAACGTGGAACAAGACCCAGAAAACCCCAGCCGCAAAGCGGCGGCATTCATTAGCCCGGGGCGTAAGCCCCGGGTAAGGTGGGGAAGTGAGGGCAAGTCCCGGAGGGACGCCACCGGTTCTCATGCACACACTTTCAGCGCTCCGATAACCGGCTCATTTTCAAGGGAGGCCTTTACAGGTGCTGAAAGCTCGCTTCGGCGCTGATCCTGGTTGGCACAGCGCTTTTAGAGTCCGCGTGAAAACCGGAATTTGATGCGAACCGGAGATCAGGACCCGCAAAATCCCAGCCGCAAAGTGGCGGCATTCATTAGCCCGGGGCGTAAGCCCCGGGTAAGTGGGAGAAGTGAGGGCAAGTCCCGGAGGGACGGCACCAGTTCTCACGCACAGTCTCCAAGCGCGCAGCGAAGGGGACTATTTTCAATGCCGGCTTTAGCCGCTGAGGGAAACTGCAGTCAGCGAGGAGCCATGCGCAAGGGCCAGAAGCTAACCCATTGCAGCCGCAACACTTAGCCAAATATCCTACCACTGTACATACAATCCTATACATAGAAGTGTTGGCATTTATATACTTGGCACACGTTGCAATTTCTGCCCCAATTGGTGGCGGAGGGATCGGCGTGTCTAAAGAAATTTTACTGCTCGCGGTGGGTTGGGTGGTGTTTATGCAAATCGTCAACCCATCCCCTCCGACTGAGTGGCACGAGAAAACCAAGTTTTGGGGCGCAACTAGCGTCTTCGTCGCCTTCGGCCTTGCTGGAGGTGGCCTATGCGTGACTGGCCATCTTCTCCTTGGAAGAATCTTGTTTTGGTGTTCGTATCCCTTTGGAGTGCTGGCTCTGTGGTGTGTCGTGGTTGGGCTGGTGCGAGGGAAGCGAGCCAGATTGAGCATTTGGGTGATTTCGAGTTTAGTCCTAGCAATGATTATCGGTGCCCTCGACTACTGGGTAGTTCACGGCAGACTCCCATTGCCGTGACAGGGCTAGTTAGCGTCATTGTAAGTCAAACACTGGTTGAAAGTGTCTTCTGGACGAGTCAAGTAACTTTCTGGCGAATATTGGACGCACCAGTGAGTCCAGTGCCTTTCGTGGGTAGTGACATCTTCGTATTCGATAGCAGTATGAATGTAGAGTGTGTGCCCACTATTTTTCAGGGTCTCATGCAAGCCAGGCTGAATAACCGTCAGGGGCAACGACACTTTCAAATGCCCATCCGGAAGGATCAGTCCAATACTTGTGGTTTGTTTCTCATAGGTGGGATTTTTCGGGAATTTATCATAGTCCTGCATTTTTGGACCCTTCACAGCCACTTTTGCTGGGCGCCTACCTCGATTGAGAATCAGCATCGTAAATACAAACTTTTGGCCTTCTTGGATTCCATTTGTGGTAAAGGTTTCAATCCCAACCCACGGTCGGTCGCCTTCATCCCGGTAGACCAAACAGGTTTGCAAAAGGGTTATAGCAGCGTAAACGAAGATCAATCCGGCTCCGATCTTGCTCCAAAGAAGAACCTTGTCATTATGGGTGCTGCTTTGTGTTTGGCTGGATTCATACTTCTCTTTAAGGTCCTTGACAAGGTCTATCTGGACTCCAGGCTCAACGTAAACGTGGCGGTTTGTGGTTTCTTCGCGGCCTTCGGAGTGTTCTTGCTTGGAGGCTGGGTTGTTTTTGTTGTGTTTCGACTTGTGTGACATAAGGTGTACCTATGAAGCAACCTGAATACGTCGAGGGCCGGAAGCAAAAGAGAACTTTGAAGAAGGCATGACTGCTTTGTTCAAGGTTTCCAAAGACGAAGTTGTATGGGCCGAGATGCGAAGGAAGAAGAAGTCTTCCCGCGCCCAGAGTGTACGCAAACCGCATCCTTCCGACAAGGACCAGAAGCTAACCGATTGCGCCCGCAGCACTTAGCCAACTGTCATACCACTGTACATACAACCCTGTACATGCAAGTGTTCCTACAGGAACACCTGTGGAAAACCCACCTAAGCGCCCTCCCATCAGAGAGTTACAGCCCGACCGCTCGCGCAGTGAGCGAGGGTTGGTTGGCCTGCTGCCAGGCATCGAATCCGCCGATCACGTTGGTCACGTGCTTGAACCCGGCCCGCTGCAGCAGGCTGCACGCGATCATGCTGCGGTACCCGCTCTTGCAGTGCACGGCGATGGGCGCGTCCTGGTCAATCTCTGGCGGAGAGATTCGGAAATTGTCCAGCGGCCACCACGTCGCTCCCTCAATGTGAGCCGCTTCCCACTCGGGCGCGCGACGCACGTCGAGCACCTGCACGTCGCCACGCCGCAGCTGTCCTGCTAGCTCGTCGACCTTCACCTGCGCCATCGTCGCCACGGGAAGCCCTGCCTGCGTCCACGCCGTAACCCCACCGTCAAGATATCCATCCAGAGCCTCAACGCCCACGCGGGCCAGCCGCAGCCGCGCCTCCTCCACCTGCTGATCGGAAGCCGCGACCAGCACGGGATGCGCCGCCAGTCCCAGCACCGCGCCGGCCCACGACGCAAACTGTCCCGACAGCGCGATGTTCACCGAGCCCGGCACGTGCCCGGCGGCGAACTCGTCGCCGGAACGCACGTCCAGCGCCAGCTCCCCATCGTCCAGCATGGTCTTCAACTTAGACGGTGCGATGGCGCGCAGCGGCGCCAGCTCCGACAGCGCGGCTGCACCCGTGCGGTTGATCTCAGCGTCCTTCAGGAAATATTCAGGCCGCGCTGGAAGGTTTGCGGTGAGCTGCGCCACAAACTCGTCCCTGCTTTTGATCTGCAGCGCGTAGTTGGTCAGGCGTTCGGTGCCGATGGTCGACGAGCGCTCGGCGCGCATATTCTTTCCGCACAGCGAACCCGCTCCATGAGCGGGATAGACCAGAACGCCGTCCGCCAGCTTCATCAGCTTGTGGTGCAGGCTGTCGTAGAGCATGCCGGCAAGCTCAACGGGCGTGTGCTTCGTCGAGAGATCCGGGCGCCCCACATCACCGATGAACAGCGTGTCTCCAGTCAGCACGGCCCACGGCTGCGGCGACTTCTCCTCGTCCGTTACGACCAGGCAAATGCTCTCCGAAGTATGGCCGGGTGTCTCCAGCACACGAATCGAAGCCTTGCCAAACCTCAGCTCGTAACCGTCGCGCACGGCGACGTGGGGAAGCGTGGCTCCGGCCTGTGCTCCCATGTAGATCTTCGCGCCCGTGCGCGCGGACAGTTCCTTGTGGCCGGAGACAAAGTCAGCGTGCAGGTGTGTCTCAAAAATGTGGCGGATGGTGACGCCATGTTCCTCCGCGGCTTTCAGGTACAGCTCCACGTCGCGCTGCGGGTCGACCACCACGGCTTCACCCTCGGAAGCCAGCAGGTAGGAGGCATGAGCGAGGCATCCCAGGTAGAACTGCTCGAAGTACATAGCGCACCCCACAGAATTGCCCTCAGATGCTAGAACAAAACACTCAACAATGCCACGGCAGTGAGTGGGTCAGGAGTCAGGGGTCAGCAGTCAGGATCAGAGCCTAGGAAGGCAATGGCGCGATGAATTCCAGGCCAAAGCAGAAGCCGTTGCGCGAGCGGACGATAGCAGGGATGCGGGAGTGGAACGGAGTATCGAACTCAAGTTCGAGCAGGTCGCCCGGGTTCAAAAGTATCCCAGCGTACAGAACCATGCCGCCCTCGCTCATCTCAGTGCCGCGTCCGCACACGACCGTCGTCGAGAAGCCTTTGGAAGTGACCACCCGGACGGGCAAGTCGACGGGCAGGCGATCCCACCGGCGGGATTGAGGGGAACTCGGCATTGAAGGCTATGATTAGCCCTCTCTCAGCCCGTTTCAAATTACCAACGGGAAATCGACCAATGGCCAGGAGTACACGCGAAGGGCTGGTGAAACGGCCGGCGTGATCTCCCTTGCCTGGCGGGGGTTGCGGTGAGCCTTCCCACCCTCTCGCGAAGAACGCGAGAAGGGTGGGGCAACCGTGTGCTTCTTGCGCCTCAAACCCGCAGGATCATTACCTCGGTTGCCTTGATCAAGGCGGCCGCGGCCTGGCCCGGCTTAAGCTGCATCTCGCGCGCTGACCGCGAGGTGATGATGGAGGTGATGCGCTGGTTGCCGATGGAAAGCGTGACCTCCGCCATGAGACCGCTGACGCGGACCTCCTCGATGCGTCCGACCAGCTGATTGCGGCCGCTCACGCGGCGGAGGACATCGTCGCGCTCGGGCTCGGTCTTGCCGCGCGTGCGGTAAAGATAACGGTCGACCTCGCTCTGCGGGATGCGGTGGTGGCCGCCGGGCGTGCGCACGCTGCGAATCTTTCCGTGATAGATCCACTGCTTGAGGGTGGGAAAGCTGACGCGCAGCTCGAGCGCGGCTTCGCGTGGGCGCAGAAGTTCTTCTTTGGCGCGCGCTTGCTTCACTGGTTTGCGTCGCATGAACCCTCCATTCCAGACGGTATCGCAGTATAGGATGAATCAAGAGCCAGGGAAACCATATTGAAACGTAGCGTACTTGCGCTCCAAAGCATCTCATCTATACACTACAGAGCACTTCAACTGGAGCTAAACAATGCATAAATGCAATTCCTGGGTCGCGGTGGCGATCCTCGCGCTGTTGTCTTCCCTGTTCCCGGTAGCAGCCACCGCTCAGGACGATAGTAAGAAGCAGCCGAAGACCCCCGACCCCTGCACGAGCGGCCACGAGTTCGCCACCACCGATTGCACGCTGACCTGGCACGGCATCACGGTATACGGCGCGTATGACGTGGGCGTCGGCTACGTCAGCCACGGCTTACCGGAAAACGGCTACAACTATGAAGGCGAATCTCTGGTGAACCGCAACGGCTTTCAACATCGATTCCTGGTCGCGCCGAACAACCTGTCGCAGACGGGTCTGGGCATCAGGGGCAAGGAAGAGTTTCTGCCGGGCTGGTCGGTTGTGTTCAACGCTTCCACCGGCATCAATCCGCAGTCCGGCCTGCTGGCCAATGCTTCAAAGACCGACATCATCAACAACGGCCTTCCCCGGGGCAGCTACTCGGAAGCCATCGACGGGGCACGCGCGGGCCAACCCTTCAATGACGAATACTATGCCGGGATATCGTCCACAAATTTCGGCACGCTGACCTTCGGCCGCCAGCGCGCGCTCGGTACCGATGCGATGCTGCTTTACGATCCGGCCGGCGGCAGCTATGCCTTTTCCTATATCGGGTACAACGGCACGATGGCGGGCGGCGGCGACACCGAGGACAGCCGTTGGGACTCTGCCCTGAAGTATCGCCTCGTTTATGGCCCGGTCCATTTCGGCGCGATGTATAAATTCGCCGATGGTTCCGCGGGCTGCTACTCGGCCACCGCGGGCTGGACTGCCGCCACCTGTACGGCGGAACAGGCGCATAACAACGCCTATGGATTCGACCTCGGCGGAGGCGCCGGCAAGTTCTCCGCCGACCTCGTCTTCCAACAGTACAACCAGGCGATCAGCGTATTGAACCCCTTGCTGGGGCCTCAGAGTCTGACGCAGCCCTATCAGTCGACCACGGACAGCGTCAATACAAACCAAATCACCGGGGCCAATCTGATCGACCCGAACGACACCGTATATGGCATCGTGACCGACAACCGCGCCGTTATGGTCGCTGCCAAGTATGCGTGGGACCCGTTCAAGTTTTTTGCCGGCTACGAATACATCTGGCAGAACAACCCGAAGGACCCGTTGGGCGTTGGCGCCTCGGACCAGGGCGGTTATTTCATGAGCGGGGTGGAAGACAACAATCTTGATTCTGAGAAGTTGGTGAACATCTGGTGGACGGGCGCGAAGTACACCTACCGCAGCAAAACCGACTTCACTTTCGCCTGGTATCAGCAGCGGCAGAACGACTTCCGTCGTCCGCCGACCTGCACGCCCGCCAGTTTCCGTGCCTCCTGTGCGGGCACCCTGAACGAGGGGTCGATCTATGTGGATCACCACTTCACCAAGCGTTTCGACGGTTTTGCCGGAATTGCGTATTCCTGGGTGAGCGGCGGTCTGGCCATCGCGATTCCTCATGGCCCCGGCGTCCCCTATAACTCCAACAACAACTTTGCTCCGACCATCGGCGGTCGTTTCGCATTCTGATCCCTTCCAGGGCAGGCTCAGTTGAGAGCGCAAGCAAGCGTTCTGTTTTCACATTTCAGAGTCACGACCTGGGCACTTTGCTTGGATCCGCCGGCATCGATCCGCCGTTTGCCAAATTGATTCGGGGTAGCCAGTTTGCTAAGGTCGTCCTCATGTCCGAGCGTGTCATGTCCGAATGTGTCATGTCCCAGTGTTCCCCCGAGCAGATACGCGAATTGCTCGACTCCCTTTATCGCGCGGATTCGGGACGAATCCTGGCAACTCTGATCCGCTTGCTCGGTGATTTTGATCTTGCCGAGGAGGCCATGCACGAAGCCTTTGCGGCTGCGCTGAGCCGGTGGCCGAGGAGTGGAGTACCCGGCAACCCGCGACCATGGTTGATTTCGACGGCCCGATTCAACGCCATTGATACTCTGCGCCGACGGGCAAGATTCGATGCGTCGCAAGACGAGCTCGCGCACTATCTCGAAACGCAATGGAGTTCGGCGGACAGGTCCAATCAAGCGGGCAGCCTTGCGGGCAGTGTTGAGGATGACCGCCTTGAAGACGACCGGCTGCGCCTGATTTTTACCTGCTGTCATCCGTCGCTGGCGCCGGAAGCGCGCGTTGCCCTCACCTTGCGTGAGGTGTGCGGGCTGACTACCGAGGAGATCGCCAAGGCCTTCCTCATCACTCCGCAAACGTTGGCGCAGCGCATTGTGCGCGCCAAGGCAAAGATTCGCGAGACACGGATTCCGTACGAGGTGCCGACGCCGCAGGAATTGCCCCAGCGGCTGGGCGCGGTGCTTCAGGTCATCTATCTCGTCTTTAACGAGGGCTACTCGGCTGCGGCGGGAGCGGAGGTAACGCGCGCCGAGCTGACCGGCGAGGCGATTCGACTGGGCCGGTTGCTGATGGAACTTCATTTGAGCGAGCTAAGGCCAGAGCCGGAAGTCGTTGTTTCAGAGATCATCGGTTCGGAAATCATCGGTTCAGAAATCATGGGTTCAGAAATCATGGGACTGCTTTCCCTGATGTTGCTGCAGGAATCCCGTCGCGCCGCGAGAACCTCTCCGACTGGAGAGCTGATTTTGCTGGAGAATCAAGACCGCGCGCTCTGGAACCGGGAGCAGATCGCGGAGGGAGTGGCATTGCTGGAGAAAGCCCTGGGGTACCGTGGGAAGCACCGTGGGAAGTCCCGTGAGAACTCCGGGCAGAAGTCCCGCGGCTTCGGCCCCTACACGCTCCAGGCTGCGATTGCGGCTGTTCATGCGCAGGCGGAATCGGTCGCCGCGACCGACTGGCGGCAGATTGTCGCGCTTTACGACCAATTGGTACGAATTCACCCTTCGCCCGTTGCACAGCTCAATCGTGC
>DATFNR010000069.1:0-13587 GCA_035266285.1 Candidatus Sulfotelmatobacter sp.
GCGGCATTGCGACTGCAAAGCACAACAAAGGAGCTTGAGCCTTCATTGAGTCAATGACTCAATGGCTCAATGATTCAATCCCATGTATCACTACGATCCCAATACGGCGCTGGAGGAACTGACCGAGGACGCGACTTTGCCCAACCCGGTGCATGTGCGCGACATGATTCTGCGCAAGCATCCGTCGACCGACAAGGCGCTGGAGCTGAACCGGAAGTTCGTGGAATACCAGAAGCTGTTCGGCGAGGCGCAGAAGCTGGGGAAAGAGATTTTGAAAGAACTGGTGGCGTAGCGCCAAGTCGCGAGTACCGCGTTCCAGGCGGAGCCGGGTCCGTTGCCGCGTGTGCTCATCGTCCGGCCAGAAAGTCGATTAGTTCCTCGCGAGTGAATCCTGCTTCTCGTAATAAAGACATCAGCGTTCCCCTTGGCAGGTCACGATTGCGAGGAATCCGTTCTGCTCGAGAAAGCGGATGACTTGGCGCGGTTTGACAGCAGGTAATTTTGCCATAGATGCGCGCGCATCGTAGGACCACCGGAGCTATGTGTCAAGAGGCTAGCGCGAATATTCCAAGTCCAGAGAGGCAACCAGCGTGTCATCGTCGGGAGGAACGGGGTCTTTGTGTTTGCGGAGGCTAGCGATGTAGCCGGAGATGGCGTCCTTGGCCATGTCGCGTGCCTCTTGCAGATTGCGGCCATAGGTCACGCAGCCCGGGAGCGCAGGTACAAGTGCAGTGTAGCCGCCTTCGGGTTCGGGGCGGAGCATGAGGTTGTAGCGATAGTGCGCCTTAGCCATGACTGAAAGCGATTCTAGTCGCCTGCTGGCCAGCTCGTCAAAAGATCGCACGGCTGGACAGCTGAGGGCGGCTACCCCTACACAAGCCCTTCCGTTCAATCGTTTACAATCATAAATTCTTTATTCCATCGAGAAACTCAACTATGCATCGTTGGTCAGAACTCTTTATTCCCACGCTGCGCGAGGCGCCGGCGGACGCCGAAGTGGCTTCGCACAAGTTCCTGGTGCGGGCGGGGTATATCCGGCAGCTTGCGGCCGGGATCTACTCCTATCTCTTCTTAGGGAACCGGTCGTTCAACAAGATCATCGCTATCGTGCGCGAGGAGATGGACCGGATCGGGCAGGAATTCTATCTGCCGGCGCTGCATCCGCGCGAGCTTTGGGAGGCGAGCGGACGCTATGCGGTAATGGGCGACAACCTGTTTCGTCTGAAAGACCGCAAGGGCACCGACATGTGCCTGGGCATGACGGAAGAAGAGGTCATGACCTCGATTGCGCTGAAGGAGTTGCGCAGCTACAAGCAGCTGCCGCAGACCTGGTATCAGATTGCGCCCAAGTTTCGCGACGAGCCGCGGCCCCGGTCCGGGCTGCTGCGGGTGCGGCAGTTCATCATGAAGGATTCGTACTCGTTCGATCTCGATGCCGCCGGGCTGGATGTTTCGTACAAGAAGCACTACGAGACTTACCGCCGCATCTTTGACCGCTGCGGGCTGAAGTACATGGTGGTCGAGGCTGACTCGGGAGCGATGGGCGGAAAGGATTCGCAGGAGTTCATTGTACGGACCCCGGCGGGCGAAGACCGGATTGTAAGCTGTGATGGGTGCAGCTATGCGGCGAATCTGGAGAGGGCGACTTCAAAGCTGGAAGCCGTCGAGGATTTGAAGCCGGAGGGCGATGGCAAGCCGCTGCTGGTGCACACTCCGGGGCAGAAGACGATTGAGGACGTGGCGAAGTTCTTGGGCGTGTCGCCGAAGAATAAGATCAAGACCCTGGCCATGATGGCCGACGAGATCGATGGCGCGGGCAAGAAAAAGTCCCGGGCGATCGTTGTGCTCATGCGCGGCGACCATCAGCTGAATGAAGCCAAGCTGAACGGCGCGGTGGCTGCGGCGACGCGGGCCATGGAAGAGAGCGAGATTGAAGGATTGTTCAATTCTCCGGCGGGGTATCTGGGGCCGATGGGGATTGAGTGGGCCCGGGATGTCAAGAATCACGACGGCAAGCCGGTCCTGCTGGTCGACAAGGCGCTCGAGGGGCGCGCGAATCTGATCGCGGGCGCCAACAAGAAGGACTATCACCTGAAGAATCTCACGCCGGGGAAGGACTTTCATCCAACGGCATATGCCGATCTGCGCGTGGCTACAGCGGGCGAGACCTGCCCGAATTGCGACCAGCCGTTGCGCATCGATACGGCGGTCGAGATCGGACACATCTTCAAGCTGGGGTACAAGTATTCCGAGTCGATGGGAACGCGGGTGCTCGACAGGAACGGCAAGGAAGTCATGCCGATCATGGGTTGCTACGGGATCGGGATCGAGCGCATCCTGACGGCGGCGATCGAGCAGGGCAACGACGAGAACGGATTCTGGCTGCCAGCGGCGATTGCGCCGTTTGAGATCGTGGTGTCGGCGACCAATATGAAGGATCAGGCGGTAAAGGCCGCCGCCGAGGACATTGCCCAGCGCCTGGCAAAGGCTGGGTTTGACGTGGTTTTCGACGACCGAGACGAGCGGCCGGGGGTGAAGTTCAAGGACGCCGATCTGGTCGGCATCCCGTTTCGCGTGACGGTCGGGAAGAAGGTTACCGAAGGTACTGTCGAGGTTGTTATTCGTTCGACCGGGGAAGTGCGCGATGTTACGATTTCTGCGATCGTGGAGCATTTTCAGCAGTTGCTCCGCCGCGCGGAATAGAGATCCACTTCTCGCAGACTCGCGAGAAATGGGGCACCCCGTCCGCGGACGGAGCGGATGGGGACCATGGGAACTGTCAAAGCCATCGTTGGGATTCTGGCCATCGTTGCGGTCATCTATGGCGGATTTCAGATTATTCCGCCGGAGCTCGCGAACTACGCTTTTAACGACGACTTGCACAACATCGCGATGGTGGGCGGCGCCAATCCGCGCCAGACCGACCTGGACCTGGCCGAAGCCGTCATAAAGCGGGCGAAGGAGCACGACATTACGCTCACGGCGGAGCAGGTCACAGTGCAGCGCATTGGCACCCCGGGAGCGCCGGCAGTTTACGTGGCGGCCGATTACAGCGTGCCGGTAAGCCTTCCGGGATATTCGTTCACCCTGCATTTCACTCCCAACAGCGGCAACAAGGGCTTCTAGCTTCCTTCTCACCACGGAGTCACGGAGCCACGGAGAAAGCCGTTTCTTCTCTCTGCTTGTTTGGTTCTCTCCAGCGCATTGATAATTTCTAACTAACCGCTGTTTTTTCTCTTCTAGCTGGTCTTCTCCGCGCCTCGGTGCCTCCGTGGTGAATGATGATTACGCATAGCGGCAACCATGACGTTCGTAACGTTGTCACGGTGACCCGCTCGCCCTACTATCGCCGAGGGTAAGTCTTTTCCCATCCGTCTTTTGGTGGTGCCGCTGGTGTCGGCCAAGGACAGAACGGGTAAGCAGACAGCTCTGCAACGGGATTCGCGGAACTTAGCAGGAATCGGGAAGATCAGGCGGAGGCGGGTTTCATGAAGAAGAAATATCAGGTGCTAGCGGGTCTGGCGGTGATCGTGGCGGTGGCGCTGTGGCTGGCGGGATGCGACCACTATGTGTGCACTTCCGGCGCTACGTTTGGCGGAAGCTGTACGGCGTCCGGCAGCGGGCTGGGTACGACTGGCCCTGGCGGCAGCGCTACGGCCGCGTTCATTTTTGCGGTCGACACGACCGGCGGCACATCGGGTACCGCAACCAACGGCACCATCGACGGCTTCACGCTGAACACGACCACCAACTCGCTTGCTCCGACTGCAAACTACACCGCGCCGACGGTTCCTCTGGGCGATCCCGGCGTGGGTATGGTGGTTGCGCAGGGAAAGTATCTCTACGCGGCATTCCAAAGCACTCGACAAATCTTTGGATGGACTATCTCCAGCACCGGGACCTTAACCTCCGTCAGCAACAACACTCCGTATTCAGCCGCGTTTCTTGCGTCCGCGAGTACGGTTGTGGGCCAGCAAACCATGATCACGAACCCTGCCGGAACCTTGTTATTCATCGCGGTGCCCGGATCGAGCGAGATTGTTGTGTATTCGATCGGGGGTGGAGGAGCCCTCACTCTCGCTTCGACGATGCCGACACCTGGCTTCGCGCCGCTGAACCTGACGACGGACGGCCTGGGCAAGTATCTTTATGCGACGGAGGGAAACTCCGTTAGCCACACCCCCAACACTGGAATCGCAGAGTTTTCGATCAACAGCACCAATGGCACCCTCACATCGATCGGCACGCTTGCGACTCCGATGTGGCAAGTAGCGGGAGAGCCTACCGGCAAATTTCTGATTGGGACAACCGGGGAGTCCCAGCTTGTCAATGGCACCACCGATGACGATCACCTTTACGTCTTCAGCATCGCCTCGGCAGGCACGCCGGGAGCGCTTACCGAGCTTTCACCGTCGACCTCCACGGGCACGGATTCACCGTTCACTATTGCAGTGCAGCCAAATGCGAACGGAAACCTGGTCTACTCCTTCGGCATCGCCGATGCCCAGTTTGGCGGTTTCAACCCGATCGAGGGATTCTCAATCAATTCCTCCGGGACGCTTACGGGCCTACAAGGGTCGCCGTTTGCCATACAGCAGGGCTACTGGGGACAATTTGATCAAACCGGGGCATTCCTGCTCGAGTACGGCGCTACGGTGAACGTAAGCACTGGCATCGTCACAACCCAGATCAACGCCATGAGTGTCGGCTCCGGTGGAACGCTTAACGTCATATCTCCTTTAACACTGGTGACGCAAGGTTACTGGGCGGTCACCGACGCCCCGTAGGGCTTGGCGTTAGCTAGTAACAGCTCAGAGACCCGCATCGACTGCGGGTCTCTTTTCGTTTTCGGGTGAGCGGTACAATGAGGGTACCCCTTCGTCGGAACAAGGCTCTACGTGCCGCTCAAATCGCGCCCAGCTGGGGAAGCAGTGGCGGGAGCGAACCATTTGGCGGGTTCTGTCGTCTGAACAGGGGGAGGGCCGGACAGCGTGGCTTTGGGAGACAACCAGGGCGGTCGTCCGCTAGGGTCGAACTCGAATGCCTCAGGGGCGAAGTCCAGCTTCGGTTACGAGTCGCGGCGGCACGACTGAAAAGCCTGGCCTAAGCGCAGCCGAAGGGTCGTGCCCTTCCCGGTCCGTGCCCCAATTGGCGGGAAACTCGGCCTTTGAGAAGTCGCTTTGAGCGGGAGCCAGAGAGAACCGTGAGCATCAAGATCAGAATTCCGAAAGGCGGGGAGCAAGGCGGGAAACGCCGTGGGCTGATCCGCGACCCGCTTGTGCGCGCGGCGGTCATGGCCTTTCTGATGCTGGCGGTGGGGTTCAGCGGGTTCTTTTCCTACTTCTACATCAAGTACGACCGCATCATCGAGCGGCGCTTCCGCACGCCGATATTCAGCAATTCGGCGCGCATTTATGCCCTCCCGCAGACGGTTCGCACGGGAGAAAGGATCGACGCGCACGACCTCGCGGCGCAGTTGCGGCGGGCGGGGTATACCGATCAGTTGCATCCCGACCAGAACGGCGACTCGCAGCTGGGCAGCTTCCGGCTGGTGAGCGATGGCATCGAGATCACGCCCGGATCGGAGTCGTACCACAGCCCGGAGCCGGCGCGCATCAGCATTCAGGACGGGCAGGTGGACCGCATCACCAGCAAGGGCGCCGAGCTTTCGGCTTATGAGCTGGAGCCGCAGCTGGTGACCGCGCTGTTCGACGCCGAGCAGCGCTCGAAGCGCGAGCTGGTCAAGTACAACGACATTCCTCCCATGGTGGTGCAGGCGGTGCTGGCGATCGAAGACCGGCGCTTCTTCGAGCACAGCGGGGTGAATTTCCTGCGCATGGCGGAGGCGGCGTGGATTGACGTGGTGCGCGGACGCCATGAGCAGGGCGGCTCGACCGTCACCATGCAGCTTTCGCGCGGGTTCTTTTTGACTCCGGAGAAGACGGTCAAACGCAAGCTGACCGAGATGCTGATCGCCGAAGAACTGGAGCAGAAATTTTCGAAGCAGCAGATTTTCGAGTTTTATGCCAACTGGGTGCCGCTGGGGCAGCGCGGATCGTTTGCCATCAGCGGGCTGGCGGAAGCGTCACAAGCGTATTTCAACAAGAACCTGAAAGACTTGACTCTGCCCGAGGCGGCGCTGCTGGCGGGCTTGATCCAGCGGCCGAGTTATCTGTCGCCGTACCGGCATCCGGAGCGCGCGCTGGACCGCCGGAATCTGGTGCTGGAGTCGATGGTCGAGACCCACGCCATCACACGAGAGCAGGCGGACAAGGCCAAGGCGACGCCGCTGAAGCTGGCGCCGCCCAACGTGGAGGCCAGCGACGCCCCCTACTTTGTCGACCTGGTGCGCGACCAGCTCATCAACAAGTTCAATGAAAACGATCTGAACGAGCAGTCCTACCGCATCTACACCACGCTCGATCCCGATCTGCAGAAAGCCGCGGCCCAGGCGGTGGAAATGGGCATCAAGCTGGTGGATGACCAGGTCAAGAAGATGCGCACCAAGCGGGTCAAGGTGGGCAAGAAGATCGAGACCAAAGTGGAGCCCGGGCCGCAGGCGCAGGTGGCGCTGGTGGCGCTCGATCCGCACACGGGTGCGGTGCTGGCGCTGGTGGGCGGGCGCGACTACGGATGGAGCCAGCTCGACCATGCCGTGGCCAAACGGCCGACAGGGTCGATTTTCAAGCCGTTTGTGTATGCGGCGGCGATGAACACGGCGCTGGATGGATCGCAGACGGTGCTGACTCCGGCCTCGACGGTGACCGACGCGCCGTCGAGTTTCGCTTACGGCGACCAGATCTACGAGCCGCGCAATTACCGAGAGGAGTACCACGGGGATGTGACGCTGCGCTACGCCCTGGCCATGTCGCTGAACAACGCCACGGTCAAAGTGGCGGAGGAAGTCGGCTATGACAAAGTGGCGGACCTGGCGAAGTCGGCGGGGATTACGTCGGTGAAAGCCACGCCGGCCATGGCTCTGGGCTCCTATGACGCATCACCCGTGGACATGGCGGGAGCGTACACATCTTTTGCCAACAATGGCACGCGCTTGTCGCCGATTCTGGTGCGGTCAGTGCGCAATGCCAAGGGCGATGTGATCGCGAATTACTCCACCGATCAGCGGCCGGTGGTCGATCCACGCGTGGCCTACGTCATGACCAACATGATGGAAGGCGTCATCAACAACGGGCTGGGATTTTCGGCGGTGCGGGGGCGCGGGTTTACGCTCCCCGCGGCGGGCAAGACGGGCAGTTCGCATGACGGCTGGTTCGCCGGATATACGTCGAATTTGCTGTGCATTGTCTGGGTCGGATACGACGACTACAGCGATCTGCGGCTGACCGGAGCGCTGACTGCCGGGCCCATCTGGGCTGAGTTCATGAAGAAGGGGGCGACGCTTCCCCAGTATGCCGACATGCGGGAGTTCTCGCAGCCCACCGGCGTGGTGGACGTGGAACTGGACAAAGTCACGAACCGGCTGGCCACGCCAGCTTGTCCGGATGACTATACGTCTGCCTTCGTCGCCGGCACCGAGCCGCGTGAGACTTGCGATGAGCAAAGTGGCGTGAAGGGTTTCTTCTCCCGGCTATTTGGAGGAAGCGACAAGGCGCTGCCTCCCCCAAACCCAGCGGACCAGGCCCAGGCGGCACAGGGGCAGGACGCCTCGAACCAGCAGGATCCTAAGAAAAAGAAGGGTTTATTCGGCAAGATCGCCGGCATCTTCAAGGACGACAAATCGTCGGCGCCGGTGTCTAAGCCACCAGACAGCGGGCAGCCGCCGCCGCACTGAGGGCGGCTTTGGGCACGGCCTTCCAGTTTTTGGAGGCGTTTTTTTGTCGGTTGGTGCCAAAATCTCGCCGTTGGCCCAGAATTGTGACAAAATGAGGCTGCTGGCTGGGGGGTGGCTCATGGGTTCCTGCCCTAAAGCTGTGTGTTTCTTCGTCCCCGTTGTTTTCGTGGTCTGCGCGATTTCCGGTGCCTCGTTGGCGCAGGCCAGTCACTCCGAACAAGTGCAAGTGATGCCGCCCTTGATGCGGACGATTGATCCTCCCTCGCCCGAAGCCAAGGTCGAGGATCTGGAGGCGCAGGGGGATCACTTGCGGTCGTCCAAACTCTTTCTGGACGCTCTCGACTACTATCGGGCCGCCATCGCCAAGGCGCCCAACACCGCGCGGTTGCTGAACAAGATCGGCATCACGCAGCTGATGATGATGCGCTATCGCGACGCCAAGAAATCGTTTGACCAGTGCATCCGGGCCGACCACAAATACGCCGACGCGTACAACAATGTGGGCGTCGTGCTGTACGAAGAAAAGAGATATGGGGCGGCAATCAAGCAGTACGCGAAGGCGATCGACATCGATAACACCTCAGCGTCGTTCTTCAGCAATCTGGGGGCGGCATATTTTTCCAAGAAGGAGTTCGAACCGGCGGTAGTCGCCTACCAGCGCGCCCTCGAACTCGATCCTGATGTCTTTGAGCGAACTTCGCGGGGCGGTGTGCAGGCGCAGTTACCCAGCCCGGAAGATCGCGCGCGCTACGACTACACCGTGGCGAAGCTCTACGCCAAGATGGGTTTTTCCGACCGCTCCCTCGAGTATTTGCGCAAGGCGAAGGAGGAGGGCTACAAGGATTTCAAGGACGTGTACAAAGACGCGGATTTTGCCGAGCTGAGAAAAGATCGGCGCTTCACCGAATTGGTCGCGACGAAAACTCCTGGCATTCCTGACTAAGACGTCCGTCATACTGCGGCGGATGCTCGAGCGCGGTTGCAGTTTTCGCGAGTGGGAGGGCGACCCACGTTGTTGCTGTGTTCTCGGCAACGTCAATTTACAAAGATTTACAAAATTAGACGAAACTTGCCGAAATTCTCGGGTTTAATGCTTGTACATACTCCTGAAAACAACAGGGTGAGTAAGGAGAAACGGTAGCCCGCCGGACGCTGACCCGAGCACGCCCCAAGCAAGCATCCGGCGGGTTTTTTCTGCTTGTCGGCCGGCATCAGTCAGCTTTCAGTTCAAAATGAGTTCGCGCGGCACCACCGCGGACCCTTTTCTATCCCCGTTCTGCGGATCGTTCAGGGAGCAAGAAACGCCGTCATAAAAAAAGGACCCACAAAGTTGTGGGTCCTTTTTCAATTTTAGGGGTGGTTTACTTGGGGACGGTGAAGGTTTTGCCATTGCTCTTCTGGAAGAAAGCAGTCATGACAACGTTGCCGGTGGTCGCGCCGGCCGGAACCTTCACCTGAACCTGCGTGGTGGTCCACTTGGTTACCGTCGCGGCTTTACCGTTGAAGGTCACCTTGCAGGCGGCCGCTTTCTTGGTGAAGTTTTTGCCGTTGATCGTAACCAGGGTTCCGGCCGTTCCCGTCGCCGGCGAGATGCTGGTGATCTGCGGCGGAACGGGGGTTAACAGGAAACCGCGTACCGTGCCATCGCTATTGACCTGAGCTTGACCAACAATCTGCCCGGCATCGTTGATGCCGTTGGCTTGCATTAGGGTCAAACCGGAGCCGGCAGGGATCAGAGTGTTGAGGTCCATCATGGAGCCGCCCACGTAGACGAACGCGTGATAGGCCATGCTATCAGGCTGGTCCGCAACCATGCCGACCACGACGCCGTTACTGTTGATGCCGAACGCCCAACTAGCCTGACTCTTCAAGGTATCGATATCCGTCATCGTGCCATTGCTGAACAGGAAGGCGTGCAGACTATACTGTGGGACGGTGGTATAGGCATTGCCGGTCACTTGCCCGGCATCGTTGATGGCGAAGGCGCGGCTGTAGGTTTCCCCCGGCAAAAATCCCAGGAGCGTGGGCGTCCCATTCGTCCAAACCGTGGCTTCAAGTGAATTGTTGCTGGGATTTACCGAGGTGCCCGCAATTTGGCCGGAGGTGTTGATACCATGGGCCTCCGTGCCCCCCAAGTCCGTGAACACTCCATTCTGAATAACGAAGGCATGCGTAATGTCAACTGCCGCCCCCTCATCAGCGGGGGTAAAGTAGCCGACGATGCTGCCTGCAGTGTTGATGCCCTGGGGAGTCCCGCCGTTCGGCAGTTCCGTGAGCGCTCCATTGCTGAAAAGAAAAGGCTTCTGACCGCCGCCGGCAGTACCAGCAAGGCCCACGACTTCGCCCAAGGAATTTACAGCGTACGCTCCTGCGCCTTGTGGGTTGCCGAAGTTGCCGAGATCAGTCAAAGCCTGCTTGCCGAACAGAAAAGGATCGCTGAGATTTGAGGCGGTGGTATCGCCGGTTGGAGCAGCGTCTCCGACGATTTGGCCGTTGTTGTTGATGGCTCTGGCGTCATAGACGGATGTTGGTGCAAGGACAGAAAGGGTGTAGCTCTGGGCCGTGCAGGGGTTCGCGGTAGCGACAACGGCACCGAATAACAGAGCGGAGAGGGTGAAGGTTAGGCTGCGAGTCATGGACTTTCAATCTCCTTTTAGCTTTCGCGAACGGTCGCAGAATAGGCGGAGCAGGATGGGGGATTGTCAACGCGTTGCAAAAACGGTGTTAAAACGTGCTTGTTAAAAGAATGTTAAGCCGGGACGGCGATGAACGAATGTCGTGAGCTATTGCCCGGAGGAGTCCTGGCGTGGCGGCTGGCGAAGGCGGGCGAGAGAACGCCATATGATTCTGAAAGCCACGGCAGCGACATTGACGCTCGACGGGTGCCGGGTATACCGTTCCCCGAAGTCTGGACAGGCGTTTTCAACTTGGGTCGTCTGCTGTGGGGTATCCGATTTTGGGAGACGAAGAGAAGCACGTGTTCTATGGCTGGTGGGTCGCGTTGACAGCGGCCCTCGGACTCTTCCTCAACACCGGCACAATCATTGTTTTCTCCTTCGGATTCTTTGCCCGGGCGATAGGCCGGGAATTTCATTCCGGACGCGCCGGGATTTCGCTGGCCTTCACAATTCACAATCTGACGGCGGCAGCGTGCATCCCGCTGGCCGGACGATTGGTCGACCGCTACGGCCCGCGCAGAGTGCTCCTTCCGTCCACGGCCATGTTCGCTTTGATTCTGATTTCCGGCAAGGCCATATCAGCGGAGATCTGGCAACTGTACGTGTTCTACTTTGCCCTAGGTGTGGTCTCGGGTGGCGCCGGGGCAATGCCGTACACGGATGTAATCTCGCACTGGTTTGATCGGCACCGAGGATTGGCCCTCAGCGTCATGATGCTTGGGATGGGGTTGGGGGCAATCGTCATTCCGGCGGCGGCGCAGCGGCTGGTGGCTGCCCTGGGCTGGCGCCTCGCATACACAATCTTCGGTTTCGCGATTTTGTTGATCCCCCTGCCGGTGGTTGCGGCGTTCTTGAAGGAGCGGCCCCAGAACATGGGCCTGCTGCCAGATGGAGATGCGGAGATCCGTGTCGCAACTTCGGTCGCTGCGAACGACGTTGGACTAACCGTGGGCGAAGCAGTGAGCACCTCAGAATTCTGGATCATGCTGTGTGCCCTCTTTTTTGTGACTGCAAGTGTGCATGCCTGTTTCATTCACTTGCCTGCCATCCTGACTGACCGGGGCAGTTCAGGTCCGTTGGCGGCCTTTGCCAGTTCGCTCTTTGGCGTGGGACTGTTTCTGGGACGAGTGGGCTGTGGCTACTTGCTCGACGAATTTTTCGCACCTCGGGTCGCGGCGCTGCTCTTCGCCGCAGTGGCGATCGGGATTGTATTCCTGGGGTTGGGTCACGCTGTCTGGTCGGCATGCCTTGCGGCGCTTCTGGTCGGCCTCGGTATAGGGGCGGAAGTCGACATTATTGCGTATCTGACGAGCCGCTACTTCGGGCTGCGTTCCTATGGAGCGATTTTCGGGTTGATCTGGGCTGTCTTCGGCATAGCTGGCGGATTGGGAGCTTACCTGATGGGATTGGGCTTCGATAAGACAGGATCTTATCTGGTGCCGCTGATCGGGTTTTTCTGCGCAGCCGTCCTCGCGACCCTGCTCATTGCCAGTCTGGGACCGTACCGCTACCGCGCAGAAACGCACCTGAACGAGAGTGGAAGGTAACGACATCTGAATCACGACCTCAGACCTCCGAGCGATAGGTAAATCATGTCTCCACAAACCTCGTCGACAGCCACACCCATGCAACTATTGGGGATGGCTCAGGGTCTCGTCATCCACCAGGCCTTGTACGCTGCGGCAAAGCTGGGGGTCGCCGACCTGCTGAAGGATGGTCCGCAAACCTCTTCATCGCTGGCCGGGAACCTCAAGGTAAACGAATCGGCGTTTTACCGCATCCTGCGGCTGCTGGCCAGCCAAAGCGTGTTCGAGGAGAAGTCACCCCGAACATTCGCCAACACTGAACTCTCTCACTTCCTGCGCTCAGGCGTGCCCGGTTCCGTCCGCGCCATTCTTGTCTTCAGGGGTAGCGGGTTCTTCTTCAACCCTTTTTCAGAAATCCTCTACAGCGTCGAGACGGGTCTTGCGGCCAGAGCCAAGTTGTATGGAATGGAGGCCTTCGAGTATCTGAAGACGAATCCAGAGACCGCCCGCGTCTTCGACGACGCGATGACCAGTATGTCGGAGCTGCTGGCCCCGGCCGTCGCTGTGGCATACGATTTCGGCAGATGGGAAAGCCTGATGGACGTGGGAGGCGGAAACGGGATGCTGCTAGCGTCAATTCTAAAAGCGCATCCGGCGCTGCGTGGCGTCCTTGCGGACTTGCCCCATACGCTTGAGCGGGCTGAACAGCGTGGTTTCCTCGGCGGCGAACTCGAATCGCGCAGCACCATGCAGCCCTGTGATTTCTTCGACGAAGTGCCATCCGGATGCCGCGCGTACCTGATGAAACATGTGATCCACGATTGGGACGACAAGCGCGCCCAAGACATCCTCGCCAACTGCCGTCGCGCGATTCCTTCAGACGGCGCGCTCTTGCTGGTCGAGTGGGTTCTGGCGGAAGGCAACGCTCCCTCTGCCGGAAAATTCATGGATGTAGTTATGATGCTCATGACCGGCGGGAAAGAGCGAACGCTGGAGGAATATCGTCACCTGCTGCGTAGTGCGGGGTTCTGGCTCAATCGGGAGATTCGGACTCCTGCCGATCTAAGCATCATCGAGGCGTTGCCGGATTAGATCCGAGGATTCGGGGCGAATGGTTGGCGAAACTAGGCTCTCGGGCTAGAATAGCCAAATGTCGTCCCTCCCTGCCTCATTGACTTGGGCTCATCCTCTGGTGGCGGAGTGGTTTGTGCGGAGGTTTGGCACGCCGACCGAACCTCAGGAGCAGGGCTGGCCGCATATCCTCGCCGGGCGCACCACGCTGATTTCCGCGCCGACCGGGTCGGGGAAGACTCTTGCCGCGTTTCTAGCATGCATTGACCGGCTGGTGCGCAAGGCACTGGCCGGGGATCTCGCTGATCGAACCGAAGTCCTCTACGTCTCCCCGCTCAAGGCGCTGGGCAACGACATCCAGAAAAACCTGGAGGTGCCACTCGGGGAAATTCTTGCCCTTGCCGGTGAACGCGGACTGCTCATGCCGGAGATTCGCACCGCGGTCCGCACCGGCGACACTTTGCAGCCGGAGCGGAGGGCGATGCTGAAGCGGCCGCCGCACATTCTGGTCACCACGCCG
>DATFNR010000070.1:0-32045 GCA_035266285.1 Candidatus Sulfotelmatobacter sp.
TCGCCGCCGATGGCCTGTGGGGCAGCTTCTACGTATTCTGCATGTCCGACAAGAACATTGGCGGTAGTCCGTGCAAGAGCGCCGATGTGTTTCTGGGCGCCGGGGGAACTTCGTTCGCGTCGCCCGCCATGGCGGGGATCCAGGCCCTGATCGATCAGAAAAACGGCCGGCAGGGCGATGCCAACTTCGTCTACTACCCGTTGGCGGCGCAGCAATTCAAGCAGCAGGGAACTACCGCCTGCGATGCCAGTCAAACGACGGGCGGGCTGCCCGCTCACGCCTGCATTTTCAATGACGTCACTCGCGGCGACATCGACATTCCCTGCGCCGAAAACAACGAGGGCCTTTCGCGCAACTGTTTTGGAGCTGGCACACCGGGCCAGATCGGAGAGCTTGCCTTGCCGAAATCCAATGGCGCGCTCGCCTACCCTGCGACCGTTGGGTACGACCTCGCCGTCGGACTCGGCTCCGTGAATGCCACGAACCTGTTCGACGCCTGGCCAAAGTGAGGGATTAGGGAAGGAAGGAACTTTCTGCCCGAGGAGCTAGATCGCTGAACGGGGAAGTGCGCGAGAGAATGTAAATGGGAAGGGCACCGCACATGAAGTCGGGCTGCGGGCCGCCGAGCACAGGGCGCGAGATAATGAATGGGAAGGGCACGAGTTCACTCGTGCCGCACCGCCCTTCTGATGAACCGGGCCTCAGACCCTGAGGTCGACCCTAGCGATTGCCCTGTCGCCTCACTGCAATCAGCGACACCTGCTCCAGGCCAGGATAGTGATCGTCGTTGTCGGGCTTGCGTTCCGTGGGCGCGATTTGCTGGACAGTCGTCCGCGCCGGCATCGCCGCCCCAAAATACTGCGCATACACTTCGTCGAACGCCTGCACATCGGACAGGTCGTCCAGATAGACAGTCGTGGCCACGACCTGGTCGAACTTCATTTCGGCTTCTTCCAGATTGTCGAGCTGATTGCGCATCGTCTGCCGCAGCTGATGCGGCGTTGTCGTGGCGTAAATGCCGCCATGCGGCCCGGGAATAAAGCCGTCTTTGGCCGAGCAATACAGAGTGTCGCCGGCAAACACGCAGGGGCTTGCCGTAGGGCTGGGCGGCATATTCTTCGGGCGCACCGCTCTACGCTGCTTGAGATCACGCACGGCGACTCCCGTGTACTCGATGTGCGCTCCGCCGGGCAGACTCGTGACCTCGATCGTGGCCCGCGCCGGCGTGTTGCCAAATTCAAAGCGCAGAGCGTAGCGCTGGTTCATCACCCGATGCGGCATATCCGTCGTCAAATACGGATTCACAAAAACCATGTTGGCCAGTTCAAGGCCGGCCGCTCTTGCCACGGCCTGCATGCGGTCCAACGCCAGATCGACTTGCGCCGCAGGATCAACGGGAACCTTGCCGGTCGCGGGATCGCTGCCCGGCATGCTGGAAATGAACAGCCGATCGTGCGTGAGAATCCCCGGCGAAGCAGAGTCGTCCGATTTGTAATTGGGCGGAGAAATCGCCCGCAGGTTCGTCAAGTCGCGCACCGCGACTGCGTTGATCGCAATCGCGGGATCGGGAAGCCGCGCCACGCCCAGCACAGCCCGCGCTGGTGGCGTTTTCGGGAAGTATTCACCGAAGGCCTGGTTCATCTCGCCATATTTACTGATGTCCTCCAGATAAACCTGGGTGTAGACCACATGCTCCATGGTCAAACCCGCAGACTCAACCGCCGATTTGATGTTGTCGAGCGACCGGCGCGCTTGCTCGGCAAAGGATGCAGGCAAACTCCCATCCGCGCGCCGCGGCCCCTGCGCGGAAATGTAGACGTAGTCACCCGCATCCACCGCGCGCGAATAGACGGGACCGGCAGTCGCAGCAGCCTTAGCGGGCGCGTTCTGCGCTGGAGCCTGCGCAAAACACAGGCCGGCAACCAGCAGCCACGAGACCAGCAGTGCAGTCGGGAAGAGTCGCATCAGGTTTTCAATCAACAATTAGCGATCAGCAATCAACCATCAACAACGGCGGCGTTCGCATTTACCAGGCCTCAATCTACGTCGCTTTCTTCTGCGCCGCACCCAGAATGGCGCGCAGCCTTTGTCCCACGATGACTTCCTCGCCCGGCTTGATGGTCATCGAGACCAGTTCAATGTGATCGGGCGCCTTGCGTTCCTTGCGATTGGGATTCGGGTTGCCCTCGCGCACTGCCGTCACCAGGCTTGGGTTGTCCGCCCCGAGCACCTCAATCACCGGATTGCCTGCGCGCAGTTCGGCGACGCAATCAAAAATGGTGTATCGCCAGGCCTGCTGATCCCAGGAAACTCTGAGCGTCGGATAGCGGTTCCCATCTTCGGGAACGAACGTGTCCGTCTTCACTCCGGGCACGGTCTCGACCAGCTTGCGAATGCGGTCGATGCGGCTGTTCCACTCGGCGTAAAGTTTCTTCTCGTCGAGGTTCAGCCAGGTCTCCAGCGCGGTCAGGCAGCCGATGATTTCCTCTTTCCCAACTTTCATCGGCCGGCACACCGCACCCTCCCGTGGAGCGCAATTCAGCAGCGCCGCCTCGATGAGATCCTTTCGTCCCAGCAGGAGTCCGCTGCACTGCGGCCCGCACAATCCTTTTCCGCCCGAAAAACAATACATGTCAATTCCCATGCGGGCGTAAAGCTTGGCATTGTCGGCGGGAGGAATGCCCGCGGCGTCATCGAGCAGCATGGGAACCTTGTGTTCTTTGGCAATGGCCAGTTCCCGCTGCAGCTTGTCTCCCAGATCCGTGGTATAGATCATCGCCGTGTTCTCGTTGATGGCGTTGACGATCTCATCTGGCGAATAAGTGAGAACCAGCTTGGCGCCGGTCAGCCGGATCGCACTGTCGAACGCGCTGCGCCCTCCCACCATGATGACTTCATGCTTCAAACCAGTCGTATCGGGAAGTTGCCAGATGTGCTTGTCGTCGCCGCCCGCCATGCATCCCGCCGCAGCTGCCGCCATCGCGCCGGCTGCGCCAGATGTAATCATCCCCGATTCCGCGCCCGTCAACTCCGCCAGCCGCCGGCCCACCGCGCGTTGCAACTCCATCATGTTGACGAAATGGTCCGCGGCCTCCACCTGCGCCTGCCGCACCTCGGGAAACTCCAGAGAGCCGCTCAGGTAGGTCCACGTGCCCCGGCAGTTGATTACGGTCTTCACGCCGAGCCGGGTATACACGTTCTGCCGCGGATCCTTGCCTACGGCCGTGGCCGCCTGCGCATAGAGGTCGCGCGCCGCAATCTGCGTTAACAGCGGCGCAGCCGCCATCCATTTCATGAACGATCGCCGGCTGGAAATTCGCACACTCATTACCACACCTCCTCAAAACTGGATCGAACCCCCACGCCCCGAGGCACACCACGCACAACTGCGGTCGGGCCCTGTGAATCTAGTCTGGCTCTTCGATCGGAATCCGCGACCGCACCGCCAGAATGTGCGCTTTCTCTCCCGGCGCTTTCTGGTTGTAGAAGCCTACGGTGCAGTTGGCCCGGAAATAATAGGCGTCCCCGGCCTTCGCCGGATAGCGGCCCTCCATCCCATCCAGTCCGCTGCCCGCTACCATCTCTCCCTGGCCATCAATGACCAGATAGATTTCTTCCGCTGTCTCGTGGTGATGCGGGAAATTCGTTCCTCCCGGAGCGAAGTCCATCCAGAAAAGGCTGGTCACCACGTAAGCCTCATCGATCGCATCGCGCGTCCCGGCCAGCAACTTGTACAAAACCGAGCTTGGGTGGCCGCTTACCGTTTCCTCTTTGACGTCATCCAGATTGACGATGTGCGGCTTTGCAGGCGCCGGACTGAGAGCATTCGCCGCCGGGATTTTGAATCCCATGACTACCACGCGCAGCGCCTGTTCCGAGCCGTTCGCAATCGAATGCTTCACGCCCGGTGCCAGGTAAGTGAAATCATTCGCGCGCATGGCAAAATTCTGGTCGCCGTACTGCAGAGCGCCTTTCCCCTCCAACACGAAATACAGCTCCTCTTCCCGAGCATAGGAGGTGCTCGCGCAATTGCCGTGAGCGTCGACCGTTGCCTCCCCGAAGCGCGCCACGCTGCGCATCACCCGATTCCCGGCGTCGCCCTGGCCAAAGATCGGTTTATAGTGGCATGTCTCCGAGGTCAGATCGCCGTTCCCCTCGCTCAGACTGGGAACATAGCGATGCAGCCACGTAGGGTCGACTTTGCGGTCTTGGGCCGACAGGCCCGGTGCCATCACCAGCAATAGCAGAAGGAATCTCAACGTGGCTCCGGCAGCGGCGGGAGCACGCTGCCTTGCATGCGAAAATTGGTATACCACAGAATGTGCTTGACGCAAATCGAAATCTTTCGTTTTATTGAGTTTCTTTTCGTTTTCATCGGGCGGACCAAAACCCTATGACGGCGTTTCGTGACCCGATCACCGTGCTACTCTCGATCCTCGCTGAGACTTCCGGGAAAGGCGCAAGCATGACACCGCGTTTCTGGCTGGCGAATCGGGTACGACGCTCTGGGGCATTCGTCTCTCTTGCTTTGATCGCAGCTTCCACCGGCCTGGCCTTCTCCCAGTCGGCGAGTTCCGCCAAGGCACAAACCGCCGCGTCGTGCCGCGTCGAAGCCGTGGACTACAAAGGCTGGCAGGCGCAGCAACTCTCCAACCGGTGGGTGCAGCTAGTTGTCATTCCGCAAAACGGCGGCCGCGTCATGCAGGTGACCTTCGCCGGGCATCCCTATCTGTTCGTCAATCCCAAGCTCGCGGGCAAGTATCTCCCGCCCACCGCCGAACGTTGGTTCAACTACGGGGGCGACAAACTCTGGCTTCTGCCCGAGGGCAACAACGACGAGCAGCATTGGGTCGGCAACTCCGATCTGCTCGACGACGGCCCCTACAACTTTCGAAAGCTTTCGGAAGGCCAGCAGTGCGAGATTGAGCTCACCAGCCCCGCCGATCCCCAGACCGGCGTGCAGTTTCAGCGCACCATCCGCCTCGACGCGGACTCCCCGCGCATCCGCTTTCACGCCTCGATGAAGAACACCAGCGGACACTCCCTGGAATGGTCGATGCAATCCGTCTCGCAGTACGATACCGGCAACCAAAACTCGCAAGGCTCATCCACCGCTGACACCGCCTCGCGCTTCAACCACGACTTCTGGACGTTCACTCCCGCCAACCCGCGCAGCAGTTATCTGAACCACTATCACGTGCGCTTCGGCCCCGCGGAAAATCCCGCAGCCTCCATAAGAGACGACGGCCTCTTCACCGTGCACTACGTCCATATGGCCGCGGAGCTGTGGCTGGACTCGACCGAAGGCTGGCTCGCCGTTGTCGACGGCACCAGCCGCTATGCTATGGTCGAGCGATTTCGTTACGAAGAGAACAAACCCTATCCCGGCAAGGCTTCTGTAATCTTCTGGACCAACGGCCCTGAAATGCGCCTCAGCAGCGACGGAGTCCCGTCTCTGAGCGCGGATTCCGATGCCGGTCCTTTCTACGAAGAAGCCGAGCTCAACAGCCCCATGTGCCGCCTGCGTCCCGGCGAGAGCTGTGACTTCGAGACCGAGTGGTTCCCGACGCGCGCCGGCAGCGAATTCCACGGCGTCAGCGATGCCGGCATTGTGATTCAGCCTCTGCGTGCCACTCTCCTCGACAGCGGCAAGATCAAGCTTTCTGCCTCCTTCGGAGTGTTCTTCTCCGGCCACCTGGTCGCGCGCCTCTACAACGAACATGGCGGACTCCTCGGAACCATGCCCGTAGCCGATGTGAATCCAACTCAGCCGGTATCCCTCGCTTCCGAAATCGCCTCTCCCGGAAAACCGGCGCGGCTTTCCCTTCATCTGGAAGACGATCAAGGCGTAGACCGCGGCTCGCTTCAGGAAGTTCGCGTCAGCTCAGGGGAGAGCCGTTGAGAATGCTGAGAATGAAATGGCCCGCGGCAACGATGTGCGCTCTGATGGCTGCGGCCTGCGCCTTGGCCGCATTTCCAGCCGCGCAAGAGCAGGGCCAATCTGCGCTCGCGGCCGACACGAAAGTCAGCGACGACGATTTGCTGGCTCAGCCCGTCAGCGCAAACTGGACGTCCTACAACGGCGACTACACCGGCCGCCGCTTCAGCAGTCTGCAGGAAATCAATGTCGCTAACGTCGTAAAAATGCAAGCTGCGTGGGTTTTCCATCCCGGAAACTCGCAGCGCCTCGAAGTCACGCCGGTCGTCGTGCGCGGCATTATGTACGTCACTTCCGCCAACGACGCCTTCGCGCTCGATGCGCGGACTGGCCGCATCCTGTGGCATCATCAGCGCCCCGACAGTCCTGGCCTGCTCGACGATGCCGCTGCCCACAAAAACCGCGGCGTCGCTGTCTGGCAGAATTCGGTCTACATGGAAACCGACGACGCCCACCTGCTCTCGCTCGACGCCCGCTCCGGCAGCCTGCGCTGGGATGTTGAATACGCCGACAAGACCAAATCCTATGGCGCCACCAGCGCGCCGCTCGTCGTCAAAAATTCCGTCATCGTAGGCACGTCCGGCGGCGACTCCGGCGTGCGCGGCTTTGTCGCGGCCTACGATGCCGCCACCGGAAGCCTGAAGTGGCGTCTGTGGACCATCCCCGGCCCGGGTGAATTCGGCTCGTCCAGTTGGCCCGGCGATGCCTATCTCCACGGCGGCGCCACCACCTGGATGCCCGGCACCTACGATCCCGCACTCAACACGCTCTATTGGACCACCAGCAATCCCGCGCCCGACTTTATTGGCGACACCCGCCCCGGCGACGACCTCTACACCGCCTCTGTCCTGGCCATCGATCCTGATACCGGAAAAATGAAGTGGTATTTCCAGTTCACGCCCCACGATCTGTACGACTACGACGCAAACGAAACCCCGGTGCTGGTGGACGTGGCCGACAGCGGCGCAGTCCGGCATCTCTTGCTGCAAGCCAACCGCAACGGATTCTTCTACGTCCTCGACCGCACCAACGGCAAGTTCCTGCACGCCACGCCGTTCGTCGAAAAACTGAATTGGGCCAAAAGCATCGACTCCTCCGGCCGTCCCCTGCTGACCGGTCGAATCCCGGCGAAGGATGGCACCTACATCTGTCCCGGCATCGACGGCGCCACCAACTGGTTTTCTCCCTCGTACAATCCGCAGACGGGCCTCTTCTACGTGATGGCCCTGGAGGCCTGCAATCTGTATTTCGCCGAACCCAAGCCCTTCGTCGCCGGCCAGACCTACTACGACACGGGCACCAAGCTTCCCCCCGACGAGCATAGTCAGAAAATTCTGCTGGCGCTTTCGCTGGACGGGAAAACAGCCTGGCGCTATCCGCAGACGGGCCAGGGCAACTCGTGGGGCGGGACGCTCACCACGGCAGGTGGACTGGTTTTTTTCGGAGATGACGCCGGCTCACTGGAAGGGGTCGAAGCCACCACCGGTCGCCCGCTCTGGCATTTCAACACTGGCCAGGGCATGCGCGCCTCGCCCATGACTTACGCCATCGATGGCGTGCAGTATGTGGCAATTGGCGCGGGCAGCAGCCTTTTCACGTTCGCCCTTCCACGCTAGCAACCTGACCAGAATTCTCAAGCCACGCAAGGAAACCTCAAGCGGCGCCGAATTGAAAGGGCTCGACAGGCGTTGTTTTGAAAGGGCGCGGCTTCCAGCCGCGCCGTACAAAACTCGCTTCGGTGTTTCATTTTGGGTGGCGCAGCGCTTCAGCGCTGCGATAACTTGATTTATTTCGGCTTTAGCCGCCGCGGGATAGCTACTTTTTCCCCGCCTGCTTGTTCGGGTCGTATCCGGAGTTCGGATCGAACATGGCTGCATTCAGTCCCTGGTTGATGGTCACATTGAACATGAAGCGCTCGCCCGCCATATCCCCGTTGAAATAGCGGGTCACGTTATACGGTGTCATCACGCCTGAAACCTGGCGATAGTTATCGTAAATCTCTTCTTCCAGATTCTTCTGTCGGTCCACCGGATCGCGCCAGGTGAACGACTTCTTAACCGGCAAGTGGGTGTCGTCATCGAAGTAGAGCGTGACGCTCTCATCCTTGGAGTTGATCAGCGTCACCTGCTGTGCCGGGTGTTGCGCGGCCGAGGCGTTGCCTTCATACAGGAGAATGACTCCCGGATCGTTCACCCAATTGCGCATTACAACATCGAGCGAATACTGGCGGCGGCGCAGGTAGTCCGTGAGATCTTTCTCCTCGATGGGATGGACTCCCTTGAACGTGATCTCGTATCCCTTGCTACCCACGTATAGCTCGGCGATATCGCGCTCTTTGGTGAGTTCCACCCGCTCCTTGTCGGGGAACTCACTGAAGCTCCAGAACAGAATCCCGTTGCTGGTCTGCTGGCCGTGATGCATCGCATAGGTTCGCCCCTGCTGCTCGCGGTCGCGAATGTTCAGATAGTTCTGTCCGCCCAGCGCCTGAATCGCTTGATCGATGATGGCTCGTGCTTTATGGGCATTCTCCTGATCGGCAGGAATCTGGATCGAAGGCGCCGAACTCGGGCCGGCGGCAGACGACGGTCCCGCGGCTTGTGCGGCATTGCCCTGGGTCTGGCTCAACGCCAGACACACCAAAACCAAAATGGGGACAACCTGTTTCATTCCACGTGAAGGAGTGTTGCGCGCAATCAGAATTGTAGCGTTTCTTGGGGATATTCCGCCCGCGGCAGTGCGTGCTCCATGCCCCGTTAGATGCACGAATGCGCCCGGAAGCAGGCTGTTTCACGCAAGTTTTTCGCCGGTTCAAACCACCTGCTTCAAACCACCTGCTTCAGCCCACCAGGACTGCGCCGCCGTTTACGTTGAAGATCTCGCCGGTAATGAACCCGGCATGCTCGGTGCACATGAATAATACGGGCGCGGCAATCTCCTCCGGCTTGGCGGCCCGGCCCAGCGGAATCGTGCGCCGGATCGCCTCTCCGCTCTTCGGATCGGCAAGCGTGGCCGCGCTCATATCCGTGTCCACCCATCCCGGTGCCACGCAGTTCACGTAAATCCCCGCCGATGCCAGCTCCGAGGCCAGGCTCTTCGTCAGGCTGATGAGCGCGCCCTTGGTCGCAGAGTAGTCGCAGTGAAACGCTTCCCCGCGCTGTCCGCTGGTCGAGCTGATGAGCACGATGTGCCCCGCCGCTGGTCCGCTTCGGGGCTGCGATCTCATCTGTGCAACCGAATGCTTCACCAGCCCAAACACGGCGTCCAGATTGATGGCCAACGTGTTGCGCCATTGCTGATCGGGCATTTGTTCGATGCCGACGTCGTCGCCCAGCCACACTCCGTGGTTCGCCACCAGAATATCGAGCCGCCCAAAGCGCTCCACCGCGGCCCGCACCAGAGGCGCCGCGGACTCCGGACTGTCAAGGTCGCAGGCCACGGCGTGGCAGACGGTCGAGCCGCATTCCTTCACCAGCGCCTCGGCTTGCGTCTTGGCGGCGCGGTAGTTGAAAACGACTTTCGCGCCTGCTGCCACGAACAGGCGCACCGTAGCCGCGCCAATGCCGCGAGAACCGCCGGAGATGAGAGCGACTTTTCCAGTGAGAGAAAGAGAAACGGGCATAGGGAGATAGTTTCCAGTTTCTGCGTGGACGTTGCAAGCAGGGAGACAACTGGCGGTGTTCTCAGTCTGCCGAACTCGACGGCATCCGCTCTGACTTCAGCTCGCGCAGCAGCAGCCGAACCAACATGCCGTCAAAGCTGGTTCCGCTCATCTTGGCCAGTTCAGCCAGCGCCTGCTCAGAGGTTCTCGCCGCGGAAATGGACTGCTCGGTGAGCATGTTGGCATAGGCGTCAGTCAGCCCGATAATCCGCGCCCACAGCGGGATTTCCTCGCCCCGCAGGCCGTCAGGATACCCCGAGCCGTCAAAACGCTGGTGATGATGTTCAATCGCCAGCCGCATCGCGGTGCTGTGAGGAATCGCAGCCACGATGTCGGCACCCGCGTGGGCATGCATCCGCACTTGCTGAAATTCTTCGTCGGTAAGTGGTCCGGGCTTGTTGAGAATCCGCTCCGCGACAAAAATCTTGCCCACGTCATGCACTCGCGCGGCATACACCAGATCCGCCGTTTCCTCCGGAGACAGCTCCAGCGCGCGCGCCAGCACCGCCGTGTAGCGCGCCACCAGATCCCCGTGGCCGGCCGTGCTCAACTCGCGCGATTCGGCGGCCCGGCTCAAGGATTCGATCGCTTCCTTCAGCAGCGGCACGTTGCAGCCTTCCTCGCCGCAACAGAGCTTGTACAAAGTCGACGTCAGTTGTTCCAGGTGCTCCGGCCCGGTGTGCTCGCGCTGCAGGAAACCTTCGATGTAAGCCGAGATCTGCTGCCGCTGGCGGGCGAAGTCCTGCCCCTCGACATACTCCTGCGCGGTCGAGACCAGATTTCCTCCCGAGCGTTTCGAAACATACATGCCGGCGTCGGCCACGCGAATGATGTCTTCGATGGAGAAGCCGTGCATGGGAAAGCTGGCCACCCCGAAGCTGCCGGTGACGTGATGTTCGCTGAGCATGGCGTCGGCCGCGATCCACTGCCGCAGGCGCTCGGCCAGAACCTGCGCCTGTTCCGCGCCGGTTTCCGGCATCAGCACGATGAACTCGTCTCCGCCGTAGCGCGCCACCACGTTCGATTGCCGCGACTTCTGCTCCAGCAAACGCCCCACCCGGGCCAGCACCAGATCGCCCTCGAAGTGGCCCATGGTGTCGTTGACTTCCTTGAATTTGTCCAGATCGATCAGCACAACCGAGAACGGACGTCCGGAGCGCGAAGCCCGCTTCCACTCCGCCGACAGCGCTTCCCAGAAAAAGCGCCGGGTCTTGATTCCGGTCAGGCCGTCGGTGATCGACTGCTGCTGCAGTTTCTGAAATACGAATGCATTGTGCAGCGCCGTCGCCAGCAGGTCAGCCAGCGTGTTGAGAATCAGCACATCCTGCGGCGAGAATGCGTTCTCGTTCCGGCTTTCGATGTTGAGCACGCCCAGCAGATTGTCGCCGTAAGTAATGGGAAGGCAGAGCACGGCGCGCGAATCCGGCAGGATCCCGCTTAGCTGGCCGGGCTGCGCGTTCTGGATCATGGCGCGCTCGCCGGAGCGCGCCACCCGCCCCAGGATGCCGGTGCCCAGCGCAATGCGACGGCCCATGGCGTGGGCCGTGACGCCCGCCTCCGCCTTGATTTCGATTTCCTTCGTGCCATAGTCGAGCAAGCCGATCCCGATATGATCGAAGCTGAAATTCTTTTGAATTTCGCCCGCGATCTGGCTCAGCATGTGCACCGGGTCGTCGCTCGAAATCGCGGTACGCGAAATGTTATTCAGGAACGCGAGCTGCCGCGACCGGCGCTGCTCTTCGGCGAACAGCCGGGCATTCTCCATGGCCACCGAGACCTGCCCCGCCGCCGTCACCAGCACGTCGAGATCGCGCTGCTCGAAGACGTATTCCCGGTCCGGATTCATCGCTAACATGACTCCGGCCGGTTTCTTGCCCATAAAAATCGGAGCCGCGATCAGGCACTTCGCCGGACGCTCCGGCACATGGCTGATCCCCAGCCGCTTCCGCGTTGCCTCCAGGTCGGAGCGGATCAGAAGCGGCTCGCCGCTGCGGATCACATACTCCGTGAAGGCATTGCGCAACTCGCGCGTGCGCTTGGCGAGAACCCGGTTGTCCCTGACTTCGAGCTCAAAGCGGATTTCCTCCCCTTCCTGAAACGCAATGTAGAAGTGCGTGGTGTCGAAGATCTGCCCCAGCTCGATCTGGATAGTGCGGAGAATCTCGTCCTGGTCGAGGCGCGAGCTGATCGCCTTCCCGATCTCGGTCAGCAGTTCGTACTCTTTCGTGCGGCGATGCGCGTCGTGAGTCACGACGTAGTTCTCGAGCGTCAGGCCAAGTTGCAGCGCCAGACCCACCATCAGCCGCGGCCCTGACGATCCGAAAGCCTTGCGTTCGGCATGAGGAAACAGGATGACCCCGAAATTGTGTTCGCGAGTCTGCAGATTGACCGCAGTCAGGTTCTCGACGCCCGCCTCGGTCAGAATGCGCTTGAACTCCGCGAAATTTCCCACCCGGGTGAGCGGCAGCGGTTCCGTCATCTCGGCCAGGTCCTGCACCGTGAAGATTCCGCTTTGCCGATAGGCCAGTTCGCAGATGTACTCTCCGGCTCCGCTGGTCTCCAGCGCTTCCAGGAATCCTGGCGGGAAGCCCTGCTGCACCGAGGGCAAAAGCCCGCGCCATCGTTCCGTGATCACGATCGCCGCGCGATCCATGGGCAACGCGCTCCGCAACCGTTCCAGCGCCGCCTGCATGCTCGGCACCAGATCCTCCGCGAAAAACAACCGCCGCGGATCCACCCCCAGCGTCGAGAGCGCCAGCGTGTTTTCCTGCACTGCGTTGCGCTGGTTCTCAAACAGCACCATCACCATGGCGATGCCCAGCAGCATCTGCGGCACCGGGCCGAACAGCCGGTTGGCGCTGCCGAACCTCTGCACCCAGGGATTCTGCACCTGCCCCACTCCCATCAGCACGGCCCACAGCGCCAGCGAAACCGCGAGCACCTGAAACGCCAGCGATCCCCGCCTGTGTCCGTTTACGTAAAAAACTGCGGAGCAATACAGCAGAATGGCCGCCAGTCCCAGTCCGAGCCGGATCGCCGGCTGGGCGTCCGGGTGAAACACGCCGCTCACGAGGTGACCGCGCAGGGTAAGCAGCGCCAGCGCAACGCTGCCCGCTCCCACGACCGCGTCGTACCAGCGAAAGCGATAGGCCGCGCGCATCAGCCGGGTCGACACGAAGATGCACATCGCCATCGTGACCAGGAATAGCTCGCTGACGAAGAAAGCAGTGGAGGACGTCGGAAAAGCATCCAGCACGTAGTGCAGCGAATAAAACGCCCACGCCCATTTCCAGGCGCGGAAGTATGCCTGGTGGCTCTGTTCATAGAGGTAGGCGAACAGCATGAACAGCAGAACCGAGGCTGTGCCGGGGATGACAACCGTCGTGATAACAACGCTGTTCATAGGGTCCGACAAGACACCCCTGGGCGAATCGCTCGCTCAGTTTCGGGGGGAAACAGTGATTCAATGGTTTCATACCGAATGGGCGAAAACAACAGGAATTAGCGCGCGTCCGCTCCGTTGCCAGCGGCCGTCCGAGCCGGATCGCAAGTCCTTGTGGCGCTTGCGCTTGACGCTGATTTTGCGCACCCGTAGTATCAAAACTTCAGAAAAACTTTGGCTAAGTAGCATTTGTCATCCGAGCGAAGTGAAATTGCCCCTTTGCGGGCAACTCAGATGTGCTTCTTCGCTCGCTGCCCCGATTCTTATGCCTGATTCCACGAGCCCGACGACGACTGCAGCCAAGCCGCGCGTCCGCTTCGCCCCTTCGCCCACCGGATTTCTTCACGTCGGCAGCGCCCGCACCTTCATCTTCAACTGGCTCTACGCGCGCCGCAATGACGGAACCATGATCCTCCGCCTCGATGACACCGACGTCGAGCGCAACACCGACGCCTCGGTCACCTCAATTTTTGAAGGTCTGAAGTGGCTGGATCTCGACTGGGACGAAGAGTACAAGCAGTCCGAACGGTTGGAGTTGCATCGCAAAGTGGCGTGGTCGATTTTCGAAAAAGGACTCGCCTACCGCGATTTCACCCCCGCCCACACCGGCGAAAGCGAAAAATCCGGCGCCCAAGGCACCTGGTTGTTCAACCCCGGCGTGCGCGAGCTTTCCCGCGCAGAAAGCGACCGCCGCGCCGCCGCCGGCGAGCCGTTCGCCCTGCGTTTTCGCGTCCCGCGCGAGGAAGGAACCATGTGGGGACAGCCGCCCTCGCTTGCCCTGAGCGAAGTCGAAGGGGCTGTCCGACGCTCCGAAGGAGCGTGGCGCATTCATTTTCGTGACGCAGTTTATGGCGAGCAGGAGAAGGCGACTGCCGACATCGAAGACTTCGCCCTGCTGCGCTCCGATGGCATGCCCACCTATCACCTCGCTTCCTGCGCCGATGACGCCGACCTCCGCATCACCCACATCATTCGCGGCCAGGATCACCTGACCAACACCTTCAAGCACGTCCTCATTTTCGAGGCCGCCGGCTGTCCTCCGCCGAAGTTCGCGCATCTTCCGCTTCTCGTGGCGCCTGACGGAACCAAGCTTTCCAAGCGCCGCCACGGGCCCGTCGTCAGTGTCACCACGTACCGCGACGCCGGATTCCTGCCTGAAGCCTTCATCAATTTCCTCTGCCTCCTCGGCTGGTCGCCGAAAAACGATCGCGAGCAGATGAGCCGCCAGGAGTTGATCGACGCATTTTCCCTGGAGGGCATCAACCGCGCGAATGCCGTTGTGAACTTCAAGGAATCATCATCCACCTCTACAACTGTCATCCCGAGCGAAGCGAGGGACCTGGGTGTTGCTTCCCATGAGGAGACCTTCGATCCCAAGGCGCTCTGGCTCAACGCCGAGCACATTCGCGGCCTGCCCATCGAAGACCTCAACCGGCGCCTGCTGCCGATCGTCCGGGAAGCCGGATTCAACGTCACGCCCGAGAAAATGCTGCGGATCACGCCCCTAATCCGCGAACGCATCAAGCTGCTGCGGGATGTTCTCACCGCTGCAGACTTTTTCTTCGTCGACCAGCTGCCGCCCTACGACCCCACCGAGCTCATCCCGCAAAAAGGAGACGCGGCCATGGCGCTGAAGGCTTTGCAGAAGGCGCAAGGCGTGCTGGCAACCGTCGAATTCAAACACGATCCGCTCGATCAGTCTCTCCGCGCCGCCGCCCAGGAGCTCGGCCTGAAAGCCGGACAGATGTTCCAGCCCATCCGCGTCGCCGTCTGCGGCCGCAAGAACGCCCCACCGCTTTTCGAAACGCTGGAACTGCTGGGGAGAGAAGTGACGCTGGCCCGGATCAGGCAAGCGGTAGCGAAGTTAGGCTAAAAAAGCAAAACCCCGAACCATTACCAGTTCGGGGCGGTCAACCTGTCCAGTTACAAGTTGATTATCTGAAACTGAGAACGCGAAGTCAACATTACTTGTGGAGAGCCTCCCTGTCCCAAGGCTCTCGCCAGCGTCCCTACCAAACCTAGGGTTGCTGTGGACCCGGCGGGACTCGAACCCGCACCTTCCAACTGGACAGGTTGACGTGCTGCCATTACACCACGGGCCCTGAGTTTAGCTTAGGATCGCAAGAGCAACTGCACAAGTTCGTGCGTCACAATAGCGTAAGAGCCCGGTTCATTCTGGGAAACTCTGATTCTCAGTCGACAGTTTGACACCGCCCCTTGCTTGCTCCGAAACCGAACCGGTTGACATTCGCGGTCACTTCTCTTTTATAATCATTCTCATCCAATAACTATGCGCCTCAGGCACGAACAGTTCCGGGACCTCGCCTGGAAGCACGGCCTCGCGGCCACGCACCAGCGCCAGGTCGTCTACGAAGCGGTCGTCGCCTCGCACGGTCACCGCTCTCCGGAGCAAATCTATTCCGCTGTCCGCAAACGCGTGCCGCACATCTCTCTGGCCACGGTCTACAACAATCTCCGTCTCTTCGTGGAGCACGGCCTGCTGCGTGAGGTCACTCCTCACTCGTCCACCTTGCGCGTGGACGGCAATCTCAAACCGCATCATCACCTGGTGTGCTCGCGCTGCAAGTCGGTACAAGACATCGAAGGTGATTTCATCGATTTCAAACGCCTGTCGCCGCACGTACCCAACGGATTCGATCTAACGCAGCCTGTGGTGGAGGTCTTCGGCCTCTGCGCCCGCTGCCGCCCGAAAACGTAGTTCAACGACGTACTAAAAAACGGGTTCTTTACCAATTCAAAGGAAATTTTCAAAGGGAATTCCCAAAGGAAGACAAAGATATGGAGAATACAATCACCGCCCCAGCAGAAACCGCGATCCCCGATATCCAGAAACAAAACAGCCCAACCGAATCCAAGTGCCCGTTCACGGGGGCAAATCCCGTACACACGAACCGAGACTGGTGGCCGAATCAGTTGAATGTTCAGATTCTCCACCATCATTCCAACCTGTCCAATCCCATGGGCGAGGAGTTCGACTACGCCAAGGACTTCAAGAGTCTCGACCTGAAAGCCGTGACCAAGGACCTTCGCGCCCTGATGACGGACTCGCAGGAATGGTGGCCGGCCGACTTCGGCCACTATGGTCCGCTGTTCATTCGCATGGCGTGGCACAGCGCCGGCACGTACCGCATCGGCGACGGCCGCGGCGGCGCCGGAGCCGGCCAGCAACGCTTTGCGCCGCTCAACAGCTGGCCCGACAACGTGAACCTGGACAAGGCGCGCCGCCTGCTCTGGCCGATCAAGCAGAAATACGGCCGGAAAATTTCCTGGGCCGATCTGATGATTCTCGCCGGCAATGTCGCCCTCGAATCCATGGGTTTCAAGACCTTCGGGTTTGGCGGTGGACGCGCCGACACCTGGGAGCCCGAAGAGGACGTGTTCTGGGGCCCGGAAGGCAAGTGGCTGGCCGACGAGCGCTATAGCGGCGACCGTCAGCTCGACAATCCTCTCGGCGCCGTGCAAATGGGCCTGATCTACGTGAATCCGGAAGGCCCCAACGGCAACCCGGACCCCGTCGCCGCGGCCAAGGATATTCGCGAAACCTTCCACCGCATGGCCATGAATGATGAGGAGACGGTCGCGCTGATTGCCGGCGGGCACACCTTCGGCAAAACCCACGGCGCCGGCCCTGCCTCCAACGTGGGCCCAGTGCCCGAAGCCGCCCCTATCGAGGAGCAGGGCCTCGGCTGGAAAAGCGAATTTCGCACCGGCATAGCCGGTGACGCGATCGGCAGCGGCCTGGAAGTCATCTGGACCACATCGCCGACCAAGTGGAGCAACAACTTCTTTGCCAACCTGTTCAACTACGATTGGGAGCTCACCAAGAGCCCGGCTGGCGCGCATCAGTGGAGACCGAAGAAAGGCGCGGGCAACGGAAAGATGCCGGATGCGCACGATCCATCCAAGCATCACGCGCCCTCCATGCTCACCACCGATCTTTCCCTGCGCTTCGATCCGGCTTACGAAAAAATTTCACGCCGCTTCTACGAGCATCCCGGTCAGTTCGCCGATGCCTTTGCCCGCGCGTGGTTCAAGCTCACGCACCGCGACATGGGCCCGATCGCGCGTTATCTCGGCCCGCTCGTTCCCAAGGAGACGCTGCCGTGGCAAGACCCCATCCCCGCGGTGAATCATCCACTGATCGGGGACAAGGACATTGCGGCGCTGAAAGCCAAGATTCTCAAATCCGGACTTTCGATCTCCCAACTGGTCTCGGCCGCCTGGGCGTCGGCGTCGACGTTCCGCGGCTCTGACAAGCGCGGCGGAGCCAACGGCGCGCGTATTCGCCTCGCCCCGCAAAAGGACTGGGCAGTCAACCAGCCGGCTCAGCTGGCGAAGGTGCTGCAAAAACTCGAAGCCATTCAGAAGGAGTTCAACAGCTCGCAGTCCAACGGCAGCAAGCGGAAGAAGGTTTCGCTGGCCGACCTGATCGTTCTCGGCGGCAACGCAGCCGTCGAGAAAGCGGCGAAGGCTGCCGGTCACGACGTGAAAGTCCTCTTCAAGCCGGGGCGCATGGACGCCTCGCAAGAGCAAACCGAAGTCGAATCCTTCGAGCCGCTTGAACCAAAAGCGGATGGGTTCCGCAACTATCTCAGCGGCAAACAGCGCTTGTCGGCGGAAGAGATGTTGGTGGATAAGGCGCAATTGCTAAGGCTGACGGCGCCCGAAATGACCGTTCTAGTCGGTGGCCTCCGCGTTCTGGGCGCGAATACCGGGAACTCGAAACACGGCGTCTTCACCAAGCGGTCTGAAACGCTGACCAACGACTTCTTCGTCAACCTGCTCGACATGAGCACCGAATGGCAGCCAACGTCCGGGAATGGCTCGGGACCGGTGTACGAGGGCCGCGACCGCAAGACGGGCAAGGTCAAGTGGGCCGCTACCCGGGTCGACCTGATCTTCGGTTCGCACTCCCAGCTGCGCGCGTTGGCGGAAGTCTACGCGTGCGCCGACTCGAAGGAGAAGTTCGCGAAAGACTTCGTGGCGGCGTGGAGCAAAGTGATGAACGCGGATCGCTTCGACCTGGCCTGAACAAAATCGTGGAGCCCCGGACGTCCTCGTCCGGGGCCACGGATTGCGGACTTCTTTGCGGTAAGATCAATGCCATGAATCCGTCATCCGCCGAGGCGAAAATGGACGAAAACGCAGCGCCCGAGCCTCGTCCCTCCAACTTCATTCGTGAGCGATTCCTCGAAGACCTCGAGACCAACAAGTACAGCGGCCGCGTCCAGACCCGCTTTCCTCCCGAGCCCAACGGATATCTCCACATCGGCCACGCCAAGGCCATCTGCATCGACTTCGGCTACGCCGACGAATTCGGCGGACACACGAACCTGCGCTTCGACGACACCAATCCTGAAAAGGAAGACGTCGAATACGTCGATGCCATCATGGCCGACGTCAAGTGGCTCGGCTTCCACTGGGACGGCCTTTTCTATGCCTCCGATTATTTCGACCAGCTCTACGAGTGGGCCATCAAGCTGATCAAAGACGGCAAGGCCTACGTCGACGATTTGTCGGCGGAGGAAATCCGCAAGCATCGCGGCACGCTGACTGAGCCTGGAAAAGACAGCCCGTATCGCAACCGCTCCGTCGAAGAGAATCTCAACCTGTTCGAGCGCATGAAGGCCGGCGAGTTTCCCGACGGCTCGCGGGTTCTGCGCGCCAAGATCGACATGGCCTCGCCCAACCTCAACATGCGTGATCCGGTGATGTACCGCATCCTGCACGCCGAGCATCACCGCACCGGCAACAAGTGGTGCATTTATCCCATGTACGACTACGCGCACGGCCAGTCGGACTCGCTCGAAAAAGTCACGCACTCGATGTGCTCGCTCGAATTCGCCGATCATCAGCCGCTCTACAACTGGTTCATCAAAGAGCTGGGTATCTTCCCCTCGCAGCAGATCGAATTTGACCGCCTCAGCCTGACCTACACCATCATGAGCAAGCGGTTGCTGCGCCGGCTGGTGGAGGAATGCCGCGTGCGTGGCTGGGATGATCCGCGCATGCCCACGCTGGGCGGCCTGCGCCGCCGCGGCTACACGCCGGACGCGATTCGCAACTTCGTCGCCGCGGCGGGCGTGTCGCGCACCAACGGCGTCGTCGAGCTGGCCATGCTCGAGCACTTCGTGCGCGAGGATTTGAACAAGCGCTCCCCGCGCGTGATGGCCGTGCTGCGTCCGCTGAAGGTGGTGATCGATAACTATCCGGAGGATCAGGTCGAAGAGATGGACGCGCAGAACAATCCCGAGGACGAAAGGGCCGGTTCGCGCAAGGTACCCTTCTCTCGCGTGCTCTACATCGAGCAGGACGACTTCCGCGAAGTGCCTCCGCCAAAATATTTTCGTCTGTCGCCGGGACGCGAAGTCCGCCTGCGCTACGGCTACTTCATCACAGCAAAGAACGTGGTGAAGAACGAGAAAGGTGAAGTAATTGAAGTGCACTGCACCTACGATCCCGTCACGCGCGGTGGTAACGCGCCCGATGGCCGCAAGGTGAAGTCGACGATCCACTGGGTTTCAGCCGCGCACGCCATCGACGCCGAAGTCCGCATCTACGAAAACCTGTTCAGCAAGGAAGACCCCACCGATGTGGAAGAGGGTCAGGACTTCACCGCGAACCTGAATCCGAATTCGCTGGAAGTGATCGCACCCGCGAAGCTCGAGCCATCGCTGGCCGACGCGGCCCCAGGCAGCCGCTATCAATTCGAACGCCTGGGATACTTCTGCACCGATCCCGACTCGAAGCCTGGAAGGCCGGTCTTCAACCGCACCGTCGCACTGAAGGACACCTGGGCGAAGGTGGAGAAGAAGCAAGGCGGGGTAAAGCATTGATGTCATGGGCGAGATACAGTAAAGTCAAGCGCACCATGAGACGTACTGTTGCCCATTTTCTTCTGCTTTTCTCGACAGTCGCCGCTGCGCAGATGGTTCAGAAATCAGCTCCCACCGATCAGGACCTCACGGCAGAGCAAAAGGAGACGGTGGTGAAGTTGGCCAATCTTAAAAAGAATTTTGGGAAGAAAATGAACAGTCCGGGAGTGGATCTTTCCCTGAGAGAGATTGACCGGACGCCCACTACAGATCGCACGTTGGTCCGGTACGAACTTTACGCAAAGGGATTGCCCACCGACTTGACTTACACTCTTTTCAAAGTTGAAATCACCGGCAAAATTCTTAAGCAGCTTGAAGGGGTAACGCTCGATTCGAATGGGAAGGCGATTTCCGCGGGCCGAAAGAGCACCGGTGGGTCCGCTCTTAACAGCCCGATCGATTTGGTCTTTTTTGGCGGAAAGGGCGAGCCTATCCGCCTCGCGTTGACCTCAAATGATGATTCCCATCTAAGGGTTTCGTCTCGGTGATCCCTTTCCCGAACTCGGCAACGGATAAAGGTTGCGGGTTGGAATCCGTTATCGGGACCCCAAAGGGCGAGGTGACTTATGTCCAAGGAAGCGGATTCGAACCGAACGAAGAATTGACCATGGACGGCGAAAGCTACGGCGAAAAAAATCATGGTATTGCAAAGGCTGAGGCGGATGGTACTTATTTTGCGGTGGCAATGCCTAACGTTCTCGGGAAAACATCCGGCACCACCACCTGGTCGGTAAGGGGCAAGAATTGCAATCCCGTGCTCACCTTCACGTGGGGTACCTATCACCTTGAATAAGGCCGCCGCGTGCTAGGCGAGCTTTCTGGCGTCTCCCTAGAGCATCCAAGAAAAGCGAAACCCCGAGCGCAATTCCACTCGGGGTTAGCACATCAGCCTGTCAAGCTCAATACGATTATCCAAAAGACACGAATCAGAAGTCAAGGTTACTTGAGGAGTCCGCCTGTCGGAGACTCCTCGTCAGATTCCCTACCAAACCAGGGAATGCTGTGGACCCGACGGGATTCGAACCCGCACCTTCGCGCTTGACAGGCTGATATGCTGCCCATTACACCACGGGCCCTGCATCAAGACTAGTCCGCAAACCCGGCCTGGAACTCATTCTTTAGCGTAGAATTCTGATGCGCTGTACCGATCCGGGAAGATCTATGCACCCAGCCATTCTCCCCGCGTTTTTGGAAATCTCCCGTACCGTCGCCTCAACCTGCACCGCCGGGGTCGTCCTTTGCCTGATTCGCCTCATGGCCGCGAAGAACGACGTCGCCCAGGCTCGCGGCCTCGACAAGATCGTCGCCCTGGGCAATCTGTTCTTCGCCGTGCCGCTGGCCGTGTTCGGCGCGGAGCATTTTGCCGACGCTCAAGACATCAGCCAACTAGTGCCCAAATTCATGCCGTGGCATCTGTTCTGGACCTATCTCGTCGGCGTGGCCTTGATCTCCGCGTCCCTGAGCATCGCCACGAAAATTCAGGTGCCCTGGTCGGGCCTGCTGTTCGGCATCATGATGTTTACCTTCGTGTCGATGATGGACCTGCCCGGAACGCTGAAGAGTCCGCACAACCGGATTATCTGGGCTCTCCTGTGCCGCGAACTGTCATTCGGCGCCGGCGGCTGGGTTCTTGCCGGAACTGCCATGGCCGGACGGGACGGGCAAGGCAAGAGCAAGCTCGTCACCGTGGGCCGCATCATCATCGGCCTCGCCGCCATGTTCTACGGCGTCGAACACTTTCTTCATCCCCTCAACGTTCCGGGCGTTCCGCTCGAGAAATTCATGCCCGTGTGGATTCCGGGACGGATGGTCATCAGCTATCTGACCGGCTTGATTCTGCTGGTTGGCGGCGCCGGTATCCTGGCGAGCAAGACGCGGACAGCCGCAACGTATCTCGGCGCCTGGATTACGCTCGTGGTCTTTACCGTCTATCTCGCGATCCTGATCGCCTCATTCTTGGACCCAAGCACCGACGTCAAGGTCGAAGGGATTAACTACTTTTTCGACACCATGCTGTATGCCGGAACGATTCTCGCGCTCGCCCAAAAACCACCGAAGCTTGCCTGACAGTGCGAGTTCCGGCCGTCATTCTCGAACACGATTGTCATGCTGAGCGGAGCGATGAGGAGAGCAAAGCGATCCTCATCGCGCAGTCGAAGCATCCCTACCCTCGGCAGACATCCATGGGTACCACTCCGACGCCAGGTCAACCCAGTGCGGATTCTTGCGGACAATTAACACGATTTTCTTAGCCCGGCTCCACCCCTTTTAGCTGTGTCTCGCGGGCGAGCGCCCTGTGCACATCGTCATACGACTCCCAGTACAGCAGCCGCGTCACTTCGTATCGGGCAGTGAATCCCTCGAAATGATGGAATTTGTGCTGGAAAACCCGTTTGTGCAGGTTGCCGCTGAATCCGATGTACAACGTGCCGGACAGGCTGCCCATGATGTAAACGCAATACCTGCGATCGCGAGGCATTCGGAAATGATCCTGTACCTCGACTGAGTTGGCGGTGCGCTAGGTCACAAATTCTGGAGGTGTTCCCGTCTCGGGAATGTCGTGGTCAGGTAGGGATGCTTCGACTCCGCGGGAGAATCGCTTCGCGCTTCTCCCGCGCCGCTCAGCATGACAAATCGTCTCTTTTTCTACTTCGCCGCCGCCGCTTCCACCCCCGCCAGCATCTTGTCTAACTCAGCCCGCGACAAGTACCGCCCATTGACGACCACTCCCGCAATCTTTTGCGTGTTGCGGATGTCTTCCAGCGGATTCGCGTCGAGCAGCACCATGTCAGCCATTTTGCCTTTGTCGATCGTCCCGAGCTGATCTTCCTTGCCCAGAAACTTCGCGGGATTCAGCGTGGCCGTCTGCAGCGCCTCCAGCGGGCTGAAGCCGGCGGCGACGAAGCGGTGCAACTCTTCGTGCAGGCTGAAGCCGGGGAAGATGTAAACGCCCGGAGGCGTGTCCGTCCCCGCAAGAAATGGGACGCCTGCGTGGTGCATCTCCTTTACGACTTCCAGTTCTTTATCCACGAAGCGGTGGCGCGTGGCCAGATCATCCACGTTGAACTCGTGGACCACGGCTTCGGTGAAGCGCTTCCAGGTCACGTCTTTCCAGGATGCTGGGACGTACTTCGCTCGCGGGTCGTGGGCGAAGTCCGAGAGATCGATCAGGTTGCCGCCGCGCTCCCACACCAGGGTCGGACACTGCCAGGTCTGGTTCTTGGCCAGCAGGACGAACAACTCCGCCGCGCGCTTGGGATCGTAGCTCGCCAGAAACTTGGTTTCGTTCTTGTTGCCCTTGATGAATTCGTCTTCCATTGGCGAGCTGCCTTCGAAGATTCCGATCAGATGCTCGAAGCTCTTCTGCCCGGCATTCGACATTTCTGAAGCGCGCACCGAATCGGGCACGTGGCCCACAAACGTGATGTTCTGCTTGCGCGCCTCATCGGCGATAGCGAAGACCGCGTCGCGCGGAATCAGCGACTGCAGCTTGATGAAATCCACGCCCCGCCGCTTGAGGTCATCGACCGCGCGGCGGCCGTCTTCAGGCGTGCTGATCGCAATCGAGCTGGGGAAACGCGGCTTGGGTCCGTCGAGCATCGGTCCGGCCATGACGATGCGCGGGCCGATCAGCGTCCCGGCTTCGATCTCCTTGCGCCACTGCTGCAGCACCTCCAACTCGCTTCCCATGTCGCGCACGCCCGTGATGCCGTTGGCGATGAACAGCGGCACGGTGATTTCTTTCCCATGGGGAAACCATTCGCCGAAGACCATGTGCACGTGCATGTCCCAGAGGCCGGGGATGAGGAATTTGCCGGTGCCGTTGACGTGAACGGCTTTCTTCCCGCCGCGCTCAGCGCCGGCTTCGCTGATGTCGGCGATCTTTCCATCGCGCACCAGGACAGTGCGGTGCGACAGCAGCGCGCCGCCGGTCACGTCGATGATGGTGACGTTGTGAACAACCAGGTCCGAAGACTTGGCCGGTTGCGCGTGCAGAGCACAGCACGCGAGCAGGGCAAAAAGGCAAAGGATGACACGCTTCATGGAAGGAAATCTTAAGGACCGGGCGCAAGCGAGTCAAAGTCAGGAGGGCTTTTATGTAGGGACAGCCGCCCCCGGCTGTCCGTCGAGCGCAGCTCGACTCTTTTCTTGCTTGCCCCGGACGAATGCGTCCGGGGCTACACGGCAAAGGCTGAGAGCTGATAGCTGATAGCTGACAGCTTAATTATGCACGTGTGGGCTTTGTGCCGGATTGTGGCGCGGGCCGGGCGGTTCCTTCACAACTTTCACCTCGAAACTAACCGGCAGGTTCTTCGGAGGGAAGCACTGGGCGTTGTCGCAGGCCTGGTAGCGCAGCACGCCGTGCATCACGTACTTTCCCGGCACCACCGAGTGCAGCGGATGCACCGCCACGGCGACCGTGAAATCTCCGCTATACACATTCAGTTTCTCGTCTGGCGAAAAAGGAAAACTGAGATCCTGTCCAGCGGGATAGTCAATCTTGCCCAGAATGATGTCGGTGGGCAGATCCATCTTGAGCGCGGTAGGAATCAGGAACTCCGACTTGGGCGTGTTCGAGTTGATGTGAAAGCCGGAAGCCACGCGGAAATTCAGGTCCACCATGGTCTGGGCGGCGCGCGGAGCCGTCACCAGATCCACCGGAGCCATGGTGACCGATGGCGCCTTGCCCGATTGCGCTGCGGCTGCGATCGCCGCCAGGGCGAACGCCAACAGGCAGATCAGCCTCGCGTTCCTCTTGTGTGAGAACAGGATCATTCCCCACCCCGAATCATAGTAGAGCGATTGCCGCGGGCTTCCTAGTGTCAGTTCTGAGCCTGCGTTTTCGCGACCGGCGCCGCAGACGGGCTGGTTCCCGGTTCCGTATTCAGCGTCTTCTTGATGGCGTCCTCGATCTCGGCTTTACCCTTGAGGCCAAAAATCTTGTCGACGATCTTGCCGTCGCGGCCGATGAAGAAGCTCTCCGGCAGCGCCGGTATGCCGCCGTACTCATCTCCCACCGCTTCCTTCCCGATCAGTACGGGATAGTTCACGCCCATATCCTTGGCGAACTTGGCGATGTCCTCTTTGCTGGCATCATCCATGGCTACGCCGACGATCTGCAGGCCCTGCGGTCCGTATTGGCTCTGCAATTCCACGAACCACGGCATTTCGATCTTGCATGGGCTGCACCAGGTCGCCCAGAAGTTCAGCAGGACGGCCTTACCGCGCAGGTCCGAGAGTCGCACGCTCTTGCCGTCCAGCGACTCAAGGGTAAAGTCGGGCGCGACGGATGACATGGCGGCCACCGTGCCGCCGGAGCGGCGGGCAGCATGGAAGCCGACAAACAGCATTCCCGCGACCACCACGGCGACCACGACCAAAGCGAGAGGATTGCGATTCATAACGACCCCTTCATTCGAACTTCGCCTCCGGCGATAGCCCAGGTACAGCGCGAGTGCCACCGCGACCGCCACCACCAGAATTGCAACCGGGTTGGCATTCGTGACCACGCCCTCCAGCCACACCTCAAACTTGCCTAAAAACGACAGCCAGTTCGAAATCATGGTGAAGCGCCCGATCAGCAGCAGCACGCCCAGGGCGATCATCAGGCCGCCGCTGGCCACTTCGATCCCGTGCATATACGAGCGGAAGCGGCTGTAGAACTTGAGGAATTGCTCCATCAGCAGCGAGGTCACCAGAAACGGCATCGCCAGCCCCAGCGAGTACACCGAGAGCAGCAGAATGCCTTTGCCCACCGTGTCCTGCTGGCTGGCGAAGCCCAGGATCGTAGCCAGGATCGGGCCCAGGCAGGGCGTCCAGCCGAACGCGAAGGCGAATCCGATGACGAATGCGCCCACCGGCGTGCTGCCGCCCTTCACGCTGTGCAGGCGGGCGTCGGTGTAGAGCGCTTTGATTCGGAAAATTCCGGTCAGGTGCAGCCCGAACAAGATGATGACCACGCCCGCCACACGAGCCAGCGTGTGCTTGTAAATGCCCAGCGCCTGGCCTACGCTCGTGGCCGCCGCTCCCAGCGCGATGAACACCACGCTGAACCCGAGGATGAAGGCGATGGAATTGATCATTACCCGGCGCAAAAGCTGGGACTGCGCCGACTTCAACTCCTCTACGCCGACGCCCGAAATCATGGAGACATATCCGGGCACCAGCGGAAGCACGCAAGGCGACACAAACGAAACCAGGCCGCCCAGAAACGCGAGCATGACGAGAGTGGAAAGTGGGAGGTTTGACATCGGGCTTATTTATTGTACCTGCTGCACTGTCTAACTGGGTTATCTGGCTGGGCAGCTTGTTAGATCGGGCTCCGAGCCCTCCTTCTATCGCTGGTGCTACACATAAGACGCGCGGGCCGGGATTTTGTTGCAAGCCGGTCTGAGATCAATGCGATCTGCCGGCCTGCGCCGGAGCCGCAGCAGCCCCCGGAGCCCCCATCGGGCCGGGCGATTCCAGCACTTTCCGAAAGACCGCGGTCGGCACCACCGCATAGAGCGCGGCTCGGCTGTCGTCCTGGCGTACCTGCAAGCTGTCGAACAGAGTCTTCAGGTCGGCATCGCCGCCCGGCGACCCCACCGAGGTCTCCGCGCTGTGGAACATCTGCAGAAATGTGTTCAGCCGGTTCGATAAGTTTCGGGCGTCCTCAGGGCTGGCCGTCCAGGCCTCGGCCCGCACATGCAGAACGCTGGTACGCAGGGGAAGATGCAGGGGATTGTAGCTGGCGGAGATCACCACATCGGCAGGCTTGGAGAGAAAATCCGACCACCCGCCAAACTCCGGGGAAGCAGGATCGATCCGGCCGACAAGCCAGATCGGGCTGGCCAGCTGCACCTGCTTGTAGTAGCGGCGCAGGAATGCCGGACCGCCGAACGGCGATGCCAGCCGCCGCGACCGGTCGACAATCCCCCGGATCACGCCGGGATCGTCGTGGTTCGAGGCGGCCACCGAGTCCACACTGAGGATGGCAACCCGGAACGTTCGCTCCTCCAACGGAATCGAATAAATATCGATCGAGTTGTAGTTCTCCACCGATTGCGCGACATGCTTCAAATAGCCGGCGAGTTTCTCGCCGTCGAACTTCCCCACCAGTACTTCCGAAAAGCGCAGCTCGCCTTCGCCACTGTACGGTTTGTTCGCCGGGTAGTGAACCGCAAAGGCCACAGCATCGAGGTCGCGTTCAAAATCGAAGCCCGACTGCTCGATAAACTGCTCATACTCGGGGTCGTGCGAGACCGGGGACAGCGGCTTGTTGCTGATCTTGCGAATCCAGCCAAAATTGGCGTAGACAAAAGCGTCGGCGCTGGGCAGCAGACGCGCCGGTTCGGGTGGCGCGTTTCGTCGCAGTTGCACGGCAACCGTAACCGCCGCCGCGACGATCACCACCGCCAGAGCGATGGGGTAAGGGCGTCTGATTCGCATGAAAAGTGCTGCCCAGAATCATAGCACCGGAAGGCTTCAGCCTTCGGTCCACGAGGCTGCCGGTGTCCCCAATCGACAGACCATGGGCACGAAGTCTCACGAAGGGCCAGTGTCGCTGCCTTCCTTCGTGTCCTTAGTGTCCTTTGTGGTGAAATTGGGTTTTGACTTCCTGAGTCGAGATCCCTTCAAATCCCAGTGTCCAGTCCTGAACAGGGGTTTATAAATATGGACGGGCGGCGCTGATTGGACAGCGCACTGGGAAGAAATGACAGGCAGTTAGCCGGGCCCCATTTGGGTTGAAGAGTGCAGTCCCGGCCTGTGACTTCATTCCCGGCGGGGATGCCACCAATGTTCACTGACCTGCGAGTCGCCGTTCGTCACCTGCGCAAGTCGCCCGGCTTTTCTACCACGGCGGTGCTGATGCTGGCGCTCGGCATCGGCGCCACCACCGCGATTTTCTCCATCGTCGAAGGAGTGCTGCTCCGCCCGCTGCCCTTCCCGCACTCCGAGCAACTGGTCTCGCTCTCCGACGTATTGCAGGACGGCATCACAAGCGCCGATGCCTTGCCGCGCGTCACCGCCCCTGATGTCCTTGCCAACACGCGCGACACGTACAGCTTCGAAAGCCTCGGCGGATATCAATCCGTGACCTTCGAACTCACGGGCGTTGGCGAACCGGCGCAGGTAGATGCAGCCCGTATGACTGGCGGCCTGTTCCCAACCTTACAGGTGCCTCCCCTCATGGGTCGGGTGTTCACCCAGCAGGAGGACGAGCAAGGCCAGCAGGTTGCAGTGGTCAGCTACGGGCTCTGGCGGAGCCGGATGCACGGCGATGCGCACATACTGGGATCGAAGATTCTGCTCGACCGCAAGCCTTACCTGATCATCGGTGTCATGCCGCCGTCGTTTGATTTCCCTTTGTTGCCCGGACGCCTGGACCACAGCGAATTGTGGGTCCCCATGAGCTTCGAGCCGCAGGAATTGCACGGCGCCGGGGCGGCGAACTGGAGCTTTGCCATGGTGGGCCGGCTCAAGCCGAGTGTCACAGCAGAGCAGGCCCAGCAGGATGCGCAACGCGTGGCCCAGGAAACCATGCGCGCCTACCCGCCGTTTATGGCGAGTCTGCACATTCTTGCCGTGGTGCGTTCGTTACGCGAGCAAACGGTCTCACAGGCGCGTGAGTTGGTGCGCATCTTGTTTCTCGCGACTGCGGTTGTGCTGCTGATCGTCTGCGCCAATCTCGCCGGATTGCTGCTGGTCCGCGCCATTCGCCGCCGCCGCGAGATCGCCATGCGCATGGCCCTGGGCGCAGGCAAACTCGCGCTGCTCCGCCAGTCGGTGTTGGAGAGCGTGGTCCTGAGCATGATCGGAGGCGTCCTCGGTCTCGTCCTGGCCGCAATCGGCCTGCGAGTCGGCATCAGCCAGTTGCCCGAGACTCTGCCGCGCGTGAACGAGATCGGCATGGATTGGCCAATCGTCACTTTTGCGCTCACACTGTCCGTGCTGACCGGCCTGGCCTGTGGATTGATTCCCGCCTTCGCCGCCTGGCGTACCAGCGTGAACGAGACCCTGAAAGAGGGCGGCCGCACCGGCTCCTCCGGAGGCCATGCCTGGCTGCGCTCCGCGCTGGTCGTGGGCGAAATCGCGACCGCGCTCGTGCTTCTCGCGGCCTGCGGCCTGTTGCTGCGGAGTTTTGAGAAGATGCGCTCCGTCGATCTGGGCTTCCGCTCTGACCACGTGCTCACCGCTGCCTATGCCCTGCCCGAGAAACAGTACGCCACGCAAGCTGCGATCGATGAATTCAATCGCGAACTGGTTCGCCGCGTGCAACAGTTGCCCGGAACGAAGGCAGCCGGGCTGACTTCGTTTCTGCCCGCTTCCGGCGCCATCAGCGCGGGCGGCTTCGTGGTCGAGGGATATGTCCCGCCCAATGGCTCCGCGATGGGTTTTTCCACTGAGGTCCAGACCCAAGGCGACTACTTTCAAGCCATGGGGATTCCTCTCCTTGCCGGACGATTCTTCACTCCTGCCGATACCGCCAGCGGCCAGCTCGCCGCCATCGTCAACCGCAAACTGGCCGAGCACTACTGGCCTGGCGCAGACCCCGTCGGCAAGCGCCTCCGCATCGGCACGCCCGAAGCTCCAACTCCATGGCTCACCATCGTGGGCGAAGTCGCCGACGTGAAAGAGGACTCACCGGACGTTCCCGACAAAGAAGAAATCTATCAACCGATCGAGCAGTATGACAGTTCTCTCGGTTCGCTGGCTTCATCGAATGTTCTGAACGGAAATAGCGGCTTCATCACCCTGCGCACCGAGCAAGACCCTGAGCAGTCGGCGAACGCGTTGCGCGCGGCCGTCCGTTCCATCGACCCTCAGCTTCCGCTCACGCAGATGCAAACTATGGAGAGCGTGATTTCCGACAGCGAGGCCCCGCGCCGTTTCAACACCACTCTGATCTCCTTCTTCGCCATCACGGCGCTTTTGCTGGCGGCGCTCGGGATTTACAGTGTCGTCGCCTTCTCGGCGGCGCTGCGCGTGCAGGAGATGGCCATCCGCATGGCCTTGGGATCGCAGCGCTCGGGGATCCTGGGGCTGGTCTTCCTGTCTGCCCTGAAGCTGGCGCTGGCCGGATGCGCCGTAGGATTGGCAGGCGTAGCCGCGACTGCGCATGTGCTGGATTCCTTGCTGTTCGCGGTGAGCCGCTTCGATCCGCTGGTGCTCGCGCTGGCTGCCTTGTTCGTGCTGGCGCTGGCCCTGGCAGCTTCTGTGCTGCCCGCGGCTCGGGCGGCCTCGATCGACCCCATGAAGGCGCTCCGGGCGGAATAAAGTTCAGCTACAAGGGGCAGCCTCCGGGGCGCCCGTCTTCCCCTGCCGGGAAGCGGAATCGTACGCAAGCTATTGTTGCGCCTGAGATTGCCCCTGTGCTACTTTATATAATTGTCCCGGACATCTGGGCGGGATCCGTGGGATAAGTTTGCGCGGAGGCGCGCGCTGTCCCCAGACGCGCTGGCGTAGCTCAGTCGGTAGAGCATCTGATTTGTAATCAGAGGGTCGGGGGTTCGATTCCCTTCGCCAGCTCCAGAAAACGCAGAATTGGAACGAAGACGCAGATTTTACGACAGGCGGCGGACTCGGTAGCGGCGCAACAGGTTTTTCCAACGCACTCCATTCCGAACTTTTCCGGCTTGGTGGTCTTCGCAGCGGGTTGGGCGCGAACCTTGGTTTCCCTGTTTGGCGAAAATTAAGGTGACGTGTTGCGGGCGGGTCTGCGGTTTTGTTGTGCGCCGCGACCGTCGGCAGCGCAGTTTTCGTACGGGCCGCGGCAGCCGCATCGCCCGGGAGTTGAGCCGCTTAGCGGGTGTGAGCGAAGCGGGAGCCCGCTGGCGAAATCCTGAGCGCCTTTTGCGAAGGATCTGACAGTGCGGAGTTTTCTGCACAGGTGGGTGAGTGGTTAAAGCCGACAGACTGTAAATCTGTTCCTCCTAGCGAGGTACGGAGGTTCGAATCCTCCCCTGTGCACCAGAGTTGAGCCGTTTAGCAGGCGTGACCCGGAGCCAAAGCGAAGGGGGGAGCCTGCTGGCGAAATCCTGAGCGCCTTTTGCGAAGGATCTGAGGGCAGATGAATCGCCTTGCGGGAGCTTTGATCGCCTACGTTGTGCTGGGAGTGCTGACGTATTTAACGATCACCGATCACACGGTTCGAGTCGTCACGTTTGCCATCCTGGCCCTGTTCGCGATGAAGTCGATTTTACGGCGTAAAGACGTGCTGCATCCCGACCGCGAGAGCGATTCGGATCAGTAGCTTTTGCTAAGAGCTGACGGCTGATAGCTGTCAGCTGGGTTTCGAGCCGATGTAGCTCAGTTGGTAGAGCACTCCCTTGGTAAGGGAGAGGTCACCAGTTCAATCCTGGTCATCGGCTCCAGAAATTGCTTGGCTGTTCGTTGGAAGGTTTTGGGAAGGGCACGGCTTCAGCCGTGCCGCTGAGAGTCGAAATGACAAGCGGCTTTAGCCGCTGAGGTTCCGGGCGGGAGTAACTCAGTGGTAGAGTCACAGCCTTCCAAGCTGTTGGTCGCGGGTTCGATTCCCGTCTCCCGCTCCAATGTTTTGACGCAGGTGCGATGACAGTGACGTTCGAACAGGCTGCCATCAAGGTCGAGAAGGCGCAAGAGTTCGCCAGGCTGCAAGCCGCAGTCGAGCAGGCGTTCCTGCCCGACAAGGTTGAGCGGTTCTTGAAGCTGCTCGATCGCAACGGAATCCGCATCCGGGACTTTGATGGTGTCCTGGCGCAACGGATGCTGGAAGCGGTGAATGGGGAGCCGGGACTGAGCGCGCGGCAGTTGTATGACTCGCTGCCGGTTTCGGATCAGGCGCAGATGCGCGAGTTCTATCTGTCGAAGCTCGAGACGGTAGACGTCGCGCTCCGGCATAAGTTTAAGAAGCTGTACCAGTATTACTGAGCTTCGTATCAGGGCATGCCTTCAGGCATGCCGTGAAGGCGGAATCAAGTCCGGGGCTTTAGCCCCTGAGGAACGGTTATGGCGAAAGAGAAATTTGAACGCACCAAGCCGCACTGCAACGTGGGGACGATTGGGCACATCGATCACGGCAAGACCACGCTGACGGCGGCGATCACCAAGGTGTTGCAGAAGCACAATCCCAAGATTGTGTTTCGGTCG
>DATFNR010000071.1:0-17182 GCA_035266285.1 Candidatus Sulfotelmatobacter sp.
GGAATTGTCCCTGGCGGCGGAGTCGCACTGGCCCGTTGCGGCGCCGCTCTCGACAAACTGAAGCTCGAGGGTGACGAGCAGATCGGCGTCAACATCGTGAGGAAAGCCCTGCAGGAGCCTCTACGCCAGATCGTCGAAAACGCCGGCGAAGAAGGCGCGGTCGTGCTCGGCAAGGTGCTCGACTCTAAGGACGCCAACTACGGCTTCAACGCCCTGACCAACGACTATGAGGACCTGGTGAAGGCGGGCGTGCTCGATCCCACAAAGGTGGTGCGCACTGCACTCACCAATGCCGGCTCGATTGCGTCGTTGATGCTTACCACCGAAGCCCTGGTCGCGGAGATTCCGGAAAAGAAGGAAGCTCCGATGCCGGGCGGCCACGGTGGCGGCGGCATGGGGGACATGTACTAAGAACAGCTTCTAGCTTTTAGCTGTTAGCTAGAACAAAGAGAGTGCCCCACCCAAGCCAGTTTTGCTTGGGTGGGGATTTTCTTTTGGGATCAAGGATTATGTAGGGACAGCCGCCCTCGGCTGTCCGGCCGAGCGAAAGCTCGGCAGCCAGACTCAAGCGCCGCCTGGCGGGCGGGGGTTTTTGTTGTTGGCTAGTCCGGCGCTATTTTGGCTCGTATTTGTAGTGCTCGGGTCGCTCGGTGTTCAGGTCAGAGCGCTTACCCCGCACGAGCCAATACCAGTTGATACTCTCCCTTACGGTGTGGTCCCTCCGGAAATTGTAGGTCGCGGTCGCATATTGTGCGAGGATCACCACGACATCGCTGTTAGAGGGTAGGTCGTCTTCGTTAAACGTGTCGAAGTCTGGGAACGGGCGATGCTCACCGATGAGCCTGTTGAGGCTCTCTAGGGTTGAATTGATGAACTTCAGCTTGAACTTGTTAAGCCCGTCGTTGGGTCTCTTCTTGGACAGCTCGGAGATCTCTGCCAAGAAGGAGTGAAGTTGTGGCTCTAGTTTCTCGAATTCCCAGACATCCTCTTTGCTCTCCAAGTTTGGCTCCTACTGTCCACACGTCACTTAGGGCGGTATTTTAATTCTTCTGCGTCTCCGGCGGGCATTTCGGTTTCTTTCCCACGGACGATCCAATTCGATTCGTCTCCGTCGTCGGTTGTGTTCTGCACTCGGAAGCGGTGTACTGCTGCGGCATATTGCGAAAGAAGCAGTACCACATCGCTGTTGGACGGAAGGTCATCGACCTCGAATTGCTTGAAATCCGCAAACGGCCGGTCATCTTTCAAGAGCGCGTTGAGCTTTGCAATAGTCGTGTTGATGAACTTGAGCTTGAATTTGTTGAGTGGGTCGTTTGGTCTCTTCTTAGATAGTTCCGAGATATCGTCCAGGAATGAGTGTAGTTGTTGCTCTAGCTTTTCGAATTCTGCGATGTCGTCTCTCTTGTCCATTCCATACCGCCTCTAACTTGGGCATTTTCGCACAAATTCCACGTACTTCTTCTTTAGCACATCGATCGGGTCGCGCTGTTTTGATTCGTAGAGAGTTACCATCAGTTCCATATCGTAGTCGTCGAGTATGAGGATGCAGCGCCTTTGGCCCGACCATAGCTCAATTGTATTGCGGAACACTTTGGGGAGGGGCATTCTTCGTGTCAGGATGATGCCGAGCTTGCCAAATTGGTCGGTCATGTATCGGTTCAATTGGTCGATGTGGTCGTTTTGTAGCTCGTTGACGTTCTTCATTTCCATGACGATTTGCCGACAGTCGTACTTTTCGAATAGTTCTTTCAGGAATTCGTGTGAGCGATTGTTATAGAAGATCAGATCGACGAATAAGGACACCGGATTCGGATCTCGACTGAGCCTTGGCGAAGTCGAGTTGAGGGTAGAATGCCGAGGCCAATAGGCGCGAAAGCTCGCGTTCATATTTCAGATCGTTGTCGTCCTTCTGGCCTCTGGGAATGGCCTTAATGGCTTTCAGACTCTCTTTCGCCGAGGCGATTGGAATTTGGCTGAACAGGGGATCGTTCTTGCAATCTTCTGCGGTACGCTCCTTCGCAGAGATGTAGTTTTGTACCACCCCATAGTTCTGGCGGTTAAATGTGAGAACGTCGATTCTTGATTGCTCGGCAGAGACCGACTTTTTCTCCCTGGGATAGTACTCTGTCAGGTACTCGCTAAAATCCAACCATGGCCTAAAGCGGAGCCACCTTTTCGGGACCAAGACGATCGGTTTCCTGGTTTCTGGGTTGCAGGGAAGCTTTAGATTGCGTTCGGTAACAATCTTGTTCTCCTTATAGCTGTAGACTTCTGCCGCGGCGATGCTCGTGGGAATGTGGTTCATCTGGCATTGCTGAATCGTGTAATCAATGAGGAAAGACTTCAACAGATTGCAAGCGATGTCGCTAATTCGATCTCTGGAGATATGGTCGACGAAGAACTGGATTTCTTCGAAGTGAACAAAACCGCGTTTTTCATATTCAGGAACGATGCGGAAGAGTTCCAGAATCTCGCTGGCGGTGGCGCTTCCGATGCGGCGTCCCTCACGGGTGTGGGAGTGTCCGAATCCGACTTCGTCGCACTCACTGAGAGTGGTAAGCGTTTCGACTGCCTGGGAGTGCTTACGCTGTTTTTCGAGATTTCCGAGATGGTTGAAGGAGTTGATGAGTGCCGTGTGAAGGGCATTGTCCTGCTGCGAGGGGGAGCGCCAGAGGAGAAACGGATCGAGGTAGAGAGGTATGTCTTCGTCGAGAAACGGAATGGCGAAGTCCGCCGCTACTTGGGCCAGAAGGATACCGTAATAGTCCGTGAGGCGCGGGCGAACTATGGGCATGCTTCATTTTAAGACAACGAGGAGCGGTGGAAGCTGACGAGTGGTCCACCTTTCGCGGTTTTCGAAAGGTGGGGATCGATACTGCCGGCCTCGAAACGACGTGGTTCAGGTGTCCCTCCGGGACACGGTCGTTTCTTGCGTTGCGCGGTCCCGCAATGGTTTGAGTGACTGAACCTCCGCCAACTTCTTTGAGCCCCACTCGTTGAACCAACCCGAAATGCCGCGACGATTGCAGGCTGGGAACATCAACGGGGCCGTCGAGGGGGCGTGGCTTTGAGTCCTGGGCTGCCCGGCGCACGCTCGGCTTAGGCGGGGTTTCAGTGCTTCTCGCAGGAGTTCTCCTCAGTACCTTGGTAACTTGTGGTTGCTTGGCCTACGCCGCAACATCGAGTTATTGGCATCGACTGGGGCGAGCCAAGGCACGCGGCGATTTCCACACCTTTCGAGCGTTTCGCGCGTCTGTCCTCGCACATTTCAAGGAGAGAGAAGATGATCAACAAGATACTGATGGTTGGAGCATTGGCGTGTCTGTCGGCGGTCGCGATGGCGCAGTCAGACGGGAACGCGGGAAATACCCCGCAGCAAGGCCAGAGCGCGACTAGCCGGGATGCCGCATCCGGCCTGCCAAGCGGCAAGCGCATGCACAAGCCGGTTGCGGTGCAGGACAGTTCCAAAGGGACCCCGAGCGGCGGCAGCGCCGACCGGGAGTCTAGTCAGCCCTCCGTTTCGGAAGTCGTGGTGACGAAGCCAGCTACCGAGTCGAAGCCGGTCGCGACCGGTGACGTCAACGGCGACGGCAGGCCTGATGTCGCAGCCACATCCGGGTCAGCCAAGAGCGGCGGACAAAATGCGGCCGGCAATAGCAACGGCGCGCACGATGCCGCCAGCGGCCAGGCCACCGGGAAACGGCAGCATGAGCCGATGAACGTCAGCCTGCCTGCGCCGAAGCCCAAGCAATAAGATCTCGTTTGTCGGGCGGCCATTGTCCGACTGAAGCCCCGCCGCAGGGTGGGGCTTTTCTTTTCGGACTCCGTTCTCTTGCGCAACATCGTTGTGCAGTAACATCTTCGTGCCTCATCCGTTCTTCGAAATCTGGCGCGGTCCTGTAATATTTCCCGCGTGCCGATCTTCACGCCTGACGAACGCGAGCGGTTGCGCGATGAACTCGTGGCGGCCGCTCGAAGCGACTCCAACCTCTGTGGCGCGGCGCATACCGGGTCGGCCGCGTCCTCGCGCCTGGACCGCTGGTCCGACACCGATCTGGCACTTTGTCTCAAGCCGGACGCTTCGTACGAGCTAGTCGTCGCCGAATGGACCGGCCGTCTCTATCATCACGGCGCGGTGGCACATGTTGACGTCATGCGCGGGACCACGCTGTTCCGCGTGTTCCTGCTGAAGAGCACCTTGCAGGTGGATATCGCATTCTGGCGCGCGGAAGATTTCGGCGCGATTGGACCGAATTTCCGGCTCATCTTCATGCGGGAGGGAGTCGAGGCGAAGCCGCCGTGCCCGGCTCCGCAACCGGATCCTCGGGCTCTGATTGGCATGGCATGGCTCTACGCTCTGCACGTCCGATCCAGCCTGGCTCGCGGACGCGTCTTGCAGGCGGACTATATGCTGAGCGGCATGCGCAACCACGTGTTCGAACTCGCCTGCCTGCGCTGCGGCGTGATCGCAAGTCAGGGACGCGGCCTCGACGATCTTCCGGCGTTGGAGCGACGGGCCGCGGCGAAGTGTATTCCCACGTCGCTCGAGCCTTCCGAACTGAAACGGGCCTTTCAGGACACGATGGACATGTTGTTAAGGGAAATCCGGCACGTGGATGACGAACTGGAATCCCGGCTGTCGCAGACCTTGAAAGACATTGTTGAAGAGGATGCGGCCTGAAGCGATGACCGGGTAGAGCAAGCGAATTCCCCGGTTCCGATGTAGAATTCCGAATCCTCTGGGGGCGGCTGGGGTTTCCCTGATGAACGCCAGTGTACCGATCACGGAACGCGATGCAGGCCGGGCTTCGGCGTCGGCCGAGTTGGCCGTCACTGCTACAAAACCCCGGCTGCGGCATTCCGCTGCGGTGCGCGTGACGCACTGGCTCACGACCGTCGCTTTTCTTGCGCTGCTGCTCACGGGAGGCGAAATCGTCCTCTCGCATCCGCGCTTCTATTGGGGCGAGACCGGCAACGTGAACATGCGCCCGTGGCTCAATCTGCATCTGCCGTCTTCGCGCGACACCGTCCCGACCGGCTACGGCTACGTGCTGCCTGACCAGAACGGCTGGAGCCGCTACCTGCACTTCGAGGCGGCGTGGCTGGCGGTGGGCACCGGCCTGTTCTACCTGCTGTACGGATTGTTCAGCGGGCACTTCCGGCGGAATCTGTTGCCGGCATCGTCCGACCTGTCGCTCAAGGCGTTGGCGGCTTCGTCCGTGAAGCACTTGCGTTTCGCGCGGCCCGGCCCCGACGAGGCGTGGTCGTACAACGTGCTGCAGCGGCTCACATATCTGGCGGTGATCTTCGTACTGTTCCCGCTGATGATCTGGACGGGGCTGGCCATGTCGTTCGGCTTCGACGCGGCGTTCCCGCTTGGCGTCCGGCTGCTGGGCGGCCATCAGACGGCGCGCTCGCTGCACTTCCTGGTGACGATCCTGCTGGTGGTTTTTCTGCTGGTCCACGTAGTCATGATTTTTGTTGCGGGATTCCGGGACCGGATGCGGGCCATGATCGCGGGCCGCATGGAGCCTGTAGGGACAGCCGCCTCGCCTGCCCTGAGCCCAGCCGAAGGGGCTGTCCGTCGAGCGATGCTCGACTCCAGCGCCACACCCGCGGAGGACTGACCTAATGAGCGAAATCTCTCGACGCAAACTGATCACCGGCGGACTGGCGGTCGCGGCCGGCGCATCCGGCCTTGCCGTTGCTGCCAGACTCGCGCGGCGCGGTGGACTCATCCCGCCCGATGCCGGGGTGCGCTACGGCGCAGGCGAAACTCTGACTTACGCGGCGCACCGGGTCCTAGGTCAGCACGCGATGGCGCGCGAATTTCCCCGCAGCGCGATTTCGACGAATCCGTTCGCCAACGAGGTCGATCCGCTGGGCGACGAGTTCAAGCGCCTGCAGGCGGTGAATTTCGTGGATTGGCGCTTGACGGTCGACGGCATGGCCGCACGTCCTCGGTCGTTCTCTGTGGCCGAGATCAAGAGCTTCCCTACGAATTCGCACATCACCATGATCGGCTGCGAAGAAGGCTGGACTTATATCGCCGAATGGACCGGCGTGCCGCTCTCGTACATTCTCGACCGCGTTGGCGCCCTGCCGCAGGTGCGTTACGTGGTGTACCGGTCGATCCAGCCCGATTGGTGGGAGAGCATCGACATGGCCGACGCCCTGCACCCGCAAACGCTCGTCGCCCACCGTATGAACGGAGGCGAGCTTCCCGTGCCGTTTGGCGGGCCGCTGCGGCTGCGCGTCCCTCGGCAACTCGGCTACAAGAGCGTGAAATACATCACGCACCTCACCCTCACCGACAACCTCAAATCGTTCGGCAAAGGGACAGGCGGAGCGAACTCCGACGGCGGCTATGCGTGGTACGCGGGCATTTGAGGGCGCAGACAAATACTTTCATCGCTTGCGCTTCCTGACGTCGATCACGATCGTTTCGGCGAGCCGGTCCTGGGCGCACATGCGGTTCTCGCTCCAGAAGTACTGCAGGAATCCCAGGCCGCCCTCGAGCACGGCGGCGCCGTAGCCAAGCGCTCGTTCAATCGACTGCCACCCACCCATGCGCGCGTGCGTCAGCGACACCGCGCGTGTCCGCGCCACCCATTTTCCCGGCGTCTGCCCGTTTCCCAGATAGTTGGCAGCGCCGTAGTACAGCACAAGCACAATGATGTTGCCGATCTCGTGAAAATCCCACTTGATTTCGACATTGTGCTGGCGCAGGACAAACACACGCCAGCAGGCTTCCGCCGGAGCCCACAACAACACCGCCAACGCCAGGTCAATCGCGTAGCCCAGCGTGCGCTGGCCAAACGATGCCAGAGGCAGGCCGTCCAGCTCACGCAGACGCGGGGATTCGTGGGCGTGAAAGAACCGCGAGCGAGACTTCCCCTGAGAGGCGGCGGCAACGGTTGTTTGAGTCATCTTCAAGTCACCCGAGACGTTGTCGGAAAGCGAACCGGATCGTAACATCCCGGGTGAGCACGAGCCAACCTCGGTTACGCCGTCTTTTCCAGGTCGCTCGAAATCTTCTGCGCGGCTTCCTGCAGGGCAGCATCCAGGCCGTCCCCGGTCGGCGCGCCGCCTTGAGCCATGTCCTTGCTGCCGCCCCCGCGGCCGCCCAGCTTCGCCATGGTTTCCTTGAGCAGAGCGCCCATGTCGAAGGGCAGGCCTGCAGACTCAGCAAATACCAACGACGGCTGCGGAGACGTCGTCGCCAGAAGCGCGACCGCGTTAGAAGAGATGCGCGTGAGCTTCTGTGCCAGCAACTTGATGTAGTTCAGATCGCGATCAGCGAAAGTGCGGACGATCAGCTTACGTCCTTTGATTTCGGGCGTTTCGGCGAGCATCATCGCGGCCTGCGCGGCGGCCAGTTCTTCCAGCGATTGCTCGCGCAGCTTGCGCAGCGATCGGATCTCGTCGAGCGACTTGCGCACGTGCAGTGGCACGTCGTAGATGTGCGCGGAGAAGAGCGCCGCGGCTTCGGTCAGCGTGGTGAAGTCGCTGCGCGCCGTGGCGACGGCGCGCTGTCCGGCGACGAATTCTACGCGCCATCCCTGGCGGACTCGCTCGGTCTTGCGCAGCAGAATGCAACCGATCTGCCCGGTCTGGCGGACATGTGTGCCGCCGCAGGCCGTCAAGTCGAAGTCGCGGATGTCGATCAAGCGCAGCTCGTCGCGGTCAGCCGGAGGGAGTTTGCGCAGGCCGAGCTTCCCGGCCTCGTCGCGCCTGACATAGCGCACGTCGACCGGACGATTCTCCAAAATAATCTCGTTGGCAAAGCGCTCGGCTTGTTCCACCTGTTCGTTCGTTATTGTCGGAGTATCCAGATCGATCGAGCAGTAGTCATCGCCCATATGGAAGGACACGGTTGGCATGTTGAACAGGCGCACGAAAGCCGCCGAGAGCACGTGCTGCCCGGAGTGCTGCTGCATGTGGTCGCGGCGGCGCGCGGCGTCAATCAGGCCATGGACGCGGGTTCCGGGCTTGAAGTCTTTCGTCGCTTCCACATAGTGCACGACGCGACCGTCTTCGGCGTCGGCGACTTCAGTGACGCGCAGCTTGGTGCTCGAGTCGGCCGGACTCTCGCCCAGGACGATCCAGCCGGTGTCGAAGACTTGGCCGCCGCTGGTGGGGTAAAAGGCGGTGCGGTCGAGAATCAGCGCGGGACGCTGGGTTTCGGTGACGTCCCGCACTTCGGCGTCGAAGTCGTAGAGGAAAGAGTCGTGGTAGTACAGGCGGTCAGTCATGGCGAAGAGATTATTTAACCACAAAGGGCACAGAGTAACGCGAGGTTAGCGGAAGGAGAGGTAGAGGTGGCAGAAGATCAAAGTACCTTGGTAAGTTGAACGCCGATGCTATTGAAAATACTGTCGAAGGTTGTAGGCGGGGATCACTGCAACTGCCCCGGAAACCCCTAGGAGATGTTTGCATGGAACACCACAGGCCCCTCTCGACCCTCGCCGCTTCAGTTGCAGCAGCCATGGCATTGCTGGCTAGTTCAGGCTGCGGCGGCAAGCCGGAAAGTCCAAATACCTACGCCTATGTCGCCGTGTTCGAGACTCAGACGGTTGCTGGTTCTGTCGCCCAGTTTCAGGTGATGAGCAACGGTTGGCTACAGCCCCTGAATCCGGCAACCGTGCCTGCCGGCAAGATCGTGGGACTTTCGGTATCACCTACTGGGAACAATCTCGTTGCACTCAGCTACAACGCGTTCCTGAACTTCTCCATCAACGGCGACGGCACGCTCGGGAGCAATCCCGTCACATCGCCCCAACCTGCTCTGGCAGCGTACCCGTTTACATTGACGCCGGATGGACGATTCGCAATCGTGCCAAACGGGAATGGGGTAAGTTCATACGGTGTTGACGCTTCGGGAATGATGGTGCCGATCAGCGCTGCCGCAGCCGGCAACAATCCATGCACTGCCGCCGTTGATCCAAGCGGACAGTTTGTCTACGTGAGCAACTTTGCGGACCATACCATCTCCGCGTACAGGATCTCGCCGTCTGGAGCGCTTACTCCCAACGGCATTGCTGCGACTACCTTCGATGAAGTTTATCTTTTGGGATTCTCGCCTGAAGGCTTCCTTTATTCGTCGGGCTGCTGTCAATCGCAATCCGTAACGGAATATTCGGTCGATCCGGCGACCGGAGCTTTGACGCAGCTCGGCGTTTTCTCTAGTGCCAGCAGTCAATCGAGCGACCCTTGGGCATTCGCTTTCGATCCGGCAGGAACTCATGCTTTCGTCGCAAATACAGACACGACACTTTCCGGGTACACGATTTCCGCATTCACGGTCGATAGCGTTACCGGAGCCATGACGAGAAACGGCGCGGATACGTCGACCGTGGGAGGGTTGCAGATCGCGGTTGACCCATCCGGACGTTTTGCTTTTGCAATCTCACAAACCGGTACGATGTGGCAATTCAAGATCAGCAGCTCAGGAACACTCGTGCCGAACGGTACCACGACGCTGCCTGGAAACGTGGCCGAGGCTACCAACGGGGCAATAGCGTTCTCACAGCGATAGCCGGAGTTCGATCCTAGTAAGGGCCGATGATGCCGCCGATTTGGCGAGCGGCTGGCTTAGAAGATTGCGCGGGCTTCGCGGGCGAGGCGCCCGCGGCTACACGAGCATCCAGAACATCCAGGTACTTCAGGCCGTTGCCGGTGTTGAACAGGACTACCGTATCTTCGGGTTGGAAGAATCCTGTGGCGCGAAGCTTGCGATACGCGACCAGGCACGCGGCACCTTCGGGCGCAGCGAAGATGCCTTCCACTCTCGCCCAGTGGCGTGTGGCTTCGAGGATTTCGTCGTCTGTGGCGCTGACCGCCGTTCCCTTACTCTTCTTCAAAATGTCGAGGATCAGGTAATCGCCATAGGGCTTGGGCACGCGCAGGCCCGAGGCCAAAGTCGCCGCATTCGCCCACATTTCGGACGAAGACTTGCCTTCGTCCCATGCTTTAACAATCGGCGCGCAACCGGCTGATTGCACGGTAATCATTTTCGGTCGTTCAGGACCGATCCAGCCCAAAGCTTCCATCTCTTCGAACGCCTTCCACATGCCGAGCAAGCCGACGCCTCCGCCGGTGGGATAGATGATCCCCTGGGGCATTCTCCAGCCCAGTTGCTCGGCGACTTCGTAGCCCATGGTCTTCTTGCCTTCGACGCGATAGGGCTCTTTCGTCGTGCTCACGTCGAACCATTTTTCTTTTTCCCACACGTCTGAATTTTTCAGCTCAGCAACTTTTTTGGCGCAGTCGCTGATGAGGCCGTCGACCAGCGTGACATGCGCGCCGTAGTAGTCGCACTCGATGCGGTTGGCGGCGGGCACATCTTTCGGCATGAAGATGTGGGCTTCGAGGCCCCCAGCAGCGGCGTAGGCGGCGAGCGCTCCGGCCGCATTCCCTGCGGAGGGAATCGCCAGCTTTTTCAGGCCGTAGTGGCGGGCCATGGTGACGCAAGCGCTAAGCCCGCGAGCCTTGAACGAGCCGGTGGGATTCAGGCCTTCATCCTTGATGAAGACGTTGGGAAACTCGCGGCTCGCCAGCATGGGCGTGAAGCCTTCGCCCAGGGAAATGGGATCGGCGGCGGGCAAGACCGCGTCGTAGCGCCACATAGTGGCGGCGCGCCCGGCGAGACGAGCGGAGGAGAACGTGCGCTTGATCGTGGGCAGATCGTAGCGGGCGTAGAGGACGCCCGCGTCTTTGGGACAGACAGTCTGCGGCCGGTCGGCAGGATAGTGCTCGCCGCAGCGCGTGCATTCCAGATGGGTCAGCATGCCGATGCGAGTTTAACATCGGGATGCTGAGTCTAGGGGCCAGAGGCCAGGGGCTAGACTTTCGGCGTTGGATCAGGCCGTTCTGTAGAAGCCGGCGGCTCGTCGTCTTTGCCGTTCATCGCAGCTTTGAATCCGCGAATGCCTTCGCCGAGGCCCTTGCCGAGTTCAGGCAGTTTCTTGGGACCGAAGACGAGCAGGGCGATGCCGGCGAGGAACAGCAGATGCATGGGTTGAAACAAACCTTCAAGCATGGTTTCCCTTCGTAGTTCTCCCTTCTCCTTTAACTCTGAAACTGACTTGAAACAGCCGGTAGAGGCTGAGTCCCAGCCTCCACCGGCCACGTCGGAACGATCGGCGCGAACGGGGCAACTGCGTGATCAGTCGATTTTGCTACCCAACCGAACACTGGCGGCGGCAGCAAGCCCGGCGCCTTGCGCCTGGCTCTTGGAGCAGAACTGTCCAGTATCGCGCAGGCACCTGAACTCCTGAGTGAAGCGCGCGTCGATGGGCGAGCCGTCGGGACGCTTCACGCTGTCGAGAAACGCGTCCTGTGGGATACCGCCCGAGGTCGGGTCGGGGATCGTCGGACAGACGAGCCAAACTGCTCCGCCATCGGCGCCGCCTGGATCCTCCTTGCCCTCCCCAGCGCAGGGAGCGGTCAGCGGGGGCTGATCGGCGGCGGTCAGGCCGAACTGCGGCGGGATGCCGGGCTGGCCTTCCAGGAAATTGAGCTCGTTGCCGGAGCGGATGATTGGAGTTCCGTCCAGACTCAAGCCGTTTTGTTTTGCCGCGGCCGCCAGCGCTTTCTGGCAATTAGCCGTGGGCACCATCTGGCCCGGACGTCCGCCAATGGCGAACTGCGTGTACCAGTGGTAGGTGATCACCCACATGCCCAGCAGGTTGTCGCTGAAGTAGCTGAACGAGGCGGAGTTGTCGATGCGGTTGCGGTTGGAGGAGACGCGCCAATCCTGCCGGAGATGCGGCGTCTCGACGCTGGTGACCGGGAAGCAGGGCTTCATGCCGTCGCCCATGGTGCCGCAGGGTGATGGAGCCAGCATGCCGTTGACGCGCTGCGTAGGTCCGGCATAGGCCTCGAAGTTGCTCTGGCAGCCGGTTGTTGGGTTGGGATTGAACGGTGCGCCCTGGTTGCATCCCGGCAAGTTGCTGTTGGGAATGCCGAGAATCTCTTCCATGGTGATACCACGCGCGTTGCCCGGCTTGCCCGATACCAGATTGTTGGGATCGGTGGGCGTTCCCGGAACGCTGCCCGGCGGAGGCTCAATGTTGCCGAAGAACTTATCGCTGCGGGCGAAGGCGATGATGTTGAAGAACACGTCGGGAAGGCCGGTGTCATCGCGGTATGCGCCGGTTGTGGCCAGGATGCGAACGTCGTTGTGCGTGGGCGAGGTGTTGGAGCTGTCGATGATCCAGTTGACTTCTCCTACCGGCGCCGGGGGACCGGTTTGCCGAAAGCGTCCAAAGCGCGCCGACTCCGGCGAATCCAGCACGGCCAGGTTGATGCCGTTCTCCTGGTAGAAGAAGTCGGCAAAGTCGAACGACGGAGGGTTGATTTGCTGTTCGTTTCCGCCGGCGAACACTCGCGCGGAGGGCGCAGCCAGAAGCAATACCACCAAGGCGGTCATTGCCAGGAGAGAGAAACCGCTGATTCTTTTCATGTCCTTATCCTTTCCGGATCATCCACAAGATGGACTTGGCGATGAATTCAGGTCGCGCCATGCCCGGGCACGCGGCCCAGAGCATAAGCGGCTCGTTGCCCATGCGAACGTTGCCGATGTGCTGCGACGTGTCCTGGTCCAATCTCGGATCGAGGTTGGTGAAGCCCAGGCTGCGCCGCAGGTGCTCGACGTCGTCCGGTTTGCCGGTTAAGAACGACCAGCCCGGCCGCGCCTTGAACATGTCCGCGTACTCTTTGAGCACCGCGGGCGTGTCATTTTCAGGCTTGAGGCTGATCGAGACCATGAAGATCTCCCGGCCCACGCGGTCGCCGAGAATCTTCTGCGCCTTGGCGAGGTTGGCGGTGACCGTGGGGCAAATGCCCTCGCACTTGGCGTAGAAAAAGTTGATGGTGACGATCTTGTCTTTGATCAGGTCGTCGTAGAAGTGGACTTCCCGGCCGTCCTGGTCTTGCAGCTTGAGGTTGGGGAGATTGCGGCGCTGGAGCAGAGCGCGCGCCGAGTTTCCCGAATCCGCCGCAAGAGCAGGAGCGGCCAGCAGATGCCCAGCCAGAGGAGCCGCCGGCGCCAGGCTGAGGAGTCCCAGAAGGTTTCTTCGTGTCACAGTTTTCATAGCTTCACCTTTCCTCTAGTGTTTTCGCCTCTCGCGAGGCGTTCCTCAGTTAAGGCAGCACTTTGTTGTCGCCGGTCGGTTCAATCTCCCAGCGCCCCATCATGGCGTGATCTTCATGAACCATGTTGTGGCAGTGCAGCGGATAGCGCCCGTGGAAGTCGCGGAAACGGAAGAACAACTGCACCCGCTCGGCAGGCTGCAGCCGGGTCACGTCTTTGCGCGAGTGTTCCACCTTCAGCGTCGGCGAAGCGAAATTGCGGGAGATGATCTGGTGCTCCTCGAAGTGGATGTGGATGGGGTGCGTCCAGTCGCCGCTCACGTTCTGCAGGATCCAGTTCTCCGCGCTGTTCTGCTCCACGGCGAAACGGATGGTGTCGCAGTCGATGAACTGGCCGTTGATCGACCACTGGCCGTTCAAACGGTCGAAGCGCAGAGTGCGGGTGACTCGCGGCTCCACGATCTCCGGCAGTTGATAGAAGCTCTGGTTTTGCGGCAGGGCGCTCTCGTCCTTGACGGGATGGCTGTCGACGTCGAAGCGCAGCAGTTGGTTCCCCTGCCCCGCCGGCAGGATTTCCGGCACGTTGCACTCCGCCCCCACAATCGGGCCCTGGCCGTTGAGCTGGTTCAGGCGGTTTTCCAGGATGATGGACTTGCCGGCGAATTTGCTGAAGTCGATGATCACTTCCGTGCGCTCGGCCACGCCGATGCGCATGCTTTCCACCTGCACCGGCTTGGGCAGCAGGTTGCCGTCGTTGGCGATCACAAAGAATGGGTTGCGCGCGCTGAGATTTTTCGGATCCGTCAGGAAGAATTCGTAGAAGCGCGACGGCCCCGTGTTGACCCAGCGGAAGCGATAACGACGCGGCTTCACCTTGAAGAAGGGCTGAATTTTGCCGTTCACCAGGAACTTGTCGCCCAGCACGCCGTCGAGGCTGAACAGATCGAACGCCAGCAGCCCTGCGGGGCTGCTCTCGGGATCGAACAGCTTGTCGGCAAACATCATGGGAACGTCAAACTCGGGGAAGCTGGGGAGGCGGAAGCCGGTGGTCTCATCGCCGGTGTCGAGATGGTTGAACAGCAGATAGCTTCCGACGAGTCCTTTGTAGCTGTTTTGGGCAGTATGGTCGAGGCGGTGGTCGTGATAGAACAGAAATCCGAGCGACTCGTTGATGTCGCCGGTCCCGGGGTGGGTCGAGAGAATTCCGGCGAGGACATTGGGATAATGCTGGTCGTAGAAGTGTCCTTTCTCGAAGAAGTCACAGGGGAAGCCATCGCTCTCGGAAGGCGTGTGCCCGTTGTGAAGGTGCGTCGAAACGGAGTTAAGTCCAAAACCGCCATTGTTCGCTGGAAGCTGGTTGATGTTACGCACCAGGTTGGCTTCGCCGTACCGCGACACGTAAGTCGGACCGGGGAAAGAAGGGCCGGTGCCGTCATCGAAAGCCCACATGGTCTGCAAAGGCAGCTCCGGGTGCAGACTGAATTGCGCCGCGCGCTGCGTGACCTGGTAGAGCTTCTTGGGGGGAAAGAGCTTCAGGGCTTGATGCGGGCGGGTACGTTGCTCTCCCGCGGCGGTGTTGGGATCAACGGTCGGCGTGGGGGTGAGACTGGCCACCGGGGTGGCGATCGGCATCATCGGCATCGGCTCGACAAACGGAGTGGTATGCGGGCTGGCCGGTTCGAAGGATGCGACGCACACGGAGTTTGACCCCGGCGATCTGCGGGCGCTCAATCCTTTAATGGGCAGAAGGGCCCCGGCGGCAGTCAGCAGGCCCATCTTCATCAGATCTCGTCGACCTAACCCAGCTGCAATCAGTTCCCGCCGGTTCTTGGCCGCAGCCTGCATCTCTTTGAAGCGGCCTTTGGATACTTTTTCTCCCAGCACATTGCGATACATAGAGTGCTCTCCTTCAGTGTGCGTTGGACCGTTGTTGTCAAAACCGAGGCAGGGACTTCGATTCGGGGCGCTGCTAAGCCAGGGATTTTCGAACGAGCGTGAGGGCAGAATATGAGCCGGCGCGTCCCCTCATGTCACAAGATCGTCTGCTAGTTGTAAAAAACTGGTCATCACAGCGAGATGTTTTTCTTGACTGTGAGCGATGAGATATGCAGAGAGAGCGCATCGAGCGGCGCTGGCACTATAAGGAGGCGGTATCAGGCGCGTGTTATAGTGCGGCTTCCCATGGGATTTCTCTTTTTTGCCTTTTCGTGGTGGGGAATTCTGCTGCGGGTGGTGGCGATCGTCCACTTCATCCGGCGGCGGCCTAACTTCTTCTGGCTCTGGGTGATCCTTTTTCACTGGGTGGGAGCGCTGGTGTACATCGTGATGGAGGTGATTCCCGACGCAGGGTTGCTGCGGGATTCATTTCAGGTGTTTCCGCGGCGGCGGCGCATTCACGAACTGGAACGCGCCATCCTGGACAATCCGTCCGCGGGAAATTACGAAGAGCTGGGTTTGCTCTATCTCGATGACGGTGACTTCGCGCGGGCCCGCGCCTGCTACGACAAGGCGATCTCGGCACGGGCAGATGATATTGACGCGTTCTATCGCCGCGGCGTGGCGGAGGTTGAGTTGGGCGATTTTGCTGCGGCTGTGCCTGATTTGGAGCGGGCGGTGAGTGCTGATCCGGACTACGATTTTCATCGTGGCAAAGGATTGCTGGCGTGGGCCTATGCGCAGACCGGACAAGCTGAGAAGGCAGACGCGATGTTTCGCGAGGCGACGCGGATTTCCACCATCTCCGAGACCTATTACCTCTACGCGCTGTTTTTGCACTCGCAGGGCCGGACCGCTGAGGCGCGCGAGTGGGCGCAGAAGATTCTCGATAAGAAGCCCACCATGCCGGGCTATCTGCGGCGGCGCGAGCGGCCGTGGTTCCGCAGGGCGAACGCATTGCTGGCGCGGGTGAAGGCGTAGGGCCGAAAGACTCGGTACCACGGGCGACCGTCGAGCTCCGCTCGACCGGACAGCCGGGGGCGGCTGTCCCTACATAACCGATGGTAAAATAAAGGGCGGTGAAGCGTTCCGGCCCTCCCATCCGGCTGCTGGCGACTGACATCGACGGCACGCTGCTCAACCCACAATTTCAGATTTCCGAGGGCGACCTCGAGGCTCTGCGGCGCGCCCATGCCGCAGGAATCGAGATTGTGCTGGTTACCGGGCGGCGGCACACATTCGCCCTGCCCATCGCGAAACAGTTGGGATTTGATTTGTGGCTGATCAGTTCGAACGGGGCGATCACGCGATCGCTGGCGGGAGAGACGTTTCATCGTGATCTGATGCCGGCCGAAACCTGCCGGCGGCTGTGCGGAGCGATGCGAGAGTTTCGCGGCAACACCGTTCTGACTTTTGACACCGACGCGAAAGGTGCCATCGTGCTGGAACGCCTGGATGACTTGAGCGGGAGCATCCGGAGGTGGCTGGAAAAGAACATGGAGTACATCGAACTGGTGGTGCCGATCGAGCGGGCGCTGGCGAGCGATCCGGTGCAGACGATGTTCTGCGGGTCGATGGCGCGCATGGGCCAGGCGCTCCGGGCTCTGGAAGTTGCCGGAATGAACGAGGCGGTGACGACCTTGCGGACCGAGTATCCGGCGCGCGATTTGTCGATCGTTGACGTGCTGAACGCAGGATGTTCGAAGGGGCATGCGCTCGAGCGCTGGGCAGCGCATCGCGGCTACCGGCGCGAAGAGGTCATGGCCGTCGGTGACAATCACAACGATGTAGAGATGCTTGAGTTCGCCGGGTATCCCGTTATCATGGGAAATGCCTGCGCGGAGCTGCGCGGGCGCGGCTGGACGGTCACTCGGGGCAATGACGACTGCGGCGTGGCGGCGGCAGTGGAGGAGATCGTCGTTGGTCGTTAGTCATTGGTCGCTAGTCGTGTGCGGATGAAAATCTGGACTTCAAATCGGTTGCGGTTCGCCGTCATCGCCCTGTTCGCGGCGGCGGCACTTCCCTGCTTCGCGGCGGAAGTAGCCGTGCTGAAGAACGGCTTCTCGATCCGGTGCGAGCGGCGGGAGGTGGTTGGCGACACCACTCGCCTGTATACGAAGGCCGACGGATCGAGTTACGTCGACGTGCGCAC
>DATFNR010000072.1:0-7250 GCA_035266285.1 Candidatus Sulfotelmatobacter sp.
AGAGTTATTCAGTAGAGGCAGGCAAATGGGATGTACTGGCGGAGCGCTGCCTCAAGCCAGGGTCCTGTGAAGCCGCTACTTCAGGATTCCTACACTTATTGAAGCTCAGCCCCGGCGCGGGAGGCTCCGGGGATTACGAGTCGCGCTTCCAGGACGGAAGCATCGAGAAGGGACACTTTGAGGCAGTGTGGTATAGGAATTACTTTCTCTGCGGCTGACTTTTTCCCGGCCCGAAGCGGTTGCGGTTCAGCGTTGAAAACAACGGGTTACACTCATTGCCCCTTTGCCGCACGCCGTCGCGTTTGACGGGTCCCGTTTGACCACTCTTTTCTCGCGCCTGTAACATCGTGACAACGCTCAACCTTCAGCATTTGGCGTTTAGTGCCGCCGGCTCCGACTAAAGAGCCGTGCGTGGCTGAATGCCGAGGGATGGGTGCTGACTGCTTCCGCATGCCTCACGACCTTCCCAAATCCTACGAGCCGGGTGCGATCGAAGCGCGCTGGGCCGAGTTCTGGGTCAAAGAGAAGCTCTTCTCAGTCCCTACGCCGCCGGCCGGCGAAACGCGGCCGGTGTTCACTCTGCTGTTGCCGCCGCCCAACGTGACCGGACGCCTGCACATGGGGCACATGCTCAACCAGACGCAGATGGACATTATCGTGCGCTGGCATCGCATGCGCGCCTTCATCACGCTGTGGCTGCCGGGCACCGACCATGCCGGCATCGCCACGCAGATGATGGTCGAGAAGCAACTGGAGAAGGAAGGCAAAAAACGCCGTGACCTGGGGCGGGAGAAGTTCATCGAGCGTGTGTGGGAATGGAAGAAGCTCTACGGCGGCGCCATTCTCGACCAGATGAAGCGGCTGGGCGCTTCGGTCGACTGGGACCGCGAGTACTTCACCATGGACGAGAACCTCTCGCACGCGGTGCGCGAGGTGTTTGTCCGCCTGTATGAAGAAGGCCTGATCTATCGCGGCAACTACATCGTGAACTGGTGCCCGTGGCACGAGACCGCGATCTCCGATCTCGAAGTCAAGCATGAAGAGATCGCGGGCAAGCTGTGGGAGATTCGGTATCCGGTCGTTGAGACGAACGAGTTCATCACAGTCGCGACCACGCGTCCCGAGACGATGCTGGGTGATGCTGCCATCGCGGTGAATGCGAAGGACGAGCGCTACACGCACCTGCACGGTAAAAAAGTTCTCCTGCCGCTGATGAACCGCGAGATCCCGATCATCACCGACGAGCTGGCGCAGCCGGAGTTTGGCACGGGCGCGGTGAAAGTCACGCCGGCGCATGATCCCAACGATTTCGAAGCCGGGAAGCGCCATGACCTACCGCAGATCGACGTCATGGACGAGCACGCGCACATGAACGCGAACGCAGGTAGCTTCCAGGGTTTGGATAGATATGAGGCTCGCAAGCGCGTGCTCGCCGATCTGCGTGAGCAGGGATTTCTGGTCGGCGAGAAGGATTACACCATCTCGCTGGGCAAGTGCGACCGCTGCGGAACCGTCATCGAGCCGCGGTTGTCGGAGCAGTGGTTCGTGAAGATCAAGCCGCTGGCCGATCGTGCCCGGGAGGCCGTCGAAAGCGGCGAGATCACGATCGTTCCCGAGAACTACCACACGATCTATTTGAACTGGATGAGCAACATCCACGACTGGTGCGTCTCGCGGCAACTGTGGTGGGGGCATCGTATTCCCGCGTGGACGTGCAGCAATGACGCATGCAAAGACGTGATCGTGGCGCGGGAAGCGCCGGCCTCGTGCCCGAAGTGCGGCGGCGGGAAACTGGAACAGGTTCCGGACGTGCTCGACACCTGGTTTTCGTCAGGCTTGCTGCCGTTCACGACGCTCGGCTGGCCAGAGAAGACGCGCGATCAAGCGGTTTTCTATCCGACCACGCTGTTGATTACCGCCTACGAGATCCTATTCTTCTGGGTCGCGCGCATGATCATGTTTGGCTGCCACTTCATGCAGGGACATGAGCAGGATGCGGCGATCAAGAAAGCGAGCGGCTGGGCAGAAAAGAAGAATGACAGTGTGCCGTTCCGCGAAGTCTACATTCACTCGCTCGTGCGCGATGCCGAGCGCCAGAAGATGTCGAAGACTAAGGGCAATGTGATCGACCCGCTGGATATTATTGAGCGCTTCGGTACCGACGCGACGCGCTTCACGCTCGCGGCCATGGCCGCACCGGGCACCGATATTGCCTTCAACGAGAGCCGCACCGACGGCTATCGCGCCTTTGCCAACAAGATCTGGAACGCGGCGCGTTTCATGTTCATGAATGTGGACAGGATCGAGCCGGGCCTGCGGCCCGGAGGAGGACAGGAGTGTCCGCCCCACATAAGCAAAGGCGTTGCCGGGTTTCAGGCTTGTAACCTTGAAGACCGCTGGATTCTTTCCCGCTTCAACCGCGTCGCGGCGGAGGTCAACGAGGCGCTCGCCACCTACCGCTTCCACGAAGCGGCGAACCGGATTTATGACTTTTTCTGGGGCGAGTTCTGTGACTGGTATCTTGAGTTAATCAAGCCGCGCCTAAGCGCCGACGGTTCCGACAAGAGCGTGGCCCAGGGGGCGTGTGCGAATCTGGTCCAACTTTTCGATGCATCGCTGCGCCTTCTGCACCCGATCATGCCGTTCATCACGGAGGAAATCTGGCAGGCGATGTACGAAGGCAAGCCTGCGCTCAAGTCGATTGCGCTGGCCGCGTATCCGCAGGCGGATGAGAAGCAAATCGATCTCGCGGCTGAGACTGAGATGGCTATTCTGCAGGATCTGATTGTCAGCGTGCGCAATCTGCGGGCGGAACTGAAGGTCGAAACGAAGGCGAAAGTTCCAATCCAGCTTTTTGCCCACGAGCCGGAAATGCGCACGATGATCGAACAGAATCGCGGTGCAGTCGAGCGCCTGGCCAACGTAGAGAAGATCGCGTTTGTGGAAAGTTCGCTGGCCAAGCTGCCCGGGGCCCGGCACACCGCGCGGTTTGACGTACACGTCGTCTATGAACGCAAAATTGATGTGACGGCGGAGTGCGAACGGCTCAAGAAGGAACTGGAGAGAATCGAGAGAGGAATTGCCGGCGGGCAGAAGCAGTTGGGCAATGAGCAGTTCCTGGCCAAAGCGCCGCCGAACGTGGTGGAGAATCTGCGCAAGCAACAGCAGGAACTGGCGGTCATCAAGGAGAAAACTCTCAGCAAGCTGGGAGAGCTGGGTTGTTCGTAGTGTAGCCCCGGACGCCTTCGTCCGGGGTCGCGCGAAGCGCGATTTGCGCCTACAGATTGAACGAAACCGGCGGGCCTGTGGCGCACGGACAGCCGAGGGCGGCTGTCCCTGCATGAAGATAGGCGGACGAATGCGTCCGCCGCTACACGAGCATGGACTGGAATTCACGTCGCATCACGGCGATTCTTGAGAACGCGCTGCTCGAAGACCGGGCCACGCGCGATGCGACCAGCTACGCCTGCGTCGACGCCAACCAGCGGGCCTCGGCGACCATCATCGCCAAGCAGGATTGCATTCTCGCCGGCATCGGCTGTGTGGCGCGGATTCTCGACGTTTACGCTGCGCTCGACGGAGCGGTCACGTCCCACTACGAAGTCACGACGCATCCGGAAATCTTTGATGGCGTGCGCCTGCGCGCGGGCCAATCGGTCGCCGTCATTCGCCACAACGCCCGCGTGATTCTTTCCTGTGAGCGTGTCATCCTGAATTTTCTGCAGCGCATGAGCGGCATCGCTACGCTGACCCGCAAGTTTGTCGAAGCCGTCTCCGGAACCCGGGCCCGCATTCTCGACACGCGCAAGACTGCGCCCGGATTGCGAATCATTGACAAGAATGCGGTGCGTTGCGGCGGCGGTCAGAATCACCGGCTCGACCTTTCTGACGGCGTGCTTATCAAGAACAACCACATCGCGCTGGCCGGCGGCGTCGTGCCCGCGCTGGAGCGCGCCATCCACAATCGCCGCGGCTCCCAGATCATCGAGGTCGAGGTGCGCACGCTGCAGGAACTCGACGAGGCCCTGGCTCACGGAGGCGAGGCCATCCTGCTCGACAACATGCCGGTCGATGATGTTCGCCGTGCCGTCGAGCGCTGCTCGCTCCCGGATGCCCTGCGCGATGGCCGCCGGGTTCCGATCGAGTGCTCGGGCGGTATTCGACTGGAGAACGTCCGCGCCTACGCCGAGACGGGCGTCGATTTCATTTCCGTCGGTCTGCTTACCCATTCACCGCAAGCCGCCGACCTGAGCCTGCGCGTCGTGCCCGCCTAGAGCAGATGGGCGACGACGTTCAACCTCCGGCCAGCGGCGCCACCCCGCCGGGCTTCACTGCGATCGGCGTCTTCCTCTACGCAGCTGCAGCAACTACAACCTTCGCAGCCACGACTTTGCTCTGGCCAGGGACGCCCCTCGATCGTGTCTGGGCTCTGAATCCGAACGCCTACAAGCAACTCGCTCCTTTGCGACTTATTTTCGGAATTGTGTTTCTCCTGCTGGCCGCGGCCCTCATCACCGGCGGCATTGGCTGGTTCCGGCGACGGCGGTGGGGATGGAGGATCGCAACAGCAATTATCGCGACGCAGGTCCTCGGCGACGCCGTGAACTGCATTCGTGGGGACTGGCTTCGCGGGGTCGTTGGTGTGGTGATTGCCGGGGCGCTGTTGTTGTTTCTCTTGCGCCGAAGAGTCCGGGGCGCGTTTGCCTAGAATCGCCTGCGAAGAAATTCAAGCAGAATGTAACCAGCCAGCGCGGCTGGCACGGCAATCTCAAGATTGGCCCAGGTAAAAACATCCCCGATTGCCCATACCAGTCCCTTCTTCTGTCCCATCCCTGAGCGTTCAAATTCTCCCATCAAAAGGTTGGAGTAAAAGAGGAAAATGATGAACGATGCTTCGATCGCCGATCTCCAGAAGCTTCTCTTCATGGCGTTAAGGAATTCTGAAGCACAGTGTTTCGGGGCCAACTGATCTTAACAGGCAGCGACCCTGCCCGATGCCGCCCGTGATAGCTTCCAAAACCTGTGGCCGGTTCGCAGCATGCTTGCAACTCGTGCCATGAGTGTTTGTCCTTTCCCGGCGGTTCGCGCATAATCTCCGCATCGCCAAGACGGGCACAACTCGCGTGCGTAAGCCTGCGCGGCAAGCGGCCGCGCCCCAGACCCACCAGCCCACCGACGTCCGACTCGGCCGCATCGTGCGACTGCTGATGGAGCACGCGACCGTCGTGGTCAGCGGCACCAAAATCGCGCAGGAGATCTCTTCCAGCCGCTCCGAAGTGTGGCGGCTCATCCAGCAGTTGCGCAGCCTGGGTGTGGACGTCGCGGGCCATCCTGCCACCGGATATCAGCTGCGTGCGGTTCCCGATCTGCTGCTGCCTGAGATTCTGCAACCGCTCCTGCGCGGCACGCGCTTTGACGCCCACATCCATCACTTCTACAAGATCGGATCGACCAACACCGCCGCCATGAAAGCGGCGGCGGAAGGCGCTCCCGAGGGCACGGTTTTTCTCGCCGAAGAACAAACCGCGGGCCGCGGCCGCGGTTCCAACCAGTGGGATTCGCAGCGCTCGGCCGGCATTTATTGCTCTGCGGTGCTGCGGCCTGACTTGCCGCCATCCGAGGTTCTGGTGACCACTCTGGCTGCGGGGCTGGCTGTACAAGCAGCCATCCTGCACGTAGATTCACGCGTGACTGCCGATCTGAAGTGGCCCAACGACGTTCTGATTGACGGCAAGAAAGTCTGCGGAATCCTCACCGAGATGAATGCCGAAGCCACCCGGGTTCACTACATGGTTGTCGGCGTCGGCATCAACGTCAATCAGACGAGCTTTCCTGCGGACTTCGTGGCCACGTCTCTTCGGCTGGAAACGGGCAGCGACTGGTCGCGCGTGGAACTGGCCGCGGCTTTGTTAAAATCTCTCGACCGCGAGTATCGCCTGCTGGTGGAGGATCAGGGTGCGCGGCAGTCGATTCTGCGCCGTTTCGCCGAGAATTCCTCCTGGGTCAGGAACAAGGCCGTCCGCATCGAAGACACGAGTTCGCCGCTGGAAGGAACGACGGACGGTCTGGATGAGCGCGGTTTTCTGCGTCTGCGGACCGCGCGCGGAACGCAAACTGTGCTCAGCGGAACGGTTCGAGAAGTGTGCACGAAGCCATGACTTACATCCTGATCGCTCGTTACTCGAAGCCCATAGCTCAAGACTCATAGCTCTATGCTCCTCGTCCTCGATGTCGGCAACACGAACACGGTGCTGGGGGTCTTCGCGCGTGTAGCCAAGGTGCACGCGGGAAAGGATCTGGACGAGCCTCCGCGCTACGAGCGCCTTTTGGCGAACTGGCGCGTGGCCACCTCCCGCACCAGCACCGTTGACGAGTACGGCGTCCTATTCCGTAACCTGTTCTCGATGGCGGGCCTCGAAGTCAAAGGCATTCACGGCATCGTGATTTCTTCGGTGGTTCCACCGCTCGATCCCGTGCTGCGGCAGGTTTGCGAGCGCTATTTCAACCTGCGCCCGCTGTTCATTGAGCCGGGTGTGAAAACCGGCATGCCGGTGCACTACGACAACCCGGCGGAGGTCGGCGCCGATCGCATCGTCAACGCCGTCGCCGCCTTCGACAAATACGGTGGCCCGTGCGTGATTGTCGATTTCGGCACGGCGACCACCTTTGACTGCGTCTCGGCCAAGGGCGAATACATGGGTGGCGTAATCTGTCCCGGAATCGGCATCTCCGCCGATGCGCTGTTCGAGCGTACGGCTCGCCTGCCGCGTGTCGAGATCCGCAAGCCCGCCCGTGTCATCGGCTCGAACACCGTCGGCAGCCTGCAGTCCGGCCTCTACTACGGATATCTTGGCCTGGTCGACGGCATCATCGAGCTTCTCCTGACAGAACTCGGTCGAGACACGCGCGTCGTCGCCACCGGCGGCCTGGGCCCGATGATCGGGACGGGGTCGAAATACATGAAGCACGTCGATGATTTCCTCACCCTGGACGGGCTGCGCATCATCTGGGAGCGGAACGCCGCCGCGAAAGCCGCGCCGAAAGCCGAATCCAAGCCGGCAGTCAAAGTGTCGGCGAAGACGCAGCCGAAAGACGAACCAGCGCGGCCCAAGAACGGCGGTGCCTCAGCCGTTCCTGCCTCGCGGCCTGCCCGCTGACCTGCCGTGGAAAACTACTTCAACTACTTCACCGAGATTGAAGAGCGTTTCCTGCGGCGGCGCGGAGGCGGTCTGCTGCTCTCGACTCTCGAT
>DATFNR010000073.1:0-7472 GCA_035266285.1 Candidatus Sulfotelmatobacter sp.
AAGCTGGCGTTCTACCGCTGAACTACTCCCGCTCAGGGCTACGACACGATTTGAGATCCTTCGCAAACGGCCGCTCAGGATTTCGCCAGCAGGCTCCCGCTTCGCCCACGCCTGCTAAACGGCTCAACTACTCCCGCCCGACGGATGTAGATTACCACCGCCGTCTAGCGGTCACAACCGCGAGTGCCTGCTCAGTTTAAAGTTTGATGCGCGCGAGATCTTTCGCTCCGCCTGAAAAACGGCTGCGCTCAGGATGACGCCCAGGCGAAATCCGCTTGCAACCTGCCCCACTGCGGCTTGAGAGCCCATCGAGCTGCGCTCGCGGACAGCCGAGGGCGGCTGTCCCTACATGACCTTTTGCACTGACAAGCTCTCAGCGTAAGGATGAACTTCCGCGGCGGTTCGTGTTTTAATGGTCGGCCTGTGGGGATTCTCCAGAGATTCTCCAGACCTGCTCTGACTACCCGGGAGAGTATGCGCCAATCCAACTCTTTGCCTTCAGGCCCTTCGCCTTCACGCCGTTCGTTTTTGCAGAGTACATTGACCGCCGGCGCTACCGCCGCGCTTTATCCCGCATTGTCTGCGGGCCGGGTTATGGCTGCGTCCAGCGCGGTGCCTGCGCCTGAGGTCAAGCCCTTCGAGCTCGACGAGATCACCATCGCCGAATTGCAGGATGGGATGAAGTCGGGCCGGTTCACGGCGCGATCGCTGGCCGAGAAATATCTGGCGCGGATCGACGAGATCGACAAAAGCGGGCCATCCGTCAACAGCGTCATCGAAGTGAATCCCGACGCGCTCTCCATCGCCGACACGCTCGATCAAGAGCGCAAGGCGAAGGGGCCACGTGGGCCCATGCACGGCATCCCCGTGCTGATCAAAGACAACATTGCCACCGCCGACAAGATGCAGACGACGGCAGGATCGCTGGCGTTGGTCGGATCGAAGCCACCGAAGGATTCCTTCGTCGCGGCAAGGTTGCGCGCGGCGGGCGCTGTTATTCTTGGCAAGACCAACCTCAGCGAGTGGGCTAACATTCGCTCCAGCCATTCGACCAGCGGATGGAGCGGGCGGGGCGGGCTCACGAAGAATCCTTATGCCTTGGATCGCAATCCTTGTGGCTCGAGTTCTGGAACCGGCGCGGGCATTTCCGCGAATTTCGCCGCAGTCGGAATCGGCACGGAGACCGACGGTTCGATCGTGTGCCCGTCGTCGTCGAACGGGCTGTCGGGGATCAAGCCGACGGTGGGGCTGGTCAGCCGGGCCGGAATCATCCCCATCTCGCATAGCCAGGACACCGCCGGGCCGATGTGCCGCACCGTGCGCGACGCGGCGATTCTGCTCGGCGCCGTTGCCGGCGTTGATCCCGAGGACGAAGCGACAAAAACGAGCGCAGGCAAAACTCAAACCGACTACGCGCAGTATTGCGACTCCAACGGGCTCAAGGGCGCGCGCATCGGAGTGGCACGGAAGTATTTCGGCTTCAGCGATGCGGTCGATGCTCTGATGGCGCAGGCGCTCGATGTGCTGAAGCAGCAGGGAGCCACGCTGGTCGATCCGGCCGACATTGAAACGCTGGGCAAGTTCGACGAGAGCGAGCTGATGGTCTTCATGTACGAGCTCAAGGCCGATCTGAATGCGTACCTGGCGAAACTTGGCCCAGGCGCGCCGGTTCACACTTTGAAGGAAATCATTGACTTCAACGAGCGCAATCGGGCAAAAGAGATGCCCTACTTCGGGCAGGACTTATTTACCAAGTCGGAGTCGAAAGGCCCGCTTAGCGACAAGGAATATCTCGACGCTTTGGCCAAGAACCATCAGCTGGCGCGTACCGAGGGGATCGATGCGGTCATGGATAAGCACCACCTTGACGCCATTGTGGCTCCCACCGGGGGTCCGGCGTGGCTCACAGACTTAATTAATGGCGATCACGTGGCGGGCGGCAGCTCCAACGCCGCAGCCGTCGCGGGTTATCCTAATATCAACGTGACCGCCGGTTACCTTTCCGGGTTGCCCGTAGGGATGTCTTTCTTCGGGCGGGCCTGGAGCGAGCCCACACTGATCCGGCTGGCCTACTCCTTCGAGCAGGCGAGCAAGGCCCGGCAGGCGCCCCGCTTCCTGGCGTCTATTCGAACGGGCGTGTAAAGTTTCGCAAAGCCAGGAGCAAAACTGCCCCCGCCAACCTACGATGGAAGTGGAAGCGGAGGCGGTTATGACGAGACTCCGTCCGTGCCGGGCCGTTCTGCTGACCATTTTTCTGACCGTTCTTCTGACCCTGGCGTCAGGGACAGCGTTTGGCCAGAATCCCGGCGGCTGGTATGTCTTCCGCCCCAACCAGGAAGTACGAGTTCCCGAGTTGCATCGCCTCACGGCTCGTTCGCAAGATCTGTCCGATGTGCTTCTAACCTCGCTGGATATCGTCTTCAATGACCCAGACGTCTGCTGCGGAAGGGATTCAGCCCTTGAGGATCGAGCGTTGGCCGCCAACCCCCTGTCTCTGCAGGAGATTGCCTCCAAGGTGCAAGGCAGGCAGCTTCTAAGCGACGGCCGCCCCATTCAGATTACAGCGGACTTTCTTCCGACCGGGACTACTGTTGACGCTTCCTATTGGATCATCAGTCATCTGAGGGCCAAGCACGCCATGCTTCTGGTGTGGGGCTCCCATCTCTATGTTCTCTACGGAGCGGTGTTCGACGAAGACGCCTATTCCGACGGTAGTTCGGTGAACATGATCCACAAACTCCTTCTGCTTGATACGCGGTATTCGGATTCGCGGCGAACAGTTACTTTCGATCGCGACCGAGACGACTGGACCAAGGTTCAGGGCCTGCTGCTGTTGAGCGCAGTCCCGCAATGACCGTCTGAGTTTCTAATCTTGCTTCTTCCTTTTGCCGGTTGCATGTTAGTCTTTCACTTATGAGGGGGTATCAATGGCCAACCTGAACAAGGTAGTCACTTCCCTGCGAAATGAATACTCCCGTCTCGAAAGAGAAATGGAGCAAGTAGGGAAGGCATTACATGCGCTCGGCCAGGCCGGCGGGAAGAAGCTCAGGGCAAAACGTGTTCTGAGCAAGGAAGCCCGCCAGCGGATCGCCGATGCGCAAAGACGACGCTGGGCAAAAGTGCGGAAGCAGGCTGCCTAGCCAGTCAATCCGTAAATAGTGCAGTAATTCGCAAGCACCGTGCATGGCCTCGGTCGTAACTTCTCCCAAGTCTTACGGGCGGGGCCAGAGCGGACCCGGCAGAGCTTGGCGGGCTGCTGAAAAAGTAATCTCTGCCTACCAGTCCGGCGGCGGCTAAAGCCGGCACTGGAGAACAATCCAGTGATCGCAGCGCTGAAGCGCTGCGCCACCCAAAATCGAACACCGAAGCGAGTCTTTCAGCAGACTACGTCCAGCGGAACCACTTCAGCGCCAGCACAAACGAAATTCCACCCCACAGGCCCATGATCAGCAGGCGCGGCCATTGGTGCGCCAGCGGAGTGCCTTCCAGAATGCTGGCGCGCAGGGCGTCGTTGAGCGCGGTCAGAGGCAGGGCCTTGATCAGCGGCTGGATCACTGCCGGGAAGCGCTCGTAGGAAAAGAAGACGCCGGAGAAGATCCACATGGGCATCATCACCAGGTTGATGAGCCCGCTGATGCTCTCGATCTTCTGGGCGCGGCTGGCGGTCAGCAGGCCGACGCCGCCGAAGGTGAGCGCGCCGATGGCGCCGATCGCGGCAATGGCGAACACCGATCCCAGCACGCGCATGTGAAAGAACAGGACGCCGAAGACCAGCAGTAGGCCGATCTCAATCACCATCAGGACCAGACGGCTCGACATGAGGGCGAGCAAAAAATCTCCGCGGCGCATGGGCGTGGCCACGTAGCGCTTGAGCAGCTTGCGCTGGCGCATGTCGACCAGGGCGAAGCCGATGCCCCACATGCCGGAGTTCATCAGGTTCATGCCCAGCAGGCCGGGGATGAGGAAGTCGATGTAACGCGAGCCGGGCTCGGAGGATGCGACGGCAGTGGAGGCGACCGCATCTTTGCGGCCGGCCGCGGCCTGGAGAGCATCGTTGACTTCGGCTTTGGCCAGTACGGTCTCGGGGCGAGCGGGATCGTAGCGGTAGGTGAATCCGCCTTTGCCGTCAGGCTCGATAACCAGATCAAACTTGCCCAGGCGGAATCCGGTTTGGGCTTCCTCGCGACTCAGTATCTGCGGCTTGAATAGTTCATGCTGGGGCGAGCGGGCGAGCATGGCCTCGGCGTCTTGCGAGCCGCTTCCGGCGACGATTGCGACCGAGACTAGATCGGCGGGCTTGTTGCGGAAGGCAATGCCCAGGCCGAGGGCCAGCAGCAGCGGGAACGCAAACACCCAGAAAACCACTTCCGGCTCGCGCTTGAGTTCGAGCATGCGCACCATGAGCAAATGGCGATAGCCCGACCAGCGGCCGTTGCGTTGGGTCACGGGTGGATGCGTGTCAGATGGGGTAACCGGAGCTTCCTGGGCGATACTCATGACGATTCCAGTCAGGCGATATCAGCGTTGTAAGTTGGCTTTGCGATCTTTGCGGCACTTCTTCGCGATCTTCGCGGTGAAAAGATCTTTGACCGCAAAGTACGCGAAGAAACGGCCGCGAAGGTCGCAAAGAAAAACTTTCGTGAAACATCTCAGATTCACCGCGCCTCGACCTTCCACTTGTTCAGAAAATCCAGAAACGCCTGCGGATTCATGGCGCGCGCGTTTTCGAACTCGCCATTCTTCTGGCTGACTACGAGTTTCCCGTCGCTTTCCAGAACCGCCAGCGCAGGGATGCCCTTATGCAACGGCACTTCAAACTGCCGGGCCAGATCGTTGTTCTTCTTGCCGTCGTCGCCGATATCGACATGCACAACTTCATAGCCGGCGATCGCCGAGGCGAAGTCCGGGCGATGAAAAGCGCGGTCGAGAACGTGGCAGTCGCCGCACCAGTTCGCTCCGAAAACGAGCAGGACGCGCTTGTGCTCTTTGGCGGCGCGCTCCTCGGCCTCCCGGATTTCTGCGCGCGCGTCCACGTTCGCGGGATAGAGATTCATCTCCTGGGTCGCCGGCGCCGGCGCTTGTGCCCGGGCGCTGGGGGAAGATACGGCGAGTGCCAGCAGAGAAATGGCTGCTAACTTGGCATAGTGCATCTTGACCTGCTTTCTCCGTTCACTGACAGGGTGCTGCATGTTGAGTGACTTTCTTTCTGTTTCCGATCTCGCAGAATTCCTGCTTGCTTCCCGCCAGGATCTTTTACCGCAAAGGTCGCTAAGAAAATCCGCAAAGGTCGCAAAGAAATTCGTTCGACGATTCTTTCACTCCTCCCGCAAATGGCGGCCGGTCAAGCGGACAAACACATCTTCCAGGCTGGCTTGCCTCGTGGTGAGATGTTCCAGTTGCTTCCCCTGCCGGTCGACAGCGTCGAGCAGCGCGGGAATGGTCAGATGCGGTTCTTTCACGTTGAGGGCGATGAGGTCGTCGTCCTCGCGGACCGATTCGACGCTGGGCAGGCCGCGCCATGCGTCATTCTTCGCCGCCGGGCTCGCGCCGTCGGAGTTGCCGCTCACGGCAAATTCCACCACGTGGTGCCCGCCCAGGCGGTCGATCAGATCGGCGGGTGAGCCTTCGGCGATGATCTGGCCGTGATCGACAATCGCGAGCCGGTCGCAGAGGCGCTCGGCTTCGTCCATGTAGTGGGTGGTGAGCAGCACGGTGCCGCCGTCGCGCTGAAATCCGCGGATGATGTCCCAGAGCTGCCGGCGGCTCTGCGGATCGAGGCCGGTCGTAGGCTCGTCGAGAAACAGAATCTTCGGATTGCACACCAGCGCCGTGGCGACTGCGAGGCGCTGGCGCTGGCCGCCAGAAAGCTTGCCGACCCAGGAGTCAGCCTTTTCGGTGAGCTGAAGCTGCTCCAGAACTTCGTCGGAGGAGCGCGGCTCGCGATAGAAGCTGGCGAACAGCTCGATGGTCTCACGCACGCTGAGCTTTTCCGACAGGCGCGTCTCCTGCAGCGAGATGCCCAGCCACTCGCGCATTTCGCGCTCGTTCTGCTGCCAGCTGTGGCCGAGGATGGAGACCTGCCCCGAAGTTGGCGCCAGCAGGCCTTCGAGAATTTCAATGGTCGTGGTCTTCCCTGCCCCGTTCGGGCCGAGCAGGCCGAAACACTCGCCCACCTGGATTTCGAGGCTCAGCCCGCGCACGGCTTCGACCTTGCCGTCGTAGGTCTTGCGCAGATCGCGGCACTGGATGGCGGCGGGCATGGGGAGATTCTACCGGATGGTGCGCTGAGCATGTCGCGGATCAGTTCGCGTCTGGAGATTCTCGAAGGCGAGGAGGCAGGAGGAACTCCTCAACCTCTGGGCCGACTCTAAACAGCCACCTGGCCACAAGCGAGTACGCGACAATCCTGATGCCATGAAAACCAAGAACAAGCAGGTAATAGTGGCGCGTGTCTTCGGTGGACGGCGAAGGCGAGCCGAGGTAGTGAAGAAGCGTATGCACGCTCTGTGGAACGTATGAGATGTCGCTAAGCGCCCAAACAACCAAAAGTGTTGCCAGCGTGCGACTCGCCAGTACGACGGCGTCTTTTCTTGACATCGTCTTTCCTCCCGCTGAATCCGATCCCCCTAAAATACCGCATCGCCGGCAATCCTATCGGCATCTTTGTTTCCTTGCGCAGCTCCGCATCGTCCCACCCAAGCGCGGAGTCGGTCGGCATATTCGTGTCGTCCCTGCGGGACTTGTTTCCTCTTTTACCGACCTTACCCAGGACTTACGTCCTGGGCTAGTGAATGCCGCCGCAGAGCGGCTGGGTTCGGTTCCGGGCGCGGTTCGAGCGGTTCGTGCGATTCGGTGCGGGCTGGTTCGATCAACGCGAGCGATCGGAGATTTCGGGCGCGATGACTCAGAAGATCTCCCGCCGCCATCTCCACGAATGCCCACCCTTCGAAAACCGCGAAGGGTGGGGCACCCTCTCGCTCTCTGGCGCTGGCCCAGCCAAGCTGAGGCTGCCCCCTGCGCGATGTTCGCAGGGTGGGCACGATGCCGCTGGCACCTTGAGCCTTTGACCTTCGGACCTGCCCGTCACCTCATGACTCAGAAGATCTCCCGCCGCCATCTCCACGGATGTCCACTCTTCGAAAAACCGCGAAGGGTGAGGCACCCTCTCGCACTTTGGCGCACAACTCGCTTCCGCCAACTGTTCCTGTGAGGGATAGAACGCCCCGACGGCTCGTCCCAAACTGCCGAATGATCGTTAGCGTTTCACCCCTACTTCGTCCCACTCTCGGAAAAGTCCCCTCGAAGGACCTCGCCCCCTTGCTACACTACCGGGACCTACAAGGAGATCCCATGCAACGCATTTTGTCAGCACTCTGTTTGGTGATACTGGCCGCAGGCGCGGTTCGAGCCACTGCGCAGGTGAATCCTTACAAGGACGGCACGCCCGGCGTCACCGGATACCGCTCGGAAGT
>DATFNR010000074.1:0-7792 GCA_035266285.1 Candidatus Sulfotelmatobacter sp.
TTGCGCAATTCCGTCGAGAGCATGTCGACGGGAAGAATATTGGGCAGGTCGCGCTTGTTGAGCTGGAGCACGTAAGGAATTTTGTTGAAGTCGTAGCCGTGTTCTTTCAGGTTGTCCATCAGGTTATCGAGCGCCTCGACGTTGGCGTCCATGCGTTGTTCCTGAGAGTCGGCGACGAACACGATGCCATCCACGCCGCGCAGAATCAGCTTGCGGCTGGCGTCGTAAAAGACCTGTCCGGGGACGGTGTAGAGGTGGATGCGGGTCTTGAAGCCGCGCACCGAGCCCAGGTCGAGCGGCAGGAAATCGAAGAACAACGTCCGTTCCGTCTCGGTGGCCAGCGAGATCATCTTGCCCTTCTGCTGGTCCGCCGTTTTCTGGTAGATCATCTGAAGGTTCGTGGTCTTGCCGCCCAGGCCGGCGCCATAGTACACGATCTTGCAATTGATCTCGCGGGCTGCGAAGTTGATGAAACTCAAAGGCTTTCCTCAAAATGCGGACACACCCTCAGGGGGCTTTCCGCGCACACCAATGTCCTTATGGAGGCTCGGGGCTTTTATATCATACGAGGGGTACCCAAGGCAGGTTACTCAGGTGACCCCCGGGGCGGCAGCAGCTATTCTCGCGGATTGGCGGCTGCCGCCGGTCAGCGGGCGCCGGTGGTCGGAATGAAATAATACCCGTCCCGGGCAGAAACCTTCAGTCCCTTGTGGTGAACCAGCACCTCCACGCTGCGATAGTCCGTGGTCCCGCTGGTGGGCTGGGCGTTATATCCCAGGGTGTATTGATTTCGGGAGTCGTTGGTGACTTCGGTATAGGCTTCCTCGATCGAGTTGCGGGACAGCTCTGTGAAGACGCGTCCTCCGCCGGTCGCGGCGGAATACTTGGGAAGGATGTCGAAATAGCCCTGGCCGCGCAGAAACGGTATTTGGGAGCCGTGCGAGGGAAGATGGATTTTTCCCACCTGCTTGAAGACGGGAAGAGCGCCGCTATCCACCACCACTGCCTTCACCTGAATATCACGGCTTTGCAGCAGCTTCAGCACTTCCCGGTAATTGGATTGGCTGCCTAGCTCCTGGCCATCGCTGATGACGAAGATCACCTTCCTGCGAGTGCGCGGGCGCTTGCCCAGATCGATGGCGGCGCGCAGGATGGCATCGTTCAGAACGTGAGACTGCCGATCGGGAGTGTTGACGGGCGCGATGGTCGGTCCACCAACCGGGGCTCCGTTGACGGTCGGCCCCGAAGCCAGTGGCCCGCCCAGCACCGGCGGGCCGGAACTGCCGCCGCGGACCAGCTTGATCTGATTCAGTTCAGCGACCAGGTGCTGATTGGGGGGGCCGAAGTCCGTGATTTGGCTCACGGTGCTGCTGTAGGTGTAGAGGGCCACCTCATCGTACGGACTGAACGCTCCCGCCAGAGCCGTGTAGGTCTCATTGATTTTTTGCAAGCCTACGTCCGGCATGCCGACATCGAGAATGATGGCTGCGGAAAGCTGGAAAGGATCGCTGGTGAAGTAGGTCAGCGTCTGCTTCTTGCCGTTTTCAAGGACAGTGAAATCATTCGGAAGCAGCCCGTCGACGCGTCGCCCGTCAGCGTCCTTCACCATCACCGGAATCTGCACGAAGTTGACCTTGACAGAGATCGTGTAAAGACCTTCCGCAGGATTAATCTGGTTCCGCGGGGGCCTGAGGGGTGCAGACTGGGTCGTCGGCGCTGGCGCAGGCGATTGCGCTTCTCCTCCCTGCTGGGCAGAGTCTCTGGGCGAAGCCTCAGTGGGCCGCGAGCTGCTTGTGGAGTCTGGCCCGGGCTCTGGCAGCACAGGCTTGGGCGGGGGTGGTTGCACCGTCGAGGGCGCGTCGGGGATGTCCTGTGGGGTCTGCGACGCGGCGGGCTGTTGCTGGGCCGGCGCCGCACTGCTGTTGGATTGCGCCTCTGCCTTCAGGGCGGGCGCGGAGGCGCTCAGTACAAGCGCCAATCCCGGGAGCAGGGCCAGCGCCGAAACGGTTCTCCAGGCACTGCTCCGCGGTTGCTGGTTGCTGAGCACTGAAGGCATGCCTCGGTTGCCCCAGGAAAAAATGGCGGGTTTCATCATTGTGGGATGCCTGAACCGGCCTATTTGGTGCATCTAAGCTACAGGATTAGACTAACAAAGAATCGCGAGAGAATCTTCGGATGCGAAAACTTCTTCCTTTTCAGTGTCGAATTCTGCCTGCATTGATCTTAGCTACCCTGTGGTTCACCCCGGTTGTCCGGGCCCAACAGACTGCACCGGATCAGAAACCCTCCGATTCGCAGCAGCCTACCGAGACGCTGAAGGTCAACGTCAACGTGGTGCAGCTTTTCTTCAACGTGAAAGACAAGCACGGCGCCCTCATTCCGAATCTCACCAAGGAGGACTTTGAGGTCAACGAAGACGCCAAACCGCAAACCGTCAAGTACTTCACGGCGGAGTCCAACCTGCCGCTCACTCTCGGCATCCTGATCGATTCCAGCGGCAGCCAGCTCCGCGTCCTCGACATGGAGAAGGAAGTCGGCGGCGCGTTCCTGAAGCAGATCCTGACCGACAAGGACCTGGCCTACGTGATGGATTTCAACGTCGACGCCACCCTGGTGCAGGACTACACGCGCGATACGCAACGCCTGCAAAAGGCACTCAATTCGGTGAAAATCAACGCCGGTTATACCATGCCGACGCTGCCCGGCGCCGGGGGCGGCCCGGTGCCGACGGCGCAGCAGGCCGGCACCGTGCTCTTCGATGCCGTCTATCTCTCTTCCCATGACATGCTGGCCAAGGAAGTCGGACGCAAGGCCATGATCCTGCTTACCGACGGCGAGGATGAAGGCAGCAGGCTTAAGATTCAGGACGCCATCGAGGCGGCGCAGAAGTCGGACGCCATCATCTACGTGCTGCTTTGCGCCGATCGCGGTGGATACTTCAGCTCCGGCATGTCCTATTACGGTGAGAGCGACATGAAGAAGCTCACCGAAGCGACCGGGGGGCGCGTCATCAACGTGGGGAACAAGTTCGACAAGCTGCGCGAAGCCTTCGATGAGATCGCGAAGGAACTGCGCAGCCAGTACAACATCGGGTATACGCCCACCAATACCCAGCTCGACGGCAGCTACCGCAAGCTGGAAATCAAGTGCAAGCAGCCGGGCTACAAGATCCAGACCCGAGCCGGCTACTACGCCGGAAAAAGCCAGAATTAGTCCGTTTGTACGCCGGGAAGCCTGGGTCTACTCAGCCCGCCGATCAAGCCTGGTTTGCGGGGATTGGTTTGCGGAGAGCGTGCATCCTACTGGGCGGACTCTGCAAAATTCTGCACTCTTGACAAGGCCGCATCTGCTGGCGACACTCAACTGTCCGGATCCCGCCTAACAATTCCTTCGGAGGCCTGCGTTGCTTCGTCGATCCCTGCGCCACATCTGTGCCTTCCTGCTTGCCAGCACATTTCTAGCGACCGCAACCGGGCAAACCATGCACCTGGGAAGACGCCTTCCGCTGCGTGCTTCTTTCGGCACCAACAATACGCAACTACTGTGGCCGAAAGTCGGGAGCCAGTTTCAGATTCCTTACGTAATCGAATCAGGATCGGCGAATCTTACCAATCTGAACGCGGCCATCACCCAGTTCAACAAGACCTTTTCGAACATTCAGTTCGTTGCGCGCACCACGCAGACCGATTTCGTGAATTTCTTTTTCGATCCCGGCCAGCCCGGAACGCAGTGTGAAGCGGTGGTGGGCCGCGCCGGAGGAGAGCAGCAAGTCGGCGGACAGGCAAACTGCACAGTCGCGACCATCCTCCACGAGATGGGACACACGGTCGGCCTGTTGCACGAACAATCGCGCCCTGACCGGAACACGTATGTGACCCCCAACTACAGCAATTTCATCAAGGGATCGATCGCGAACTTCAATCCGATTGTTGACGGCGCGCAGACATTTGGCACGTCGTTCGACGACGCCTCGATCATGGAGTACCCGGCGTTTTCGTTCTCCCGGAACGGCGGTCCCGCGATGGAGGCGATCCCCGCCGGAATTCCCCTTTCCAATCAGGTCGGCTATACCGCAGCCGACATCGACGGCATTGAGCGGCTCTATGGCAGTGCGCCGACCAAAGTGACCGTCACCAGCAACCCTCCAGGGCTTCAGGTCGTCGTGGACGGCACCCCTATCACGACGCCACAGGTATTTACCTGGACGCTGAACTCGACGCATACCCTCGACATTCCCTCCGGCGTGCAGAGCCAGACCGGCGACATCGTGAACAGCACCACGTCCACGACGTTCTACTACACCTACGGACGCTGGAGTGACGCGACTCCAGCCAGTCACAGCATCACCGTGCTTCCGGGAAACGGCGAACTCGCCACGCCCGCGACTTCTCCTGCAGTGACCACCTACACGGCGAATTTCATTCAGCTGGTTCCCTACGCGGCTTCGATCTTTCCTGCCGGAACCGGAACGGTAGCGCCATCGCCGGCGCCTCAGAGTTTTTCCGGATCCGCGCTGTCGTTCTACACCGCGCGCCAGCAAGTCACCCTGACCGCGACGCCGAACGCCGGGGAGAACTTCTACGAGTTCAACAACGCGCCGTTCTTTCTCCCCGGCGGGGTAGGCGCAAATCCCAAGACCTTCTACGTTCCCGACACCGGTCTGACGATCGACACCACCGTCGAGTTCTCGCCCGACGCCGTCTACTCGGTGAATCTGAGCCCCGACCCGTTCAGTTCCAATCTTTCTTTCAGCCCGGATGGCAGCTTCGCCTACGCGCCCAGGAATTTTTCCTCTTTCTACGACTCGACCTGGACTGCGGGCAGCATGCACTCGCTGGCGGTCAATGAGCTTTCGTTCCCGTGGAGCATCAACACCCGCTATCGCTTCATGAGCTGGAGCGACGGGACACTGACGACCACCGATAACATCACCTTGCCGGCCACGAGCACGACTTACACGGCGAATCTGACGCCCGAGTATTTCGTGACGACTTCCGTGAACGAAGGCTGCGCCGCCTCCATCGGAGTGAGCCCCGCGTCTCCCACGTCGGACGGGTTCTACCCGACAGGAGACGATCTGACCTTCACCGAGACGCCGAACACCGGCTGGATGTTTACCGGCTGGCAATTCGATTTGTCAGGGACATCTTCGTCGGAACCGCTGACCATCACCGACGAAGTTCTGGTGGGGGCCGACTACAACACGACGCTTCCACCGCTCACGCTCACCAGCCTGAGCCCGGCGGCCGCGGTTGCCGGTGGTCCGGGCTTCACACTCACACTCAACGGAACCGGTTTCAGCGCGACGTCTCTGGTGTCGGTGGGAGGCACGTTCCTCACGCCGAAATTCATCAGCCCGACCCAGCTCAGCGTCGTCGTGACCGCAGCGGTGATCGCGAAGCCTGGAGCTCTGCAGGCATTTGTCGAGGACTTCCCGAGCGGAGCGCCTTGCGCTGCTTTTGGGTTTCTCTCTTTCACTGTAGCTAACGCGCCCATCGTAAAACCCTCGACGCAGAGCGTTGCCTTTAGTCCGCAGCTGGTCGGGACCACAAGCGCGGCGAAAACGGTCACCCTGACCAATACAGGTTCCGTCTCGGTGAATCTCAATTCCATTGCAGTCACGGGAGATTTTGCAATCTCCGCCAAGACCTGCGGTTCTAGCCTGGCCTCCAAAGGTACCTGCACTGTCAGCATCACGATGACGCCCGCGGTTGGAGGCGGCGTCAACGGCTCGTTGGCTATCAGCGACACGGCACCCGATTCTCCGCAAACGGTCGCGCTCAGCGGCACAGGTGATCTCCCGCTCACGGTCAGCCCGACAACGCTCACCTTCGCCGCGGAGGCTGTCGGCGGAACTTCGGCTGCCCAGAATATTTCTCTCACCAACAATGAGGCGTCGACTCTGAGTTACTCCTTTGCGGCCAGTGGTGACTTCGCGACCAACTCCCCGGGCACCACCTGCACGGGCTCACTGGCGCCGGGCGGGAAATGCAACATCGCAGTGACCTTCTCACCGACAACGGCGGGAGCCATCAACGGCTCGGTCAGCATCACGGACGGAACGGCGTTCAGTCCGCAGGTCGTGTCGCTTTCCGGAACCGGCTCGGGAGGAACCACGGCGCCGCTGACGTTCACTCCGGCCAGCTTCACCTTCGCCAATCAGGCCGTAGGGACAACCAGCGCCGCCAAGGTGATAACGGTCAAGAACGCCAGCGCAAGCGCGATCACGCTCAATACCATCGCCACCTCGGGCGATTTCGCGGCGGCGGGAAGCGGTGCTACTCCCTGCGCGGCCGGGTCGAAGCTCAATGCCGCCGCCAGTTGCACGCTAAGCGTTACGTTCTCGCCGGCGTTCGGTGCTGGAGGCACGATCAACGGCGCAGTTGTGATCGACGACACTGGCACCGTGGGTCAGCAGGTCCTTGACTTGAAAGGGCCCGCGGTTCCACCGCTCTCTTTCTCGCCGGGTTCGCTCACATTTGCGGCGCAGACGGTGGCGACCACCAGCGCATCGCAGACTGTCACCCTTACGAACAACCTGGCCACGTCGCTGACCCCGACGATCACCGGGAGCGGCGATTTTGCCGCCGCGCCGGGCGGGGCAACGCCCTGCGGGACTGTTGCCGGGCACGCCAAGTGCACGTTTACGGTGACTTTCACACCTAGCGCGGTGGGGACGCGAGCGAGTGCGGTTACCGTAACCGATTCGGCGAACCCGGGCGTGCAAATCCAGATTGTGACGGGAACGGGACAATAGGTGGATGTGGAGCGGACACTCCTGTCCGCTGCCTTTGATCTTTGATCTTGGTTCGTAGTGCCTATTATGCTTGCGGCTCTTGATGTACGCGGCGCAAGGATCCCTCAGTCGCGAGCAAATCAGAGCAAGAGCCGCGGGCGGGAGCGCCCGCGCCACACGGGCCTGATACACTGTCGAGCTGTGGAGGTTCCCATGCCCCGCTTCTCCCGGCGTTCCTTCCTGCATTTGTCCGCTGCGGCGTCCGCCGCGACTGCTTTCCGTTTCATGACCGAGCCCATGCTGGCCGCGGCTGCGCGCCGACGCCCGCATTCCGCCGATGCCGTAGTGATCGATTCCAATGAGAATCCTCTCGGCCCGTGCCAGGCTGCGCGCGACGCCATGGCTGGCATGATCCCGCAGGGCGGCCGCTACTGCGACAACCTCACCGACGATCTTGTCACGGTCTTTGCCCAGAACGAAGGACTGAATCCCGACTGGATCCACGCTACGGTCGGTTCGACTCCGCCGCTGAGCCTGGCGGTTCTGGCTTTTACTTCGCCGCAGAGGAGCTATGTAACGGCCGATCCGGGATTCGAGACGGGCACGCATATGGCCGCGATCGTGGGTGCACGCGCGGTGAATATTCCGCTGACCAAAACCTACGCGCACGACGTCAAGGCCATGCTGGCCGCGGCCCCGGATGCCGGCGTTTTCTACATCTGCAATCCCAACAATCCGACCGGCACGCTGACTCCGCACGGCGACATCGAATATCTGGTCGCCAACAAGCCCAAGGACGCGATTGTGATCGTGGATGAAGCGTATATCCACTTCAGCGAGGCGCCTTCTGCTCTCGATCTGGTGAAAGCGGGCAAAGACGTGATCGTTCTGCGCACTTTCTCCAAGGTGTACGGAATGGCGGGGATACGGTGCGGGTTCCTGGTTGCTCGTCCGGACTTAACCGAAAAAGTCATGGCCCGCGGCGGCTGGAACTTCATGCCCATCACGGCCTGTGCCGCGGCCAGCGCCAGCCTGAAGGATGCGCAGCTTGTGCCG